>CAZYHQ010000001.1:0-69489 GCA_964646855.1 uncultured archaeon
TGTTACTACTTAAGAATGATTGATAAATCTCCACGGGTTATCATCAAAAGGATTTATCCAAACATTTTTTTTAATTGTCAACCAGTTGGGACCGATTTGGTAATCTGGGCCATAAGAGTCTTTGACAAGTTTTCCTTTTGCAATGAAAATAATCTCGTCTTTTTTAATATCACATTTAGCGAGTAAACCCTTACCTATGTTTTTAGTTTGGGAAACGTATACTTTCACCATATTCACAGTAAAGAATATTTGTTTTTATTAATATGGACTGGTGAAATAGTAACTTAGAAAAACTTTAAAAAGCTTACAACCTAACAATTATTCTATTACTGCTTCGGCAGGAGTTCGATATGAACGAGAAAATAATGACTGCAGTAAAGAATTTGCGCGGGTCTTCTAAGAAGAGAAATTTTTCGCAGACGTTTGACGCTATTGTCTCTCTGAAAGAATTGGACTTGAAAAAACCCGAGAGCAAAATCAACGAGGATGTTTTCATCCCGCACGGAAAGGGCAGGGAATCGAAGGTTGTTGTTTTTTCAGACACGATAAAAACTGACAAGGTGGAAGTTTATCCTGGAGCCCACCTAGAGCTGATGGCAAGAAACAGGAGGGCTGCAAAAAACATTGCAAAAAGCGCGGACTTCATTTTAGCTGATGCTAAGCTCATGCCCTCGGTAGGAAAGGTGTTGGGCCAGTCGTTGGGATCCAAAGGGAAAATTCCGAAAGTCTTGTCGGGGGACGTCAATATTTTAATCGGAAACTTGAAAAAGTCTGTAAAAGTCAGGGTAAAGGATTCTCCTGTAATACAATGCCCGATAGGAAACGAAAGCATGAAGGATGAGCAGGTTGCGGAAAATTTGGAGGCTCTGATGAAATTTTTGGAAACGAGGCTGCCGAAAGGAAAAAACAACGTCGGAAAGGTCGAGTTGAAGCTGACAATGAGCAAGCCGATAAGAGTTGAGTTGTGATGGTAAAGGAAGAAAAATCGAAAGCCGTGGAAGAGCTGAAAAATCTGATTGAAAAATACCCGGTCATCGGACTCATAGACATGCATAAGATGCCGAGCAGGCAAATGCAACAAATCAAAAAGCGTTTGCAGGACAAAGCCCTGATGAAGATGATCAAGAAGTCGACATTGGTGTACGCGATAAAGGCCGCGGACAAGGAAAAAATTTCGGAAATAGAAAAGTTTGTACCGAAGCAACCGGCGATATTTTTCTCCGAGGCAGAGCCGTTCAAAATTTATCTGATGATAAGCAAATTGAGGTCGCCTACCTCTGCCAAGGAAGGCGACGTGGCTGAAGACGAAATATTGGTTTCTGCCGGGCCGACAAGCCTGCTGCCAGGACCAGCCATCAGCGAGTTTGCAAAAGCGAAAATACCTGCCGGGGTCGAGGAAGGCAAGATTGCAATAAAAAAAGATACGGTTGTTGCAAAAAAAGGCGCAGTTATTTCCAAGGACCTCGCATCAATTTTGAGGAAGCTGAAAATAGAGCCAGTAAGCGTTGGGATGAATGTTGTTGCGATATACGACAAGGGTATGATTTACCAGAAAGATTCGCTTGTGCTTGTTGGAGAGGGTTACATAAACAAATTGAAAGAAGCGTTTAACAATGCTTTAAATCTTTCTGTCGCGATAAGTTATCCAACAAAGGAAAACGTAAAATATTTGTTGGCCAAAGCCTACCAACAGGCAAAGTTTATCGCTGAAAAAATCGGAGGTGCAAGTTGAATGCAAGAAGTTTATGCTAGCTTGATGCTGCATGAGGCAAAGCAACCAGTAAACGAGGAGAACATAAAGAAAGTTTTGCAAAGCATCGGCGGAAATGTTGATGACACAAAAGTGAAAGCGTTAGTTGCTTCGCTCGAAGGTCAGAACATTGACGAGCTGATTAAGCAAGCTGCTGTTGCAGTTGCCGCTCCTGCTGCTCAAGCTGCTGAGAAGAAAGAAGAGAAAAAAGAAGAAGAGACTGAAAAGAAGGCCGAAGAAGCTGCAGCCGGTTTGTCTGCGCTGTTCGGCTAAAAATACACAGAGTGAAAGAGATATGCAGGACTGTGTATTTTGCAGAATAGTAGAAGGTACTTTACCCGCGGACAAGGTTTACGAAGACGAGAAAGTATCCGCATTCTTGGACATCAATCCTGCGAACGACGGCCACACGCTGCTGGTTCCGAAAAAACATTACGAGAACATCTTCGAAATACCTGAAGACGAGCTTGGTAACCTGCACTCACTCTCCAAAAAAATTTCTCTGGCTGTCAAGTCGGCGACGAATGCAGACGGAATAAACATAGGCCAGTCGAACGGCAAAGCGGCAAATCAGGAAGTGCCGCACCTGCATGTGCACATAATTCCGAGGTTCAGCAATGACGGAATAATGTTGGGTCTGATGAGAAAAGGTGACAGGAATAATTTCAAGGATGTTGCGGAAAAAATTAGAAACCGGATTGCAGGGGATTGAATGGTTGAACTCAAGGATATTGTAAAATTTCAGAGAGATTTTGATCACAAACACAATTGGATTTGGGATTCGGAAGATCCTGACAAAAGAACAGAAATGTTGAAACTTGGTGCGCTCGCCTTAGCTGGGGAGGTTGGGGAGTTTGCGAATCTTGTTAAGAAAATGTGGAGGAATTTGGATCATGATGGAACAAAACCAAACGAAGAGACGATGAAAAAAATCAAGGAAGAGTTGATTGATGTTTTCATTTACACAGTTACCCTGAGCGAGAATCTTGATTTGGATTTGGAAGCTGGTTATTTTGAAAAAATGAAAATCAATGAAGAGAGATTCAAAAAATTTGAAAAGTGATTTGATGACAGATGTTTACATAGCTGGTTCGTTAAGACATACACCAAAAGAATGGTGGAAAATTTATGAAAAGCTAGCAGATGTTGCAAAAAAATTTGGGCTCAATGTACATGTCCCGCATATAGACACTGTTGATGCAGCTAATATGAGTAGCGAAGATATTCATAACCCGAATTTGGATCTCTCGGTAAGAGCTAAAGTTTACAACAAAAATCTGGAAGTTATTAAAAATTCTAAATTGATTATTGCAGAAGTATCAAATCCTTCTATCGGAACTGGTATAGAATTGGGGGTTGCTTTGCAACATAACAAACCGATAATTTGTTTAGCAAAAACCGGCGCAGACATTACAAGCATGGTTTTAGGCCCTGTCAATTTAGGCATGATAGAAATGGTGAGATATGAAAATGAATCTGAAGCTTTGAACAAATTAGAAAATGTTCTTACTAAGAAATTTTCAAATTTAATTAACAAGTGATTTCTATGCAAAAATTAATCGAGCTCGCGGAAAAAATCCAAGACAAGGAACTGAAGAAAAAGGTAATCGATTATATAAAAAATCCTGCGCCGTCGCACAAAGATTTCAAAAAATATCCTGTGGAGAAATTGGAAAAGGTCCACACACCATTCAGCGTTGGAAATTTAGGCACAGCAATCCGTGATGTGTTGAACCATACTGTTACGTTGGCAGAAATTTGCATTCAAACCGCAGACAGTTTGCAAAAAAATTTTGGATTGAAAGTAAACAAAGATTATTTGATTGCCGGAGCGGTTTTACACGACATAATGAAAGTTATAGAGTGGCAGATGAGTAACGAAGGACCTAAACATACTGGAGTGCTCTTGGATCACTCTATGCTTGGTGTTGCGGAACTTTACAGAAGAGATTTTCCAGAGGGAGTGATTCATATCGTTGCGAGTCACTTTGGCGAGAGTGGACCAACTCCTCCGAGAAATTACGAAGCGTTGATTGTTCACTACATAGATTCCATGCTGTCAATAGCTGAATTCCAGATCAATGCCGGAAAACAGAATTCCCAACTGCCGATTTTATTTTTGGATGAGGAGACAATTAAAAAAATGGGTGAAAAATCTGAGGAATGAAATCGTCGAGAAACTTGTCAATGCTGCCGCAGATTATTTGAAAAGAATAAAACCTTCTGACAACGTACTCATCGTGCACGCGCACGACAACGATAGCATCTGCTCTGCCGCGATAATCTACAGGATGATCAGACATCTCTCGGAAAAGGAGCCGAAACTTTTCACGACCGAAAACAATTTTTCTATCACCGAGAGCGACGCAAAAAAAATCCTGAAAACGAAATCTGATTTTATAATCGTACTTGACATTTCTGATGTGCGTGTCGATATTGCAACGCAGCTGACAAAATCAAGCGGGGTGATGATAATCGACCATCACAAGCCGAGGGGGCATGCAAGGATTGTTTATGTGAATCCGAGAATTTACGACAGGGAAATCTATCTGCCGACGACGTACATAGCCTACAAAATTTACGAGAAGTTTTTGGATCCGACAGGAATTCTGTGGATTGCAGGAGTGGGCACGCTCTCTGACATGGGAATGAAGTATGCCGAAGATTTATTTTCGAAAATAAGACTTGCAGACAAGGAACTGGTAGGTGACTGCAGGTCTATCGACGAGGAACTCTTCGACAACTCAACGCTCGGGACGCTGGCGAAAATCATCGGTAGCGCAAGAGACGCGAAAGGTTTGTCTGGAGTAGAACTGGCGATGAAAGTCCTCACCTCCGCGGGCGGCTACAAAGAAATTCTGGAGAAGAAGTCGAGCGACAGCAAAAAGTTGTTCACTTATTTCGAACTTGTAGAAAAGGAATTTAAGAGAATTGTCGACGACTTCCATAAAAATAAAAAGCAAATTAAAAATTTCTTGGTCTACAAAATAAAATCGAAAATGAATATCAAGTCTGCCATAGCAAGCTACCTGCCAAAATTTTTGGACGATAAAATTCTAGTGATAATGCTGAAGGAGAAGGAAAAAGATTTTGTTAACGTCAGTTTTCGCAGAGGAAAAAATGTGAATGTGGATTTGGCTAGTCTTGCTGTAGCTTTGGTAAAGGGTATTCCAAATTCCAACGGCGGAGGGCATCCGCAGGCTGCTGGTGGGGGATTTCCAAAAAAATACATGAAAAGTTTCATGAAAAATCTAACAGAACTTGCATATTCTAAAAATTTATCACGAGAAGATTTATAGTTACAACGATAACTAAAAATTATGACTGAGGGCATGGATCAAGAAGAGATTAGAATAGGTAATTCAAGAACTTTCTTAATAAGTTCAGTTACAGCTTTTATATTTATTGTTACATTTACGTCAGCTTATCAAACTAATATTGAATCTGTAATAATACAAACAGTCTCAGTTTTTTGGGCTTTATCAGTATTAACTAATTTTACATCCACTATAATAGCTGTCGATTTTTTCGATAAAAAATCAATTGTTTATAGAAGAAGATTAAAATATGCTTATAATTCTGGATTTATTATATTCCAATCGGCGTTTTTAATGACGTTCGGTATAATTTTTCCTATATACTGGACTGCGATACTAGCTCTCAGTATTTTGCTGGTTATGGCTACAGTAATTTTTTTGGCCAAGTACAAGTTACAAAAGATAGAATAATTTACCAGTCGATGAAATTTTCTGCCCGTATGAGACATGCAAAAAATCATTTCTTATATTGTTCCTAATGGAAAATGGAATTTTATAGTTTTTAGAACAATTTTAATAAAATCTAGAATATTCCATTCTAATTTTTTATAATCTGTACTGCCAAAGGGCGTGTGAGAAGAAAGTCCAAAATACGTTGTGAATTTCGAACCAATGTCAATAAGTTCTAATTTGTGTATGAAACCACTCCTATACTGATCGTAAAAATTTTGTAGATAATCTTCAAATAAATTTTTTAAGAAACTTATTTTCTCTTCATCTAAAGTTTGATTTCGCATGAGAGATGCGTAATTGTGGATTACAAAATCTGGGAATGGTAAGATATCTTTTTCAAAGGATTCCATAACAGTTGTGACAAAATTTCGTCTACTGCCATATTTTTTTAAATATTCTTCTTTAAGATTTTCCAAAATTGTTTGTAGTTCCTGATTACTTTTATTTGCGATTGTTTCTAATTTTTCATCAAGTAACCAATCAATCATTTGTTTGAACTCACTACCTTGTTTGTGATTTGAAATGCCTTCTACAATAGAACATAGAATCAAATATGTTGCTTCAGGAAAACGCATATCGATATGTTTGGTTGCATAATTAAAAATGTATGATAATTTTTTAAAAAAAATATCGGATTTAATTCCTTGTCGTTCCAAAACTTTCACATACTCTTCAAATTCTTGTTTTATTTTTTCAAGTTCTTTTTCAAATCTTTCACGAGACATGTATGTTTAAAAAGAAAATATAACTTTATAAGTTTTTGAGTCCTTATTGTTTGCTAATTTCAAAACGAAATGAACTCCCCCAAAAGCCAGGTATACCTTCTGCGGTAAATTAGTTTTATGAGTATGCAATGCTTCCGATGCAAATCCAACCGCATAATGCGCTTTGTCGACGGTTTTGGAGAGAAAAGGATGTTCTGCAGGACGTGCTCAGGGAGCTTTCCCGAAAGGAGCGTGAAACTTTTAAACGAGCAGCAGAACCTGAACAGGTTTACAAAGGAGATGCACCAGAAACTTGGGTTCCACAACTAATGGTTTAGTGATTTTATGCAAGAGACAACAGCAGCAGACATAGCGATAGTCAGAGATCGTGGGGTAGAAAAATTACGCGTCAGTTTGCTGAAGGACAATCAGATGATAGGGTTTTTACGGCCGTTGAAACCCAAGCCGAAAATATTTAAGTGATTTTTTTACTTTTGAGGAGAGGCGGCAGCCCCTTCGGATCTATCCGACTGCTACTTTTTCCAGCCCTCTCCTTGAAAGGATTTTTTAAATTTTTATTCAATCGTAGGTCGAAAATCTTCTTTTTGTATATTCAGCACAAGTAAGGTTTCTGTCCTTGCAATACCTTTTCTTTTTTGCAACTCTCGCACGAAACTGCTGAGCTCTTCAATATTTCTAAATCTGGCTATTACAAATATGTCGACTCTGCCAGCTACAGAATAAACAGAACAAACGTTAGGTAATGTAGAAAGATACTTGTCGATTGTAGTGGTTTTAATAGTTGTGCCAGTAATTTCTATTACAACAGTCAGCGGATAGCCAACTTTAATCGGATTGATAAAAGCGGAGTAATTCTCTATAACACCTTCCGACTCCAATCTGTTCAACCTTTCTATAGCTGTGCTGACGGAAACTCCAAGTCGTCTTGCCAACTCACGATAAGATAAGCGTGAGTCGTCGACAATAATCTGCACAATTTTTTTATCGAGTTCATCGAATTCCAACATTTGTTCGCCTTTGTCTCTTTCCAAATTACGATTGTCTGATAGTGTTCGATTTTTCCTACTAATTTTGAACATATGTATAATTTTTATATCCACAATGTATTTATATGTTCTTATTGATAGCTCAATTATGAACAAATGGAATACTCTAAATCGCAGCAAAACTAGCATGAGGGACGCAGAGAACCTCAGCAGGAAATTAAGCGACAGAAGATACGTCGCCGACAGCGCCAGTTTCACTTGCCCGTCATGCGAGTCGAAAGTGGGCATGAAAGACCTGATCGAAAGGAAAGGAAGTTTCGGCTGCGTCAACTGCGTAAGGTAAGAACTACGAACAAATGGAATTTTTCATAGGGGTCCAACTCCACTTTGTCCAGAATTTTAAAATGTTTCTCCAGTTTTTCTAGTGCTTGTTTGTAGACCTGTGCAGGTTCTTTCGTTACGTCGATGCTCTGCGACTTGATTGCAATCATCGCGTATCCACCTGCTTTCAGGAATTTTTCGCAATTGCGGATTAGAATCTCGATCTGGTCTGGGCTGGCGACATCCTCGTAAACCAAATCAACCTTTTCCAAAATCTGATTTTCGTACTCCTCCGGCTTTCGCGTGTCGGCGAGTATAGGAATTATGTTGCCTCTTTTTTCGGCAACGGGAATCAGTTCCCTCAAAACCCGCTCAGAAATTTCTATCCCGTAAATTATTCCGCTTTTGCCGATTATGTCGGAAAAATGCGATGCTGTCGTGCCCGACGCGATTCCTAAATACAATATCTTCATTCCGGCGGACAGCGGGAAATTTTTCAACCCTTTTTTAATTGCTGCTGCTGGCTTGCTTCTGTAGTGGTCCCATGTTCTGTACTCGGTTTTGTTGTCTTTGAGTAAATCTTCTCCGTAAACTTTTTCGCCTGAAACAAGATTTTTTGTCGCGAGCTTGCTACCAATTAGAAAAACATTTTCAAACTTGGATTTTTTAATTTGCATAAAATTACTTAGAACTTAGTATTTCTTTAACTCTTGCCTGGAGCTCTATTTTCATCTTGTCCGCCTTGTATTCCTTGCCGTAGTAGTCCAGTTTGGCTGCAATGGAAAGTTTTGACGCGAGCACTCTGGCTATTCTTCCCTTCAGTTTTTCTGGGGCGTTCTGCACAAGAGGATGGTTGTACAGGATTCCGAATCGTGGAGACTTGCCTTGACCGTGCAAAAATCTGAACAGGGCTTTCTCTGCACCTAACAACTGTATTGTTGAAGAGGGCATTCGCGAAATTTTGTCGAGTCCTCCAGAATGCGCAATCATTTTTGCGGCAAGTGAGGAACCTGCAATAGAAGTGAAGTTTGGTGCAACGCCTTGCAACAAATTATCCAAATATTTTGAAAGCATTTCACGAAGCTCGTACATCTTTACGAGCTCTGATGCAAGTAGCTGCATTGCTTTGACGTCCTCTTCACCGAAATCTGCTCCAATACTTTTTTCCTTAATCAAATTCAATTCAGGATCTTCTACGTTTTTCCTTTGACCGAATTTTTCAACGAGTTTAACAAATTTTTCATGCGAACTGACTGCACGCTCCATCTCTGGAAAATGCAAACCGTACCATTCGCGCAAACGCTCGACAAAAATATTTATCGATTTGTCCAGCTCTTCCATCGTTCCGTTAACCTGGGAAATCAGACTGTCTCTGCCGACTGCCGACTTGATCTTCACTTTGGCGAGCTCGATGTTGACTTTTGAAAACAGTTGGTTGAACTCTGCTTGATCTTTAATAATTTTGTAATCAACAGCCAGCTTTCGCAGATTTTCTTTTACAAAAATTTCAGCCGGGGTGTTGGGCTCTACATGCTTTACTCCTGGCTTTCTGTAGCCGTAAATGAATGTTCTGAACTTTTTTCTTCCAAGCTCGTCCCTTACCTGCTTCTCTTCTTCAATCAGCTCGAGCTCTGACTTCTTGAGTTTCTCCGCCGCCTTCGCTGGATCTCTGGGCAACTGCCTGAACGCCAAAACTTTATTGTCCTCGTCTACCCCGAAAACTCCGACAAAAGTCGTGACAATGTAAGCTTTCATAGATTTTTATTTATACTAGTAAACTTTAAATGTGACAAAATGGCAGAGGTAAACCTGGTTTCTGTCGGCATCATGGCGGTTTTGATAGGCGTGGTTTTAATTTTCGCAGGCATTATGCAGCAATCAAAGGGTAAAACGAAAGTCGAAGGCGGAGGTGTAATCTTCATTGGGCCGATACCGATTATTGGTGCTACAAGCGAACGGGCACTTTACTTCGTGATTGCGCTGGCTGTAATCTTTTTATTAATCTCCGTTGTACTAAATTTAGTTGGTAGGTAGAATGTCTTTCATAAGAACTGCAGCTTTGTTGGGGTTGTTGACCGGCATACTGCTTGCAATAGGTTTCTTTTGGTCGGGCGTAGCTGGTATGACGCTTTTCTTAGGAATCGCGCTTGTAATTAATTTTTTGTCATACTGGTTTTCAGACAGGATTGTACTTGCAATGTACAGAGCAAAACAAATTTCAAAAAGTGATGAGCCGAAATTGCATGAAATTGTGGAAAAACTTTCGAAGGAAGCTGGCATACCAAAGCCGAGATTGTACAAAGTTAGTTTGCCTGTGCTGAATGCGTTCGCAACCGGTAGAAATCCTAATCATGCCGCAGTTGCGGTAACAGACGGTTTAATGAAACATTTAGAGTGGAATGAAATTGAAGGCGTGCTTGCTCACGAATTATCCCATGTAAAAAACAGGGACACTCTAACTTCTACGCTTGCTGCAACTGTGGCCGGAGCGATTGCATGGATAGCACAGATTGCGTGGTGGAGTTTGTTTACTGGCGGTGGCAGAAGGCAAGGTGGAAGTATGATCTTTCTGCCGTTGCTGTTGCTAGCGCCATTCGCAGCAACTTTGATACAGCTTGCAATAAGCCGTACAAGGGAATATTCCGCTGATAAAACTGGTGCTCTGCTTTCTGGAAAGCCGTTAAGTCTTGCCACTGCTTTACAGAAAATTTCAAATGTTGCAAAACAGCATCCTATACATGGAAATTCTGCAACGAGCCATTTGTTCATAGTGAACCCGTTCAAAGCCGATGGTTTTGTGCACCTCTTCATGACTCATCCTCCAGTAGAAGCCCGCGTACAAAGATTGAAAGAAATAGCTAAAGAATTAAAGAAGTAATTAATTCTTATGAAGCGCGGAGGGTTGGCACTCCTGATTTCAAAAAATGAAAGTTACGTTACAAGTTTTGATAAAGATTTTCACACTAAAGACGGTGTACTCTATGCGAAGTATCTGCGCAAGAAAAAATTCGGTGAAAAAATAAAAACTCATCTTGGAAAAGAATTTCTAATTGTTAAACCCACCATTGCAGACATAATCGAGAAAAAAATCAAAAGAACAGCGCAAGTTATTTTGCCGAAAGATGCCGCATTAATTCTTGCTTATACCGGTGTAAATTCGGATGCCGTGGTAGTCGATGCTGGAACGGGAAGCGGTTATCTTGCAATTTTTCTCGCAAACTTTTTGAGCAAAGGCAGGATCATAACTTACGAAAATAGAAAAGAATTTTTTGAAACTGCAAAACAGAATATAAAATCTTCAGGGCTGAAAAATATTTTTGTCAAGCAAAAAGACGTCAGCAAAGGTATAGCTGAAAGAAATGTTGACTTGATAACGTTAGATTTGCAAAACGCCAGGGCTGTCGTAAGGCATGCACACAAATCACTGAGGGTTGGTGGGTGGCTGGTGGTCTACTCGCCGACTGTGGAGCATTTGACATCTGTTTTGAAGGATGTAAATAGGAAAGGTTTTAGCCAAATAAAAACCGTAGAAAATATTGTTAGGGAGTGGCAAGTCGAAAGAACGACGCGCCCAAAAACCATAGGGCTGATGCACACTGGCTGGTTAACATTTGCGAGAAAATTGTGATTAGATGATTGAAGACAAAGTTAAAAAAATGCAGGAAGTTCCACCAGAAGAACCTGCTGGACCACAGCCGTACATAAGTCCAGAAATGATACACACGGCTTTCCATGCGCTAGAAACAAAAGGAATGATTTATTATTCCGAGGGCGGTGTTTACGTGCCAACCGAAAAGGGCTGGAAGCTTTTGATGAGCATAAGCGGGAATAGAGAAGAGATAACAGCTTACGGTAACGAAACAGTAATTGCTACTAACAAAAACTGTTTCGCAATTATTCGAGGTAGTGAAATCAAAACCGATAAGGATTCTATTATCGCTGTAGGTGCAAACAAGTCTGCTGCTGAATTAAATCCGGAATTTATACGCTCATTGAAAGACAGCAGTAAAAAAATAGAAATGATAATTGAAGCTGATGGTATTGAGGATGTTGTAACTGCCTACAGTTCACCTGCGCTCAAGCTGAACAACGACAAAGCAGTTGTTGTAAGAAAAGACGACGTTATTGATGGAAGAGTTATTGCAATACTTGCCGATAAGTCTGCCGCTGATCTTAAAAAAGATTTGACTGAGAAATTAAAGAATCCTAAGACAAAAGTAAAAATAACTTTGGAAATAAAGTAGTGGTCGCGGGGTTGTAGTATAGCTTGGTCTAGTACCCGCGCCTCGGGCGTGCGGAACCTGGGTTCAAATCCCAGCAACCCCATGGTTTTTTACATCCTCACTCATAAAATTACTATTAAGATTCTATGAGAATTACGAAAGGTTTTGCCGTAAAAATTTTAGTGATAACATTTTTTGCACTATCGATGGGTTACCTTGAAGCTGTTGTTGTAGTCTACTTGAGGGACGCACTTGGCGTAACAGCTACGCAACCCAACACACAAATAGTAATCTCTGATACTGTCTTGCTGATTGAACAATTTAGAGAAGCTGCAACAATTATCATGTTGATTGCTGTTGGCTGGTTGTATGGTAAAACGCTTAAGGAAAGGTTTGCAGCGTTCGTTTGGTGTTTTGCTCTTTGGGATCTGTTTTATTACGTAAGTTTGTATTTTCTAGTTTCTTGGCCGTTATCAGTGATGGATATTGATCTTTTGTTTTTAATACCAGTCCCTTGGGTTGCTCCTGTGATTGTTCCTGTTGTGATTTCGGCTGTTGCATTAATTGTTTCTGGATACTTTTTGTTCAAGGAAAACAAACGTTCATTCAAACGAGATTAATTTAGTTTGTTCTTCTATTTGTTTCATTGACTTCTTTCCAGCCAATTGATCCTTTATTGACTTGGTAGTTTTTACTCCTACCAACCGTTCCAAGCTTTCTACAGGAACTTCTCTGAGTTTTTGCAGACTCGTCATCCCTGCGGAGTAAAGTCTTCTTGCCCGCACCCTACCCACATCTTTCAGTTTTACCAGAGCCAACAGTTCTCCCTTTATGCCGTACTGCATTCGCACACGGACTTTCCCTATCTCTGTCAACAAATCTTTGTGGCCGAGAAGAAGTGCGAGTTCGTGAAGAGAGTACAAAAGCCAGTTGGATGTTTCCAACCTGTTTCTCAGCTCGCCAGGGGCAACCCGATATTTTGTAAGTATCTGGTTTTCAGTTGCTTCATTAATCCAATCGGAAAACATTACAGATGTTTTAACTGATTTGAAAAACTCGTCAAATTCCAAGTCCCACTCCTCAGGAATTTTCTGCAAAAATTCTTTCTCTTTTATGACAAGCATGTTGCCGAGGTCTGCAATTTCTACAGACTTTACAGAAAGAAGTGGCCTCATTTCCAGACTGTTGGAAATTGTTTGGAGAAAGCTGAATTCCGTAATTTGCTTTTTGCTGGCAACATTTAACGATTCAATAAAATTGTGCGCTGTCAAAGGATCGATATAAAGTTCTGACACCCTTCTTCCCATTAGTGTAGGTCTGAGCTTGCCGTCGTCTATAGAAACAAAACCCCACCCTGCCAGCTGGCTTAGAATATCGAAAATTTTTTCTTCGATAAAAGACATGTCGCCGTACTGGAGAGCGTAAAAAGTTTTTGAAAAAAACTCTTTCAACGATTCCTGAGATTTTACAAACTCGCTGGCTATCAACGCCATTGTGTGCATGCGCAGGACAGGTTCGATTGCAAGCTTTGATGTGATGTCTTCCACTTCACCGTTTATATAACGGTCCGACAAATCACTTGCGTCGTCATCGTTCTTCGCAACTAAAATTGCTTCTCCAAATTCGTCGTACTGCGGCCTGCCAGCGCGGCCGACCATCTGTTTGTACTCCAGAACAGGAATGTAGTTCGAGCCGACAGAATCGTAGTAGCGTTTTGCATCACGAATTATCACCCTGAATGCCGGAAGATTTACTCCAAGTGCAAGAGTAGGAGTTGCAGTAATAACTTTAATCAACCCGTTTCTGAAATTTTCTTCTATGAGCCTCTTTTGTTTGCCCAGCAGTCCTGCATGATGAAATGCAACACCGCGTCTAACTGTCGCAGCAATTCTTTCGCATTGGTCTGTAGGACTTTCTAGAACGTTCAGAATTTCATTTGCTATTTTTTCCAGCTGCTCCGACTCAAGTTTGGTAAGAAATGGTTTTGTTGCGCTGGTGAGTGTCGAGGCGAGCTTCTCTGCTGTTTTTCTCGTCGCGACAAAGAAAAGGCATTGTTTTTTCAGCAGCAGGGTGTTTTCGGCTATGGCCTCTTCAGTTTCAATCTCAGAAAGTTTGTACCCTTTCTTGCCGTAAAACTGAATTTGAGAATCGAACGACACGCCTTCGTACAATTTGACAGGACGAAAATCGCTCTCAATCAATGTGGCGTTCAACCACTTGGTAAGCTCAACAGAATTTTTTACCGTTGCTGACAAGGCGAATATCTGCGCACGCGGGGCAATTTCTTTCAGCTTTGTGAGAAGTATTTCCAAAGTTGCTCCGCGCGAAGAATCGTTCAACAAATGAATTTCATCTGTAATTATCAAACCGATTTTGTTGACCCACTGTATATTGTGCCGAAGGAGAGAGTCAAGCTTCTCAGTGGTACAGCATATTATGTCGTAATCCGCCAACCAAGGGTCAGAAGAATCAAAATCACCGACGGAAATCGCAACCTTGTACTTGCCTTCGAAAAGATTTTTGAAGTAATTATATTTTTCATAAGTGAGCGCGACGAGCGGGGCGATGTAAACAATTTTGCATCTGGTTTCCGCCAACTTGTGAATGATTGCGAGAGTTGCGATTAATGTCTTGCCGCCTGCTGTCGGCAGTGACACAACAAGATTCCTGTCTTTGAACAACCCTTTACGTATGATGTCTGCTTGTGGTGGATACAGTTCAAAAATTTTCTCTTCTTTGAATTTTTGTACGTATTCTTGGGGAATACCGTATTTCGTCAGCTCATCTACTTTCATCATGAACCATATTTCTTTTGTTTCTTACATAAGTGAGAAAAGAATAACCTTCTCCTTCCTCTCTGTTTTTTAGAATCCATTCGTTAAAATTTATTTTTGGGAAAAAGGTATCTCCTTCATAATTTCCATGTATTCTTGTTAGTTCTAAGGTGTCAGCAATTTTTAAGCCCTCATCGAATAAAGATTGTCCGCCGATAATGAAGACCTTGTCATAATTTTTGCAATATTCGATAGCTTCTTCCAATGAGTTTTTTACAACTACATCTGGCGGACTAAATTCTTTTTGTTTTGTAAGTACTATGTTTACCCGATCCTTCAGGGGTTTTACAGGTAGCGATTCGTATGTTTTCCTGCCCATAATCACAGGGTGGTTCAGCGTTAAAATTTTAAAATGTTGGAGGTCTTCTTTGATGTGCCAAGGGATTTTTCCATCTTTCCCTATCACATTATTTTCGGAAACTGCTGCAATAATTATAATTTTACTCATACTGCTAACTCGAATTTTATTGGGGGGTGCGAATTATAATTTTCTGCTTTTGTATCTTGATATCTCCATTCAAAGATCGATTTAAAATTTTCTGTTTTAATTGTTGGTAATGGGAGTGGTTTCCTTTCTAACTGCTCTTTTAGTCCTTCAACATGAGTAACATAAACATGTGTGTCTCCCAAAAAACCAGTTAATTTTCCTTCTTTAAGATTTGCTTCCTTTGCAAGCAAATGCAACAACAACCCGTAGCTAGCAATGTTAAATGGCAGACCTAGAGCTACATCGATAGATCTCTGATTCCACATCAGGTTTAATTTGTCACCTATGACAGTGACTTGAAAGCTGTAATGACAGGGTGGCAGAGCCATTCTCTGAACATCCACAGGATTCCAAGATGTGACAATCATCCTTCTATCGTAAGGATCTTCCTTCAATTTTCTAACAACATTCGCTAGTTGGTCAATGCCGTCCCCGATCGGAGGTTTATCATAAGAAATATATTTCGCTCCAAAATTTCTCCACTGCCAACCATATATGGGGCCGAGGTCACGCGCTTCCATCATTTTCTTTTTTGTTTCAGAATCATGCCCATAATTAACAATATCTTGACTGGCCCATTCATCCCAAATATGATTATTGTTGTCGATAAGCCATTGTTTATCGGTCATGCCTTTAATAAAAAATTCAAGTTCAGATGCAACCAATCTAAACGGCACTTTTTTTGTTGTAAGCAAAGGAAAGCCACTTTCCATATTGTGCTCAAAAATCACACCGGCGATAGCAATAGTGTCAATACCAGTTCTGTTTTTTTTCAAAGTCCCGTTTTTCAAAATTTTATCGACAATGTCTAAATATTCTTTCATTATTTTACCATTTCTCTATAGTTTGTTTAATTATTTCTCCTTTATGCGAGCAGTGTATACAAATAAAAAACTGCTACGTTGAATGCAAAGCTGAACAAAATAAAAATCAAAAATTTGCCGCCAAAACCTCGCGAAATAAAAACCATTATTGCAGAGAGCAGATGGTATAGAACTAAAGCTGGCCAGAAGCCGGCAAGCTGCAATAGATTACCGAGGTAGACTGCCAGCAAAACTGCCGGTGTCGCGAACAAAATGTAATGCGCAATGTTAATGCTTGTCGCGATGTGAACTGCTAAAATTACGGTGGCTGCAATCATCCCTTCTGCTAAACCGTATTTGTAAGCTGCCATCCAAGGAGCAAAAAACAGAAAATCCGCCCCGTAAATGCCTGGGATGAATTTTTTTCTGAAAAAACTTAGTGCTACATTTAGACTTGCGAAAATCAATATGAATATAACAAAATTTACCATGTAATCATTTATTCTAACTCTTGGTAAAGTGGGAATTGTTTGCACAAATCCAAGACTTGTTCACGAACTTGTTTGATTTTTTCATTCTTGGAAATGTCATCGCGGAAGTTTTGTAAATCTGTTTGTCTTTGTGTTTTGTCCTCAGACAATTGATAATTTGCAACTTCGTTCACAATTTCTACAATCCAGTTTCCGATTTTTTCCATTTCTGATTCTTTCATGTTTCGTGTAGTTAGTGCTGGTGTACCTAATCGAACACCAGATGGATAGAAAGGCGAAGATGGATCGTCAGGAATGGTATTCTTGTTTACAATTATTCCTGCAGACTCTAATGCTTCATGTACAAAAATTCCTTTACCTTTACCAAATGGTGTTAGATCAATTAGCATCATGTGATTATCTGTTCCGTTTGAAACAAGCTTCAATCCTTTATCGATCAGTGTTTGAGCTAGGTTTTTAGCATTCTTTACTATTTGCTCGGAATACTGTTTGAACTCTGGTTTTGATGCTTCGCCTAATGCGACAGCAATTCCTGCGGTAGTGTGATCGTGTGGGCCACCTTGTAGTCCTGGAAATATCGCACGATCGATTTTTCCAGCCAGTTCAGGATCCTTTTTCAAACCTCTTTCTGTAACCATAATCATCGCGCCCCGCGGACCGCGTAAAGTTTTGTGAGTGGTTGTAGTAACGATGTGAGCGTATTGAACAGGACTTTTGTGGACACCAGCAACAACCAGTCCAGCAATGTGTGCGATATCGGCTGCTAAGTAAGCTCCAACTTCATCAGCAATCTTACTCAGTTCTTCGAACGGAAATTCTCTTACGTATGCTGTTGCGCCCACCCACATTAGTTTCGGTTTATTTTCTAAAGCCAGTTTCCTAACTTCTTCCAAGTCGATATAACCATCTGGTTTAACACGATACTGTACACTTTTGAAGAACTGGCCCGTAACACTTGCATTCCAACCATGTGTTAAATGCCCACCATGTGGTAGACTCTGTCCCATTACAGTATCGCCGACCTTACAAGTTGCTACGTAGACTGCAAAATTTGCTGGGCTCCCAGAATAAGGTTGGACATTTACATGTGGTACTCCAAAAAGTTTTTTGGCGCGTCCGATCGCTAAACTCTCGAGTTGATCAACAATTCTATTTCCTGCGTAATATCTTTTGAAAGGGTACCCTTCTGAATACTTGTTTGTGAATACAGAACCCATGGCTTGCAGGACAGCGATGCTCACATGGTTTTCAGAAGGGATCATTTCGAGTTCGAATTTTTGCCTCTCTAACTCTGCTCTAATCAATGCTGCAATCTCAGGATCGATTTTATCTAGAATATCAGAAACTTTCATAACATCTATAAATATTCAGTCAAAGTTTAAATATAGAAACGTGGCTTTAGTGGGAGAATTAATTTGTCTTGGTATAGAATCGACTGCCCACACGTTAGGAGTTGGGATTGTTGATGACAAAGGGAAAATTCTTGCTGAGAAAAGGGAAATGGTAAAAACTAAACTCGGTTCTGGTTTCGTTCCAAAAGAATTGTTTGAACATCATGTAGCTGTAGCAGACAAGTTGATTAAATCTGCTCTTGAAGATGCGAAATTAAAAATTACTGGCGTTGATGTTTTTTCTTTTTCGCAGGGCATGGGCATACCTAATGCCCTCCGTGCAGGAGCTGCAGCAGCAAGATTTCTGGCTGAGAAATACAATAAACCTTTGGTCGGCGTGAACCACGCGGTCGCACACATAGAAATTGGAAAATTGACGACTGGAGCGAGGGATCCTGTCGTTCTTTACTTGTCTGGTGGCAACACTCAGGTCATTGCTTTAGCCGAAGGTAGGTATAGAATTTTTGGAGAGACCGAGGACATACCGGTTGGAAATGCTCTGGATGTGATTGCACGCGACATGAATCTGCCGATGCCTGGAGGTCCTGAAATAGAAAAATTTGCAAAGTTTGGGAAGTACGTAGATCTGCCTTACGTTGTCAAGGGAACGGACCTGTCTTTCAGCGGAATACTCACAGCTGCAAAACAGAAACTACGTGACGGTGTGAGTAAAGAAGATGTTGCATACAGCATGCAGGAAGTTTGCTTTGCTATGCTGACTGAAGTCACAGAGCGCGCTCTGGCCCACATTGGTAAAAAAGAGGTTCTGTTGGTTGGTGGTGTGGCTGCAAATAAAAGACTGCAAGAAATGCTGAAAATAATGTGTGGTGATCGTGGTGCGAAATTGTTTTACGTTCCTATGCAGTACGCGTCTGACAACGGGGCAATGATTGCATGGAACGGAATTTTAGCTTACAATTCCGGCCGACAAACAAAAATAGAAAACTCTGGTGTAAAGCAAAATTGGAGAACTGATGAAGTAGAAATATTTTGGGTTGTGTAAAACACATCACTTTAGAGCAGTTCGTTCTCGCTAACGATTACAAAATCTCCAACAGATTTTACAGAAGAAAATGGAATCAGCAGTCGCCCTTTTTCGTCTGATTTTAGATTAAGGTCAGACAAATGCTTCGTCGATTGCTCGACAATCAAGTTAAGCAACTCGCCGCTTTCTGTTACGAAATCTATGTTGCTTACGACTCCGAACTTCCTTCCTGTTTCTTCGCTGATTATTGTCTTGCCGACAATGTCTCCTGCTCGTACTCTCTGTTCAGCCATTAAAAATCACCTTATCCTGTTTACTATATTTGTTTTTAATCTTTTTTAAGTTAACATAAGGTTATGCCGAGGCTCTTTATCGGGATGATGTTGCCGGAAGGTTTAAAAGATAGTGTAATTGTGCTTCAGGAGAGAGTCAAAAAGTTTGTTGATGCTAAATTTGTCGAGGGTGGAAATTTGCACATAAGCCTCTCCTTCCTAGGAGAGGTAGACGAAACTCAAACGGAAAACATTAACAACAGTTTGGATGGCATCTGCCGAGGGCATAAAAAATTCGAGGTGAAAACCGGGGAGGTAAAATTTATACCGAGTTTGGATTTTTTGCGCGTGGTTGCACTGGATGTAGAAAGCAACGAATTAAAAGGAATCAGCAGGGAGGTAAAAACAGAAATCGGTGGCGATGTAAAACCGCCTCATCTGACTTTGTGCAGAGTTAGAAAAGTAGTTGATAAGGACGGCCTTGCAAAACTTTCTGGTGTAGAAATGAAATTTGTCGTGGATAAAATCTGCGTTGTAGAAAGCAGGTTGTCGCGTGCGGGGCCGACTTACATTGCAGTGCACGATTCCTATCTCGATTAAGTTGCTACTCTCCTATCGGCGAATTTTTTTCGGTTGAAAAACTTGTCGATAGACTGTTCTGTGCCTGACTCGTACATTGTTTTGAGCTTTGTGAAGGAACTCAATTCTTCAATCCTTTGAACGCCGAACACCAAGTGGATTTTTTGACGTAATCTTGAATTTACATAAATGCCTTTGGCCTGCAAATTCCTTCGGAGATAATCACAGATTAGCTCGCCTTCTTCGTCAAAATCCGAAAGTATAGTTACGGAATTAAAATGCTCCGAAATGTTTTGTACGACATCGTAAAGTGGTTTGCCGGATATGTCGAGGATGTTTTTAAAACCGATCTCTGCCAGAACCCTTTTGTCACGTATGCCCTCTACCACAAAAACGGAATTTTCCGCCTCTTCTATTTCTTTGTTAAGCATTAAATTTTTTGAAGAAAAATTCATAATTGTTAGTTTATACGATTTCTTCCAAGACATCTCTTTCCGTAATTACTCCTTCAAGATTGTCGTTGTCGTCGACGACGACCAACCCGCCGACATCACGCGAAACCATTATCTTGACCGCTTCGGAAACGTCTACGTGTTTTTCTACTTTGACCGGTTTTCTGGTTGCAATTGTGGTGGCTTCCTTGTCCAGTCCTGTATTGGAAAAATTGTTGCCGGCTACGAAACTAAGCATGTCTGCGGACGTGACGATGCCGACTAATTTTTTGTTCTCGACCACGGGCAGGCGTCTGTAGTGGACGTTGACCATACTTTTCAGGCAATCCAATATTGACATTTTTTCCTTTATGAAAAATGGTTTTTTTGTCATAATTTCAGAAACTGTTTTGTTGAACTCGGTTTGGGAAAAATTTTTAACAAAGTCTCTTTCGCTTATCATGGCGACAAGCCGTTTGAAATTCAGAACCGGGAGTCCACCGCGTCTGGATATTTTCATTCGCTGCAGCACAGAATTTATTGTATCGTCACTGTTTGCCGAGATCACATCACGAACCATTATCTCAGAAATTTTGTCATTGAAGTTGACTTTTCGCAGAAATGAGTCGAGAATGTCCATAGAGGTAACGATGCCGACGACTTCTTCCCTGTTGCTGACGACCGGAATGCGCCTGTGTTTTTTTCCAAGCATTTTGTCCACTACTGCGGAAATTTTTTCACTCTCTGTTGCATAAACAGGATTAACATTAGCCAGTCGCAAAATATTCTCGTTCCTATTTATTCCTACAGCGTCGAGGTTTACACTCATTCTTCCGCTTCCGACTCGTCTCTACAGCTTTCGCACAGCCATTGATCGTTTTTGTTTTGCAGGGTTGTAAAATAATTTTCGCAGGAATCGCATATGCCGGATGTGATTTCCTCGCGCAGCACGAATGGCTCTTCTTTCATCTTAAGCCTGTATTCCAGCAAATCCAGCATTTCTGGTGACGTTCGTGCCACGTCGGTTAGCGAGACGACCCCAACCAACTTGTCTTTGTCCACGACTGGCAATCTATGAATGTTGTTGAGTTTCATTTTGCGGACCACATCGATTAACTCGTCTTCCGGCCTTACTCCAACGATTGGTGAACTCATTATATTTTTTATTTTTATTTTGCTGGCTGTTTTATTTTCAGCAACAATTTTCTGTATCACATCGCTTTCAGACAATGTTCCGATTGGTTTTTTGTTTTTTGTGACAATCAGGAAACCACGCCTGACTTTTCGAAACAGTTCACCCGCCTCTCTGGCGTTTTTATTAACGTCAATGGAGTAAACTGGTGACGACATTATGTCTCTAACTTTAATTGGCAAATTATCACCTACAATAATTAATCGTAATTTGAATAATATTAATTGTGGTTCTTGCATGCAGGCGAAAAACAGATACAGAAAGGGGGCGAATGCCGAACGAGAACTTGCAAAAATATTAAAGGGTCACGCGTTTGCTGTTGCGCGCTCTGCGAAAAGTGGCGGGAGAATTTCCATACCGGATGTCATTGGCGTCAAAGGTGGGACTGTTTTTGCGTTTGAATGTAAAACATGGAAGAGAAAACCTGTACTGAAACCCGAAGAGTTTGTAGAAATTTCCGATTGGTGTTCGAGGGCTGGCGCGAATGGCTTTCTGGCGTGGAGAAAAAGGGGCGAGTGGTTGTTTCTAAACATAGTCGATTTGAAAACCAAAGATATTAGCAAAGACGGACTAAAATTAGAAGATATAATAAATATGGTGCAAAAATGAAAATAGTTGCGGTTGGCTGCATACACAATGACGTCGAAAATCTCCTGAAGTTTTTGGACTCTGTGTCACAGTTCGACTTTGATGTTTTAGTATGCGCCGGGGATTTTACTGACGGTGCCCTGCCTAGGGGGTTCACAAATGTCGGCATATCGAAACTGATTGTTGAGGAGCTGAAGGGACCAGGCAGGCCTGTGCTGGTCGTGCCTGGAAGTTGGGACAAAGATCTGATAAGTTTTTTCGAGAAAGAAAACATGAGCATCCACGGAAAGGGGAGGAAGATTGGCGACGTTGGTTTTTATGGTTTCGGCGGCGCGAAAACGCCTTTTGGTTTGCCGCTTGAGCCAAGCGAGGAAGAAATTTCCAACGGGTTGAGGAAGGCGTACAACGACATCAAGAGTGCAGAGTACAAAGTCCAGGTTACACATGCCCCGCCGGTCAAGACAAAACTTGACACCATATCAAGTGGAGCGCATGTCGGATCCGAAGCGGTAAGGAAATTTATAGAAGAGTCCGGGCCGCAGGCTGCAATCTGTTCCCACATTCATGAGGCGCGCGGTGTAGACGAGATAAAAGGCACAAAAATTGTTAACACCGGCAGGTTCCCAGAGGGTCACTACGGACTCATCGAGATAAAAAACGGGCTGGTCGACGCAAAATTAATTGATTTGATATGAATATTGCAGTATACAAATTCATTTTTATTGCCGTACGCCCAATTGTATTCTACCCACACCAGGAAAACACGAAAATTTCGCACGGAGAACCAATTCGATGAACACAGAAACAAATTTTTTAGAAGCAACTGATGCCGCGCAGCTCGGAGAGCTGACAAAAGAGGACTTTTCCTTCTTTTCGAACTTCGACATAATAACCGTTAGGATAATACAGAAATTTTACGGCTCTGGTGTCGGCGCGCTGAACAGCGACGTCAACTGTTTCCACGTTCAGCAGCTTCATTTTATACTTAAGGGTGAGGGGCTGCAGATCGGAACAGAGGGGCTGAGGAAAAAACTTGAGTTTCTTGTGCGTATTGGTTTTATAGAAAAGGTCAACACGTATCCGAGAATCTACATGCCGCTCAAACACGTGGATGCAATACAAAAAATCCAAACCAAAGTAGAACAGCTGAAAAGAATTTTCCTATGAGGATGCGTACAGTTGGACAACTGTGTGTGCGTTAAAATCGTAGTTTGAATTTTTCTGACCTTTAGATTTCGTTTCTTTTTACAACGGTTTTTATAAGTCTTCTATATATATTCTATGATCTTTCTTATTCTATTCTATATCTTAATAACAATAACAACACAACAACATGTTTTTCAGCTGGGAAACACGGTCAGATAGACAAACGAGTGTAAGGTGGCAGCGCTCAGAGCCTTCTCATAGGATGTTTTGTTTTTCATAGTTTTGTTGAAGTTTCATATTTTGTGTGAAATCTCATAAGTTGTGGAAAAAACTTTCAGAACAACTAATATAAGTATGAAATTTTAATAAAATAACTTATGCCAAGGCGCGGTTATCAACAGCTTTTCGAGATAGCAATAATCTCGGTTCTTGATCAGAACATACCCACCAACGTAGAGGACATAAGGCGCAAAGTCTCTGAAAAAATCGGCCGGAAAGTGAGCTGGAACACAATCAAAAAATATCTCAGGACACTTCGCGATTCACAGAAAATTGAAGAGATTCATTCGGGCAAGATGGAAGTGTACAAACTCAAATAAAGAGCAAATTTTTGTCTCGCGCCGCGGAACGATTAAATCTTTTCAATACAATATGTTTATGTTTCTATGGAGAGTTTGGAAATCATAAAAATTTTCATCAACAAAGGATTCCAGTTGGACAAAAAGGCGTTGGATTACTTGAGTTCCAACCCAGACACGATAAACAATCTCCTTACACGATTAGAATCCATGGAACAAAAACCGTTCATTGTTAATCTAGACATTGTCCAAAGCGCAGAGACAAAGGCCGGAGTCTCCGTCATCAAAAAATTTACCGAAGGCAGAAAACCAAAATCTGTCCAAGAAGTAACGCAATTTTTTTTCAACCGATATCAAAAATTCATTGAGCTGTTCTCGAACAGGCTCGAGATGGTTAATCTCATTTCAATAAACAAAGTGACAGACAAGACAAAGAAATTCTCTGTTGTAGGTCTGGTTAGAGAAAAGAGCGAAAGCGACAATTCCATCCTAGTCGAAGACTTCACCGGAGAGACGACACTGATTTTTTCTGACGGCGACAGGAGGTTTGACGAGGCGAACACGGATGATGTTTTGGGGTTTGTCTGCGAAAACGACAACGGTGCGAATTCAGTCAAAAACATAGTCTACCCAGACGTGCCTGTAAAAAAGGACACCGCCCGCACAAACGAAAACATAACATGCTACTTTTTCCCCGACCTGCACATTGACGCTGAAAATTTCGATGAAGAAAGATACAAACTAATGTTGAAGGAAGTCCATTCCGACAGCGGCACAAAAATAATTTTTGTTTTAGGAGGGATTTCGCTCAACAAGGAACAAATATCAAAAGTAATCTCCGACCTACCAAAGGACGCATCCAAAGTAATAATGGTTTCTTCGGAAGATGCCGATTTTGAAATCGGAAGCAACACACTAAAAATTGGTGATCCGTGCGTAGTCGGCATCGGTCCTGTGAAAATTTTCGTGTCACACGGCAACCTGTTTGAAAAATATATCAATGATTCGGGCAAACTTCCTGCAGAAACCCTGCTCGGTCTGGTGAGAAAACGTCACCTAAACCCGAGGTTTGAACCAGACAAGAAAATATACGACGAAGACCCGTATTTTCTCGACACAATTCCGGACATATTTGCAATCGGGCACTTCCATAAACCAGGTCTTGTCAATTACAAAGGCGTAACAGTTTTGTCCACAGGCAGCCTAAGCGAGAATCCTATATTCTGGAAAATAAACTTAAGAACCAGAGAAAACTTAAAAATTGATTTAACATAAGATATTTATGGAACTAGAATTTCAGCTACTGGATTGCGATTACGTCATTGTCGACAACCTGCCTGTTGTGAGAGTTTTCGGCAAAACAGAAAGCGGCCAGACAACATGCGTGTTTTTCGAAAACTACTACCCGTATTTTTACATCCTGCCAAGAAAACAATCCGAATCAAGTGTTGTAAATTTCCTGAAATCCAAATTCAACAATCTGGTTTTAGACATCTCAATGGTAAGCAGATTCCTTCCAATAGGTTTCAGCGACGAAAAAACACAGTTGATGCTTGTAAAATTACGCGACCCTTCGCAAGTGCCAACTGTCAGGGACGAGCTGCTCAAACAAGATTTTGTCCAAGAAATTTTCGAGGCCGACATACTTTTCAAATACAGGTTCATGATTGACAAAGATTTGGCCGGAATGAGATGGTACCGCGCCTCTGGAGAAGCCCTGAAAACAACAACTGTCAAAGCAGACAAGGTGATACGGGTCAAGAATCTGCAGAAAATCGAAAAACAAAATTCGAATCTAAAGTATGTCGCGATAGATATCGAAATTGCAACAGACAAGGAAGTTCTCATAGATTACAAAAAAAATCAGATATCGATGATCAGCATGGCATTTTCTGAACCGTTCGAGGGAAAGGAAAATCTGGTCTTGATAGCAAAGAAAGTCAAAACCGCAAACAACAACGTGATTTCCTTCAAGGACGAGGCAGAGATGCTGCAAGAATTTGCAGACACCATGGAAAGATTCGACCCAGACATCATCACAGGTTACAACATCAACGGCTTCGACATGCCTTACATACTCGAAAGACTCGCAATTGCAAAAGTTCCAAGGACAATCGGCAGATGCAACCAGAAACCAGCGATGTCCAAAAAATTTGGCAACTATTACAAAAATGTTATAACAGGCAGAATTGTCGCAGACGTTTACGATCTAATCAGAGAATCCGTTAGCAAAGGATTCCTGCGACTGAAAAGATACGGATTGGGAGATGTTTCTAAAGAACTGCTGGGCGAAGAAAAAGTCGATGTCGTGCACAGCGAAATCTCAAAATTCTGGATTGGCGACAGCGAGCAGTTTTCGAAATTAATAGAATACGCAAGAAAAGACTCGCAGCTTGCATTAAAACTACTGATGGAAAAGAACATGCTAGACAAGTTTTTCGAGCTTTCAAAAATTTCAGGACTGCTGCTCCAAGATGTTTTAGATGGCGGCGAGGCCAACAGAGTTGAAAACCTGTTGTTGAAAGAATTCAACAAGGAAGGATACGTCCTACCACTCAGACCGTCTTCGCCAGAAATTCTGAACAGGAAAATAAAAAGAGAAGCGGAAGGTCTCAAGGGAGCTCTTGTCCTAGAGCCCAAAATCGGCCTGCACACAAACTGCACAGTCTATATGGACTTCAAAGCAATGTACCCATCGATTTTTATTTCGTACAATATTTGTCCGACTACTCTGCTGCTCAAGGAGAAGCAGATCGAACACATGGAAACTCCGAACGGCGCGAAATTCGTTTCCAAAAAAATTCGCGTCGGCATAATCCCGAAAATAGTTGAGCATCTTATTGAGGAAAGAGATTTGGTACGAAACCAGATGAAAAACTCTTCGGACGATTTTGCGAGGCGACTTCTGGATGCAAAACAATACGCGTTAAAGATCATGGCGAACTCGTTCTACGGATACACCGGCTACGTGAGGGCGAGGCTATATTTATTGGACATTGCCAATGCGATCACCGGTTGCGGCAGGTTCCTCATACAAAAAACCAAAGAAATAGTTGAAGCCGACAAAAATTTCGAAGTGATTTACGGGGACACAGATTCTATAATGGTCAAGACTAGCACAAAAAATCCGGACGAGGCGTTTTCAACAGGCGCAATAATCGAATCAAAAATAAACGAAGAGTTGCGTGGAATTGTGCAGATGAAGATTGAAAATGTTTTTAGAACGCTTCTGATTCTCTCTAAAAAGAGATATGCGGGCCTGTCATTGGAAAAAATAAACGGCTCATCGAGGGAAAAAATTTTAATGAAGGGAATCGAGACCATCAGGAGGGACTGGTGCGACCTCACGAGCGAAACGCTCTTCGGAGTTTTGGAAATAATGCTGAAAGAGGGGGATCCCAAAAAAGCAGTCAGATACGTAAAGACAGTACTCGTCGATTTGGAAAAAAACAAAATACCTGTCGAAAAACTCGTGATAACAAAAAGCATTTCCAAACCACTGAAGGAATACAAGGGAATCCAGCCACACATCGAGCTTCTGAAAAAACTGCGCAAGCGTGCGCCTGCAGGCTCGCCAGGCATCGGGGACAGAATAGGGTTCGTCATAACTCAGGGTTTGCAGCTCATGTCTGACAGGGCAGAGGATCCTGAATATGTAAAGGCAAACAATCTAAAAATCGATTCTAAATATTACATGGAAGGGCAGCTGTTGCCGCCGCTGGAAAGAGTTTTCGAAGCGATTGGCATCGGCAAGACAGACATATTGAACGTCGGCAGGCAGATGATTTTGTCGGACGCAATTAAAAACGGAAACTCAAATTCAAAGAGTCACGTGCTGACGGACTTTGATGGTTTTGTCTGCGGCAAGTGCAATACGAATTTCAGGCGCCCGCCGCTCGTCGGAAAATGCAGGTGCGGCGGCGAACTTATGTTTTTCTCCGGACAAAACAGGTCAACAGTGATAATGTGAGTTTTGCAGATTTAGATTTACAAATTTTGAAAATATTCAACCACCCATCATCAATAAACGTAGACATTTTTGTCGTGACTGCGATATTCGCAGTTTACGTTTTTCTGATTTACCTCGTCTACAACAACTTTAGAAAAAACTACACACCCAAATTCGCACACATAATTCTGGCTTCTATAATCGGCTACGCGTTTGTCACGGTGCTGAAATACATCGTTGCCAGACCCAGGCCGTACACGGACGCGAGCGTGGACGCCGTTATCACGAAACCTTACGACCCGCACAGTTTTCCGTCTGGTCACAGTTTCGTCGCCTTTCTGCTGCTGAATTTTCTGCCCGAAAGCTGGCCGAACTATGCAAAATATCTGGCGGCGGCCTACATAGTTTTCATTCCTGTAGGATCAATGTACATAGGAGTTCACTACCCTTCGGATGTCTTATTCGGCTCTCTGCTCGGCTTCATTTTTCCGAAAATCCTCTCAGAAAAAATTTCTTTCAAAATATTTAACAAAATCTCACAGCTGCATCTTCGTTAGCGTGTTGAACAGAATCGGTTTCGTAATCAAGAGCCCGGTAATGACACCAAACATCAGTACGAAACCGAATCCCCTGGCAAAGATTAACAACGCAACCGATGCCGCAAAAACTACCAGGTTAATCATCCAATTTATCCGACCGAACTTTTTGATTCTGTAAGAAAGGCTCAGGTCCTTCTTCTGCAGTATGTATTCCATGCCGAACAACATCTGCCCAATGCTTATCGCACCAAAAACAGAAAAGCCGTTAACAGTCGCCAAATCAATCAAGAAAAAAGTGAACTTCTGTACAACAGAGATGAGACCAAAAACTATGAACAGTTCTGCCAAGACCAACCCAGCCAAAACATACCAGTACCTGTACACTTTGTATCTCGTCTGGACTAAAACAAAACTTGCTGCAAGAGCCGAAATAAGAAAAGTCGCTACTGAAATTTCAGCAAAAAACCTCCCGCTCGGCTCCAAACTTTCTACCGAAACTTTTTCAAAATTCGTGTCCAACGGGTCTGAATTCAGGCAGAGATGAAGCTCTGCCCCTACATTTTCTAAGTTTTTCAAATTGTTGTCGAAGCTTACAACCGCAAGTCTGGCAATATTCTGCCTTGCAATTTCGCTTAGAACTGGCACCTCGTTGATTATCCGTTCGTCAAGTTTGAAAACAAAACCCGCGTCCAAGACGCTAATACCGCTCACAAAAAACGACTTTACACCTTTCGTAATTGTACTGAATCTGTCAGATGCGGTAGGTGAAACTGAAAGAGGAAGCTCCAACCTGAACGAACTGGCTTGCGGAACGTAATTCACAGACTGCAATCCAATGACTTCTACGTCGCTGTTGTTTGCAAAAATCTGTTTTGTTGTTATGGTCGTGTTCGATTCATGCTGCAATTTGGTTTCTACGTTATCCAAATAAAAACTTTCATCCAGCTGGTACCAGCTGCCGTTCAACTTAAACTGCACACCGCTGAACTCAACTTCGTATCTTTTCCCATTCAGTTCCACAAAGCTTTCGTTTTGCGTCTGGCCAAATTTGCGTACCACTTCAATTGAAAATTTGCACGGTTTTGTCAGCGCTGAAATGTCCTTTTCCAAACTCATTATTTTAATTAAATCTTGCTCCAAACTTACGTCGTACCCGACAAGCTTCAGACCTTCAATTCTGCTTCTCATTGTCTCTAAAATTTCTCCAAGTTCACTGGCATCTTCGGCTTTGAGCTTGGTTGCAAAACTTTCTCCCAATTCACCACTCAGTTTTAGTTGAGAGCCGGAAACGTCGGACACTTCCACCCCGAGATAACCGTCTCTAATCGCCACGCAGCCAGCAGGGCCGCCATTCACAACCATTGGCACATACGTGCCGGCAGCAACATACAGCGTTTTTTCTTCAAAATCCTGCGAATCACCAATTATTGAGCCCGCAACCTGATTAACCGCAGCGCCCAAGCTCACACTTGAACACTTGTTGGCAGGATCCAAGGACGAAACAACAACGCCGCTTGTTCTAAAAACATAAGGCGAAAAAACCAAATACGCGGCCAGCACAACAAGCACTAGAAGCAAATAAACTCTAAAGTTCGCCATTAATCCCACCAAAACTATTCGTGTAAAGTATTATTAATCCACAACACTTTTAAAAATAACTCCGCAACTAACTAAAAGATTAAGATGAAAGTTTCTGTGATTGGTACAGGTTACGTAGGCCTTACCGCTGCCTGCCTAGCGGATTTCGGGCACAATGTTGTTTTAATCGGCAGGAGCAAAGACAAAATCGATGTGATTAACCAAGGAGCCTCGCCAATCTACGAGCCCGGTCTGGACGAAGTATTGAAAAGAAATATATCCGCTGGCAGGCTACACGCAACCACAGACTACAAAGAAATTGACGACAGCGACGTTGTTTTCATCTGTGTCGGTACGCCGTCCAACGATGACGGCTCTATAGATTTGTCTCAGGTCGAAGAATGCTCAATCCAAATCGCCGAGCGTCTGAAGAACAGCAGCAAATACAAAATCATAGTAGTCAAGAGCACCGTAGTGCCCAAAACCACAAAAAACTTTGTCATACCAGTTCTCGAAAAGCATTCCGGTAAAAAAGCCGGCAAGGATTTTGGAGTCGGCATGAACCCGGAATTTTTGCGCGAAGGCACAGGAGTTTATGATTTTGTGAACCCGGACAAAATTGTCATCGGCGGGCTTGATGAAAAATCTACTGCAACACTCTCAACCCTTTACGAAAATTTTGATAAAAAATTCCACCGTGTTACAACAGATTTGACAACCGCGGAGATGATAAAATACGCGCAAAATTCCGCTCTGGCAGCAAGGATATCATTCATTAACGAGATTGCAAACATCTGCGAAAAATATTCCGTTGATGTCAAAGAAGTCGCTCATGCCATAGGTCTCGACACCAGAATAGGCCAGAGATTTTTGAGCGCCGGCATCGGTTTTGGCGGCAGCTGCTTTCCTAAAGACGTCAACGCTTTGATCTCAGCAGCAAAAGCCGTGGGCATAAACCCAGTTTTTCTTCAAACCATAATGGAAATCAACGAGCGGCAGCCACACAGACTAGTTGAGCTGGCAAAAGAAGCCGCCGGCGACCTGCATGGCAAAACAATTGCTGTGTTAGGTCTGGCATTCAAAAATGATACGGATGATATGCGCGAATCGCGAGCAACGCCAATAATCAACAGCCTGCTGCACGCAGGCGCAAACGTGAGGGCTCACGACCCAAGAGCAATGGAGAACGCGAAGGAAATTTTCGGAGACAAAATTGAATACTGCAATTCCAAAGAAGAGTGTGTCCGCGGTGCGGATTTGTGCATGATCGTAACAGAGTGGGACGAATTCAGAAATTTGGATTTGAATTCTGTGAAATGCCCGGTTATCGACGGCAGGAGAGTTCTGGATCCCGAGAAGGCAAAGTCACACGGATTAATTTACAAAGGAATAGGTTACAAGGGAAATTTTGGTGTTTGAATGAAAGCGATAATTCTTGCCGCTGGCAGGGGCACCAGACTGAGGCCACTAACGTACGGCATACCTAAACCGCTGCTTCCGGTAAAAGGCAGGCCAATGTTGGACTGGGTAATCAGCAGCATCGTAGACAAATCCATCGACGAAATTATTGTTGCAGTTTCCGGAACTGTTGGCAACGACGCAATGGAAAGAGTTTTGACACACATTCACGGAATTTGCATCGATTCTTATCTGAAAAACGCAAACTACAATTTTAACATAAGAACAATTCCAACCCCGCAAAGAGAGACTGCCGGTGACTTGAGATATGTGCTTGAAGAGATTGGTATGAGAAGTGGCGAAGTGCTGGTTGTCTACGGGGACAACATTACCTCATTTAACATGTCACAGTTTGTCGATTATCACAGAAGTTGCAGAAAAGAGCTTGGAACTTCTGCGTCAGTCGTCTTGTTCGAGGCTCCGGAGCAAGAATTGCACAGATTCGGCATAGCAAAAGTAAACCAAATAAAAAATTTCACCATGATTGAAAAATTCGTTGAGAAACCTTCATTGGCCGAAGCGCCATCAAGACTTGCCAGCGCAGGTTATTACATTTTGGAAGTTGGAGATGTGCTGGAAGCACTTTCACGCGAGAAGGTCAAAGTTGAAAATTCTTTGTTTCCAACACTGGCATCCCAAGGCAAACTGGCAGGGTTTGTTACCAAACTGCCATACTGGATTGACATAAGTACGATGGAAGCTTACAATCTCGCCAATCAGCTTGCGCACGACAATCTCATTTTGCCGCCACCTGTTCACGATGATAAGGATGGACGAAATAGTTAGACAGGATCTGGAAAAAATAAAATCGGACATTTCAGATCTTCATTCAAAAATTCAGGGAAAGACATTTTTGGTTACCGGCGGCGCTGGATTCATCGGAAGTTGGATTTGCGATTTGTTGGCAGACCTCGGCGCAAAAGTCATTTGCGTCGACAACCTAGTTACAGGCTCGGAAAAAAATTTGCAGAACAGAAACCAAAACATGCAATTCGTCAACTCTGACATAACAAACTTCGAATTCAAAGGCGACTGCGACTACATAATACATCTGGCTGCAATACCTTCCCCGCTTGTTTATTTGGAAAGGCCGATAGAGACTTTGAACACGAGCATAACAGGGACAAAAAATATTTTGGAGATTGCACGTAGAACAAACGTCAAGGGTTTTATTTTTGCAAGTACTAGCGAGGTGTATGGCGACCCACCAGCCGACATGGTTCCGACATCAGAAAACTTTTTCGGTTATGTCAATCCAGTTGGTGCAAGAGCAGCATACTACGAAGGGAAAAGAATTGCAGAAACGCTCTGCTCGCTATATTGGAAAGATTACAAGACGCCTGTTAGAATTGCCAGACTGTTCAACACGTATGGTCCAAGATTAGATTTTAAGCTCCCGTCCTCTTATGGACGGGCCGTGATTAATTTCATCAAGCAATCTCTAAACAACGAACCTGTTTTGGTTTTCGGCGACGGAAAACAAACACGCAGCTTCTGCTACATTACTGACACAATAACCGGAATACTTAGGTTGCTGTTAATTGACGGACTTGACGGTAAGGTAATCAACATCGGTAATCAGGAGGAAATTAAAATCATCGATCTGGCTGAAAAAATAATTTCATTTACAAACCCAAATTCGAAAGTTGCTTTTAAACAGTTGCCTGAAGATGATCCGCTGAGACGACTACCTGACATAACAAAAGCCCAGCAACTGTTGGGTTACAAGCCAGCTGTAGGTTTGGACGAAGGTCTGAAGCGTACTATAGAATGGGCAAGAGTTCACTTCACGATGTGAGTTACCATGATGAAAATTTTAGTGACAGAACCGGAATTTTTTTATGAAGATTTCTTTGAAACCCTTCAAAAATCTGGGAGCTCGGTTGTAAAAATTTTTGGCAGTGACTCGCTGGTTAAAGAAATTGTTGACGCAGACATACTCATAATAAGAGTCGGGACAACCGTTGGCAAAGAACTTTTAGACAGGGCCAAACAACTGAAACTGATAGTATCGGCTACGACCGGTTTGAACCACATAGATATGGAGTATGCAAAAGAAAAGAAAATAGAAATCTTCAATCCTGTCGGATATGCGACCGAATCAACGGCCGAACATACCTTCGCTTTGATTTTAAGCTTAGCTAGGAGGATTCCATGGGCATTTCAGTCAGTTGCTGTTGGCGAATGGGAGCGACACAAATTTTCTGGCGTGCAGCTCTCAGGAAAAGTTTTAGGAATAATCGGTCTCGGCAGGATAGGAAAAGAAACAGCCAAATATGCACTCGCATTCGGCATGAAAGTTTTAACTTACGACCCCTACATTACGAAAGAAATTGCTACTGATGCAGGTTCAGAAATGGTCTCGTTGGAAGAACTTTTGTCCAAATCAGACTTCATAACTGTAAATGTTGCACTAACTCCGGAGACACAAGGCATGATTAACAAAGACATTTTTAACAAAATGAAAAAAGGTGCAATGTTAATTAACACTTCGCGCGGCGCCGTGATTAATGAAAACGATTTGGTTGAAGCTCTTGAGTATGGAAAAATTTCCGGAGCGGCTTTGGACGTTTTCGCAACCGAACCATTGACTGTAAACAGTTCGCTGATTACATACTCCAAAAATCACACCAATCTCCTGCTAACTCCGCATATAGGAGGTTCTACGGACCAGTCGATGAGGAATGCGTGCGATCGCATAACGGCAAAATTAAAAGAGCTTCTAGAGAAATCTGGCTCTTAGCGCCGCAAACAAAAAGTTCAGTATATCATTGAAAAATTTCAGTTTCGACCTGCCTCTCCTTTCTTCAAAATCAATCGGAACATCTTTGTATCTGTAACCTTTTCGGATTGCCATCGTTGTAAACATAACTTCGTATTCCAGGCCGCCCTTAGGTTCTATCTTCTTTGCAATCGGAAGTTTCGTCAGCTCCTTTTTGAAAATTCTCATCCCGCTTGTCGCATCGGTTATCCTTGTAAGATTAATAACTGATATCACCAACGAGCCGACTATGTTCGCCAGATTCCGAAACCAAGGAAGACCTTTTGCAAAACCTTTTGCAAATCTCGAGCCCACAACCAAGTCATTGTTTTTTATCGCAGCAATCAATTTCGGGAAATCTTCAGGCGGATAAGAAGCATCCGAGTCTATCGTCCCGATTATATCATGCTTTGCGTGTTCGTATCCAGTTTTCAGCGCGTATATCTTGCCCTTGTTCGGCACGTATCTTACAACTTTAACCCCAGTCTTCTTTGCTTCCATGTATGTCTTGTCGGTAGAGCCGTCGTCCACCACGATTATTTCGGCGTCTGGCAAGGTTTTTTTAGTGCGCTGTACCACTTCCCGGATAGATTTTTCTTCGTTGTAGGCAGGAATTATTATCGAAATTTTCATCTTATTAATTTTGAATTGAGGTTAATTATAAATAGTTGAATCAAATGTCAGCAGAGATTAGCGTAATCGTACCGGCGTATAATTCGGAAAAGACTTTGAAAGTCGTCACATCACAACTGCTCACAGAGTTGAGGAAAATCAAAAAAGGTTCCGAACTAATTATAGCGGAAGACGGAAGCACAGACAATACCTATCAGCTCGCCAAGGGCATTTCGAAAAGCCACAAAAATGTCAGACTAATCCACTCAGATGAAAAATTAGGAAAGGGCGGAGCTCTAGGAAACGCTTTTTTCAAAGCCAGAGGCAGAAAAATAATTTTCATCGATGCGGATTACATCGATGTTCCCAAATTTCTGCCTCAAATGGTAAACGCTCTTGACAGGTTTGATGTTGTCATAGGAAGCAGGTACCAGAAGCCATCAAAGACAAAAAGAATTTTTAGAAGGCTGGTGGCAAGCAAGGTTTACATATTCTTGGCAAAACTTTTCTTCTTTCTCCCGTTTTCAGATCTGCAGTGTGGGTTCAAAGGAATGAATAAAAAGGTTGTAGGGATGCTGAAAAATGTCAAGTCCAGAGATTATTTCTGGGATACGGAATTTTTAGTAAAGGCAAGCAGAGACGGTTACACCATTTCCGAGATTCCAATAACTTGGATCGAAAAAAAATCCAAACACTCTGCGAGTTTGCTCAAAAACTCATTTAAGTTCGTGAAATCTTTAATTAAATTAAGATTAGGACTTTTATGAAAATCAGATTGAGCGCGCTCTGGTTGCTTGGAATTCTTGTACTAGCTGTAATTTTCAGATTTTACAATTTGAATGAGCCGATGGTGTGGGTAGACGAGCCCATCTACATAGTCGGCGGTATCAAACTACTTTTGCAGGACAGGAACCTTTACGACCCAAGCTTGTGGAATTTCGAGCACCCGCCATTGTCAAAATATCTAATTGGTATAACCACGACTTTCGCTCCGGTGAGCTTTGACGCAATAACACAGCTCCCACCGAACTACTATGTAGGATTAGGAAACCCGAACGTGGCAGAGGCTATGGACGCGGCGTTGACATTTTCAAGATCTTCTGCGGCGGTCTTCGGCGTTCTGCTAGTTCTGATAGTTTACTTGTTCGCAAGAAACCTGTACGGTGAAATTAATGCAATACCCGCTGGTCTCATGGCTGTTCTATCTGTGGACCTTCTCGCTTTCAGCAGAAATGCGCACTTGGACATCTTTCTGTTTTTCTTTTCAACTTTAGGCGTATATTTATTTTACAAATTTGTTAACTCAGAAGGAAGCAGACTCGCCTTTTCAAAAACGGATTTCAAACTCGTGTTAAACAACAGGCTAGTTTATCTATTATCTTCCGCACTAGCTGTAGGATTGTCTTTATTGACAAAAACCATCCAACCATTCATTTTGTTACCAGTTTTCATTGTGCTATACTTCGTATTCAGGCAAAAAATCTCTTTACCAGAAATCCTAATATTTTTCTTAATTTCAATCGCTGTTTTTTTCATAGGACTCGGCGGCAACTTGGAACTATACTCACAGGCAGTTTCCTATTTTGGCGGCGACGGGTCCCTAATTAATTTCTCCAACATTATCAATTCCAGTAAAATACTTCTCAGAATACAACCTGCGTTGACAGTAATTGTCTTGATTGCTGCAATAAGTTTCTTGCGCAGAAAGAATTTTGTGAACAACGAGCTATTCGCAATTATCCCGGCTATGTTCATAATTTTATCATTCATACTTACGACAAATCAACATTACAGGTATTTCGATTTCGCACTGCCGTTCTTGATAATTTTTTCAGCCCGAATTTTCTCGACACGTAAAGCAATTTACTATTCTGTCCCGCTGTTCGCGCTGTTACTCTACACAGCAGTTGTTTGGTCGCCAGACTATCTTATTTACACAAATCTATTGGACGAGCTGACTGGGAGAAGCTATTTCTGGTCTAACTTCGGCTTCACAGGGTTCAGCGAATCGGCAAACTACCTGAAGGAAAAGACAACTCAGGATGATTTAATTTTTTCCTCGGACGATGCTATAAGATACAGGCTAAGTAGAAACCTTATTGTACATGAAAACGGCAGGAACACAGTCTATCTTGTAGACGGGAGGTTTGCAGATTTGGAATCCAACAGATGTCCTACCATAGACGATTTGAAATTAAATAATGTAACATACGCAGTCGTCGCGAATCCCATCAGCTTGGGGGATGAATACTGCAGTACAATCAAAGACCTTTACAGAACTTTGGAACCGGTCCTGACAGTCCATAAAAACAATGTGGACGTAATGAAAGTTTTCAAGTTGGTGTAATGCAGATTAAATTCCGGATTACAAAAACAAAAATTGTCCTAGTCGCATTTCTAGTGCTTTTAGCAGGACTCTACTGGAATTCCCGTCAGCACGTACTGACATACGACGATTACAGAGACATGCATCTGGGAAAAAATCTTCTAAGCGGACAGTACAGTTTTTTCGGCGACGCTTACTTCAAGCATCCACCATTGTACATGATGACTCTAGCAGCAAGTTTTTCAATTTTCGGTTTTGGCGAAGACGCAGGTTACATCGTTTCAATTTTCTTTGCTCTGGCAACTTTATTCATTACTTTCCTGTTCGCAAGAAAAATTACAAATAACAAAATCGCGTTCGCCGCAATTGCGATACTCGCTGTCAACCCTTGGTTCGTGCAGTTTGCAAGAGATTTGCGTTTTGAAATGGCAACAACCTTCTTTTTCATTCTGAGCCTTTACATGTACTGGAGATTTTTTGAAACCAGCAACAAAAAATATCTCATCGCATCCGGCGTTTCGATTGGCTTGGGCCTTTTGACAAAATCTTTTATCTTTCTGCTGTTTCCAGCGTATTTACTTTTCGTAATTCTGCTGGCGTACAAGAAAAAACACAGTTTCGTTAAAGGATTTTTCCATCTAGCAATCATGACAGCAATCGCATTTGTCGTTTACTTACCGTGGATTGCGTACGGCTCCTTGAACCACGGACCATCACAGCTTACAGCGCAGATAGAAGAGTTCACAGGCAAACTAAGTTGGGCTCCGGATTATGTGCCGCCACCGTTCTACTTTTACATTCAAGAATTACCTAAAGTGCTTACGTATCCCATAATGTTACTTTCCATACTCGGATTTGTTTACTTCATTAAAAATAAATCGAAAAGTTTGTTGTTAGTGTTGTGTTGGATTTTTGTTTACTTCATTTTTGTTTCGATAATGGGTTGGAAGGAAGGCAGGTTTTTGATGTACATTTTGCCAGGATTTGCTGTTCTAGCTGCTCTGGGACTAAACTGGATTTTGCCGAAAATCAAGCTAGCTAAGAGTAGTATATTTTGGATTTTTGTAATCTCGGTGATTTTCTTAACAGTTACGCCAATAACATTTCTAGGCATCTCTAACGACGTCTTCAGCCAACTGTGGCCATATGCAAAATCTCCTGCTGATTGGGAACTTTGGGATTATGTTGACCAGCTTGTGGACAAAAACGACTATCTGCTAACAAACAATTATGGAATGGTTGAAATTTATTCACGACCGTCTGATGCTTTGTTTAAAAATTGGCAGACTGATTCGATGAGATTTTTGATGTTCGATTCACAGTATGCATTGATCGAAACCAACGTTGATTATCCAAGAAACTCCCCAGAAATTTTCACTCCCATAAAGAGTTTTAATTTTGTCACGTACGAAAATAACATTTCTCTAATACTTTACAAGGTTGATTTGGAAAAACTGTCGCAGCTGATTTATGGCAACAACACAATAAAGGTTACCGGAAAGATCTATGACGTAAACACCGGTCAAAGCATACACAGAGCAAAGCTGCTTGCTGCAGACCCCTCTTCTGGCCAGCTAATCGGTATATTTTATTCCAAAATGGACGGAACAGTTACTGCTTACCTACCAGCGCACGCTACTTATTTAATGCAGACAAGCGCTTTTGGATACGAGCTGAAGAATTTGCTTGTTGATTTGAAACCAGACGCTATTACAATTTGTGAAACACAAAACCAGTGCTTTCAGAAACCCAGTCTGGAAATTGGTTTAGCCTTCAAAAGTTTTCTTGTCCATGAATATCCGAACGTAAGATTCTAAATAACTTCAGAAACTTCTAAAACACTTATTCAATTTTGTAAATATCAATGTAACCTGACATAACTTTTTTGACGTTAGGTTGCTTTTCAATGAACTCTGGAAGAGGGCCATCAAAGTAAATATAATTTATTTTGTATTTTTCTACGTTTTCCAAGAACTCCTGCTCACTGGAACCAGCAGGAACCCAATTTCTTTTCGTGTACAACCAAAGCCATGCATGCGCATTTGTCATCACGGTTTCATTTTCTGATGTCATATCTTTCACATATAATGCCGCGTTTTTTCTGTCCAAACTCTCAGCAAAGTATGCTCTAATTTCGATGAAACTCGGCAATTGTTTGAATTCTTGATGGGGATTGATGAAAAGATACGTGACAACGTATCCGACTACAAGATTTAGGGAAAGCGAAATCAAAACAAGCGCTACAAGCCTTTTGCTGCTTCGATCAAAACCACCGAAAGCAAGAATTGCAATGAAAGGCAGAAGCGGTATCAAATATCTGAACGATGACAGAATAAAACCGTTCGCCACAAGGAAAACCACAATAAAAATTACACTGAACTTTTGCCAAGTCAGTTTCGGTTTTGATTTGTAGAATTTGTAAATACCATAAACGAAAAACGGCGTGGAGAAAAGAGGAAGCAACCAAAAATACAAAACATAATTAGTGGGAAATTCAAATTTTTCGAACTTCAGTTGCGGAGAATTAGCGATTACTTCATTTGAATTAATTGCAAAATCAATGAACGGGTATGCAATCAACAGAGACACAATAATGCCTACAAAAAAATACTGCGTGGTTAAAATTTTTTTCAACCAACCTCTCTCGAGAGTGAGAAAGTAAATAAGGTATATCACGGGAATTATAAAAAGATTGTATCGTGTCAATATCGCCAAGACCAAAGTTGCCGCAAACGGGACGAAGAACCTAACATCCTTGCGCATTTTTACGAAAAGGTAGAAGGACAGCACAACGAGTAAAATGGACAGCATTTCCACAAAAATTCTATTCGAAAAGAAAACAACAAGATGGTTAGTAGCCAAAAACAAAGTTGCAAGCAGGCTTACCTTCTTTGAGTAAAAACTCTTCAAAACAGTGTAGAAAATTACTACCGACACAACAAACAACATCGATACAAAAATCTGAGCAACTGCAATCTCTGCACCAAATATAGAAAATAAACCTGCAAGCATTATAGGAAACAAAGGAGGTCGAAACGCCTCTACATTAAGATTTCCTATATAGCCGTATTCCTTGCCTTCAGCTAAGCTTTCTGCCAGACCCAAATAGACGGCCTCGTCCCACGAGAAAGAGACATTGATATCGAATGTAGCTAACCGAATTCCGATTACAACCAATAACAATAAAAGAAGAAATTTTTCTAGTTTCATTACGACTCCAACTTTTCCAATTTAACCTTCCCATCTTTTACGTCAGTTACGGTGTACCCATTTTTCTTGTAAAAGTTAATAACCTTGTCATCACCGATTGTTATCGCCCAAGGATTTTTCGGCTCGGTCTGCTCCAAGAGCAAAGAACCAACACCCATTCCCTGCGCTTTTTTGCTGACGGTAATTACACCCAATCTTCTGCCAGACCAAATTGCTATTCCAGATATTTTGTTCTCTTCGACACAAACGTAGGCCGTACCGCGTATTATACCCCTGACTAGAAAATAAAAAAAGCTCGGAAACAACCAATATTCTTTTTGCACACGTATTACATCAATAACTTCACTAAGTTTCATCTTTCTTACTTGCATAATTTATTTCAGCCTCGCACACGAATTAAATTAAACATTTGTTCGAAAGATTTTTATATTCTATGGTCGTATGGTTTATAATGAAAATTTGTTACCTCACCAGAATATTCCCACCGCGCATTGGCGGACCCGGGACGCTAACACACTTAATAGGGACACAAATGGTGAAGAGGGGTTTTGGTGTTACGGTCGTCACACAAAACAAAGGCGACGCCCCAAAGTACGAAGTCATCAACGGCATGAAGGTGCACAGGACTTTTTGTTTTTCAAACGAGTTTACGCCATACAACTTATCGATATCGACTGTACTGTTCATAAAAAAAGTTTTAGGACAGCTTGAACACAACGACATGTTCCAGGCAATGGACATTTCTGTCGCTGGATTCGGTGGCTACATAGCAAAGCACTTTTCAAAAAAGCCGTTCTTCCTGCACTATGGAGGAGATTTGGTCTTCGAATTCCTTTCTCTGAAAAAACAAAAAAACTGGGATCCAAAAAAAGGCGTGACTGGAGCTTTAGAACAAAAAAGTCTTACTGCAAAAGTACTGCTGGCGATTCAAAATGACTACATGGAAAAATACAACGTCATTATTCCGGACAGCGAATTTGGGGAAAGACTGTTGCTAGAAAAGTTCCATGTTCCTAAGGAAAAGGTCAAGCTCATAGTTAACGGCGTGGATACGCAGAGATTCAAGCCTTCCAACAAGGAGCAGGCAAAAAAGAAACTTGGCTTGAACGGGCGGATAATTCTGACTGCTACACGCCTTGTGCCTTGGAAGGGAATAGATTTTTTAATCAAATCCATGCCAGCTGTCTTGAAAAAAATCCCTGATACGAAACTTATGATAGCCGGCGAGGGAATAATGTACGATAGGCTGCGCATTCTAGCAGAATCTTTGAAACTGGGGAATCACGTGAAACTTCTTGGCAGAGTACCTGAAGATTTGATGCCGTTTTACATGAAGGCGTGCGATGTTTACGCCTTGCCATCATTTTTTGACACGGTTCCAAATATACTTTTGGAGATAATGTCATCCGGGAAACCGACAATAGTCTCTGACATAGACGGTTTGCGTGAAGTTGTCACAAATAAAACGAGCATCAAGATTCCAGTTGGGGATTCCGATGTGCTTGCAGAAAAATTGATTGAAGTGCTCTCGAGTTCAGATAAGATGCAGAAGATGGGTGCAGCCGCACGAAGGAACATACTACAAAAATACTCAAGAGAAAAAATGATTAAAGAATATGTGAAGTTGTACGAATCTTGGTCGTGATTATTACGTTTATCAAAACACCACATCAATTTCTTGTAGAAAGAGAACTACGAAAATATGCAGCCAACAAAACAAATAAAAAAATTCTAGAAATAGGGTCGGGAACCAGCAGTTACAGAAATTTTTTTGAAAAATGTTCCTTTCTCGCGACAGACATTAGAAAATTTTCTGGTGTAGACGAAATAGCCGATGTAACAAAACTACAATACAAATCCAATTCGTTTGACATTGTGATTTGTGTAAGCGTTTTAGAGCATGTGAAGGACTACAACAAGGCCGTGTCAGAAATTTTTAGAGTCTTGAAACCTGGTGGTGAAACAGTCATTGCAGTACCCTTTTTATTTCCGTTGCATGATGTGCCAGGCGACTATTGGAGATTTACTGTTTACGCACTAAAAGAAATTTTGAAAAAATTCTCTAAGGTTATTGTAAAACCGATAATACCTTCAAAATTCCTTTGGAGATTTGTTCTCGACTACTTTGTTGTCGCGAAGAAATAAATACTGCGCGGCTCATTTTATTTGTATGAAATTCTCGACACGCCCATTAGTTTTTGTTGGACTTGCAATTTTCGCCTACATAGTTTATAGTGTTGGCCTTGAAAAGATAATTAATATCTTGACAAAGGTTGACCCCTTCTACCTTTCGATTTCGTTACTTTTCCCCTTGCCCACTATAATTCTGAAAGCCCTAAGATGGAAATTCATTATAAGTTATCTTAATACAGATTACAATTTCTTAAAATCGATAAAGGTCTGGCTAATTGGTTCCACGCTAGGCATAATTACTCCGGGCCACTTGGGAGATTTTTCCCGCAGTTTTTATCTACACAGAGACACAGGAATGAGTTTGGGTAAATCGTTTTCAACAACTGTTTTAGACAGATTTTTTGACATCGCCGTGCTATTGGTTTTATCAGTTTTTGGAATAATATATATTCTGATTACTTATAGCGTGTCTTTATTCACACCAACCATAGTCGTAGTTTTTATCTTCTTTGGAATTTTTTTACTTGGCGTAATCAAAAGAAAGTTCATAAGTTTTTTACTCAAACCATTTTTTAATTTTCTTACGCCACAGAAATATAAAAGTTCTTTGATAGAAGGTTTCAACGAATTCTACAAGGGGCTGAAAATAATTCTAGAATGGCGAAAATTTGCGGTTTTGTCTGGTCTATCTATAGTTTCTTGGTTTGTTTCCATACTGCAGGGTCTAATAATTCTAAAAGCATTCGGGATCGACGCACCATTCCTGTTTCTTCTTTCTGTTTTCCCTATAGAGGTACTAATTTCTCTTTTGCCAATAACAATCTCTGGGTTTGGAACGAGGGAGCTTACGTTCATTTTCTTTTTCTCAATAATTGGCGTGGCTGCTGACACAGTAATAGCATTTTCATTGATCAGCGTTTTTCTAATTTGGGCAATGGTAGCAGTCGGGTTCTTTTTCTGGTATAGAAACCCGATAAAAATTGAGTTATAGAAAATTTTTTATTTCACTTCTCTGCTAACTTTTTCGATAGCACCAAACATTTCTTCCAGTTCTTCTTCAGTCATCTCAGGATACAGTGGTAGTGTGATTATAGATTTTGATATTTCCTCTGCAACTGGCAGTGATATCCTGCCAAACAGGTTTGTGTAAAACGGCTGCAAGTGTACCGGCGGATCGTAATGGACGGATGCGCCTATGCCGGCCTCCCTCAACTTTTCAAGAAAAGTTCTTCTGTCCTTGCCGACGATTCTGGCTGTGTACATGTGATAACTGTGTTTGTGATTATCCGGTGTGTTTTGCGGTACAATAAAATCAAACTGCTCGAGGAATTTTGTAATTTTCTGGGCGATTTTAATTCTGTTCTCTATGTTTTCGTTTATCCTTTTCAGCTGTCCTATTCCCATCGCCGCTTGGAAATTGGTCATCCTGAAATTGAATCCGAGGTCACTTTGGATCCTCTCCCAAGGATATTTTGCATAAGATCGTGCCCACGTTGATTTGTCTATACCGTGGCCGGCAAACTTCAAAACCTTTTCAGCAATTTCATCTTGGTTGGTTGTCACCATCCCACCCTCACCTGTTGTTATGTGTTTGGTAGAGAAGAAGGAGAAACACCCGAGCCCGAAACTTCCGGCTTTTTTCCCGCCGAATTCGGCACCAAGTGACTGCGCGACGTCTTCCACTACATGCAAATTATTTTTTTCGGTCAATTCGGAGAGCCTTGCCATGTCGCATGTAAGGCCCGCGTAATGAACAGGCACTATCGCTTTTGTTCTGCTTGTCATCTTTTTTCCCGCATCCTCAATGTCCATGTTGAACGTATCCAATTCGGATTCCACAAAAATTGGTTTCGCTCCGCAATACATGACAGCGTTCGCGGTTGCAACAAATGTAAAAGAGGGGACTAATACCTCGTCGCCAGGCTTGATGCCGCTTGCCACCAAAGACAAGTACAAAGCCGAAGTGCACGAGTTAACCGACACAGCCCTTTTAACACCAATGTAATTCGCAAAAAGGTTTTCAAACTCTTCGTTCTTATCTCCGTAAGTGAACCAACCGGATTTCAAAACTTCTATTACGTCGTTTATTTCCTTTTCAGTGATGTTCGGTTTCATTAACGGTATCATGATATCACATTTCAATAATCACTCAAAGCGCAGGTCTGCCGCTTTAGCTTCTAACAAATTTTTGTAACGTTTAACAGTTTGATATTTCTCACTCTCAAAATCTTCTTTTTTCAGTTCAATTGTTTTCAAATATTCGTGGACCTCTTTCACACCATCTCTGACACTGATTTTCGGAGCAAATCCTAAAACATCTTTTATTTTTGTGAAATCCACTTGGTATGTTCTTTGGTCATTGTTGCTGCCAGCGATGCGTACAATCTTTGTGTTTGACACTTCTTCTGAAACTATTTTTGCAATATCTTGTACTTGGTGATTTTGTGAATCGCCGCCGACATTAAAAATTTGACCACCAACAGATTCAGAATCTGCCCGCGATGCCAGCAGGAATGCACGCGATATGTCCTTTATGTGCACCAAAGGCCTCCATATAGTTGCTTCGGATGCGAGCTCCAATGTGCTAGTCATAAATGCGCGAGCTGTCATGCTGTTAACAACCAAATCAAACCTCATTCTCGGCGAGACGCCAAAAGCTGTAGCACTCCTCAACACGACCGTTTTGAAATTTTTATTAGACATATTTAAAATTTCTTTTTCTGATAACAGTTTTGATTTTGCATATGCAGTGAGCGGTTTGCATTCAGAATATTCATTAACCATACCATTGCTCACACCATACACAGCGCAACTAGATGAGAACAAAAATTTTTCCACCCCGGACAATTTCGATAATTCAACTAGTTTTTTGGTTGCCAGAAAATTTATTTCATTTGTAAGTCTCGGGTTCAATTCTCCGGACGGATCGTTCGAGATTGCAGCCAAATGTACTACGACGTCTATACCATTCAAATCATTCTCGGAAATGTCTCTTACGTCTTTTATTATTTGTCTAAAATTTTCTCCGAATGTCGTATCAGGCAAGAATTCTTTGAAATGCCCAGCATCTAGGCCAACAACTTCAAAATTATTTGAAAGAAAAGTCTGTGTTAAAACGTGTCCGATGTAACCTAAATTACCGGTGATTAGAACTCTCATTTTTACCAACTCAAAATCACAAAGCGATGAAGGAATTTTCTCCTACAAAAACTTGGCAAGCCTTTGGCAGACTATCCGCAGACGAAACTATTGTAACATTTTTTCCTATCAAGCTGTCAATTATTCTTTGTCCACAGCTTATTTTTGAATCGCCAATCAAAACACTCGATTCTATTTCTGTATTTTCAATAACACAATTATCTCCTATTGAGGTATACGGTCCAATGTAAGTCTTCTCACCAATCACACAGTTCTTTCCAATAACTACAGGGCCGCGAACCGAAGAACCACTTTTTATGATAGACCCTTCATCAATCCCAACTTGACCAATAACGTTTGCCCCTTCTTCGATTATTCCTCTGTTGAATGGCACCAAATCATGCAATAAGAGTCTATTCGCCTCAACGATTCCCTCACGGTCTCCTGGGTCTTTCCACCATGCAGCACCAACTATTTCATATGTTACCTTTTTTTCGTTCGTAAGTAAACCTTGTATCGCATCTGTTATCTCGTATTCGTTTCTCCATGAAGGTTTCAACGTTGCTATCGAATCAAAAATAGAATTGTTCAAAAAATATATCCCAACCAAAGCCAGGTTGCTTATCGGAGTTTTCGGTTTCTCAACGAGTCTGATAATTTTCCCGTTGTTTACTTCTACCACACCAAACCTTTCAGGATTAGTAACTTCTTTAAGCAGCAAATGGCCGTCCACATCGTGGGTCGAAAAGTAATCTACATAGTTTTTAATTCCACCTCGCAGAATATTGTCTCCGAGATGGACGACAAACTTACCACCGCTGTTGTTAGTAGTCAAAAATTCTTTTCCTGTTGCAACCGCGTGAGCGAGTCCGCGAGCCGCATCCTGCTCTATGTAAGTTGCCTTGATGCCGAATTTCGAGCCGTCGCCAATGGCATCTTTTATTTCCTGTATCCTCTGCGGCGTGTGGCCAACAATTATTCCTATGTCAGTAATCCCAGCTTCCTTTAGGGTTTCTATTGCATAGTGAATCATTGGTTTGTTTGCCAAAGGAAGCAAGTGCTTGTTGCTGGTATGCGTTAGAGGTCGCAATCTTGTTCCAGTCCCTCCAGACAAAATCAAACCTTTCATATCAACAACTTTCTGAGAAAAATATAAACTTTTGGTTTTTAAAGTTAAGTGAATCTCTGATTCTAACAAGTTATTTAACCGCATATTTCATCTAAAATTTATGAAAAAAATTTTAGTAACAGGAGGAAACGGTTACATCGGTTCAAAACTTGCAACAGTTCTAAAAGAAAAAGGATACGAAGTGGAGACATTTGATCAGCCAAAAGACATTCGGAGCAAAACAGAAGTTGAAGAAGCAGTTAAAGGAAAAGACATAGTCTACCATTTAGCCGCAGTGACGAATCACAGTTGGATGGATGCACACCCATCAGAAACATTCGACGTCAACATTGTTGGAACAAAAAATGTTGCGGAAGCGTGTGCAGCCAACAAAGTTCTTTTAAATTTCATATCGACTTGTAGCATTTTTGAAGATTCATTGGAATCTCCCACTGATGTGTACGCAGCTAGCAAAGCTGCCGGCGAATGGGTAGTAAAAGCATGGCATATCTCAACAGGAGTTGAGTATAATATTTTAAGAGTGGACACTGTATACGGACTAAGCATAGATAACAAAATGAGGACCGACACATGTATTCCAGTGTTTTTGGAACATGCAATCAGAAACAAAAAACTACCTATATTTGGAACTGGAAAAGAGACCAGAAACTATCTGCACATCGATGATGTAATTGATGCATTGGTTGCTGTGTTAGAGAAAGAGGTAAAAAATGAAACTATCAACCTATCTGGTGTAGAACAAATTTCAGTTCTTGACGTGGCACGCACGGCATTAAAATCAGCTGGAATGCCAGAAGATTCCGTTGAGTTTTATCCGCCAAGAAAAAACAGCTTTAGTTATCCAGTTATCAGCATTGAAAGGGCAAAGAAACTTCTTGGATGGTATCCTAAAATTAGCTTTGAACAGGGAATGTCAAATCTGTATAATTTGCTAAAAAATACAAAATCGTAATTTAATTACATCATACGTCAGCAAATTCCTTCAGGTAAACTTTTCTATTTTCTGCTGCAGACAACCTCACGGCTTCCATTAACTTTGCCTGGGCTAGAATGTTTTTGTATACATCGGAAATTTTTTGTATATTCTTGCTCAATACTGTGTTGCAAAAATCTCTAAAAATAATCTCGAAGTGGTTTGCCGCCTGCACTTTTACCGAAGTGATTACGTCTTTCGCGGTCTCGTTGTGCAAGATTTCTACCGGAGGTTCCAAGTTCGCAGGTATGCTATATGCACGGTTGACCCTAACAAGACCTTTCTCACCCCAGACAGTGTAATTGTTTTGATAAACCTGGTTGAACCCGAAGGAGCAGAATGCAACCTTGTTGTTTGGAAATTCGACATAAGCAGAACCCTGTACGTCTACACCAGTCTCACTGTCAATAACAAGGTTCGCGGTGACAGCAACAGGTTCGCCTTCCAACATTTTTCTGGCCATAAAAAGCGTGTAAGAACCTGCATCGTTCAAGCTACCGCCTCCCAATTTTTTGTCATAACGGAAATTTTTTTTGTCAAGCGGAGGAAAACCAAAATATCCCTTGAACACAAAAGGCTCGCCTATCTCACCTTCATGTATGAGCGACAGAACTTTTGCGTGCTGAGGATGGAATCCGCACATAAAATTTTCATATAGAGCAACACCGTTAGATTTACAGGCTTCAATCATTTTCACTGCAGATGAAAAACTGCCTGTTAAAGACTTCTCGCACAACACATGCTTTCCTGCAGATGCAGCTTTGATGACCCATTCCTCATGCAGGCCCACAGGAAGCGGTATGTATACAGCATCTATGTCAGTCCTCTGCAATACAGCATCATAAGATTTTTCCGCAGATATTCCATGGCGTTTTGCACACTCTTCAGCCTTTTTAGGATTCCTGCTCGCAACGCAAATCAATTCCGCGTTATCGATGAACTTGAATGCGTTTATCGAATATTTTTCTGCTATAGCTGCGCATCCCAAAATCCCAATTCGAACTTTTCCTGCCATAACAAAAACTACAGAAGAGCGAACACTTCGCGTGCCAGTGAGTTAACCACACCATCCATCCTCAGCAGTTTTTTAATCTGTGGTAATGTCAGCCAGATAAACTCTTCTGGCGCTTTTACATCTTCGTTTTCATTAACTTCAACCAACACGCTTCTGTTTGTTTTCAAATAAAATCGTCCGCCATCCTCCACACCTTCGGCGGAATATAAAACTCTACCCTTTCCACCTTCTTCAAAATATTCAGCCAGTAAAGGTTTCTTTCCACCATGAACCAACTTCAAATTGCTTTGAGTCGCTTGTAACGCAGGAGAAAGTTGCAGATTCGGGTTGTTGCCAGGTTCGAATTTCGCATTCAGCAAATAATGTCTAACACCATTTATTTTTTTTGTGATGACACCCAAAATCCCACACTCAGCTTGTTTCATCATCGGTTGCGTCCACGACGACACTTCACGATTTCCGGCCCCAGTCACGCGAACACCAATGATTTGAAAAAACCTTCCAGACTCGTGCGTTATCCAGCCTGTTTTTGGATCAACATGCCACTTGTCCAATTCATTTATCCCAACTTCCTCAACCTTGGCAGGATATTTTTTTCTCTGTTCTTCTAACCACTGCAACACGCCTGTAATGTCAGACTTATCCTGCGCTAGCGTCATTTCTGCCAATCGCTCTGCAGCAACGGCAACTTCGTCAGTTACTTTGTACCCTTTTTGTTGTATGAACTGTACGATTTCCTCTTGCAAACCCATTTCTATCTCAAATTTATTTGAGTCCGTGTTTTAAAAACCATCTGAACCAATGGTATTCTACCAAAAGTCCATTCGTTCAATAATTTCTTAAACACAATTTTCGTACAAATAAATCAGCTAAGTCTAAGTATTTCGAGTGAATATCATGAGCACTGTACTGGTTACCGGCGGAGCAGGTTACATCGGTTCTGTGTTGGTCAGAAAACTTCTTGACGAGGGCTTTAAGGTGAAGTGTCTTGACAGGTTCTTTTTCGGCATGGAATCTGTCAGCGAGCTGTTGGGTAACAGCAATTTTCAGGTAATCAAGGACGATATAAGATGGTTCAATCCGAAAATTTTGGAAGGCGTAGATTGTGTGATGGACCTGGCTGCAATTTCGAACGACCCGGCAAGCGAACTCGATCCTTCAAAGACGTACGACATCAATTTTGTGGGAAGAGTCAGAGTTGCGAACCTGAGCAAGAAGTACGGCGTCAGCAAGTACGTACTTGCATCAACGTGCAGCGTTTACGGCGCGAAAGATCACAACGAAGTGTCAAACGAGAAATCCGAGCCCAACCCGCTCACTACATATTCAAAGGCAAATCTGATGGCAGAGAAAGAGATATTGCCGTTTGCTGACAACAAATTTTCTGTTACAGTTTTGAGGCAGGCAACAATTTACGGAGTCTCTCCACGCATGAGATTCGACATTGCGATAAACGCAATGGTTTTGAACGTGATGAAAAGTAAAAAACTTATGCTGATGCGCGATGGCACCCAGTGGAGACCGTTCGTCCACATAGCAGACACATCAAGTGCATTCTTGGCAGTTGCAAATAGTTCTGTGGATACGGTGAACGGTCAGACATTCAATGTCGGCTCGAATGATCAAAATATTCAGGTGAATGTTTTGCCGGAATTGGTAAAAAGTTCTCTGCCTATTGATTTTGAAATCGAATGGTATGGAAGTCCTGATACAAGATCTTACAGAGTTGACTTCGATAAGATCGCCGAAATGCTTCACTTCAAGCCAAAGTTCTCACCCAAAGACGGAATCAAAGAGATTCATGATGCGATATCTTCAAATAAGATTTCTGATACGCTGAAGACCAGAACTGTTGATTGGTACAAGCATCTGATTGAGTCGGACAAACTTATTAAGGGCGTATCCATTAACTCTCAAATTTTGTGATATTATGAAAGTTCTGATGATATCAAGAAAATTTGGGCCTCTACCGCAGATGTCATTCGGTCCGTTCCCTATGGTTTACAAACTTGTCAAGGGTCTGAATGAAAAGATAGACATCGCAGTTTTATCTTCACATCGCGGTTTACCTGGAAAAGAAAGTGTGGAAGGCGTTGACGTATACAGGACTTTCTTTCCTCCCATAGATGACATGACAAAATTATTTTTCATGCCGCATGCATTTTTTGAAAACGGTTTTGTCGGTAAATTCTCGCCAGAAGTATTGCACTCTCAAGATGTGGAGGGTGCAGCAGTTTTCAAGAAATATAAAAACACGAGTATGAAAAAAATTTTTGCGGTGAAATCCGCAGTATCGTTCAGAACCAAAAACAGGAGCCCAGATTATGGAACAAAGCAAAAGATTTACAGCAAGACTTTGGGTTTCTGGGAAAAAGTAATCATAGAAAATTCAGACTACTTCATCACGCCTGTGAATTTTTTGAAGCGCGAAATAAGCGAACACTACGGAATAGACGATAGCAGATTCTTCAACATCAAAAACGGAACGTTCACAGATTTGTTCACGCCTCATGTGGATGACAGCAAACTCAGAAAGAAATTGGGGTTGGGTAACGAAACAGTTTTTTTCAGCACATCTGCAGGATGGAGAAAGGGTTTTGACGCCCTGCTGAAGTCATTCAACATAATCAAAAAAGATTGCGACGACGCAAAACTTGTTGTTGCCGGCGCATCAAGCTTGGGCACATTTGAAAAATTTGTTGACACAAATGTCGTGGATTCGAAAGAGGATATAATTCTTGTTGGATATGTCAGCAATTACGATTTTCCGATGTACTACAACATGGCAAAACTTTTCTTGTTCCCGTCATTCATGGAGACACAACCTAACACACTAATAGAATCTTTGTCGTGCGGTACACCGGTCGTCACGTTCAATTCAGGGGGTTGCCCAGAATTGGTTTCGAAAAATGAGGGAGCCATTGTCAGGGTTGGGGACACGGAAGGATTTGCAGAAGCAACTCTCAAACTATTGGACAACAAATCAAGACTAAGAAAATTGGAAGCTAATTGCAGAAAGCGGGCGTTGAGAGATTACACAATCGAGAAGTCTGTTAACGAACACATTAAGATGTACGAAAGTGTTTTGAGCAGCTAGATGTTTATGGGCGAAAAAATTTTAGTTACTGGCGGAGCAGGCTTCGTTGGCAGCCATATATGCGAACGGCTTGTTGCAGAAGGCAAAGAGATAGTTATAGTCGACAATCTGCATAATTTTTACGATCCTAAAATAAAACTGTCCAATTTGAAAGGCCTTGCTCAAAACCCAAATGTAACGATTTTGAATGCCGACATTCGCGATGCTAACATTCAATCCGAGCTGAGTAAGTTCGAAATAAGTTCTGTACTCCATGTCGCGGCTATTGCAGGTGTCAGGCCGTCCATGCTGAATCCTGGGGAGTACATAGACATCAACGTGAAAGGAACGCTGAACATCTTGGAATTTGCGAGGAAAGCAGATGCAGACAAGTTCATTTTCTCTTCATCTTCATCAGTTTATGGCGATGTCCCCTTATCAGAGTTGCCAGTGGCAGAGACGGTGGAGCCAAAACCAATCTCACCTTACGCAGCTTCAAAACTCGGAGCCGAGATACTTTGCAACACCTACTTAAAAACATTCGGGCTCGATACAACAATCTTGCGATACTTTACTGTATACGGCCCTAGGCAAAGGCCGGATGAAGCGATATCAAAATTCACTTCTCTTATTCTGAAAAACCAGCCGATAGAAATTTTCGGCAACGGAGAGCAGCAGAGGGATTTCACGTATGTGTCGGATGCAGTCGAAGGAACGCTGCTAGCACTGCGCAGCAAGAACTGCAGCGGCGAAACGATTAACATAGCAGGAGGAAAAAGAATTTCTGTCAACGAACTTGTAAAAATAATTTCAAATATCCTAGGCTCACAACCAAGGATAATTTTTTCGGACAAGAAAGCTGGCGAGGCGTCTAACACGCACGCAGACATATCAAAAGCGGAAAAGATTTTGGGCTACAAACCGAAAGTTAGTATGGAAGAAGGAATTAGGAATTTTGTTCAATGGTTCAAGAGTCAGCAGATATAATTTTATTTATGAATTTTTATGAGAGAATTTGAGAAGATAGGTCTTGACAGCCTGTACAATCTTCTTGGGTCAGTTTTTGTAGCTATCCTGACTTTTTTTATAACCGTAATCATAACAAGAAAGCTGGGTCCTGAGGACTACGGAATATTTTCTTATGCATTTTCTGTTTTTTCCCTGCTACCGCAATTCTGCTTGCTGAGCCTGAACACAATTTTGTTGAGGGACACTGCGTTTTTCGCTGGCAAGCGCGACCCTTCTGCAATAAAATCTTACTTCCTTCAGTTCTCAAAAATTGTTTTTCTGACTACCACAGCTATTTCTTTAGGGTTACTCGTGACAATTTTTGCGTTTCCAGGTCTCATTCCATTCTCTAATTTCCTTGTCATGTTCATCCCGTATCTGTTCATCATAAATTTCTTTACCCTGATTACATCAGGATCTTTGTCGGGACTGAGGAAATTCGGTCTTGTGAATTCTCTCACAGTTGTGTCTAGAGTATTGCTTCTGTTGTTTGTGCTATTGTTTATTGGCCAAAGGGTTTCAGGCGTGATAGTTTCTTACACGGTCAGCCTTGCAATCCCACTTGCGATCTCACTGTTTTTTGTCCACAAAATTATTTTGTCAAAAGTCAAGACCAAGAAAATCAGTATTAATGAAATATTCTCGTTCTCACTGCCGTTCTTCATTGCGCAGATTCTTTTCGGCGTATTGCTTTATTTCAACATATTTGCTCTGACTTACTTCGCTCCAAAGTTTGGTTTCGATGACGTCGGTTTCTATTCGCTAGCATTTCACATCGAACTGTTTTTGGAAACTTTGCTGCTGTTTGTAGCAAACTCCGTAACGCCGGCAATTTCCCAGTTCTACGGTGCAAATGAATTTTCAAGAATCAAAAAAATATTTTCTCTTGGTATGAAGTACACGTTTATTTTTGTATTTCCGATAATGTTTTCGCTTGTGGCTGCAGCAGATGTACTGATACGCGATGTTTTCACAAAGACCTATTCAGGGTCGACCTTGGTGCTGCAAATACTTGCGTTCACATTGGTAGCCACGATGCTTCTCAGGTACATGCTTTCTATAATTCTTGCGAAAAAACTTGTCAGATCGTATCTTTACTTGGGAATTATACTGCTTGTAGTTACGGTGCCGTTGACACTGTTCCTTACATCAGAATTTTCTGCGATAGGCGCAGCACTTTCAAGGGTCGTACCGCTTGTAGTGCTTACGATAATTTTTACTAAAATCATAGTCAAAAAGGCGCGACTTCAGCTGCCCTCAAGAGATTTGTTGGCAGAATTTGCCGGCTCGCTAATGTTTCTGCTGTTGTTCTTGGCCCCAAGAAACTTATTCTCTGTAATCGCATACTTTATGGCAATTGGTATAGCCTACATTTCCTTCTTGTATTTTGTTAAAGTTCTTAGAGCAAGCGACATCGAAAGGGTAAAAACGTTTTTCAAGCTTCTAATTGATCCGTCCGCTAGATGATTGTTCCATCGGTTTTATATATGTTTTTTCCAACAATAACCTATAGAAAAATTTTTTGAATAAAGGTAAACAAAATGAAAAGTTCTCAGCCCTACGTGTTAGTAACAGGCGGGTCAGGTTTCATAGGCTCACATACCGTTGAAGAACTTTTGTCAATCGGCAAGAACGTAATTATTTTGGATCCGGCCCCGCCGTTGTTTGCTGACAGAGAATTGGTGAAATCAGGGCGCGTTATTTACAAACACGGAACTAGCTATGATTTACCGCAGATGCTGGACATAGCTAACAATTTCGAGCTCGAAGGCATATTCGACATTGGCGGCATACTCGGCACAGAAGAGTTGAGTAAGCGAATAGACAGCGCTATGGCGTTCAACGTAATCGGTTCTACAAACACATTGGAACTGGCACGGATGAAAGATTTGAAAATTTTCTTTCCGATGAAAGAAGGCGTGTGGCTCGAAGGATACAGCCTGACAAAGAACACAATACTGCACCAATACAAAATCTACAGAAAGATGTACGGGCTGAAAACTGTGGTTTGTGTGTGGTACCATGCGTATGGAGAGAGGCAGGCGGTATTCCCGGTAAGAAAAGCAGTTCCTACTTTCATAATGCAGGCGCTGTGCGGGGACAATTTTACGATAATGAACGACCCGAAGAACGCGCTTGATTACATATACGTTAAAGACGTGGGCAAGATAGTTGTTAATTTATTCTATTCGGACAAAACCAATTTCGACGAGGTATACGAAATCGGAAGCGGCAAGTCAATTACTTTGGAGGATCTCGTGAATCTGATAAAGCGGCTTACAAACAGCAGCAGCAATACAGAACTTATAGAGTATAGAAAGACACTACCAGAGCACCCTTTCGGCACTGCGGATGTAACAAAATTCGAGAACGTCATCGGCAAGTACGATTTCATGCCTCTGGAAAAAGGCATGAAGTTGACAGTTGACTGGTACAAACAGAATTATTCCATTGAGCAGCTGAAGAACGCTCTTGCATTGTGGAGACAGAGACAAACATACGGCGTTTGAACAGCAACAGCAACTGCAACGTAGACGATTGTTCCACTTGTTTTAAATATTTTTTTCCAGCAATAGTTTTTGAGAAAATGGAAGACATACCAGTAGTTATTCTCTGCGGCGGTAAAGGTTTCAGGCTAAGAGAATTCACCGAAACAATGCCCAAAGCCTTGGTGCCGATAGGGAACATGCCGATACTGTTACACGTGATGAAACTTTACGCGCACCACGGCTACAGAAGATTCATCCTGTCTTTAGGATACAAAGGCAACGAAATCAAACAGTACTTCATGAACCATGATTGGATGTCAAACGATTTTTTACTCAAGATGGGTCCGGCAAAAGAAGTAAGACACCTGTCCAGCAACTTGCACGATTTTGAAATAACCTTTGTTGACACAGGATTGGAAACAAATACTGGCGGGAGAGTTAAAAAAATAGAGAAACACATCGACACGGAAAATTTCATGGCAACATACTGCGACGGCGTGGCAAACATAGACTTGAACTCGCTTTTGGGATTCCATAAAAATATGGGCAGGATAGCAACTCTTACAGGCGTGCATCCTATAACATCTTTCGGTTTCATAGAAACTGAAAACGGAATAGCAAAATCATTCAGGGAGAAGCCGGCGCTCCCCGGCTTGGTCAACGGCGGATTCTTCGTCTTCAACAAAAAAATTTTCGAATTCCTCGAAGAGGACAGCATCTTGGAAGACAAACCGCTGAGAACTTTGGCCTCAGCAGGGCAGCTTGCAGTTTACGAGCATAAAGATTTTTGGGCTTGCATGGATACTTTCAAAGATGTCGAGCGACTGAACGGTATTTGGGACACAGGGTACATGCCGCTCGGCTATTACCAATTCAAAAAAGCTCCTTGGAAAATCTGGGAATAATTCCATGTCAGATAATTTTTGGCCAGACAAAAGAGTTTTGATAACTGGTGCAACAGGTTTCATTGGCTCATGGCTGACTGAAGATTTGATTTCTAAAGGAGCGAGTGTTTCAGTTTTTGTAAAAAAGGATTCATTCGGAACCGACGCAGTCAAGCATTTAGAATCCAAACTGAAAACTTTTCATGGAGATATAACTCAGAAGGACACGATAAAACCGGCAATAAGCGATCAAGAAATTATTTTTCACCTTGCAGCATACAGTCAGGTCCTGCATTCAATTGAAAATCCCAGTGAAGCATTTTTAGTGAACGCAACCGGTACTTTGAACTTGCTTGAAGAAGTGCGGAAAAACAATTCGAATTCTATTTTCGTTTTTGCTAGTACAGACAAAGTTTACGGCGAGCCGAAATACCTGCCGATTGATGAGCAGCACACTTTAAGCGCAAAATCTCCCTATGACGCATCCAAACTAGCAGCAGACCGGTTGACATATTCTTACTATACTTCTTACGGCATGAATTGCACAATTTCCCGCTGGTCGAATACAATTGGCGGGCGAGACGCAAACATTTTACGCGCGGTTCCAGATTTTGTAACAAGCCTACTGAATAACAGACCACCAACAATAAGAAGAACAGGGGAAGACGTTCGTGATTACATGTATGTGACCGACGCGATTCGTGGAATCGAACTCCTTGCACAAGAAATTAATTTGACGAAAGGCCAAGCGTTTAATCTTGGAACAGAGAAACCGATTAAGCTAATAGAATTGTGCAAATTAATTTTGAAAACAATGGGACACGAAAATAAATTCCAGCCAACAATTTTAGGAAAACAAATTCCTGGGGAAATTGATAAACAGCATTTGTCTGCTAAAAAATCCATGGAAGTTACGAAATGGAGTCCTGAAGTAACATTAGAGGAAGGAATAAGGAAATCAATCGAGTGGTATTCACAGAACAGATGGTGGGAAGAAGTAATGAAGAGAGTGGCTAACGCCCGCACCTAAACAATTCTCGGCCCCGGTATAGGGATAATAAATTTTCCACCAATGTCTTTGTATTTTTGTTGCTGCCTCATTACTTCGTCAGCAAAATTCCAAGCAAGTATAAACATATAGTCAGGTTTGTCTTCCAAAATTTTTTCTACCGGAACAACTGGAATGTGCATACCAGGCGTAAGCAATCCATGTTTCAGCGGGTTTTTGTCTGCTATGTAATCCAATAACTTTGTGTCGATACCAAAGAAATTAAGCAGTGTGTTGCCCTTTGCTGGCGCGCCGTACCCGATTATATTTTTGCCTTCTGATCTCAATTTTTTTAGCAACGAAATCAAATTTTCTTTCAGCCTTTTTATTCTATCTGCAAATTCCAGATAAGTTTCAAATTTGTCAAGTTCCATTTCTTCCTCCAACTTCAGCAATTCACCAACAGCAGCTGTAGTTTTCAAGTTTGATGATTTCTTTTTTACGTAAATCCTTATCGTGCCGCCATGAATTGGAAAACGCTTTACGTCGAAAATTTCCATGTCAAAGCTTTTGAAAAGTTCTGTCAAAGGTCTGATTGCAAAATAGGAAAGGTGTTCATGGTAAGCAGTATCGAACTCGTTGTTTTGTATCATGTCAACAAGGTATGGCACCTCGATGACAAACGCACCATCATCCTCAAGCAAAACACTGACTCCTGCCAACAAATCGTAGGAATCGTTTATGTGCGCTACTACATTGGTCGCGGTTATAATCTTTGCTTTGCTTTTTTCTTTTACTATTTTCTCTGCAGTGGCTGAATTGAAAAAATCGTTCACAGTTTCTATCCCGGATTTTCTTGCGATTTCTGCGATGTTAGTTGCAGGTTCGACGCCAAGAGTTCTTATACCAACCTTTTTGAAACCCTTCAGTAATGTCCCGTCATTGCTCCCTATGTCAACAACAAGCGAATTCTCGCCAGCGCCAACAATCTTTGTGGACTCGTCAGCAAGCTGCTGAAAATGCACAGGAACTGCGTCAGACGTTCCAGATACCCACAGATAACTTTTGAACATCAATTCCGGGGGTACAACATAATCCAGCTGCACTAAACCACAATTGTTGCAGAAAACTAAGTTTAGTGGGTAGGTTGGTTCTGGTTTTTTCAAGTCTTCTTTCCTCAAAAAACTGTTTGCCAAAGGCTGATTACCAAGTTCCAAAAATTTTTTTAGTTCAGCGTTTTTGCAAATCCTACAATTGGTTACCTGCATGTCATCACTTGTAGACTTTAGATACAACGGATTTAAATTTTGTGTACTCTTATTTCCATCATGCAAATACTTGTTACCGGCGGAACAGGAGTAATTGGTTACAAGCTAGTGAAATATTTCGTTGATAACGGCGAGAATGCCAGCTACACATATCTTTCACATGAAACCGAAATCAAAAGTGCAATTGGCCACAAACTTGATATAACAGACACGCAAGCAGTTCTTGATTTGATAAATAAAATCAAGCCAAACGTCGTTGTACATACTGCGGCATTGACAAAGGTTGACTTGTGCGAAACAAATCACAAACTTGCGGATGCGATGAATATAGAAGGCACAAGAAACATAGTTGAAGCTTGCAAAGCTACCGGCAGCAAAATAGTGTTGGTTTCTACTTCAGCTGTATTCGACGGCAAAAAATCTGTTTACTACGAGGACGACGAAGTCAACCCTCAATATTATTATGCTTTCACCAAAGCAGAAGCAGAAAAAATTGTAAAAACTTCTGGCTTAGAATTTCTGATTCTTCGAACAGACCAACCTTACTGCTGGACAGAGAAGTGGCAGCATGACAACTCAGTTCTGCGAGTGATTAACAAACTGAAGGCAGGAAAGGTTATGAAAGACGTTGCTGACTGGTATAACAACCCAACCCTTGTTGACAATTTTGTTGAAGTTGCATTCGCTTTGATCAAGAAAAATCAAACTGGAATCTATCACGTTTGCGGTTCTGATTATTTGAACCGTTATGAAATGGCACTGAAAGTTGCGGAAGTTTTTGGATTAAATAAAGATTTAGTTCAGTCGATGAAGTCAATAGAACTTAGCCTGCCAGCAAAAAGAGTTAATGTGAATTTGAATAATGAAAAGGCTCAGAAAGATTCTGGGGTCAAACTGCTAAATTTTGAAGAAGGACTAAACTCAATGAAAGTAAAAATTGCTTAATTTGAAACAACTGTCTGAAATGTATCATTGTAGGAAGTCTGATTGACAGTTATGTTTGGTGTGTAGATTGCATTGGTTGTATAATCAGTCTCAATTATTACGAAAACTTTTTCCGAGTTGTTAAGCGAAGTGGTCTGCGTCGAGTGTATGTTTGATTGGCCGGTATTGAACAACCATGAAAATATCTGGCTACCCAAGTTATTGACTATCTCAAAGACCTGAACTGTGCTGTCTTTGTTTTCCTTCAGCACAAGACCGCCCAACACTTCTATCATGTTCACTTGGAATTTGTCTGCAAAGCTGTTGTTGAAAGTTCCGTTATATGCTTGAACAGCTGGTGTTCTTTTGCCCTGCGCGCTGTAGTTTACTTCTACTGTAAAGTTTGTAGTTTCTCTCGGCGCAAGAGTTACCGAAGTGTTGCTAGTTACACCTGCATCAGAAATACGCCAATTTATGTTGGAAACATTGTAAGGCCAGTAGTTTGTTATGTTAAACCTGAAGACTCTTATGTTTGTTTCATTTTTCTTGTAGCTTTCAAAGTTTTCAATTCTTATTGCGTTGAGAACAAATGATTCGTTAAAGCGATCTGAAATGGCCCCAGAGACTATTGTAACATTAACATCTTTGTTACCGTCAGTAGTGTAGTTTATACTTTGCGTTACTGTGCTTGATGCATCGGTTCCCAAGCTGCCTGTGCTTCCAGAAAACAGCTGGTCATCGCTTCTTATGTTATAAGTTACCGTCAATGCCGACCAATAATTCTTGATGTTGAACTGCATGTTTCTATTGTTTTCTCCAACAGAACTTGTGTTGTAATCTTCAATTTTTGTTCCTTTTAGTTCAAACTTTACAAACTTTGTATCGTTTCCTTCGGGTGAAGTTACGTTGCAATTTAGGTATTTTGCTCCGGGCGAACCGTATGTTCTGTTGAGGTATTCGGTTCTCCTGCCGAAAGCTGATACAGAAAACGAACTGTTTGACTTGGCACCGTTATCGCAAGCCCAGTCCATGTTGCTTACAGTAGAATTCAGGCCGTTGAGTATTGTCATGTTGAAATTTGCCTTGTCTCCATTCTGGCTGATGAATGATAGCGACCCTATGGTAATTCCAAACTTGTTTGTAATGTTTTCGAAATCATAAGAACCAGGATTAGACCGTGCCGTCACATTTACTTTGTAACTTCCGCCAGATGAGTAATTATGTTCGACTATAACTAACACTGATTCGTTGGTCGATACATTAAATGCATTTGTAGAAATAATCTGATTGCCGTCTCCAAAATCTGCAGTCCAGTTTACATCTGTAATTGTAGAATTCTTTTCGTTTGCAAGATAAAACTGGAAAGTTCTGTTTCTGTCAGCAGAATAAAGATTTTCTTGTCTGCTAACATCTACGCCAGCATCCACCGTTACTATCTGCGACGGCGCGTGCACAGGGTAACTGCCGTAAACGAATTTTGTTGTATTGGCACTGTCTCTCACTATTTTCAGAATGTTGCCTATCGGATTGTATGAGTATAACCAAGTGTTGCCTGCGATAGAAACATTTACCAGCCTGTCCAGAAAGTCATAAGCCATTCTGTAAGTTCGATTGTTTGCGGTGTCATTAATCAGGACAATGTTGCCCACAGAATCATACGTGTAATTAATATTTTGAATCGCACCAGTTTTTATTTGCTGCAATCTTGAATTTGTTTCATTGTAAGTCTGTTCAGTAATCCTGGTATTTGCATAAGTCCTGTTCAGCATTTTGTCGAACGCATCGTAGAAAGTATTGGTTATGTAGTTAGTAATCTTGTTTACCTTGCTCTGGTTGTTGTAGTAGTATTCTATTTCTTGTCCTGTTAAATTTATTTCAAGTACTCTATCCATAGAGTCATAGACATATCTTTTCTCAAATTGTATACCATCGATAATCCTGATTTCCGTTATCAGTCTCAGTTTGTCATTGTATTCGTACTTTACTGTGTCATTGCCGAATGTAACGTTTGTCAGAGTTCCTTGGTGTTGCTCGTCGTAAGTGTAGTTTATGCTAATGCCTGTAGAATTTTTAGTTACAATTCTGTTTAACGCATCGTAAGTTATGTTCACTTGGTTCGTCGGATTGTCGTAAGTTAAATCTTGTGTGGCAGCAATCGCCAACTGCGGGATTAATGCAAAAACGATCATTGCAAATAAAAACAATTTAGTCTTCATAGAAACCTCCTGAGACAATTCTCATCAGCTCTTTGAACGGAGTGTAAATTTTCGTGCTGGCAGAATCGTTGCGAGAAATCTCTGACAGTCTTAACGAAAGAATTCGGAAATTATTTTTGGAAAATATTTTTATTTCAGCTAGATAATTTTGATTGTCCTTTGTTAATTTTTTTACTATAATTATTTTATTTTCTAAAAGCGACTCTTGTTTCATTGTTCAGAAACCTCCCTTGTTTGGTTAAGAACAATAGTTTTACCAGTGTCAGGATCACATACTAAGAAGTCTTTGTTTTGATTGTACCAACCTTTCCAAGCATTAAGAATCTGGTCTTGGTTAGTTTCGTTGACAGAGCCAAGATATACACCGGTAATTGCATTAAGTATAACGTTTATAGTTTTTCCAACAGTGTTCTTGCCTATAACACCGTATTCTTCAAAAGATCCTCTAGGGAGAATTATCAACGCATTGCTACTATCTGTTCGGTTAAGATTATCTATCAGAATTGGTATTGAATTATCAGAAAGTAAAATCAATTCCGCAACACTCCTGTAAGATAGAGCAGCATCATAAGATGTTATATCGTCAATACGTTTCTGAATTTCTTCTTTTGAGAGGCTGTAACTACAAGATGGCGTCGATTCGTAGAAATCTCGTACGTCTCTTAATGTTTGTTCGTCTACAGTACTTTTTTCTATCAAAAACAAAATAATTACAAGAAAAATAGCTACAAGAGTTACAAAAACAAATTTTATGTTTAAATAATTCCTAATTCTCAATTAAGATCACTTTGTGTTCTTGGTTCAATGAGATGAGTCTCTTTTCCAGTCAGCCAAGTATCAATAAAAGGATCTAGTGGTCTAAACCACCATCTGACCGCACCAACAAAACTGGTCCATGTATCTTTAGGTTCGTCTTTAAAATACGGATCAATGATTGCATTTGTGTTTTCTTGTTTTGCGTGGTAAAATTTTCCCGGGTTCATAATGTTCTCTGCATCAAGGCGGTCGTCCAAACCAAAGAAATGACCGACCTCATGTACGTATTGCTCTCGATCTGTAGTCCATTCACCAGTCCTACCATAGTTATTATCTAATGGAAGATTACCAAAAGGAACGATAGATTTATCTCTCTTAGAAATACTAAAGATTTCTACGGCATTCTCATACAAGGGTATGTAATCAGGCTTACTACTTACATATGCAACCTTAACATCAAATCTTACATTATAAGTCTGCCCCCCGCTTTGATAAGTAAATCCTTGATTCCAAACGAAATTTATATCTTCTTCCATTTGCTTTGCAAGATCTGCATTAGCAGCATCACCATAAATGTAGATTGTGGTGCTAACCACGATTTCTTTATTTTCGTCGTCAATTACAAGTTTTGCATCTCTTCCTGTCGGGTCGATATATTTTATCGGATTGTTTAACGAATATGAAAATCTATTCAAACTCTGGGAATTATATATATTTGGTACATTTACATCAGGTTGATGCCATCTGCCTATACACGGATTGTAATATCTGGCACCATAATAAAATTGACAACTAGAATCTTTGAATTGCCCAGTGTATAGTTTATTTTCAGCACTTCCCCCACCCAGCAACTCCCCGAACGGACTATAGAACGTGTTCTCAACAACATTCCCATTCTGATTTGTTATTAAACTAGTGCTTCCCAAATGATCCGGATGATAGTAATATTTCGAGCCGTCTGGATTGACACGTGCGACTAAAGTACCGTCTTGGTAAATGTAAGTGAAGTCAAATGTTCCGCTGCTATTAACTATCCGCATCAGCTCTTTGAACGGCGTGTAAATTTTCGTGCTGGCTGAATCGTTTCTCTCGATTTTTATGCGGATACCAAACGGATCGTATGTGTAATTTTCGATAATTGGTGAACTGACAGTAGAGCCATTGCGAATTATTATCAACTGATTTAGCGCGTCATACTCGCGATAAAATCCGTCACCAGTTACTAAATTGCCACCACCCTGTTGCTGCTGGCGAATTAAATTTCCAGCAAGATTGTAAGTGTAAGTCCAGTTGCCGAGATCAGGATCGATCAATGCGGTGCGCCTGCCGAGTGAATCGTAAGTAAAACTAAAAATGTTTCCTAACGAATCAGTAATTTTTACGAGATTATCACTAGTGTCGTACTCATAGCTAGTATTGTAAATGTCTGACTCGAAATTCCAGCCGAGAACAGGATCGTTATTGTATTCGAGAACATTTTTAATACGATCGTATGTATCAAGAACGTAAGCCTTGCGATGTCCATTTTCATCGTATGCTGTAATCGTGCGATGGTCGAAATTAATTGTCTTGTTGCTGCTATCCGGATTCAAAACAAAATTAACTCTGCCTAGAGTATCGTAAGTGTAATTAGTAGCATTAACAGTTGAAGAAGGAGTTGACAATGAAACAGAAAACGTATCGAAATATGGATTGCTCTCAGAAATAACTCTGCCCAATCCGTCATAATAAAAGTTTTTGACAATCTGCCTGTTGTTGTCTGCCGGACGCTTTAGCTGAATGAAGTTTCCAAATCCATCATAGTAAAAATATGTATCTGAAGTTTTGTTCGCTGAAGTTCGCTGTGAAATCTTAATATATTCAGGAGTATTACCATCGAAAAAGTAAGTGTAATTCTTAGTAGGCAACTCGTATGAATCAAACGGTTGCACTTCCTTAATTATTCTGCCGAAAATGTCGTAGTAGAAATAATTAGTGATTTCGTTCTGCTTCTGCCAAATCAGATTGCCGGTACCAATGTCATAAGCGTAATCAGCAGTGTGGAACAAAGCATTAGTGATTCTGTCTGGGTAAGTGAACGTAGTGTCGCGCAACCCGTATGTGTAAGTCGTCTCAGCACCGAGCGGATTGGTCTCGCGGATTACATTGCCGAGAGAATCGTATGCAAACTTTGTCTTTTGATTGCCTCCAGTATCCAGCCAGTTGTCTATTTCTGTCAAGTCTCCGCGAATGGGAGCAGCAGAGTAAGGAAGATTATCGTAAGAATATTTTGTCTCTATAACCTTTGTAGAGTTGTCAGAAGCAAACAGCAAGTACCAGCTAAGTCTGTCAACAATCCAGCCAGAAGTGTTTAATGCGTATGCATACCGCTCGTATTTTTCATCGCCGCTGATGTTAACATCGCCGAAGAAATTTCTGTGCAAAACATTTCCATAACTGTCGTAAACGTAAGAAACATTTGTGATGTTTGGTGCAATCGGTGAACCGTCGTAGAAATAATTTGTCTGAGACAGCAGGAAAGTTTTGTGATACAGATTGCCTCCAACGGAGATGTTTGTATAATTAAAGAAATTTTCAGCGCGAGAAAACAAACTGCGGGAAGAATTGTAAATTTCAGTTTTGTATTCCTTGCCTTTGCGGGCATCGTCTTGATGGAAATAATGGACAATTAAACTTTTGTCAGGAAGAGTTTCGTTTGTCAAGGCAAACCCGCGGAATTCGGAATTGTCGTAATCGTAACTTCCGCCGGAGTAGTTGTATGTATAGTTTGCAATTACAGCAAACCTGCCGGGCATCGAGTTGTTTTGCAAAACATTCCGTACGACCCAAATATTGAATCCTAAATCGGACAGCGAGTCGTTGCCTGTGTTGTTGAATTGAGTTGACTTGTTGTACTGGACAGAAACGGAGTCTATTGTAATTGTCCCGCCGTATTCAGTTGTTATCTTTTTCAGCAGGAATGGAGTGGTAATGTTTTTCTCCCATGTCCAGAACTGGGTAGTAGTCTCGTTCTTGTAGGCTACCACAAGGTCTGCAAACCCGTCGCCATTGACATCAGCAAGCCTCCTGCCTTTATTCTGGCCATGACTCAGAAGAATTTCATTTACATTCCAAGAGTCATTTTGCAACCAGCCAGTGCCGTTGTTTATCCAAACATGTTTTTCTGTATTTGTGCTGTTTTCCATCCCAACCACAAGGTCTACCAACCCATCCCCGTTTATTTCCAAAAGTCTGAGACCTGTATCGCCATTATCTACAAAGTTCATCGGAATATCATTCCAAACAGAGGAATTTTCCCAACCATTGCCGTTATTCAGCCAAGCACGTTTCGTCTGACCACCGCCCCATTCTCTGTAGGATTCGATTATATCTGGAAGACCGTCGCCATTGACGTCTTCAACTCTTACTCCCTTGTCTGTGTTGCCATCCATGAAGTAAGTCGGCGGCAGCCAAGTTGCGGTCGCGTCTGTCCAACCTTTTCCTGTGTTCAGCCATGCCGATTTGTTTTTTGGGCTCTCGAAAGTGTTTTCCCTAGACATCAAAATGTCCACTCTGCCGTCTCCGTTGAAGTCGGTGAACAGCACACCGAAATCAGGGATTCCCGTAGAACTTCTAACAAAATCTATGGGTGGCTTCCAGATGCTAGATACATCAATCCATCCGTTGCCGTTGTTCATCCACGCTTTTCTCTCTGAAGGGTAAGTCGCATCGGCACGAAGTATGTCAACAAACCCGTCGCCGTTGAAATCCACAAGCCTGAAACCGTAATCTTCCTGCAGAGGACCGAGGAACTCAATCGGCGGAGCCCATACAGAACTCGCGTCAGTCCAATTGTTCGCACCGTTGTTGAGCCAAGCCTTTTTTGCAATATTGCCGCCACTGAAGTCCCTGCCCTGTATCATATCGACGTAACCGTCCCTGTTCAGATCCACCAGACGCACGCCATCATCTTCAATGGTGTCTGAAAACTCGACTGGTGCAATCCAGACTGTCGTGCGGTTTCTGTAACCAATCTCTGGATAATGATATGCAAAGGAAACTTGGTGCAGCAAAGATGTACCATCTGAACCAAAATATTTTATTTTTGCAAGCGAGAACGACGACTGTTCCGCGCTCAAATTTGCATATTCGAATCTGTAATTTCTTACGGCCAACCCGTTAGCCCAAACGACTATCTCCGAAAGTCTCCTGCTTTGGTTTACGTAATGACCCTGTTCGATTACCAACCTTCTAGCGCCTGTAGCCTCGTAACTGAAATCTACCTGCCTCTGTTGGTCGTTGTTGTAGACAATCTGCGAAGGATAAGTAACATTCCTGTCTTCTGGATTCGAGTTTTCAAGATACGAGTAAATTATCTTGTTGTCGTGAGTGTCCTTGACTTCGTCCAAGTACCAGCGGAGCGAATAGTTTCTTGCCACAGTAGACTCCAACTCGGAATCATTGTTGTAACCAAACCTGTATCGCATGCCGTCTTTCGTTGTGACAACCCAATAAACGCTGTTGTTATTTGGAGCGCCTGTCAGGTTTTGTACTTTCAAAAACGATTCCATTTTTGTGTGGTAAAGACCATCAGATGAGTCGTAAACCAAATCGTAAGAAGCATCGTTGAAAATTAATTTGAATTCGTCGTCGCTAACATTGCTGGGAGTGGAGTTTACGTCTCTGTATACGTAGTTCTGTGTGATTGACCAACCGGAACCCAGCAAACCGCTTTGTTTTGCAGACTGGCTGTTATAGGACAGTGCAACCGACGGTTGCAGACCGTTCGTGCCAGACGGCGTTTCAATTGAATACGTATAAGTCGCCGCACCTGGGAACAAATTAGTTGCGTAACTTCCGTACAATTTTAATTTCGGATGCTCGGGAATCTGCGGTTCATGCAGGTAGGGTTTGTAAGGATCTGCGGCTGATGCATGTTGCACATTAAAAAGGAAAATCGTGAAAAATAAAATTGCGAAAACAACCTCGAAATTTTTTTGGGGTAAAATTTTCTGAATAAATTTCACCCTCCTAAGAAATTCTTGTAGCGTTTATGAAATTTTGGACTTGAGTCGTGGTTTCAGCAGAAGTTAGGTTCGTCATTTCTAAAACATACAGTGAAGTGCTTATGTTTGGTATACTTGTTAGCGCATCGCTGCCGGTTAAGTAGTTAAATGCCCAGTACTGAGCTCCGTATTTAGTGACTTCATCGAACCTTCCTAACTTTTGGAAATTGGAGGCATTGCGTACATAGATTTGCTGATCTGTGAATATTGGAGCAGTGCTGCCAAGAACATTTCTAATTCCGGTGTTAATTGCATTTCTTGCATCCGCTTCACTGGTATTTGGTGTATTATTTAGATCGCCTGCCCCCCAAGAATAAGTAGGTTCTGGTATTGTAAAATTCCTTACTGCGAACCAGTCTAAAACATATCTTCCGCTCGGACCAGTTCTTATCAATGGTTTAATGTTGGTAGCTGTCGGTATTGCATCTGCAGAAGTGTGGTTTGCTGATTGTCCTGTCCCATTGTTTGCTGTCTGATTCCAATAGCAAGTTATCGCTACATTTTTGTAGCGCTGGACTTCCCAAAAGTTCAAAATACTTGTGGCTGCGGTGTCCGGAGCATTCATGGTAGTGTAGGTATCTACTGTATGTCTTGAATTGCATTTGACTGGGTTGTTAAGATTGAAACTAAAATATTTGTCATTAAAATCAGCCTGGTCGGATGCTCCTGCCTGTTGCGTATTTGTTGTGGTGTTAATATTTCCCATGTAAATTGTAGAAGTATTTTCCATCACATACGCCTTCCCCTGGACTATTCCGTTAGTAATCATATCCAATAAGCCATTAGCCACATCAAAATTTGTCGGCTCTGTCCCACTTGCAACTGTCCATTTGCTGGTATCTATAGTCGTTCCATCAAAATGGTCTCCAAAAGGAAATACCTTGTCTATTGCGCATGTATTACTTTCTACAACAGTATTGTTCTTGTGGTAAATCCAGAGATACTGGTATCCCCCTGCTGATGCGTTGGTTAAATTAACCCACAGTTCAACATTCTTGCCGACATTCACCTTTCCCCTGAAGCATCCTATTTGATTTTCAGTTCCGCTGTTGTCCAGCTGGGTTACAACAACATCATTATAGTTTGAGAGATATTGCGCTGTGTCTGTTATGTTAATCATAAACTGACACCCCAAACATTCTTTGGTGTTCTTGGTGAAATCGAAGGTTGCATTTGTCTTATTATCAAAACTTGTGTTCAGGAACGCGTATTCTGTCAAATCTGATGTAAAAAGTTTTGGTATGAGGTCTAATGACAGCAATCTGGTATCTGGTTTTAAATAAATCCTAAAGTCCAAATAATAATTTGTGTTTGGAACAAATACAAAATTGCTCAAGTCTACATTTTTCCATTCGTATTTGGTAGTGTTTATTGTTCCATTCTTAATGCAATTATAGTGAATGCTAACCGTGCCGTTGTCGGTAGTCACGCTGCTTACAAGATTATTGCAATTAAAGGTTGGATTTGAAACTGTAATATTTTCTAGCATTAGGATTTCCCAGCCTTGAATGCTTGTGTTGTTTGTAAGTTTGGTATAAGAGATATTGAAGTATTGTTTGAAGTTTGATGGGGTCGTTATTGATGTATTTAGAGGATTTGAAAAACTGAAATTCAGCGGCAAATCGCAAATGAAACCGGTGCACCCAAACTTCATTCCGTAAAAATCTTTTGTCAGTAGACTGTGATTGATTGTTGACCCTAACACATTCACGCTTGGAGCATCAGCCTTTTCTATGTTGGAAATAAATGTGTAAAAGAAAAACAGAGAGAAAACAAACAAACCAATTGCACTAAAACTTGCTATCCCCACTAATGCCTTCCTACTAATTTTCAAGAAGACTTGCCCCCACAATGATGGCTATGCCCACAATTAGTGCTGGGATTACCTACATAAAAATTTATTGGTTACCTGTTTTTCAAACTCCAATCGTAAGGAATACTTTTGTCAAACGGATCAAGTCTGGTTATTTCATTCGGATCGTGCGGAATGCTTGCGCAGTTTGCGACTACTGCAGTCTTCGTTCCCATTCCTTTGAATCCGTTCCATACCCCAGGAGGAACTTGAACTAATATATAATTTTCCTCGCCGATAAACAATTCCATCAACTCCCCTTTCGTAGGAGAATTTTCTCGCGCATCGTAAAGTATAAGTTTGATCATGCCGACAGGAACTGCATAATTGATTGTCATGCGAGAGTGCAGATGCCAGCCCTTGATGACTTCGGGGTACACAGTTGAAAAATAAATTTCGCCAAACTCTGTGAAGTGAGGGTCTGTTGACTTCAGCATGTGCATTACTGTGCCACGCTCGTCTGGAATTTTCTTCAGCGGTACAATTTTTACTCCGTCTATCATCGTTTCACTTTTCTAAACAAACATTTAAATTTCTTAAGCATTAGTGGTTCAGAGTTTCGTTGTAAACTTGCAGAGTTTTTTCTTTCAGCGCTTCCCACGAATATTCC
>CAZYHQ010000001.1:69589-105440 GCA_964646855.1 uncultured archaeon
ATCAAGTCAAAATTTTCTTTCATCAGCTTTCTTATGTCTTCCCACGCAGTTCTCTTGGAGTCAACTCTGATCTTGTAGTAGTTCATCAGGTCATCGTAGCCTGGACAGAAACCCTGCTTCTCTCTAAAAGGGCCGGCAACAATTACTTCGTGGTCTTCAGAAATTTTTTTGAAGAATGGCAGAGTCCTGCCCAAGCAATTTTCCCCGAGCGAAGCAACAGGCATCAGTATTTTCATCTAATCACTACAACAACTTGTTAATATCAGAAACAGCCTGCGGTTTTTCGCTGTCTATGAACATCCTGTGCCACAGTTCAAGCATAATCAAACTCCAAACCTTGGGTGAATTTTTATTATAGTTCTCTGCAACTTTAAGAATCTTGTCGTTGAAATAACCCCTCTTTCTGAGAGTTTCCTCAGAAATTATATGCGGTATTATTTCTTTCATTTCATCAAGCCAGCCAACCTTAGGTATCGTCAGGCCTGTCTTTCTCTTGTCTATGATTTCCTGCGGAACTTTTCCGGCCAACGTCTTCCTAAGAATGAATTTGCTTACATCGCCGTTAAGTTTCAATCTCGTCGGGATAGTCGCACAAAACTCTACGAACACATGGTCCAGCAAAGGGGCCCGTGACTCTATAGAATTTGCCATGGTCATCTTATCGAGCTTCATTAACATGTCGTCAGGCAAAGACATCTTTATGTCCAGATAGAGAACCCTGCTTATGGTATCTGCATTTTGCTGGTCGAGATAGGATTTTATTAATTGGTTGATTGTTTCTCTGCTTGGCATCTGGTTCAAAAAATCTTGTGACAGTATTTTCTTTTTATCTTGATTGTCGAAGTCGCCGACAAAGAAAATAAAGTTCTTGTCCAACTCGCCGGCCGCGGAAAGAAACTTCATATATCTGGAAAATCTTCGATTCGTTTCTGGAATATTTGCCACAAACTTCTTTATTGCAGACGGCATGCTGAATTTTTCAAAGCGCTTGATTTTTTTGTACTGTGTATAGCCGGCAAGCAACTCATCGCCGCCTTCCCCTGTCAATACCACAGTAACGTGCTTCTTCGCAGCCTCAGAAAGAAAATACGCCGGTATAGATCCTACATTTGTCACAGGCTCGTCATAATGCCAAACAATTTCTGGCAAGATTTTTGTACTGTCACTACTCAGCTTAACTTCGTGAGGATTAGTATCAAAATATTCTGATGACAGCCTTCCATATTCTAATTCTCCGTAGTTAGGATCGTCAAACCCGACTGTAAACGTTTCTATTTTTTTCCCATTACCAATTTCTTTGTTTATCTCGGTCATGGCAGCTAATACAGCATTAGAATCCAAACCACCTGAAAGATAGACACCGAGCGGTACGTCAGAAATGAGACGCATTCTTACAGACTCCTTAAATAAATCCCAAAATTTCTTGAAGAAGTACTCGTCGCTCTTGTCCAACGGTGAGAATTTTACATCCCAATATTTTTTGGCTTGAAGTTTGCCTTTGCTGTAAATCGCTATGTGGCCAGGCATAAGTTTTTTAATTCCTTTGAAAAGCGTAAGCGGACCTGGTACGTAACGAAGTGTCAGGTAATAGTCAAGCGCCTGCGTTTCCACTTCTCTTTTGATTTCTGGAAACTGCAAAATGGATTTTATCTCAGAGGCAAAAAGGAATTTGTCACCAACTTCTGCGTAATACAGCGGCTTTTTACCCAGCCTGTCTCTTGCCAGCAGCAACAACTTCTTCCTGCCGTCCCAAATCGCAAAAGCGAACATACCCCTCAGCTCTTCTACACATTTTTCACCCAACTCTTCATACAGATGAACAATAACTTCTGTGTCCGAATTTGTAGAAAACCTGTGTTTGCCTTCAAGCTCCTTGCGTAATTCCTGAAAGTTGTAAATCTCGCCGTTGAATGTTATCCAGATGCTTCCATCCTCATTTGAGATAGGTTGATGTCCGCCGGCAAGATCAATTATGCTAAGTCTCCTGTTGCCTAATGAAATATTGTCATCAATGTAAAAACCCTGATCATCAGGACCGCGATGTTCAAGGACACCAGTCATCTTTTTTAAAAGACTCTTGTCGCTAAGGTTTACAATTCCACATATGCCGCACATAAAACCAGATTAAAAATCTTGTGTCCGACACAGTTTTTATATTTATAGTACTATTAGTCTACAGAAATGATAATTGATTATTTGTTGTGATTGAATGACACTGCCACCTTCGGCTATAAGGATTAATCTGAACAATGCGCTCAAAAAACAGTTTCAAAGACTGAAACCAGGCATGGTGCTTGATGTCGGAGCAAAGAACTCTCCCTACAAAAATAATATACCGTCTACAAAATACATGACTTTGGACATCGACAAGAGGAACAAGCCGGACATATGCTCCAACCTTACCGACATAAAATGGAAATCGAACTATTTCGACACAGTTGTGGCAACCGAAGTTCTGGAGCACATAAACTTGCCGCAAAAGGCAGTTGATGAAATACACCGTATCCTAAAACCGAATGGTGTGTGCATACTGTCAACAAGATTCATGCATCCTTACCACCCGGATCCAAAAGATTACTACAGGTTCACTGAAGATTCGTTGAAAATTCTATTCAAAAATTTTCGCAAACTTGAAATACATCCGCACGGCAGCCGCATTCAACTAATGTGGCAGATGATGACTGGATGGAAGTTAGGACGCATACTCAGTTTTCTAAATCCGATAATAGGCAGAATAGACTTCAATGACAAAAATTATCCTTGCGGTTTTGTTGTGTACGCACGAAAATAACTACTAGACAATTTCTTTGTAAATCTCGTAGTGTTTTTTTGCAGTAATTGCCCAGTCAAGCTCCTTGACAGCGAGCTTCCTGTTGTTCCTGCCAAATCTTTTCATCTTTTGCCTGTCTTTCAGAAGTTCGAGCATTCGTCTGGCCAACGCTTCAGAATCTCTCCTAGGCACAAGGAAACCGTTGTAGCCGTTTCTGATTACATCCTTCGGACCGTATACCGCAGTAGCAATCACAGGTTTGCCGGATGACATCGCATCTTCAACAGTCTGCGGGAAACCTTCTGATATCGAAGGCTGCACGTACACGTCACATATCGTGTAAAAATCAACTAGTTCTTTTTTCTTTACCGGAAGGAAGAACCTGAAGTTGTTTTCAAGCCGCAGATTCCTCACAACATTCATAATCAACTCGTAATCCTCGTCGTCCTTCCTGCCGCCGACCAAAACCAAATTTGCATCGGGAAATTCGTCTACAACCTTGCGGAACGCCTTGACCAGATACTCGTAACCTTTCTTTTTCACCAACCTGCCAACCGACAACACAACAGGACCGCTTATACCAAGTTCCTTTTTCAATGCGGTTTTCACACCAGGTTTGAAGAGTTTCGTCTTGGCTTTGCCGAGTATCGGTACAATCTTGCTCGGGTTTATGCCAAGATACTTGACTAATTCGCGCTTCTCGTCTGACGAGCCGGTAGTTATCTTTGCAGCATGGTCGCACAGAGGTTTTGCAATCATGTAATACTCAAGATAACCCTTTACAGATTTGTGCAGGTTTTTTACGGAAAACAAATTTTTGTAGTCCATCAAGGTTGCATGGATTGAAAAGACCATCGGGACCTTTGAGATTTTTTTAGGGAAAAAAGGTAGGACTAACGGATTGTGTATCTGCAAGACGTCAAAATTTTCTTTCGTATGCAATCTTTCTGCAGTTTTAAGAAGATCGAAACCAGAAGTTAGCTGGAATGGGCTCTTTCTTTTTATGCGGTAAACCTTTGCTCCATTTATTATCTTCTGCTCCTGTTTGTTGCCAGCAGTTACAATGCTTATGTCAACACCAAGTTTAATCTGCTCTTTTGTCAGATTGTAAAGATGAATTTCTACCCCAGTTCCTTCTTCATTGTCTGGAAAACTCGGGCAGATTCTACAAATTTTCATTTTATCAATTACTGACTACATGTATAAAATTTAAACGTTTGTGAATGTCAGCTACAGGACTCTATAATTCTATAACCTTTTTAAATTTGTTTTATAATTTATTTTGAGGTTTGAAATGAAGGTTTTGATAACAGGCGGAGCAGGTTTTATAGGATCCCACTTAGCAGAGAAATTTCTTTCAGAAGGTTTTCAGGTAAGAGTGCTGGACAATAGAACTGATTTGGACAACATCCAGGCAATGCTTGGCAATACCAATTTTGAATTCGTGCAAGGCGATATCACTAATTACGAGACTTGTCAAAAGGCAGTGAAAGGATGCGACTACGTTTGCCATCTAGCAGCTTTGATCTCAGTTGACCACAGCATAGAAGAGCCAAAACCATTCTGGGAAATCAATGTTGGCGGCACTTTCAACATGCTGGATGCTTCATTGAACGGCGGAATTAAAAAATTCCACTACATGAGTTCTTGCGAGATGCTAGGGCACATAGAATATCCGGAAAAAGCTACGGAAGACCGGGCTGCATATTTTCCACGCTCGCCTTATGCGGCCAGTAAGTTGGCCGCTGAAACTTATTGCAAAGCATATCAAGCAACTTACAATTTTCCGATTGTCATAACACGAGCTTTCAACGTTTATGGCCCCAGACAAAATCCTGGAGAGAGAGGCGCGATGATCGCTAAATTCATTACACGAATGCTGAGAAACGAACCGCCAATGATTTTTGGAGACGGCACACAGTCAAGGGACTGGACATATGTGAAGGACGTAGCAAACGGGATTTATTTGGCAGTTACATCCAACAATTCTGCCGGCGAACTGTTTCACATTGCTAGCGAAGTTGATAGAAAAGTTATTGATGTGGCAAACCTTCTCATAAAGTTATTTGGAAAGAAAATGCAGCCAGCACTTATTAACTCAAGGCCCGGTGAAATGGTGCGCTCATGCGGGGACGCAAGCAAAGTTAAACAGATTCTTGGTTGGTCGCAGAAAGTTAGTTTTGAAGATGGTGTTCAAGAAACAATTGAATACTTCAAAAATAAAGTGTGATTCAGATTCTTATGTTTTCGGTTACCGCCGTTGCTCCAGTCTACAATGTAGAAAAATTTATTGAAAAAAGCATCACATCAGTCGTAAAACAAAGCTACAAAGTCGAGGAGATTTTCATACTCGATGATGGCAGCACAGATTCGTCGATAGAAAAAATTATGGCCATCGCCAAAAAATCCAAAGTGCCAATAAAGATTTTTAGAATGAAGCATGTGGGAATGCGAGGTAAGCTCATAAATTCTATTTTGCCGAAAATAAAATCCGACGTAATCTGGATCGTGGAAACCGACGCACACTACGATGCCGATTATCTTAAAAATTCCATGAAGCATTTCAAAGACCCAAAAGTATGCGGTACAATCGGTAGAATACACTGCTGGGAGGTAAAGAGTTTTTTAGACAAGTGCAGGGAGGTTGAATTAGCAGCAAGATACAGAAACTACAAACCATTTACAGTTTGGGTGATAAGGACTTCAACTTTCAGAGAGCTAGGAGGTTTTGATGAAAGAGTTTGGTTCTTTGATGATGCGATGTTTGGCAAGGTCGCAAAAGAGAACGGATACAAACTTGTTTTCGAACCAAAGGCACTTTGGTATCACAACGAAAAAAGCTCGCTGAGAATTATAGCGAGGCAGAGACTCAAGTGGGGTTATGCATATTTGCTAACATTGCGTCCCTATAGGTGGTTCCCGTTGTACATACCGTTGTGGACTGCGGTGGTGGCTCTATTCGGTTTTGCCATCGCTGGAAACTTCCTTTCTCAATTTCTTGCAGCAGGCGCCACACTTTTTGCAGCTTACATATTTTACATGGCTAAGGACGTCTTGAAGGTTAATAAAAATCCGGTTTATCCAGTTGCGATAACATCAATAAAACTGTACAAACAATTTGTGACCATGCTAACATTTTGGCTAGGTTTGTTGTTCAGGGCCTTTGGCAAGAACATCCTGTGACAATTCAGAAAATGTTTTGTACTCGACTTCAGGAGAATTCTTTTCTACGAAGTCTAAAAGTTTTTCTACGTTTTTCAAATTCTCCTCTGTTATACCATTGCCAATTTTTTGCTGCATATAATCGTCCATAACGTGTCCATGCAGTCCCAACACACCACCAACTCGTATTATGTCTTCAGCTCTCTTTACATCACTTTTGTGTATGTCCCAGTTCCTTGGCACATTTACAACTTTTCCCAAATTTGTAGTGAAGAACGCGCTGACGTTTTTGATTCCAGCTTGGTTGGACAATGAATTTTTGCCAACAACAACAGAGTTATCAATCGAGCCGGCGATATACTTGAACTCAAAATCTGCTAAAGCTTTTATCAAATTGACGTTGACACCCCATCCTGGTGGTGCGAAACCTTCTGGTCTTATGCCGACATTACCAAAAATTTCCATTATTCGTTTCAGCTTGTCAACACACTGTTCGTAATTCAATTGTTCAAATTCTGCCGACACAGGTCTCCTCTTTTGCAGATGGTTCAAACCGTGGTCACCGATTTCAAAATCCTTTAACTCATTGATCCATTCTTTATGCTTGTCAATTCTGAAAGTTCCTTCTGGCCAATGGTCGTATTTCATGAAAAATTTCAAAATCCCTAAAAAATCCAAGTCAAGCAGTTTTTTTTGCGGTTTGTGTACCCAGTCTGGAGTAACAAACAGCGTTATCTTGACATGCGGATAACTCTGCTTGAAATCTTGCAACAATTTCAAAGGCTTCTCGCAAATCTCTTCAGGTCTCGCGTCGTCTATACCCCAAATTAAAACGGACATATGATTCGCTAAAGTATATTAACGGCTGTCTTTAAAATATTTCTTTATGCAAAATCCAGCAAATCTCGACAGCAAGAAATACTCGAGGATCATGTCGAGAAAATTCTTTGACAAGAAATATACCGTAGAGTATGACAAATGGCTCGAGAGCCCATTCCTTGGGCACATAGAAAGGATGCAGAAATTTTTCGTCTCCAAAATTCTGAACTTTAAAAAGAACGACAGGATTTTGGACGTCGGTTTTGGCACAGGAAAATATTTGCTCTATATGGCATCGCACGGGATTAGAGTTGTCGGTCTGGATTATTCCAAGGAAATGGTCAGGGCTACGAAAAGGAAGATTGCAAACCAAAAAGGCCTGAATATAAACCTAGTGATTGGAGATGCTACAAACCTGCCTTTCAAAAGCAACGCATTCACCAAAGCCATTTCAATTAACACGCTCGCGTATTTGGTTGACGATGTGCAGGCAATTTCCGAGATCAAACGGGTTATAACACAGAACGCAGTTCTGGACGGTATAAACAAAACAGAATTGCGAATGATTTATCCGCTTATATCAATCATAAATTCTGTGCGAAGCATCTTGGGAAAAGAGCCCATAGGAGTTTACAAAAATTACTACACTGTAGGTGGCTTAGGCAAAAAAATTGTTAAGGCCGGCATGAAATTTTCTACAGCGTATGGTTGTGGTGTTACTTTACCATGCCTTTCAAAAGACGTCTTTGGCGTTAACCTGCCTTCACCATTTTATATCTTGCAAGTTTTTCCATACCCGTACAAATTATTTGCAGCTCTTGAAAAGAAATTTGGCGATAAGTTTCCTATCAAGTACCTCGGCACCCACATCATGGCAGAAGCTCGAAAAAATTAAATTAATTTTTCATAAATCCTTTTGTATTTTCTTGCCACTTCTTCCCAAGTGAAATGTTTGCGGATTTTTTCTCGCGCGTTCCCCTCAATTATTTTTTTCTTTTTTAGGCTCAGTTTTTTTATTATGTCCGACATGCCTTTTCCAAAACTTTCGAACGGCACCAAGAAACCGTCTTTTTCGTTTTCTATCAATTCTCTCATCCATTTTGTGTCACTGGCAATGACAACCTTTCCTGCTGCCATATAGTCCAGAACCTTTAGCGGACAAAAACCAAAACTTTCCTTGTTCCACGATTCCCTGTAAGGTGCAAGGGCAAACTCCACCGATGCTAAAAAATTTTTAATCTTGTCATGCTCAATTCTGTCGATGAAAATAATTTTTTCCTCCAGATTATTTTCCACAACAAATTTCCTAATCTTTTTCAGATAATTCTTATACCTCTCCTCGCCACCAACTATAATTAGTGTGAAGTTTGGTAAGTCCAGTTCGTTAACGGCTTGTACGATTTCCAATATACCCTGCCTTGGCCCAAGTTCCCCTATTACAGTTGCAACAATAACATCTTTTTTTATACCAAACTTTTTCAGTGACATGGGCTTGTCATAAGAACTTACAGTTGCACCATTCGAAACGGTCACAATATTTTTGGGATTGACACCGAGCTTGACCATAGATTCTCTAATTGTCTTCGACACAGTTACTACAATGTCAGAATCAGGAGCAATGTGCGTCACCCAGAATTTTTTGAATGAAATCAGAAAAGGATAGATCACAACATCTCTTAAAAAACTGCCTTTGATTTCGTAGGAAAGTTGGTTCTCATTAATTTCAGAAACTCTAGGTATACCAAGAATTTTGGAAGCGAGATAACCAGCAACTTGCCCTGGATCGCACCTGTCGTGTATTATTTCTATGCTATACTTTCTGCAAATTTCTACAACATCTTTCACAGAGTTCAAAGAGGTAAAAAATCTTTTCGGCGGAATTTCTGAAATTTCTGACGGGTGCAGGAAAATTTTTCTGTCAAGTCTGATTTTCTTTTTCGAGTCGGCAAGTATGTGAACTTCGACGCCGAGCTTGGCTAAGGCTTTAGAAAATTCTATGTGGTGAACTGCCGCGCCAGACAAACCCAGGATTTTTATGTGCGGCGCTACGATCAAAACTTTCATAAAAACTACAGGAAGAATTCCCAAACATTCAACAGCAGCGAGAAGGCGACTGCTATGAAAAACAGTTCGAAGCCAACCAGGACTAAAGTTATCTGCCATTCTTTAAATTTGCCAAGCTTCATCGCCACATGCGTCATCGAATAACTTTTTTCGTAAGGAGCTTCTAACGTACCATCTGGTTTTATTTTCCCAAAATTCTCGGCCTTAAGTCTGGATCTTAACTTGAGTAAAAGTTCGAGGAAAAATATTCCAAAAATATAAAGCGCAAATTTTTCAATGTTGCCGATTATGGCCACGGTCGCGATTGCTGCGCCTATTGCATACGACAAACTGTCTCCCGGGAAAATTTTTGCGGGAAACCAGTTGTATCTTAGGAAAGCAAATAGCGCAGCAGCAAATGCAAATGCCAAAAAAGCCGCGTCTATCCTGCCGTTTATGTATGCGAAAATTCCCAAAGCAGTCAGAACAACAGAACCCAAACTCGCCTCAAGGCCGTTCATGCCGCCAAGAAGATTAACGCCGTTTGACGCTCCTGCAACAGCCGCAGGCACGATTAGAAAAGGATAAAGAATTCCAACATTGACCTGACCTATTATCGGGAAAATCATCGTGGAATTGCCTGCCATTATTGCCATGAGTGGTATTGCTGCCGGCAAAGTCATCAACGCCTTTTGCCACTGCCTTATTCCTACCCGCTTATGATTTTTCAACTTCCCCTTTGATCTGGATTTGAAAAGTACGCTCAGATCGTCAAACATCCCGATAATTGTGATGATAAGAACTGTTGATATGGCTGCCAGCACCTCGATTAAGTGTTGGGTATTCTTGTATACAAAAATGTTTATCCAGGTGTAGAAAAAAATCCCAGCTAGAAATCCTACTACAACAATAGGTGCGCCCATCTCAGGAACCTCAGGTTTGTCAATCTTATTCATGTCCCTCCCAACTATGCCGGCCCTGCGCAAGAAACGTATGAAATACGGGGCAAACATGTACGTCGAAAGGAATGAGATAACAACAGTAGCTATCAGCAAGTCTAACATGATCAATTCACTTTGTAGATCATTACTTCGTTATTTTCGAACGTTTTAGTGAAAGTTTCATTGTTGTTGTTTAAGAAGTTTATGAATGATACCGGATAATTTTGGTAATAGAGACCGTCGGCAATAGACCATTTTTGGATAAAGATGTAGTCGAACCCGAATTCCTTTAATTTGTCAACAGTAGTTTGGTTGTTGGTACCGAAAATCAATTCATACTGCTGTTCAGGCCAGTAAGAGTTTCTCTCAGTTGTGTAGACAGTTTGGTGCGTCCATAGCGATAGCAAGTTTGCATTCGGCTGCGTGTTTTCTCTAATCCATCTGGCACCCTCGTAAAAACCTGGAACAAATTGTTTGACCGCCTTCATCGTTTCAGCTTTTCCAACGCCACCAGAAATTTGTGAATTTCTGTCAATTGGGTTGTAGAAGCCAAACAACGAAATGTAAATGATGGCTATCACAAAGGCAATACCTAGGATTTTATGGTACTTGCTCAAAATTTCGTACGTTGCGCCGATGAAAACCGAGATGCCGACAACCAACGGAATCACGCTCGGTAAAAATTCTCTTGCAAAATCTTCCACCCTGTAAGTGCCAACAATCAATGTCTGCTGCGCAAGGAAGAGAACAAAAATCAGGAACAACGCTAAACCAAATTTATCTGCATCGGTTTTTCTAACCAAGAGATAAAACAGACCGATTAATGCAAACAAAAACATTGTCCGCGAGTAAGAAAAGTCCACGAAATTAAGCAGTCCAAATTGGGCAAGAGTGGCATCCGTCCCGCCTCCTCCCGGAGTCCTTGCCAAACTGGATTCAATGTGTTCAGGGCCTTGTCTGCAAAGGGCTGAGGAGAAAAAAGGATAACCGCACCCGATAGTTTCGAAGAACACAAAATTCCTAATGAACCAAGGGGACACCAACACAATGACAAGCGTTACAATTATCCCCAGAGGTTTCAGCATTTTCAAATCTTTTCTGAACACCACTCTGTATGCAAACCACAGAACGAAAAGCGCGAGCAATGCGATGCCAGTTTGTTTTGTAAGTATGCTCAGGGCCGTGAAAACCCCAGCGACAACAGCATACTTCAAACTATTCTTCTGCACGCTTTCAAAAAAGAAATAAATCGCCAGAACCAAGAAGAACATCAGAAATACATCCGAGTAGTAAACCACCGAGTATGTCAAGAAGAGAGGCATGTTAATGAACACAAAAAAACTCAGATACGCAATTTTTTCCGAGAAATAATTTTTCACAAACCTGTAAATGACGATCGCAGTCATTACAGATATGAAAGGCACGAAAAATTTTACGACGGCCTCGTTGAGGCCGAATGCATAAAACAAGCCGGCAAAAATAGCATGCGCGGCTATGTACTTGGTGTAGGCAAGCTTGTACAATTCAGCGCCGTACAGAGGAATGAATTTCGGTATTTCCAAATTTTTCGCAATCCATCTGCTTGAATGCGCATGAAAACTTTCGTCGCCAAAAATCACATTGCTATTGAAGGTTACCCAGAGCAGCATAACAAGTGAAACAATTATTAAAATCGGCAGTGCGAATTTTTCAAAATATTTTATGTCGAAAGAAATCGTGATTTCCTTTTCCTGCTGCTGTATTTGTTCCATTGAATCACAAATAATTATACTTTTTAATTAAACTGAAATAGTTATAAAATAAATACAAACAGTGAGCAGATGAACTTGAACAATTTGCTGGATTTTGCCAAAAGATACACTTTGCGATATTTTGATTTGATACTGCTCGTTGGCATAATATATTTTGCGATAATTCTGCGAATGACGACGGCGAACACTGAAATTCTTCTGGACTACGACCCTTGGTGGTTTTTCAGGCACGCGCAGGAGATACTTGACAACGGGTTGGCGCCGCTGAAATGGGACTTGTTAAGTTATTACCCGCCTGGCAGGCCGTTTGACTTCCAACTCGGTTGGCCTTACACAATTGTACTGTCTTATCTGGTCACAAACTTTTTTATTCCAATCTCTCTAATGAAGTTCTCCGCAATATTCATCGCGGTTTTCTCAGGACTGTGCGCAATACCGGCGTACCTAGCGGGAAGATTCATAACAAACAGGTGGGGCGGGCTGGTGACGGCATTTTTTGCAACAATAACCCCAACTTTCCTCAGCGTTTCGCTTGCCGGCTACCCTGACAGCGACACCGTTGTTGTTTTCTACACATTTCTAGCTGTGCTGTCCACGCTGTACGCGTTTAAGAAAATTCATTTGCTGCAGTTTGGCAATTTCAAAAATCTTTTGAATTCGCTGATAAAGTTTTTGCCTCACATCGCACCGGCGCTGATAGTTTACTGGCTTTTTGCTTTCAACTGGAACACGAGCTGGTATATTTTCTATGTTTTTGCCGCTTTCGTCCCGATGTTGATAGCATTCGCTTTCTTGGAATCATTGGTAGGGCGCAACATGCGAATTTTCTTTGACAAGATAAAAGAAGCAAAGTCGCTGCTCGTAGTCATAATTTTAATTGCTGTGATAGGGAGTTTGATAACAGGGTTAACGAACAGGTGGCCGTTCAACACGCTTCCACCCCTGGACCAGCTATTGACAGGATCTTCTTTCCTCGGCGGCGGGGGCCTCATCGTAAACGTTTCAGTCGCAGAACTGCAACCAGTGAACGTTTTCACACGCGAAGGATTCCTTTTGATTGCAAATCGAATAGGGTTAATACCCAGCATACTTGCAATATTCGGGCTGCCGGCTATAACAATCCTAAAACTTATCTACAGGAAAAAAATTTCCAATGCAGAATATTTTTCAATCATCTGGCTTATCATTTCTCTGTGGCTGATAACCAGGGGCATAAGATTCTCGCTCATTTTCTCTCTGGCAATGGCCACGGCGTCAGGGTTCTTTGTCGGGCACTTAGTTTCATTTTTTTCTGACAGGTTGAAAAATCTTCTTGCGCAGTCAGGCGATACTGCAGCAAGGGGCAAGTACCTAGCAAATTTGCTGTTCGCTGCAATAATTTTTGGTTCAATAATCTACGGAATGTTTTCTCACTTTTCGGAAAATTTGCAGTACTCATCGTTTACTGGCGGGCTTGAGGTGAGCGGCAATTGGCGGGAGGCTTTGAATTGGCTTTCAGCCAATTCTGATGAGAACACTTTGATTGCAACATGGTGGGACCCTGGGCACATAATTACCGGCTTGACAGGACTGAAAGTCCACGCCGATGGAGCGCACTGCGGCATTGGGTCCTGCATTCCGTATAACCACAATGTTAGAATATCAGACATGGGAAAAATGTTTTCCACCAGCAGCGAAGATGAGGCTTACAACACTTTAAAGAAATACACCCAGCTGTCGCCGAAGGATTGCAACGATGCGAAGGAAAGATTTTCAGGTCTGATTCCAGAAAACGCATGCGATCCGATAAAAACCGTTTATTTCATCGCCAGCAGCGACTTGATTGGCAAGTTTACTTGGTTGAATTATTTCGGAGGCTACACAACACAGCCGAACTCTCCTGGATCATGCTTTGTGGAAAAAACCAACACGTGGATACATTGTTTCTGGCAGTTTGGAGTCTCCAGAATAGAACGAGATCAAACTGGGAATCCGCGAATTCTGTATTACGGCAGCAATGATTTGTTTGCAGTTACAAGCCAGAACAACCAGATAGTCGCAGTATTCGGAAACCAACAGGTAGTAAGAAATGTCGTCTACTTCCAGAACGGACAAGCCCAAGTCCTTCAATACTCAAACGTGACCAACACCTTAGACGGCATGGTTTGGGTTGATCCGAACTTCGGCTCGATAATCTACATGGACCAGGCAGTAATGAACTCGATGTTCACGCGGATGTTCTTCTTCAGCGGCGAGGGTTTGGAAAAATTCCAGCTTGTATACCAGAACCCAGAACTAAAGATTTTTAAAGTTAGCTTTTAATTTGCTTTTAGGTGATGCGCAATTAGAATTCTGATAGCCAGCGATCTTGCATATCCCTATATCGGTGGCGGGGAGAGTTACGTCATCCAGTTGTCGCAAGCCCTGATCGCAGCCGGGCATGATGTACACTGGCTCTCAAGCAAAATTCCAGACACAGAAAAGTACGAAAACTATCAGGGAATCCATATACACCGCGTGCCAATTTTTCTATCAAGAAGATATGTCTTTCCCGGCAGGCAAAGTTTCGCACTGACATCAATATCCAAGGCAACAAGGCTTGCTAAAAAAATGGATGTGTTGCAGTTCAACACTTTTGTTGCTGGCGTGCCCGGCTGGCTAGTAGGAAAAATGTCCAAAAAACCGACTTTGCTCTTCTGTCATGAAATGTTTAACAAACTTTGGAAAAAAGTCGGAAGAAATTTTATTGAGAAGACAATCTATCCACAAGTCGAGAAATTTATCGCCAACTCCCCATATGATTGGTTTGCCTGCCCGTCCGAATATTCCAAAAAAACTTTAGTCGAAGCCGGCGCTAATCAGGAACTAATTTCTGTTTTGCCACATGGCATAAACACTAGGATGTTTAACACGAGAGTAAAGAGCGATTTGAAGAAAAGATTCAAGCTGGAAAGACACAAAGTTTTTGGATTCAGCGGCAGATTAAGCATTGGTGATGTGGGCCACTCAAAAAACTTGGTCGGGTTGCTCGAAGCAGCGAAAATTGTTGCGAAAGAAGTCCCGAACTCAAAACTGGTTTTGGGTGGTAAAGAATTCAATGATATTTCTCTGGTTGTCAAGAAAATGGGATTGGAGAAATCAGTTATTTTAGCCGGCCACAGACCGTATAACGAAGTTCCTGGTTTTTTCAAAATGTGCGACGCAATCGTCTGCCCAGCGCTCGCTGACGGATATTGTTTTCTTGTCGCAGAGGCTGCGGCCTGCGGCACGCCGGTTGTCGCTACAAACGCAGGCTCTCATCCCGAACGACTGCAACACAAAGAAACAGGAGTTTTAACAGGTACAAGTTCAGAAGAGATAGCAGAAGGAATAATAAAAGTTTTGTCCGAAGAAAAATTCGCAAGAAAAATCGGCATGAAAGCAGCACAGCACTACAAAAAACAAAATTGGAAGAACGTCGCTAAAAACTATACTGAATTGTACGAGAACTTGATGAGAAAATGAAAGACTACTACAAAAAAATCCGCAAAAACTATGTAAAAAACCCGGAAGAATACTGGGATGTAGTCGCAAGCAAGTACAAGAATGAAGATGCGGTGCTTGTTCCAGGCGACATCAAGATTAAAAACCAGTATTACGATTCTGTGCAAAGAAAAGTTTTGCTAAAATTGTTCAGGCAACTGAAGGTCGGCTCGCGAATTTTAGACATCGGTTGCGGAGTTGGCAGGTGGAGTTTTCAGCTTGCCGGTCGCGGTATGAACGTAATCGGGGTTGACATCAGCAGCGAAATGATAAAAGTAGCTAAAGAGCAAGCAAGGAAGGAAAAAATTGACAACGCAGGTTTCCTTGTGAGCAAGGCCCACGAAATTAATTTTCCTGCAAACAGTTTTGATGGAGTGCTCGCAATCACGGTCCTTCAACACATACTTGACGAAAAGCAGCGCCATTCTGCAGTTGACAAGATGGTCAAAGCCACAAAGAAAGGCGGCAAATTCTTTATTCTGGAAAAAGTTGTTCCAGAAAAGTTCAGGGAATTTCATGTCAACCCATTGACAGAAAAAGAATGGATAGATATTTTTGAATCGCGTGGCGCAAGATTTTTGGAAAGCTATCCTGTTCCCAACAGCCCGTTGGTCGATTTCGTGACCTCGCTCGGCACGAAATTCAGGTACAGAAACTATTCAGAGGACAAGGAATATCCAGGAGCCAAATCGATAGAAGAAATCACATCCGGACCAATTCGAGCAGCTTATACAGCTGCAACCAAAGCCGCTATCGTACTCTCTAAACCGATCGACACAGTTCTTAGAAGCAAAGCTCTTGGAAGATTCTCAAAACACAAGCTCATGGTTTTTGAAAAAGTATAAAAAAGTATAAATCGGTTTAAATCATACTACAAATGTTAGTTATGGCTGAAATTTCTTTGTCGGTTTTCGAGAGGATTCTCAAGAAAGCTGGCGCAGGCAGGGTGGCGAGGAGTGCGCTTGAGGAGTTCGCAAAAATAATGGAAGGGAGACTTGTTTCGGTTGCAGAGGAGGCAGCTGCTCTGGCCAAACACGCCGGCAGGAAAACAATAACCGACGACGACGTCCGAGTTGCCAGAAAAAAATTTGAATGATTGTATGGACATTGTAGAAGAGATTGTAATAAAGACAAACTTGCCTAAAGACGAAATTTCTAGGAAGATCGAGGAAAAGTACTCTGAGTTGTCGGGGTTGATAACAAAGGAAGGGGCAGCGCTGTTAGTTGCCAGAGAGTTTGGGTTGAATCTGAAAAACGATTTCAGATCGAAGACTATGAAGGACATCAGAGCTGGCATGAAAAATATCAGTGTAGTGGGCAGAATTTTTAAGATATCAAATGTGAACGAATTCAAAAAATCTGACGGCAGCGAAGGCAAAGTCGTGAACATTTGGATAGGGGACGATTCAGGTTTTCTGCGGTTGCCGCTGTGGAACGAACAGGCGTTAGCAGTCGAGGATTCCCAATTCAAGGTGGGCGACGTCGTCCAAATTTTCAACGGGTTCGCTCGGCAGAATTTGTACGGTTATTTAGAAATCTCTTTAGGAAAATACGGCGGTATGAAGATTATTGACGATACCGGCGAGATTCCGAGTACGGACACGCTTGTCGAAAAACATTCCTCGAAAAACTTCCAAAGAGTCAAGGTCGAAGATCTTGCGGTTGGAAATTTTGAGTTGCAGGGGACTGTAGTCAAATTGTTTGGAGGAGATTTTGTTTTCAAATCCTGCCCTGTATGCAACGGCGGCGTGAAGGTAGAGGCCGATAAGGCAACGTGTCCGAGACACGGCGATATCGAGCCCAAGCCGTCTTTAGTATTGTCATGCATCCTGGATGACGGCAGTGGGGATTTGAGAATTGTGTTCTTCAGGGACGTTGCAGAAAATTTATGCGGGCTGAAAGTTTCTGATTTGATGCCATTGGAAAAAGAAAACAGAATGGAACTTTTGGCAAAGAGGCTTTTGGGAAACGAGATTGTCGTTTCGGGCAAGGTCAAGAAAAATTCTTTAACCGACGACCTTGAAATGATCGCCGCATCCGTGAAAGATATAAATCCTTTAGATGAGAGTAAGAAATTAGTCGATAACATAAAGTTGGCGTTGGGTGAGTAAATGGCTAAAAAAGAAATGACTATTGACGATGTCCCGGGTGTTGGCGAAAAAATTGGCAGCAAGTTGAGGGAAGTTGGCTATGCCGATCTTATGACAGTAGCCGTGACCTCTCCAGCCGAATTGGCTGCCATTGCGGAAATAGGCGAGGGTCAAGCGGCCAAAATTATTTCCGGAGTCCGGCAGATGCTTGATATCGGTTTTGAAACCGCAGATAAAATTCTCCAGAGAAAGAGCAACGCATTAAAAATATCGACCGGCTCCAAAAATCTCGACAAACTTTTGGGCGGTGGAATTGAAACACAGGGAATAACGGAAGTTTACGGGCAGTTCGCCAGCGGCAAGTCGCAACTCGGATTCCAGCTTGCAGTGAATGTACAGCTTCCTCCGGAAAAAGGCGGGCTTGGAAAAAACTGTCTCTTTATCGACACCGAAAACACTTTCTCGCCAAACAGGATTGTGCAGGTTTCCAAGGCCCTTAAGTTCGATACGGAAAAGGCGCTGAAAAATATTTTTGTCGCAAGGGCCTACAACAGCGAGCACCAGATGTTGCTTGCGGAAAAGGCGAACGAGATAATCGAGCAAAACAACATCGGTTTGGTTATTATTGACAGTCTCACATCGCACTTCCGCGCTGATTTCGTAGGGAGGGGCGAGTTGGCACCACGCCAGCAAAAACTTAACAAGCACCTACATTTGTTGCAGAGACTTGCGGATGCGCACAACTTGGCTGTTTATGTAACAAACCAAGTGATGGCAAGGCCGGACATTTTGTTTGGCGATCCCACAGCTCCCGTTGGCGGACACGTGCTTGCGCATCAAGCGACCTACAGGCTGTATTTCAGGAAAGGAAAAGAGGGAACCAGAATTGCGCGACTGATGGATGCAGCCAACTTGCCGGAAGGCGAGGCAATTTTTAAAATTACTGAAGACGGGCTGAAAGACGTTTAAGTTATTAAAATTATTATGAGTTTCAAAGAATTCTTATGGAAATTTTATACCGTGGTGCAGAAAGCATAATTTACAGAGACGTGTTTGACGGAAAAAATGTTCTGGTTAAGGAACGGATAAAAAAGGGATACCGGTTGGAGCAAATCGATTCTTCACTCAGAAAACTGCGGACACGCAAGGAAGTCAAGCTGCTTAACGAGTCAAGAAAATTCGGCGCAAAAACGCCTGCAATTCTTGCAGTCGACGAAGGCAACGCAAAAATTGTAATGGAGTATGTTGATGGAGTGCGATTGAAGGAATATCTGAATTCGGCGGGCGAAGAGGAAGTGAAAAAAGTTTGTATCGAAGTTGGGAAACTCGTAGGCAGGCTGCATGCCAACGGCATTGTTCACGGCGATTTAACAACATCTAACATGATTCTAAAAAACGGGGAGGTTTTTTTGATCGATTTCGGTCTTGGTGATTTTTCAAAAAGGACAGAGGACCAGGGAGTTGACTTAAATTTGTTGCAGGAAGCTCTAAAGTCAACGCATTTTAAAATTTTAGGTCCGACTTGGCAAAATATACTTAAAGGTTACAAGCAAGAATATAGTAGTGCCGAAAGGGTTTTGAGGAAGGTCGAGGAAATTGAAAAACGTGCTAGGTATGTTGAAAGGGAGTAACATCTGGGAGACTGTAGAGAATTACTGTATCTTATCCATAGTGGCTGGAGCCTTTTTGCTGTCCACAGGATTAGGCCTGTCAACATTCTTTGAAAAAGGAATCTCGGCCGTCCTTGCGATTTTCGGCGGCTTCGCGATTATCGCCGCGACTACAGTCATGATTTTCTCCTGGGTGATAAAAGAAGTTAAGTGATTCCATGGCAAGGATGTACTCCCGCAAAAAGGGAAAACACGGAAGCAAAAAACCACCTTTGAGAATTGTGCCAAGATGGATGACGCACAAGAAACAAGAGGTCGAGGATCTTGTTGTGAAACTTGCCAACGAGAAGAAAAATTCTGCAGTCATCGGCGCAGTTCTGCGAGATCAATATGGGATACCTGATGTCAAAACGGCAACAGGGAAAAACATCGTTACAATAATGAGGGAAAGCAAAGTTTACCCAGACTATCCGGAAGATTTGATAAGCCTGTTCAAGAAAGCCATAGTTCTGCGCAATCATTTGTCGAAACACAAGGCAGACAAGCACTCCAAAAAGGGGTTGGAGCATCTTGAATCTAAAATAAGACGGCTGATAAAATATTATTCCGTCGAAGGTAAAATCAGTAAAGATTTCAGTTACGACCCGGAAAAAATTAAACTAATTATACAAAAGTGATGATTTGTTTCTCGACGAAGTTGACAAGACAGCCAAGGCTATCAAACCGATAGCAAGGCAGAAGAACGTTAAAATTTTTTGCCAGTTCGACACAGACGGCATTTCCTCGGCGGCCATACTGGTGAAACTTTTTTTGCGCGAAGGAATAAACTTCGAGCTCAAGATTTTCAGGCAGCTCACTTCGGACATAATACAGCAGTTCAGCTTTAAGGAGAGCGACTTCCTAGTCTTTGCAGACTTTGGGAGCGGCCAACTGGACAGACTGCAAAACTGTTTCAACACCACGCAAATTCTTATTCTGGATCACCACGAACCAGTCGAACTGAACCACATCAATGTTTTTCACCTAAACCCGCTGTTGTCCGGGGAACAGGAGCTGTCGTCCTCTGTGGTGTCCTACCTTTTTGCAAAGGCGGTAAACATCAGGAACGCGGATTCGGTGGACTTGGCGATCGTCGGCGCGATAGGCGACATTCAGGACGAGAAATGGGAATTGAAGGGCATGTCAAGGAAGGTTTTGGAAGAAGCCCAGACTCTCGGAAAAATTTCTGTGATGAAAGGCCTGCGTTTGTACGGCAGGCAATCCCGCGCGATTTACAAGTCTCTGGCCTACTGTTTCGATCCGTTCATTCCAGGAATAAGCGGCTCAGAAACACAGGCGCAGCAGTTCCTGTCAGACTTGGGAATCGATGCAAAGCACAACGGCGAGTGGAAAAAGCTTAAAGATCTCACATTGGAAGAACAGAAAATACTCGCGACGGCCATAATTGTCGAAAGATTAAAATTCGAAACTTTGGACGCTGCAGACGTGTTTGGAGAGATTTACACCATGATTGACAGGCCGGAAGAGCTGCAAGACGTCCGGGAATTTTCAACTCTGGTCAACGCGTGCGGAAGAACGGGAAGGCACGACATCGCATTGAGACTTTGCTTGGGGGACTACTCTGCCATTGAAACCTCTTGGTCTGTCATCGAGAAGTATAGAAAAATGATTGGCGATTCTCTGGGTTACGTAAGGGGAAATATTTCGGCCACACACACGACAGATTTTTGCAATTTCATCCTAGGTGAAAACAAAATACCAGATACGCTTATAGGCACGGTAATTTCAATAATTTTAAACTCGAACATGATTGACAGAGGCAAGCCGGTTTTCGGGTTCGCCGACACCGAAAACGACAAGGTAAAAGTTTCAGCCAGGATAAGCGAAGATGTTAAAGTCGATTTGGGAAAATTGGTCAGGCAGGCGTCCGCCGTCGTCGGCGGCGAGGGCGGAGGGCATTACAGCGCTTGCGGAGCCCTGATACCAAAAGGAAAAGAACAAGAATTTATCAATTCAGTTAATAGTTTACTAGGTGGATTGATTGGCAGCAAAAAAATCGAAAGCTAAGGAATGGATCACCATAAAGGCTCCGGACTATTTCGGCGGAATCGAGCTAGGCAAGACGCCCGTGGACGAGCCGGAAAAAGTTTTGGGCAGAAGGATTACCGTTAGCGGTGTGGAAGTTATAGAAGACACGAACAAATTTTATCTGAAACTTTTCTTTAAAATCGTTAAACTCGACGGGACAAACGCGCTGACCGACTTCGACGGATCAGAAGTAATGCGCGATTATCTTTCCCGGATGGTCATAAGGAGGGTTAGCAGAATTGACACTGTCCAGGATTTGAAAACAAAAGACGGCAAAATGATCCGTGTAAAAGGCTTGGCTGTCATTTCCCGAAAGGCAAAGAGAAATGTGCAACTGACTGTAAAAAAGAGAATTTTTGAAATGGTCAAGGACCAAGTTACTAATTTGACGCTCGACGAGTTTTTGAGAAAAATATTTTCCGACGAAATTAAAAACCGCGTCCTGCAAGAAGCGAGAAGCGTTTATCCCGTAAGGAATTTCGAGATAAGAAAGACACAAATTTTGCAACATTAGGCGAAAACTCTTATCAAAGTTGGCACGAAAATATTAAACAAGAACAGGAACAACACCAACACCGAAGTTATTTTTATAGCAGTCGAACCGTGGCCTCTGAATATTTTGTCAAATATTATTTCGAAGAAATGACCCCCGTCCAGCGGCTTGATGGGCAGCATGTTTGCAATTCCAACTCCCAAGTTCAGTATGAAGAGCCAGATAATCAAACCATTTAGCCAGTCTACGACTGGAGAATAACCGTGAGCGAATTGCTTTACGTCGAAATCCTGTTTTGTGTTTACACCTATGTATGACCCGGGATAATTCTCCCTTCCAACTGTTGTAAGCTGATAATTGCCAGCGGTTGTTGTAATTATAATCGAGCTTCCCGGTCCGGTCTTATTCAATATCGCAGAAAATTCTTCTTGCATCTTGACCGGAAGACCGTTAACAGAAATTATCGTGCCGTTCAGGCTTGCGTTGTAAGCAGGCATGTTCAGCTCGGTTTTGGTTACAAGAAGTCCTGACTCCTCGTAAAAGTTGCTGAAAAATGCAAACGAGCCGAATAGAAACACAAATGCTAAAACTATGTTGATGAAACTTCCTGCCGCAAGAATTCTTAGCTTCCTCAGCCCACCCAACCTCTTCAGCTGTTTTTCATCAGGGTCGACAAACGCGCCTATCGGCAGGATGAAAAACAGCATCACTCCGTAGCTTTTCAATTTCAGCTTTTCAAGCCTGACAAAAACCGCATGCATACTCTCGTGGAAGAAAATTATTACAAAAATTCCGATTATCCAATACCAGAAAGGAATCGAGATTATCGGCCCTGGGTAGCTGAACCCCCCCACAGAAGGCAGCACAGGGGCGAAGGCCTGCTCCAATCTCAAACTGAAACTTATCAAGAAGTACAATCCGATTAACGCTGCAAGCAGACTTACTACTATGCCAACGTTTCCAATCAACGTCACAAGTCTTCTATGAGTAATCAGCTTATCGATTAATTCTTTTCCTTTCTGCCAACGTTTGATTACAATTCCGTACTTGAATTCAACATTTTTCCTGTTTAGAACTAGCCATATTGCAATCAAAGCAAAAAATGCAAGAACAGAAATTATCTCTAAGTCAACCATTACATCATTTTTGTTTCACAAGTTTATTAAATTTTAGAATGTGCGGGAGGAGAGATTTGAACTCTCGAAGGGACTAACCCACAAGCTTCTGAAGCTTACGCATTATTTTGCGCCATTGACCAGGCTAGGCGACTCCCGCTTACTTGTTAATTATCTCTTCAAACTTCTTTAAATTGGGATCGTCGTTTACAGGTATCCACATCTCCGACGGCAGCAAAACTTTCAGCATTTTCCCTCTCTGTGCAATTTGTTTCAGTACGGTCCTCTCGATTTTTACTTCGCCTTTGCTTATGTCAAGGTTTTTTATCAGCGGCAAGGCCTTTTCGCTCAACCAGAACAAACCAACGTTGGAATCTTTGTTGATAAAAGGTTTTTCCACAAAATCATTAACTTTGCCGCCAACATCCAAAACCTCGCCATACGGATAAATTGTTCCGGGCACGCAAACAATCACGCAATCGTATCCCTGTTTTTCTGCAGCCTGAGTTATTTTGAAAAAATCCTCAGGGAAATTTTCGTAGTTGACAATTTCGTCGTCCGGAAAATGATTGATGAATTGCGTTTTCAATGTTCCGTTATCAATTGCAAGTTTCAGCGCCCCGCCAGAGCCAAGTTTTTCATGTTCTATTGAATAGGAAATATTCACATCTAATTTAGAGCCATCCCCGTAATATTCTTTCACGGAATTTCCGCGAACAGAGTCGTCAATCAGAAATGAAAAATTTTTGAAGTCACTGTTCGCCCACAAATCAAAAACGTACCTGCTTAGCGGGTGCTCGCCGACACCTATCATGTGTTTTGAAAATTGGTTTTTCGTGACATGCAGCAGTCGCGTGCCTGAGCCTCCCATGAGAAAAACTATTTGCACTGTGTCTTTGTTCAAGTTATCCGAGATTTCTAATTTTTGGTTCGGATGCAAGTAAAGGTGTTCGCCGACCTGAACAAAATTTTCCTTTAGCCAATTCTCAGTATTTTTGTCTGCAACCAACTCGTGTACCAATCAAATCACTCTGAAATCAATTCTGTATTTCCATTTGTGCGGACTGTAAGGCAACACTTTTTGTTTAGCTAAAATTTCAACACTTCTATTTAATTGCTTTGCGATTCCGTGAACCAACTCGATGTCTCCAGACAAATTTTCTTCTTCAGCAACAGTATAGTAGTTCACGATACCGTTTGCTTTGGTGCAGCCAATTGCTTCTGCCAAAAATTTTTTTGCTTCGAGAGGCAGCGGCATCACAACTCTGTCGCAAATTTTGTAAATTTTCTCAGCGACTTCTTTGACATCACCCTGCATTGCAGAAACCAAATGGGAAACTTTGTTTATCCGGATATTTTCTTTCATGTAAGTTACTGCTTCCGGATTTATTTCGATTGCAAAAATTTTCTTGACTTTCGGTCGGAACTTGGCAATCATAATCGCGTATGCGCCCACGCCCGCGAAAAACACTGCCACAGTCTCGTTCTGTTTTACTTCTTTCGCGATTTTCTGCCTTTCTGTTGCCTCCCTTGGAGAAAAATAGACCTTCTGCGGATCCAATTTCAACGAATATCCAAATTCCTTGTGGACCACTTCAGTATTTTTGTCACCTGCAACCAATTCGTATTCTCTAGTTCTGTACTCTCCTTTCCTTTCCGAAACTTTTTTCAAAACTGATTTTACATTTTTATTTTCATTTAAAATTTTTTCCGCCAACGATTTTTCGTCCTGCCCTTCCTCAACTTCTATTATTGCTACTGCTTTGTTCCCAGATCCCATCAAGTCGAAACTCATGTCAATTCACTCAACTTTTAAGTTTTTGTGTTTTAACTATAACTATGCTTTCGTTAATCGGTTTAGGATTGTACGATGAAAAGGACATTACTTTGCGCGGAATAGAGGAAGCAAAATCAGCAGACAAGGTTTACATAGAAACTTATACGAGCAATTGGAGCGGCAATTTGCAAAACTTAGAAAAATTAATTGGTCAAAAAATTTCTGTTTTAAGCAGAAAAGATTTGGAGGAAAATTCCCAAAAAATTTTGGATGAAGCAAGGAAATCGCGCATCGCAGTTCTTGTTGGTGGGGACCCTTTAGTGGCAACCACGCATTCGGCTTTAACCGCGGACGCCAAAAAACTTGGAATCGAAGTTAAGATTATTCACAATGCTTCGATCACTTCTGCTGTCGCAGAGACAGGCCTGCACATTTACAAGTTTGGCGCAACAATAACAATCCCGTTTTCAGAAAAAACGAAAGGAGCTTTACCAGAATCAGTTTACAAAACTATTGAACAAAACAAGAAATTAGGTCTGCATACATTATGTCTGCTGGATATTGTAGATAGAAAATTTCTTACTCCGAAAGATGCAGTGAAGATTCTTCTTGAACTCGAAGGCAAGTTTAAGAAAAGAGTTTTTAGTTCGAATGATGATGTAGTGGTTTTTTCCCGAGCAGGCGGCGCAACAAAAACAATTTTTAGCAAAGCAACAAAAATAAATTCCGTTGATACGCCGGCAGTTTTAATTATTCCAGGAAAATTGCACTTCACGGAGAAAGAGTTCCTGAAAAAGTGATAAGCTTAAATAATTAACCATTTATCGAATAATCATGGTCTACGATATAACAACCAAGTTTGATGTGGCGCCGATAGACAAATCGGCAGAGGCAAAACCCACTCTTGATAAACTTCGGGAACTGAAACAGAAACTTTACGATAACGTTCAATTTTCACTTGAATATTTGACGGGGTTGAAGCCTGATTTCGACACATTGCGAGAAGCCAGAGAAAAATATCGTGAAGACACCTCTAAGTATCTAAGAAGATATGCAAAGCATCTGGGACACGCGATAAACGACTATGCAGGACGATTATATTCTCTTGTTAAAAGTGCGCGCAAAATCGGTGGGGCGCAGTTGGAAGCATCATACACTACGCGAAGTGAACTGGAGAAGGCAGGAACTCCAATACCACAGGAGCTCACAAATGCGATAACAGCATTGGAGACAAACATACCAAAAGCCAAAGAAATCCTGTCAGATTCAAACTACAGGCCATCTTTCTGGAGAAGAATCTGGAATCGTTTGCGCGGATTATAGTCTTAGTTTTACGCACCAGCTTACGGCTGTCTAGGTTGAGTTGTTGGTCTCTCCACAGTACTTTTAGTCAACCACCAAAAAACAAGAACTGTTAGTACGCCTAGCACAATCAGCGCCAAATCTTGGCTGGTTAATCCGGGTATCAAGACTGTCGGTATGCCGGGGATGGCGCCAAATGTCAAACCAGGGAAAAATGCCAAACCGCCGCTAGAGATGAAAACCCCGATTCCTAGTAAGACGATTAACATTATAATGATTCGGGCGCCCTTCATCGCAGTTTTTGGTTTAGAAGGATCAGTTTCGATTCCCAAGACAGGCAACACTAAATAAACAATCATGAGTATCGCAATTATCGTCACGATCGCAATCAGGCTTTCTGCAAAGAGCGACGCCATGAACTGCGCTAACGTCACACCCACTGGAGTGTAAATCATTACGAAAAGAGACATCGCGCCAGCAATGATTACGTTTAGGCGATTGACTCCGCGACCCTCTCCGAAAATCTTTACCTTTGACAAAATGCCGAAAATAACAGCAAACATTATGATGAAAGGCAGGTAGAAATCGAAAACTCCGAATTCCTTCCCTGCGGCAACAACATCTGCTATAGCAGCCATAACTATTATTTCTCCTCCAAAGTTTTATGCTTTAACTGCCGCCCTTCCCGCCACCGAACGGGGCGATTATCGCTACAAGTATGACAGCAAGAACTCCGAGCAATGCCACAGTCAGTATCACATCCGACGGGAGCGCGGTCGGCCCGGAAAACAGGGTTTGAGGGAAGAAGACCGTTATCAAACCGCTCGAAAACAAAATTCCTCCTCCAATCAAAATTCCAAAAACCAGTATCGCGCCCAAGCTTTTCCCGCCTTTCAACCTTTTGCCAATTTCCTCTGCTAGATTTGGCGGGAAAAACAGACCAGCAACCATAAGACCAACCACAATCGTAAGTATTGATACGGCTGCGTTGAAGAAAAATGTTGAGAGTTGCGTCTCGATATCGACTCCGGCGAGAATCGGATACGCCCAGACCATGAAAGCCGCAACAAGCGCGACCACTGCGTTCACTGCAACGTTCTCTTCAGGTTTGCCGAAAATATGCGACTTTCTGATTAGTCCGTAAAAAACAGCAGCAGTGAGCATGAAAGGAAACAAAAACTGGAAAGCTCCTATGTCTTGCAGCCTTGTTATTACAGTTTCAAACGGTGACGCCATTTTTCCTCTACTTCCTTATACTATATTTTCCTCTACTTCTTTATACTATAGACTGTCGACGCGACTAAAATAATTACCACAAAAATTATTACTGCTGACGATACAATCAAAACATCAACAGGCGGACTTGGAGGACCACCCGGCTTTTCCTGCAGCCCTCCGGTGAAAACAGTGACCAATCCGCTTGTCACCATCAGTGCAATCGCAAGGGCAAGCATCGCAGATAACAGTGAACGGGACGTCATCATCTTCGATAAAAATCCCATGAGATCCGGATAGAAAAAGCTCGCCAGCAGCAACCCCACGACCCCAATTAATACCCAAACCGTTGCCTGCGTAAAGAAAGTTGCAAGCGGCGTGGCGAGCGAGATGCCTGCAAGAACCGGAAAACCAAAAACCAGAAACGCAATTGACAGCGCAACAACCCCATTCAGCTGCACAGACTCGCCAAGCACCTTGCTTTTTCTGAGCAAAGCGAAAAGTAGCGCAGCAGTGATTATGAACGGGAACAAGAAGTCGTAAAAACCGAGTTCAATCATTTTCTGCACGACAAGCTCAAAAGGGTTAACCATTTTCTCTAAATTAATTTTTGTTTTTAGAAATTTAAGTTTGTTAAAATTATTAGTGCTCTGCAAGCGCGATGCGTTTTTGCCGTTCAATCTCTTCTATGGTTCGTTGGTACGCTCTTTTTTTAGCTGGATCGTCGGTTGCAGCAATTTTTCTTTCGAGTTTTGCAATTTCTTTGTCGAGCCTTTCAATTTTTTTGTAGGAGCGACCTCCAGCATCTTCGTAGATATCCCTGCCTCTGTGAAGACCCCACTGCAAAATGCCGAAAATCAAAACCACTCCAAAGACGGCGACAGCAGCAAAACCGATGTACTGAGCAGTTAGTTGCGTGAACAGAATGAAATACTGTGTGTTTGCAACCAAAACCGTGATGCCTATTGCAAGTATCATGTTAATTTTTCTGTTGAATATCGGCATCATGCTGAGTAGCCCCCACAATATCGCGAAAATCAGGATGAACGGCAGGAAGATTTGAGTACCGAGCTGTTCAGGAGGCAATGTGAGCAAATCGGTTAGAGCCATAAATTAATTTAGCACTTTGAGATTAAAATCTCTCTTTGCGAAGTGTATATTGTAGAATAGTTTTTAGTGTTTACAATCAAGTTTAAATACTTTATAGTAGTAACAAAATGATATGTCAGGATTGGAAAATCTGTTAATTGGAGTTGGAAGTGGAGCAGGTGGTTTCGGTCTTGGGTATCTTACATATTACTTAAAAACACGTGGGAAAATAACAGCCACCGGCGGGGATATAGGTGGTGGAGCAGCAACTCAAGAAGTTGCTAAAACCGAAAAAGAGGCTTATGATGAAATTCAAGAAATAGTAAATGCAGTCAATTTAGATGCTTATTTGAAGCACAGTAAAGCAGGTACTCTTCAGCAATACTGGGATACCCACAAAAGAATTTTGGATGGACTTTATGAAATTCTCATGGAAGGACACGAATATCTTTGGTCTGGCTATAGAGGTATGGCGCTGCAACCCATAGCTGGTGCTTTGAACGGAGTTATTGAAACGCAAGCAAGACCTGTAAAAATAACCGAAGAAAAAATACCAGACGAAGGAAAGATGTACTTTGGTCCTGGAAATTTTGTTTATACTTGGGATGGGCTATCAGTAGTCAAAGACGGCAGAAATAAGGAAAAAAAGGAAGAAGCCGAAATGGTGACATTATATTCTACTGTTTCAGAATTCGAAAGAACAATAGATGAAAAAACTGGAAAAGTAATTGATGTAAAGTTCAAAGGAATTAGGAGAACACCTGGAGGTTGGATAGACAGAGCATACACAACTATACCTGCCGATTACGATCCGAAAACATACAGATTCGGAGACAATTTCGAAACTGATATTATGGCCGAAATGGATGTAAGAAACGCTCGCAACAAAATTTTTGGCAGATTGGATGCTAATAATAATCCAATTGAAGTTGGTAAAATAGCGTGGCTTAATTATCGATTAATACGTGCTCCGACCCCAGCGGCAGTGCCTGTAGTTGTTACAGGTCCAGAAAAAGCCGGTGGGATAGGTTTACCAGAAACACCTGCAGAAAAGCCTGCTGAAGTCGTGCCGAAAGCTGGTGACTTGGATGCAGCTAGATTAAAACTAAAGGACAAGAAAAAGTAAAGCAAACACATCAATAGAAACTACAGCTAAAATTTAAAATTAATCTTAAGCTACACCTGCGCGCGGCCTTTCAATGTCTTTTTTAACATCTCCAGTAATTTCTCTCTTTTTCTTTTCCAAATCGTCAACTTCTTTCAAAATTTTTTGTATTTCTGTAGCGGCTACAAGTTTATCCATAATACCGGCATCCGCTGCATATCTCAAGCGTCTTAATTCGTCTTCACGTCTCTGGATTTGTGCATCGTAGTCTAAAGCTTCTCTTGATCTGCGTAGGAGCATGCCCATACCTCCACTGTGCCTGCCTCTTATTCCCCAACCCCATAATTTTGCTGCTCCCCACAGGAAAATTCCCACAATCAGCAGTACACCAAACATTATTGTTCCAAGATAACCTCCGGTCAAGAAGAAAAATGCTACCACATACCACAGCGCTCCGCTCGCGCTAGAAATTAGCGCAATCAACAAAGCGAGAACAGCCTGGACCCAGTTTGTTCGAGTAAAAATGCGCAATTCAGCAAGTATACCATACATTATAAACCATACAGCAATGAACGGAAACAGAAGTCGTTGCAAAACATCATTCGTATTCAATACATCAGCTGGTATGCCTGCACCAAAAATAAGCTGAAATATGTTGTAAGCCTGCCCGCTGATTTGAAGGTCTCCGAGATGAGTACCATCAGGTGTAAAAGTTTGTGGAGTGAACTGGGCGAATACAGCTGTTGGTAAAATCGTTAAAATCAAAAACAGTGAAGTGAATATTTTTCGAGTAATCATTGTTTACACTATACATTATTGTTTGATTTATAAAATTAAATTGTTATGCTTGTACTAAACTCTGCACTAACGAAACTAAATTTGGATACAAGAAAAACACAATACTGGCAACTAAAAAGCTTATAATTATAGTAAGAAGAGAAAATCTTCTCCAGAAAAATGTTGTGCCACCTAAACCTATTGCAATGGCAAACGTCGGGGAAAGCACTGCAATTAATGAGGAGTTTATTACCGCAATCAATAACGCGAGCATAAAGTTTACAAAAGAATTTCTAAAAATTCTAATTCTTCTACTCAACAGAATGTACCACATGAAGATTAATGATACCAGTGGAATTATGAAATAAAAAATTATAAGAGGAAACTGGAACCATTCTGCTGGTATGCCAAAATTAGACGACACAAATTCTTGGAAAGCTATCAGTGAATCTTCGACAGCCATTAATGATTATTTTCTCTTACTTGAATAAAAACTACCAGTATAAAAATTTTTAGTCCCATATTAATTATTGATGAATGCTCAAGATTCCGTGCTGACTACATTATACAAAAAAGAAAGATCCGAACTTGTTGACTTGATTAAGGATATAGAACGACAAATTCGCATAATTGACAGAGGTTGGATCAAACAATTTGGTACTTACGTCTCAGGCCACAGTTTAACATACCCAAAAACCTGGGAAAAATTATTCAGAACACCGATAGACTCGTTGTATAAAAATGTTCAACTTCTTTCTTTTATGCAGGGAACAGTTGACGGAAAACTGTTGGATAAACACGATGACTACAGAGAACTGCTGAAAACAGCTAGAAAAACACTAAAAGGAGATATTTGGGGAGGTCACGAGAGTGGACCTCGTTTATTCAAAGATAAGGAACTTGAAATAAAATGGGAACGTTTAAAGCGAAAACTTTTGAATTCTTATATTATACAGCCAGAAGAAGTAGTAGTTAGCATTAATGAATCCGAGCTAGAACCTGTATATACTCCTAAGGCAGAACCACAGACTCAAGTTCAACCGCAAGAAGAGACTGAAACCAAAAAAGTAATTGTTACCGAAGAAGTTGCTACAGAACCAGTCCAAACAATACCACCTGCAAAAGAAAAGCCACAATACGTTTTGTCAACAAACACAAATCTTAGAGCTTTGGATGAGGTACTTGAAGAATATGATTTGCATGTTGCACACATTGATGATAGAAGATATGAAGAAATTTATAACATTCAGTCTCGATTGCATAATTCATTAGAAAAAAGTGGCATCAAAGCTCTAGCAGACGGCGGAAAAATTTTGCAATCAAACATGGCTAGAGTAAAAGATTTAGAATTGCTAGGCAAGCAAGAAAAAGTAAGTGAAGAACAAAAACTGCTTTTGCGAAATAATTGGGAAAATACAAAAACATGGTACAGTGAACATAAAAACGAGTTATTTACTCTGATGCTTTCACAAATAACATAAAGCTAATCAACCCAATTTTCTTCAACGTGGTATTCTAAAGTACCATCTAGGATTTCTAAAATTTCTTGTGCAGAGGTTTTTGCAGAAGATAAATCGTCTGCAAATTCTAATTTAGTTGTTAATGTGTTTAATACAGGAAAAAGTTCTTGATTCACTTCGTCTCGCATAAAATTTCTGGTATTTCTAACAATAGAATTTCTAATTCTTTCTATTGCGTTATCTTTCGTAGTAGAAATTTCATGCACAGATTTTTTAATTTTATGAATTACACGTGTCAATTCTTTTTCACGTTGGATTGTACGAGTAGATAAAATTTTCAATCCGAATTCGTACTGCCGAAGAATTTTAGGAATGACAGTCATGTCATAACGTGTTTCAGGTTTTAGCACAACTTTGACATCACCAGCAGTTTCTTTCAAATTAGAGAGCCAAATGAAAGGATCGTAAATTGTAGCTTTAGCATGATGAGCATAAAACGCATCAGAAATTACATCGTCTGAGACGCGAGCGGTAAACTGCAAACCATATGGTGCAAAACCATGCTCTGATAACAAAATAGCTTCACAGTTTGATTTCTGTTTGCCTATATTGAAAATGAATTTACCATTTGTGTAACCGTTTTCGTCTAAACCTAAAATACTTCCTGCAGTAAATTTTCCGCGTATACCAAGAATTTGTTCAGAGATTGCAGATACAACAAAATTAAACGACCCAGAATTGACAAGACTTTGATAATTCATATTAAGGAGCTCGTAAAGTGCATCAATCATTCCTCCAGCAAGTTTGAAATTTGAAACTACATAATCACACATTTTGTTACAGAAATTTTCATTTATTTTTGCACTTCTGAATAATTCACCAAGTTGTTTTTCTTCGTCTTCAAAATTTTCCTTAGTCTGAGATTGAGCTATCAATTCCAAAAAATAATTTTTATTTTCTCTAATAACACCATTATTTTGAATTAGATATCCTATTGATAATTCACCAGCCGATTTAGAATCAACAAGATCGCATGTCTTATCGAGATCCCAGATAATTGCCTTTTTCATTTCTGGTTTTCGATACAAGATTTGTGGTATACTCAAATTGTAATTAAGACTTGCGTTGAGAATTCTTGTTTGCAAAGACACTAATTTAAAATAAACTATACAACGATTAATTTTAAACTCCAACAGCTTCCCTTTTCATTCTGCTAACCAAATCGCTCAGCGCGCGCACGGATTCGATTAAAGCCGGTAAAGTCTCTTTCAAGGCCTTTTCAACGCTGCCCAAGCGGACGTTTACGTCGTTTGTGTTTTCGGAAAATGTATCAATCTTGCCAATTATTTCTTGCTGCTCGCCGCTTCTTGTCTTTGACAGCTCCATCAGCTGCTGCTGCACGGAATTCATTTTTTTCTCCAGCTCCTCGTAGCGGATTGCAAACTCGCTTATTTTTTCATGCACCTCCGACACGCGCGACTGGACGATGTAATCAATATAATCTTCTGTAGGATAGCTCTGGCTGTAATATTCCTGCGGCAGGGAAGTCTCCGGGATCTGCGGGTTTTTTTCGCTCAGCGCAGGAGCAATATCTTCCAAGGTTGGCAGCCTTGCCTCGTGCACAGCTTCCGGCACATTCTGCGGGGTTGGAGACTGCGGAGTTGCAGTAACGCCGATCTTTAATGCCTGCATCATCGCGGAATCAATCTCCCCCGGGGAAAACCCCTCCCTTCTCAAAACTTCGATCATCTCAGGCTCTGTGAAACCTCTTCCCGCCATCTCGCGTACGCGCTCGACAGGAACAAAACCCTTGCCGCGGCCATCATCTTTTTTCTTCAGAAAAGGCAGTTGTACCATCAGCTCACTTAAAAGTATTTTGTTGGCGTTAAATAAATCTACGCTTTTCTTGAGAATTTTTCCTCGAGAACTCTGTTCAATTCGTCCTTCGTGACAAAATTGGACTTGACAGGGCTTGTGAGGTCTACGTAAGACTCCAGTTCCTTAAACTCGTTCTTGCTCGCCTTTTTTGAAATTTCTTTTGAGAATTTGCTCAGGTCAGCCTCTATCGTGGCAATCTTGTCAGAAATCAAATTCAGTTTCATTGACATTTTTTCGAAGTTGATCTTGAGATCGTCCAGCGCGGTCAGCAGAGTCTCCTCCAAAGTAAGCATAGCCGTTTCTACCCTGTCCGAGCGCATCTCGACATTCCTGAGCCTTCTTTCAGAATCGTTTGTTCTTTTTATCAATTCCGCCAGCAGGACCTTTACATCGTCTGCCATCAATAAAGATTTGGTTCGCCGCGAATAAATTAATTATATGCCGGTGAAGTACGAGGTCGTAGACGGCGTTTTGCGGATAGACGCGATGAATTGGGCCATTGCCCCGAGCATAGAAGACTCAGAGGCGACCATGGCGGTGGTCATAGACAGGCTGCTTGAGGCGAGAAACGTTACCCGCATAGTGATCGCCGAAGCCAGGGAGAACGAATACGACGAGCAGCAGACTGAAATTTTGAAGGAAATCGCTTTTGCGTACGACAAAATTCTTAACGAGGAAAAATTGATCAGCATAAAAAATCTCGGAGTGAAGGGCTGCGAAAGATATTTCCCGCAGCGACTGTCGGATTTGCAATTTCTGGTTTTGGAAGTTTTGAGAAAGGATCCGATCGGCGCTTACGTAAAACTCGGTGTTATGATCAACCACGTGCAAAAACTTTGCGAGCGTGGCGGCGACAGGGCATGCCACGAAGCTTACTTGGATAGCGCGCTGTCCCCGATAAAAAATATTCTTGAGTCCACGCATCTGATACAGCTGGCCAAGCCGCGCCTTTCACGATTCAGATTCGGGGACAGAAGTTTGTACAGGGAAATTTTTACCCCCGCAGTGAGACCGAACTTCATGCTTACGAGATTCATGACAATTTCCCCGAAAGGCGCGCAGCCGATAGAAAAGTATTCGATTCTTGGCGGCGCGGAGGTAGAGATATACAGGCTGCCTGGAAAAGTAAGATATTTTTACAAGATGACCCCCCGCGAATTCCGCTTGTCAGAAGAGAAATATGCAATGCTTGACGCAGCCCGCAGGTACCTGACAGCGCACAAGCCGACTGAGACAGAGTTTGCCGAACCAGAAAAAGCAGCAGAAGTTTTCTTGAACATCGGCAGGGATCTGCTTAGAGATTTATCAATTACTGCTGGAATAAAACTTTCGACAAAGGAAATAGAAGAACTTGCAACTATTCTTACTCGTTATACTGCAGGATTCGGCGTGCTCGAGCTGCTGCTGTCGGACGAGAGATTGCAGGACATATACATAAACTCCCCGATCGGCTCGACTCCGATATACGTTTTTCATTCCGATTTCGAGGAGTGCGAAACAAATCTGATTCCGACGAAAGACGACGCAGAAGCGTGGGCAACAAGGTTCAGGCTTTATTCCGGCAGGCCGCTTGACGAGGCTAATCCGGTTTTGGATACAGAGCTGCTGGTAAAGGGCGGCAGGGCAAGAGTTGCTGCGATCACACGCACGCTTTCCCCGGAAGGTCTGGCTTTCGCGTTTCGCAGGCACAGGGAAAAGCCTTGGACATTCCCGCTGTTCATGAACACAAAATATTTTGATTCGCTGTTTGCAGGTCTGATGAGTTTTATTGTCGATGGCGGCAGGGCATTGCTCATCGCCGGCGGAAGAAGCAGTGGAAAGACTTCACTGCTTGGAAGCGTTATGCTTGAGATAATCAGGAAGTACAGGATGATTGTACAGCAGGACACGCTCGAGCTGCCCATAGTCGAAATGCGCAAGCTGGGATACAACATCGAAAGTTTGAAATCGCGCTCCGTGATCACTCAGGTGCAGACAGAAGTTGCTGCAGACGAGGCGTTGAGGACTGCATTGAGGCTGGGAGACTCTGTCCTGGTTTTGGGGGAAGTAAGGTCGCTTGAGGGCAAGGCGCTGTTCGAGGCGATGCGTATTGGAGCACTGGCTCACGTAGTCGCAGGCACAATTCACGGGGAGTCGGCTTACGGAGTGTACGACAGGGTTGTCAACGATCTGGGCGTGCCGAACACAAGCTTCAAGGCGATCGACCTGATTACAATTTGCAACTTGTTGCGCTCCCCGGACGGGCTGCACAGATTCAGGAGGGTGACGGAAATCACCGAGGTAAGAAAGAAATGGAAGACGGATCCTGCAGACGAAGGCGGGTTTGTGAACTTGATGGAGTACTCGTCCAAGCAGGACATACTTAAACCGACGAGCGTTTTGACCGACGGCGAGTCTGAAGTTCTGAATGAAATTGCAAAAAGGGTCAGGGACTGGCACGGCTCGTGGGATTTGGTCTGGGAAAACATACTGCTGCGCGGAAAAATAAAGCAGGCTACTGTCGACTATGCCAAGAATTTGAACAGACCAGACATACTTGAATCAAACTTTACAGTCGAAAGCAACGAAATTTTCCACATAATTACTGACAAAATCAAGCAGGAAGTCGGCGGGATAGACTCCAAGATGATTTATGAAAATTGGCTGGAATGGTTCAAAGACAGACTGAAGCAGCAGTGATAAGATGTCAAAAGACCAAATCGTGAAAATGGAGAAAGGAGTTGCAATTCCTTACGTTATTGCTTTGATAATTGGTATTGTCGTGGTTGGCGTCATAGGATACTGGTTTTTTTGTCTAGCTGGAAAGGGCACAGGAGTGCAAACCACAATAAATTGCGATGCAATCAAACTTTCATTTTGTCAGGA
>CAZYHQ010000001.1:105540-134482 GCA_964646855.1 uncultured archaeon
TTGAAAGAAGAGCAGCTGTTTAAGAAACTAACTTGGTACGAAAGATCCTGCAGTATTGCAGAAAAAATCCTGCCTTTTCAACCTTGGAAATCGCTTGCAGACGAGTATGAAAAAGCCGCAGATTTCGCGCATCTTAAGTTAACTGCCAAAGGCGCGTTTTCATTCACACTTCTGGCCACGGCATCGGTATTTTTGTTGCCTTCGATTCTTTTAATCGCGCTTGGCACCTTTTCACTTTCGTCACTACTCCTACCTTTAATTTTTTCAACGCTGATGTTTTTTTATCTGTACACCTATCCGACAAGACACGCGACAATTTTTAGGATAAAAGCATCCGCCGAAATGTTGCTGGCGACAATCTACATAACGATTGCAATGCGCATCTCCCCGAACATCGAGGGAGCAATAAAGTTCGCAGCAACAAATCTAAACGGACCGCTCGCGTACGACCTGAGAAAACTTATGTGGGATGTTTATACAAGAAAATACGACTCCACGTCTTCAGCCTTGGACTCCTTTGTTGCAAAATGGAAAAAGGACAATGAAGAATTTACACAAGCTTTAATTTTGATCAAGGGCGCAGTTTTTGAATCTAGGCAAAAGTTGGAAGCGACTCTCGACGAGGCCGTACAGATTCTGCTTGACGGTACAAAAGAAAGAATGAAGCATTACGCACAGGACATGCGAACTCCGGTAACAGTCTTGAATGCGATGGGCATACTTCTGCCGATAATAGGATTGGTTTTCTTCCCAATAATGAGTTTGTTCTTGCCTGAAACAATACAGCCATCAATGTTAGTAGTTGGTTACAACATACTGCTTCCCCTCGGCGTTTATTGGCTGCTGGAAATTTATTTGGAAAAAAGGCCGTACACTTTCCACCAACCCGACATCTCCAGACACCCGAAATTCTCGCAGCAGAAAACGTTCGGTGCCAGCTCATTCGTCGCATTGATAGTTGGGATATCATTGGTTTCCTTCGGAACTTTCTTCCTGTTTACAATTCAAGAAAGATTTAGCGCAGAACTTTTGTACTACTCGATTTTTGTTACGTGGGGGATTGCAGCAGGAATAATTATATACTCAATATTTTCGGTCTACAGCAAACTAAAACTGCGAGACGAAATCGCACAGATCGAAAACGAATTTGCAGAGGCAATGTTCCATTTGGGCAACCAGCTGACCAGGGGAATTCCTTTGGAGAATGCAATCCGCAACACAGTGCCTAAGATCCGCGAATTGAAAATTTCAAAATTTTTGGAAATAGTTTTGTATAACATTGAGACTCTTGGCATGACATTTGAGCAATCGTTGTTCGATCCTGTAAATGGCGCGATTAAGTCATACCCGTCAAAGACGATAGAGGCGATAATGAAGGCGTTAGTTGAAATTTCTCGAAAAGGGATGAGCTACGTCGCTACTTCGTTAATCTCGGTCTCGACTTATTTGAAAAACATGCATACTGTCGAAGAAGATTTGAAGGAAATGCTCTCCGAGACGACTTCGACTATGAGCATCCAAGCATTACTGCTCGCGCCGCTTACTGCAGGAATAGTGGTCGGGTTGACGGCTCTGATTACGCAAATACTAATTTCTTTGAAGACTGCTATAGAAAACATTTTCGGCGGGCTGGAGACTTTCGGGCCGCTGGGATCGGCTGGAACAAGCTTGATTGGTTCGATAATTAACGTAGAAGCAATAATCCCTATTCATTATTTCCAAATCATTGTTGGCGTTTACATGCTTGAAGTTGTCGGTACCATCGCCGTGGCTATGAGCGTTATAAACAACGGAGACGAAAACATACTCAAAAGATTTTCCTTGGGCAAACTGCTTTTGGCCAGCACGGCAATTTATACGATTGTTTTGCTGGCAACCTATGCAATGTTCACATCAGTAATCCCGATAACACAGTTGATAACAATATGAAAGGAGTCTCGAATTACATCCTGCTCACAATCGTGCTTATCATAATTTTGATTGTTTCGCTTGCCCTGTTCGGCGCATCGCTCTGGGAGTTCTTCAAAAAGCTACTGATTAAAGCTTTAGTAAAATAAATTTTGAATTATGAAGGGGATGTCGGGGAAAGTCCTCGCTCTAATCATGACTCTGATAATTGCAATAATACTCTTGGCTCTTTTGGTTACTGGTTATTACAAGCTTGTACCGTTCTTGTCCAGTTTGGCAGACGGTGTTGTGAAGGCAGTGAAAAACGCTTTCTGTTCCAACCTGCCTTTAATTGGAAGTTTGTGCAAAATAGTTTTAGGAGCGTAAACATGCGTGGTTTGGCTGTACCGGCAGTTGCCATGATCGTGCTGATGGTAATTTTTTTAGTAGTCGTTGTCGCTTTTGGGGTTCCTGTTATTCAAAAAGCGTTTGCAGAGATTTTGGGTCAAGGTAAAATATTTCAAGAGACACCATTTTCTGATGCAATAAGACTTTCGCATTTGAGGTGTTCGCAAGGTTGTGACGCGTTAGACGGAGAGGAGCGATATGATGAATTGTGTAAAAACGTACCAACTGATTTCAAACCAACAGATGGAAAAATCTGCGACTGGAATGCATTGCAGTATCCGATCACAATTGAGAAAGGCGGGGTAAACCCTGCTGTTGAATATGTCGCTGGAAGTTTTAATGTTGATCCGCAGTTTTCATGTGTATTTCCAACTGGCCTGCAACCATTTGATCCAGGCAAAGGGTTTGACAAACTCCTAAACTTTCTGATAATTGAAAAAGATTCTTATGTCGGGCCAACTAAAAGTGGCGACTGTACTGGTCAGACTGGTGCACTTGATAAATTTAAAATGAAGAACCCGACAGACAGCTATTATATTTTTACAATGAAAACTTCTGCCAACACTGGAGCAGGATACTTTGTTGCGGCCGCATTAGTAGCAGGAACAGTTGTAGGAATTTTAGTGGCTCCGCCGACCGCTTTAGCCACAATACCAGCACTTTATGCAGCACTGCCAACCGCAGCCACAATTATAACAGTAGGAGCAGCTGCTTCTGGTACACTAGTTACTATGGGTGTTCTATTTCCAGCTAAAGACGCTTATTGGACTATTGTATCTCCCTACAGACCATACGAAGTTTTGGTCCAAAATCAACCAATGATATTTGCCGATACTTCTGATAGACTTTCTACATATCACCGAATGGTTGTGCAAAAAACAGACGGCACAAAAACTGACTATGAATTTTCAGTAGGATACACAAGCATATCTTCTGGTGAAGGCAGTGTTACGTTTTTGCCGTCTAAAGTTATAATGAAATCTCCAAATGGAGAAGTCAAGACTGCAGACAACTTACAAAAAGGTCAACAATATACGCTTGAAATGTCAAACGGCGACAAATTTGTTATTAAGTACTTAGATATCAAAGTCAAACTCTACGGCCTACTTGTTGTGGCACAACCTGTTTTTGAAATAACCTACAAGGTTTAGATTAAGTTTTAAATACCGAAAAAGTTAAATTTAAATATATTGTGGTGAATCATTTGGATAAAAAAGGCATAGCAATTCCTTACATCATCGCGCTTATTCTTGGTATTATCGTAGTCGGTGTCATAGGATATTGGTTCTTCGCCACTACAGGAACAGGCGGCGGTAGCGCTGCAGTAGCCAACTGCAATGCAAAGAAACTCCAGTGGTGCAATGAATGGACGAAAACAGGTTTTCAAACTAGCCCATCTGGAACTTTAGGCACGTGGGATGCTCACGCGTCCGGTTGCACAGCATTGGGGGTGGGAGACCCCTCTGAAACTTCTTGCAGGTCTTTAACAGGACAGCTGCTTAAAGCCGGAGCAACATGCACGTCTAATTCACAATGCGAATCAGCCAGCTGCCGTATACCAACAGGCCAGACCGAAGGCACTTGCAGGTAAAGTAATAATCTAAAAAACTAAATTATTATCATGAAGGCAGTAGCAGTTCCTTACTTGGTTGCTATAATAATTGCAGTGATAGTTTTGGGTGTTCTAGGATACTGGTTTTTGACTACTGCCGGAGGTGGCGGTGCTTTCGTAAGCGAAGCCTTTTGCAGAGCCAAGCTGCTGCAGTATTGCAGCGATCTGAAAACAAACAAAATAACCCCGAACACAGACGATTTTTACGAGGAATACGCAAAAGGTTGCAGCACATACAAGGGCCGACCCGGCTGGGATCAGGCCAGTCCTGATTTGAAGAAGTGCGACACTTTGTTGGGTGTCTGACATGAAAGGCGACTTAGCACCGTACGCAATTTTCATTGTAATAATTATCGGGGTGTCGATTGCAGTAATGCTTGCTGTAACCTATCACTGGATCAGTGACATCTTACCTGTTCAAGGAAGCCAGATTTCGTGCGGGGCAAAATTGACTAATTACTGCGTGGAATTTCGCAAGAACGGCTGGAAAAAACCGTACGAATACAGCGAAAAAAACCCAAAGGACTGTCAAAAATTTACTGGGGCAAATGATGCAACAGGCCCTGACCAGATAAAATGCGAGCAGCTGCTTGGTCTGAGTCAACCCAAATAATTAATTGGAAAACAAATTCTAATTATGCTGAAAGGTGCAGGAAAACTTACACACGCTTTATTCGCTGTTCTCGCCGTTGCACTCTTCACTGCGATAATGTTTATGGTAATCTCCGGGACTTTTGAGGATTTGGCAAAGCAGATTGCCCAAGAATCTTCAGAGGTTGTTGCAAAAGACATAGCGGCATTCCTGACAGTCAGCGGGGCAGCACCCGAGGATATAACAATTACCTACAAGCCGTCGACAAAATTTTCTTACGACGTCGAAATTAAAGACAGATTTGTCGGGATAAAAAGTTTGTTTGACAACGAGTATACAGAAGGGGCAAGAATTCTTGTTTGGAAATTGGGTCCTATCTCGTGGGAAGAAAAAACTGCTGTTGATGCAAAGACACAGGGCGACATAAAAAACACAAAGACTTTTGTAATAACGAAAACCGTTGACAACGGGAAATACGTTTACAAAATAAAATCAGGTTGATTGCATGCAAAAATTCAGCAAAGGTATAGAAAACATCCCAACTGGAATATTTGTTCTGCTCGTTACAGCAGGGCTGATTGCATTTGTTTACATACTGGGAATAGAAAACTTCTTTGATATAAAAGTTATCGTTAAAGAATTCCAAATTGAACGGCAGACTATAGACTTGGCTCAAGCCCTTCTTACAAGCGAACAACTCGCTTACAACGATGGCAACCGTTTTTACCGCGCGATTTACGACAAAGGAAAACTTGACAGCATGCTGAAAAAAGGAGAGACCGGCTTCGATTTTCTTTCACCCAACGACAAGATAACTGTGATGTACCCGAATAGCGTAGCTATTTTTCAGGTGAAAGACTTGAAAACTGGTGAGACGTGGTCGTCAGTTATCAAAGGACCTTACGTATTCAAAATTTCAGAGGGGCAACAGCTAACATGCTTAGGCAATTCAGCGAAAATTGATCTCGGAAGTTTTTTCAGACTAATTGCTTGGGACCTAGAAGACATCAAAAAATGTTTGATAGACAAAGGCATATCAAGTGGCGACCTGCCTAGCTATTCGTTCTCGAATTCTGACATAAGTAAGAGGGGTTTTCCTGTTGCAATAAAATCTGGCGATGAAATTCATGTAGGAAGAATGTCTGTGGAGTTGGTACAATGGTTGTAGCAGGAGCACTAGCAATCCCGCTTTTGGGAGTGGCATTCACGATTTTTTTAATGCTTTTTATTTTAATTCCTGTCGTTGCGTTAAAAGTCAACTTGGTTACCACGGTAGAGTTTGAAAACGAGTACAACAATGCTCAACTTGGTCTGCTCGTCTTTATGTCGTCAACGGAAACTGTAAACGGCAAAGAGCAAACAGTTTCCGAAACAATAGCAAATCACATCGCACTCAACGATCCGAGTGACATAAGCTTCCTCAACTCGAAGTTAAGCAAAATGTTTACTTGCTACAAACTTTCTGATGAAAAGGAAACACTTTTGCAAAGTAGCTGCGAACCCAAAAAATCTACAGCAAAAACCGTAGTTGCGCTGCCTTACGGCAGATACACAAGCATAATATCTTTGGTGATTGATTGAAAGGACTTGCGCCTGTTGCTGCAGTTGTATTTGGCATACTTGTTGTGCTTTTGGTTGGCGAGGGGGTCGTTTTAAACAATGTTATTTCAAACTTCGAAACTGTTAGGAGGTCCGTTTTTCAAAGCGAAATAGCTTTGGCAATTGACATTGTAGAAACTTTGCGGGCAGCGATGATAAAATCATTGGATTATTCGTTCTATCAAGCGCTGTACGACGTAGCAGCAAGGGGAGGTCATCAAGCTTCAACCTGCCAGGCATATTGGAGAGTTTATTCCGATACATTTTATCCGCAGAAATTTTTGGACAACATAGTTGCGCAAACACAGGAAAATCTCAACGTCTTCGGCGACAAGCTTCAGGTTCAAAATACGGACATACCAGAATATTCTATAAGAATAGACAAATCTGGGACAGATGTAAAACTAACTGCGACTGCAAAAAGCAAAATCACAGCTTCGCGAGACTTCTACACAGTTTCGCAGAGCCAGAATTTTGTAAAGGAGTTTGACATAGATGTCTCAAAGATTTATGAAAATAGCAAAAAAGAGTTTATCGATAGACAACCCGAGCATTTGCAGGAAAGAACTTCAGACGTCGATAAAAACCAGATGCCATTGCTTTGCAAAAGATATGAGCAAGAGTACTGTGAGCAAGCGCCAGTAAAATGCGAAGACATGCTCAACATCAATTGCAGAAATGCAGATGAAGTTTACCGCGAAAAAATTATAAGTGCGATTGAAAATATAGGGCCTTCGTTGACAAGCAAATATTCTGTCCAAAAAATTTCTTACGACGTTGGTGTTAAGGACAGTTTTGTTGAGCATAAAACTGATGAAATTGCCACAGAAGTTTGTTCCGGGGGTTCTACGAGTTGCGGTTGCAATTGTATAGGACATACTGAAATAACTACAAAAACGGTATGCAGCACAGATGCGGAGGGTGTCCAGAGCTGTACGGATGTTCAGGAAGAAAAATTCGTGTGCGACTATTACTACAAAAAATTTAGTCTGAAATGCACTTATGATTACAAGGGCGCCGTTTCTGCAAAAATATCTGCAGCAGATTTAAGTGAGAGCTACCCACTTTACGAAAAATCAGATAACTCGGTTGCGTTGAGAAATGTGAATCTTCAATTTTTGGTGATTTCAAGCAACCCTACAATCTACAAACCGATACAAATTCCAACAGGCTTATGTAGCTAGACTGGGCAAGAATCGTAGTTCACTTTTATCTCGTAGTATTCTGGAGTAGGGTCAATTTTGTATTCGTAGGCAACTCTGTGAGTGAAAGTGTAGTCGCCAGCGTCGGTAACTTTCAAACTGCATTTCATCTCGAATGGTATCGAATTGCTTGGTAAAATTATTTTACCAAACTCGCTAAAAACTATTTCTTCTGTGGTGGCATCAACCCTGTTTTGCCTGACTGTTGCCGAGCCACAGTAACCAAAGTCTTCACCAACTTCCTTCTGGAAAATCAAAGGAGTAGTTTGTGCAGCATGGACTTGAGTTATTGATAATTTGCTTATTGTCGCATCACCTAAGTCAGGCAACTCGCCGTTGTTCTTAATGACAACGTTGATCGACAATTCACCATCAGATACTTTGTATGGTTGTTTTCCAGACAATCTGGTATCGACGCTGACCGGCCCGACTATATTTTTGCCTGCAGTCGGCAAGACTGTAGTCATCTTTGCTTCTTTATCGTCGCTTACAGATATCCTCTTCACGTAAGAAGTGACATCCGAGCCCGAAACCGGAAAGTTATATGCTGGCAATATTTTTATTCTGATTTTGTCGACATTTTGTCCTTTGCAATAATACTCCGGAGCTTTCTCCTCTTTGCACACCCCTGATTCACCTTCTGGTGGTATTTCGCATTTGCTTATGCAATCTTTGTCCTCCTTACATTTTGTCGGGTTGACAAACCAATCAAAACTTACCTTTACATTTTTTGTAGCTTCGCTTGCCAGCGGGTTGAAAGCACAAGGTTTTTCTTTGGTGCATTCGCTAAACTTCGGAACTATGAAATTTCTGAGTATTTTGTTGTTGGCATCCACAACTTGCACTCGACTTAAAAATGCAGACAGCTGATTGTCCTTCGAAAGGAAATCGAATGTGACATCTGCAGTAAATGCGGTATCTCTTCCAGGACGAACTTGAAAACTTGGATTAACATCCACAGAATGTAGAAATATTTTGTTGTAGCCTTCTTTAGTTTCTATTTGTTTGCCACATTTTTCTTCTACGGCACCTGGAGTGCTATAGATTCCAAAATTGAGAGTGGCAAGCGGCTCTAAGTAACGGCACCAAGCCTGCTGAAGACCACCGTATATCGGCGCAGCATATGGTTGGACTCTTTCGCGTATTCCGAAAACTGGATCTGCAGAAAGTATCGCGTATGCTAAGTACGCTAACACACCAAGTATTACGATTACAACTACCAACTTGCCTACCGAGGAGCCACCTGAAGATGGAGCAGGGTACTTGGTCTTAGATTGTATCATCTGCTGTCGTAAATTCGCCTTGTCCCCGCCCCTTGGTTCGTAAAAAATATGCCCATTTTCACACTGGTAAATTGTCTGAGTATCATTTTTTTCAAGTACATGTGCACCAGCTCCACAACCAGGCACATCGTGTTTCTTACCAAACGGCCAAACCATTTCATCAACTCTTTATATAATTTGTTTCGTTTTACACAACTAAAAAACTATTCAAAACACATTTAAGTTTTGGCGATAATAACTCAATAAGCTGTTCAGTAACTCGACATGCAAACAAGGAGTGATAGTAATGACAGAATATCAAGCAAAAACTAATGACAACATTATCTACGTCGGGCAGAAGCCGTCCATGGCCTATGTCCTCGGAGTGATGACGCAATTCTCAGCAGGACAAAACGAAGTTTGCATCAAGGCTCGTGGCAGGTCAATTTCCCGCGCTGTAGACGTGGCAGAAATCGTCCGCAGGAGATTCATGTCTGACGTAAAAATAAAAAGTATTGACATCAGCACGGAAGAAAGAGAAATGGAAGGTAAAGGAAAGCTGAACGTTTCAACAATAAATATAACACTCTCGAAATAAAAATTGCTCTGCGAAAACTTCAGAATATATATGTCAACTACCAAATAATTTTTAGTTGGAATGAAAAAGAAAACTAAAAAACATACAACCAACTTAGAGTATGCTGTCATAATTTTCACTGCAATAGCATTCAGTATTTTCGGCATGATTCTCGTTAATTCCAACAATATAGTTGGGGCGTTCCACGAAACTGGTTTTTGCGATTTAGGTTTTCAGAACCGTTGTGACACGAAAAGTGACACATCAACATGCACTTCTTGTTTGGACAATTGCGCGGCTTTAGTTGGTGGCGAACAAAATGTTTACTACTGTACTGGTGATGGTAAAAGCCTGAATAGCAATTGTATCAAGCAATCCTCTGGTCAAAATAATTGCGCAGCGGCTTCTTCAAATCCTTGTGTGGCAAGCGGGAGCACATGTAAGTCACAGTGCGGGTCTACAGAAAGCAGTTTAGTTAAATCTGGCTGTGGTGCAAGTGAGGTTTGTTGCATTCAAGACCCACAAAAATGTGCCAGCATAGGCGGTAGTTGCAAAAATCAATGTTCAACTGGAGAATCGCAGTCCGGTACAAGAGAATGTACATCAGGTGCGATATGTTGTGTATCTACCTCTGCTACAACTGGAGGATGCAGCTCTGACTCTTATTCATCTGGTTACTGCGATGTAAATTATAAAAACACTTGCGAAACTTCTTCTTGCAGTGATTGTGGCAGTTGCCTGTCCAGTTGCGCACAAACCTGTTCAGCTCAAGGAAAGTATGTGAATTATTGTACTGCTAGTGGTGGTTGTGCCTGTTCTGATACAAATGTTTGTGGCGGAACGACAGTAACAACAGCTCAAGTAAAATCTTATGATATAAGCGGGTCAAAAACAATCGAACTAAGTGGAAAAACTTCTGCAAAATTGCTAGTCAGTGGTGGCGTTTATGAGATTACACTAGACTCAGTTGTTCAAAATCAAAACAAATTAACACCATATTACAACTTGAAATTCAATGACGAAATAATTTGGACTTCTTATCCTGCAGAAGTAAGTCAATTAACAATTGCTTCTCCAGCTGAGTATATAAAAAGTCAACCAATTGGAGGTTCAGTACCTTTGTTGATAATTTGGCAATTAGGAGTCACATATGGTTCTGGATCCGCCACAGATCAAATACCTGCTACCCAAAATTCGTGGATTTTTGTCGCTGAATACCCGTCGGTAAAAGTCGGAGAAGGGACGACTACCGCAAAACTCGCAGAAGGCACAACTTCGAGTGTGCAAACAATTTTATTAACGACAACTCCGGTTACTACGAAAATCGTACCTGTCTAGTTTTACAATAAGAATTTTTTTGATATCTCATCTTTCCAAAATAAAACTTTTTTTCGTCACATGCATTTCTCTAACTTCGTGTATCAGCATTTCTCTCCTTTCACCGACAGCAAACGCATGCTCCTCTTCCAAAACTTTCGACGCACGATTTAGTTTATTGGATTTTTCGGCGAAAATTGTAAAAAGTTTCTCACCCTTCTTTACTTTGTCTCCGACTTTTTTGTAGAGCAGGATGCCGGAGCCTTTGTCTTTTGGAGCTCCGGCAGCCCTCGCCAGTTCTACCAAAGCTTGGTTGTCCAACCACAAAACCACTCCGGGTTTTTCTGCAGTCGCATCGAAACCGAAGTCACCGATTTTTATTTCCTCCGGCTTGATTTCAGAATCGCCGTCCTGCTCGAAAATTATCTCGCGCAACTTCTCCTCGGCTTTGCCGGATTTCAGAATGTCAGAAGCAAGCTGGTGCGAGTTTTCCTTTCCTGCCATCCTGAGAAGTATGCTCGCGATGTGCAGAACTTTGTCTCTCAAGTCCGGCACGCGATTTTTGTTTGTGATCAGTTCAAGCGCCTCCCTGGCTTCCAGCGCCGGTCCGATTGTGTAACCCAAAGGCTGCTCGCCGTATGTCAACGCGCACCTCGTCTGTATGCCAAGCCTCTTCCCGAGTTCGATAAATTCTTTTGAAAGTATGTCCGCGTCGCCGATTGTTTTCATCTTTGTCCCCCTTCCCGTCGGGATGTCGATAACTAAATGCGTCGCGCCGACAGCCTTTTTCTTCGACATTATCGACGGCAGCATCAGCGGGTCTATGGACAGCGGGTATTCGATTTGAATAAAAATGTCATCCGCCGGAGCCAAGTGCAATGCGCCGCCCCAAACAATGCAGCCGTTTGTTTTGTTTACAATTCTTTTCATGTCTTCGGTGTCAAACTCGACATTCATCAGGACTTCCGCTCGCTCGGCAGTTCCTGCGGCAGATGTGATTGCGCGGGAGGAGGTTTTCGGAATTGTGAAACCTGCGGCAGCGATTATCGGCACCAACAGCAAAGTAGTTTTGTCTCCTGGTATACCGCCTATGCTGTGCTTGTCAAGGATAATTTTTTTCCCAAGGTCAAGCTTCTTTCCGGTTTCAACCATCGCAAGAGTTAAATTTGTTGCCTCGTCCAAATCCAAACCTGTTTCATGCAGAGCAGTTACGAACGCGGCAAGCTCCACTTCTGTCAGTCTGCCTTGCACGGTATCCCTGATAATTTCGTGAATCTCGTCGTAGGACAGCTTTACTTTCTTCAATTTGTTTTTTATGAAGTTCAATGAGTTTGGGTAGCGGGCGACTTCAACATCTATTTCACTGCCTTCTTTTATCTGCAAACTTCCAACCACTTCCTCGTATACGCCAACAACTCCTTTGGCCAAAGATTTTGAAGTGTTTAAAATTGCAACCAGTTCCTTTTTATTCGCGCGCAAGTAAACCCTGCCGAGGCTTTTCAATCCGAGTTCATCAGCATCGTCTTTGTTCAAAACCACGATTGGTTTGCCGCCAGCTTCTAGCCCAAGAAACTTCGCTTTCAATATCATTTTTTCACAACACAACTACCTTCTTCGCATGAACAATCTATTGTCGGTTTTGGGGAAATAATTTGCGGGCACAAGACCAGGGACGGGCACTGCAGAGAAAAAGTTTTCACGTTGACGCATTCCCAGAACGCCCCAGCATTTTCATCGCAGCAGTTTGTCGGCTTCCAATCGCAGTCCGAGCTTTTCGAGCATTTAGTTTCGATGACAGTCGGTTTCTCAGCTTCAGTGCTGTCGTCTTCCGACGGCGGAAATATGTAAACCCTGTAGAAAATAAAACCGCCTGCTGCCAAAACTGCGACTATCAGAATTATGTAAATCATCTTGTCGATCATTAAAACACTCTATATCGGCGTCCTTGTTCCCCATTGCCGCAGTGCAACTTCCAGTTCCTTGTGCGTTTTTGCGTAACGGGTTATCGGAATGTTTTTTATTGTTGCCTCGATTGACTGTCGTACAGCTTTGCCACCGGCTGCAGGACCAAGTTTATGTCCCATTACTCCGCCACCTGCCTGGATGATTAAATCCTTGCCTAGAAGTTTGATCAACCTCGGGATTATGCCAGGATGAAGTCCGCCGCTTGTTACGGCGAAAATCGGTTTGATGTTGTACCAGTTTTCCTGAAGGACATGCCCGTGTTCTCTGACGAATCTTTTTTCGAGTTCTTCTTTCAAAATGTAAAGCTCTTCCGACGGCGAAACTAACTTTCCCATTCCACCAATGTGAACTGTGTCAACACCGACCAACCGTGCCGCATCGGCAACCACAAGCATAGAAACCCCATGCTTTGGATTGCGAGTGAAAGTGGAATGAAATGCACGGTGCATGTAAATCGCAAGTTTAAGTTCTTTGCATAAATTTCGCAAAGTTTGCAGCCCAGCCCAACCCACGGTAAGCCCGTCAACCATAACAATTTTCCCGCCGTTTTCAGCAACAAATTCCGCGCGTTTAACCATCTCATTTGTTTCTGCGCTGACATTTACAAGGTACATTTTCTTTTCGCCAGTTTGTTTTTCAACCTTGTCTCGTAGCTCCAGAATTTTTTTGGTCGTCTCGTAGAATTTTACGAAATTTTGAGAGGTCATGTTTTCGTCGTTTTTTACAAAATCAATTCCGCCTTTCCATATTTGTTCGGCAGCTTTTACATATTCAGCAGTAGTCATTCCGAGTTTGGGTTTGGGTACTGTTGCTGTCAATGGTCTGCTGTAGACTTCGAATTTCTTTCTCAAGCCTTTTATTCCAAACTGCGGACCTTTGAAAGATCTAATTAATTTTTTCGGCCAATCAACATCTTCGAGTCTTAAATTGTTCAGGGCTTTCATTCCAAAAATGTTTCCTGCAACAGCAGAGAAAATTTGCGGCATGTTTCCCGCTTCAAAGTCATCGATAGGGTAAGCAACTTTTATCCAACTGCCTTTTATTTCGAAGGCCTTACCCATCAAACTTTTTACAAGCTTCGGCAATCTGTAAAGTTTGGTCCAAGTACCAACACTTGACTCAGATGCAACTCTACCAGCAACTTCTTTCATTGAAAATCCCCTTGCCGGTTCTGCACGGAACAAACAAATTAAATCATTTTTACTAGGTTTATAATTCAAGTCTACAAAATCCAAATACCATTCGCTCATTTCAACATCCTCACAATTTTTTCAGGTTTGAAAATTCCTTTTTCTGTTACAACCGCTGTTACTAATTTCCAACTGACCAAATCAAAGCTAGGATTTCTAATTTTCACGCCTTTAATTTTTTTGTGAATTTCAACTGATGGTCTCTCTTCAATTACAAGTTTTTTTCGTTTGTCAAATTTCAATGTGTTAGCAACAACATAAAAGGGTTTCTTGTGCCTGCGTGCCTCTTCAGCAAGAATATGAGTTCCGATTTTATTTACAAAGCCAGATAAACGCAATGCGTCTGCACCCACTATAACCATATCAACATCTTTCATGAAATGCCCAATTGCGAGATCATTTATCAACGTTGTAGGAATTTTTGCCGTAGCCAATTCCTTTGCTGTTTTTATTCCCTGTTCCAAGGGCTCTGTATGAGTTCCAATTACAGAAATTTTTTTATTTTTAGAATTTTTTATAACAGCTAAAGCTTCACCCGAGTGGCAGTGAGTCATTATCCTAGAATTTCTTTTAATAATTTTGTTACCGATTCTTGCAATTTTCTTTTTCGAAGTTTCTAATTGGTTCAAAAGTCTGTTTATCGAACTCAAACTCTTCTCTATCTTTACAGTTTCTAAAACATTGTGCAGCACAACAGCAGTAGGTCTAGCATTTTCTAACATCATTGCGGCAACTTCGAACTTCAAGCCAAAACCGTTCTTTTTTACAAAATCTTTCAAAAATTTCAGCGCATAAACCGCAATTTCTCTCGCGCCTTGAACCTTTACCTGCTTTATGTTCTCTACGGCTTGTGCAGGAGTAATCATATATACAAATTTGATTTACTAAATAAAAAATGATGAATTTCGAGCAACGAAGGAAGCAGCTTGTTGTTTACTTGGAAAGAATTGGAGTAGTTGCTACGCCTCAGATTAAAAATGTATTGCTGGAGACAACGCGCGAGTTATTCATTCCGGAACAATATAGAGAATCAGCATACGAATACAACACTGCTTTACCGATACCTGGAGGCATGACGATATCTGCAATGAACATGCACGCAACTTTTTTGTCTGCCTTAATGCCCAAGCCAGATGAAAAAGTTTTGGAGATTGGTGCCGGTTCTGGAATAATGCTTGTATACATGAAAGAAATGGTTGGCGAAAAGGGCGAAGTTTTCGGCATAGAAATCGTTCCCGAGACTTACGAATTTGCTAAAGAAAATCTGAAGAAAGCAGGTTACAACAAGAAAGTGAAATTAATTCTTGGCGACGGCAGCAAAGGTTTGCCTGAATTTGCACCATTTGATAAAATTCTTTCTAGTGCTTCTGTCACAGGAGAGGTACCCAAAGCATGGTTAGAGCAGTTGAAGGTTGGTGGAATTCTAGTTACGCCTATCGGCAAAGTCAGCGGAATGCAAGATTTGTTTTGGATTAAAAAAACTGAACGCGGTTTGCAAAAGAAAAATTTGGGCGGGGTAGTTTTTGTTGAATTGCAAGAAAAGTAGAACAGCTAATACTTTTATGGCTCAAATATGGGCCGGCTATGGACTATGCCCATACGGCAGCCATAAAAAGTCCATAAATTTCTACCTAGGAGTTGTGTAGTACGAACGTTTAAAGGAATCACGCCTAGCTAGTCTGCCCTTATTTACTAAATCATGAAGTTCACGCTTGGCGACGCTTCTTGTGGTTTCGTTAATTCTCTGGTAAACCGTGTTTGTAATTTTTCCTTTGCTGCGGACGTATTCTAAAGCATTTGTCTGCCTAGGTTTCAAATCTGGATTTTTCAGTTGCTGATCGCTAAGGACAGGAGCTTCGAACTTTGAAATACCGAATCTTTTTTGGATAATACTCATAAAATTCGCGCCGAGTATTGCTGAGAGCATACCACCTAGCTCTGCTCCAACTTGAAAAGGCAGCAAGCTAGAAATTGTAAATGCTCCTAAAGTTCCAAAGAGCAAACCAGAAATCACCTCAACCAGAATCCTTGTCCACTTTATTTTAAAGTAAAGATAGTTTGTGTAAACTTTGTAAAATCCCCAGAATGTGTGTACAGCAGTTCCTATAAGTATGTACAGGAAAATTATTGGGAACACTTCTAAAGTTATTACCATACTGCTCACTGATTTAGCAGAAGAAGTTTAAGGATTTAAGCTTGATGCCATTTTTAAAGTTGACTGCTCAGAAGAGAAAAATGACAATGGGATCGGCGGGATTTGAACCCGTATTGACCGGTGTCATCAAAGCTCCAAGCTTTACTGGAGCCGGTTTCTAGCTATCATCTGTCCGATATGTACTAACCAGGTTATACTACGACCCCTCACCAACTAATAGAATTTTGGGGTTTTAAAAACTTATGTGAGCCTCAAGTGGGAATTGAACCCACGACCCACTGCTTACAAAGCAGTTGCTCTACCGGACTGAGCTATTGAGGCATAAAGAATAACTAATCTTCAGAAATTAAAAGTCTTAAACTTAATCCAAGAATTCTTTGTTTTTAATTTTTTCTGGTATGTACTTGTCGGAAATAAAAGTAATACCTCTAGACGAAAGTGCTGCTAACTCAACTTTTCCGTTGAGCTCCTTCCATTTTTTGAACTGCTCCTGCCAAGGCTTGTTGTCCTTGAACCATTCGTAATTTTTTACCTGCTCCAGTCGTTTCACGTCTACGTCTTCGAATTTTATCAGATGTCTTTTCAATTCGTACTTTATAACATCGTCAGCAGTAAGTCCCAACATTTTCGCTCCTGGTATTGCAAGTTCCTGCGAAATGTGGGCAAGAGAAATCGAACCGTACTTTATTACAGAATAAATGTAAGCCCCCCAGGGATCGCCATCTACGAGTATGTATACTGGCAGCTTGTGCTCGACGTGCAGCCTCTGCAACAATCTTCTTATCCCGCGAGTTGCCTGACCCTGCGAAGAAATGATTATGCAATTTAATTTTTCCCAAACACGGTCCTCGTGCAGCCTCTCCCACTCGGCTGCCTTTTCCAGATAAATTACAAACTTCGCGTCGACTTTTTTGAAAACAATATCTTCTACGTTCGACGGAATTGCCCATCCGCCGGAGCCGAGCTTGCTCCAGTCGATTGTGTCGCCCTTGTCCTGAACTACAACTTTACCTGCGACCGAGCCGAGTTTGTTTGCGTTTATGTGCAAGAGCTCGCGCGAAGATTCAGTAATCAGCTCAAGATCTTCTATAGCTGCATTGGATTCTTCCTGCTGGTCGACTAAATTTATGTTCGAATCCGGAAGCGTCCGTTTCATTCTGTAAAAAGTTTCTCTAAGGCTCAGGTGCTTGTCGACATCAATCAATTCTTTCGCAACTGACGCAGCCTCGACAGTCTGCACGAATTTCCTGACGTGGCCGACGTTGAAAAAATATCTTTTTGCAAGCCCCTTGCCCATCCTGATCATTTTGGAAGTCGGATCATACTTAATGTTGGACAAAGTTCTTATCGGTACATCTATCTCCGGATTCTTTCCGCTTTCTATGTCTCCGACGACTTTACTTCCCAGCTGCTTCAGGTTTTTCTTGGTTTCCTGCTTCCTCTCCATTCTTCACACCCTTCTTTGCAATTTTTTCAAGCTCCTCGATTATTTTCTGTTTTTTCTTCTCTGTAAGTTTTTCCAAAGACTCGGCAAGCTCCGGAATGTATTTTTCAAACAGCTCTCTCCTTAGTTGTGCATCATGCCTTTTATTTTTTTGCCGCACGTAAATAGACAACCTTCTTCCCGCTTCCTGCATCGCCAGTTTTATTTCCTTGACAATTTCCGGATAGTCGGCTATAGCCTGCTTGCCTTCGGACGTATACGGCACGTAGACAGACGCGAAGTGAATCAAAATTATGAGAGGACCCTGCGGAAGCTGCCCTTTTGACTGGGAAAATTCGTAACGCGTCCAATCAGTTTCTACCGTAGCTTCAGTCGTTGCGCAGTCAGCTTGGTGGTAGAGAAGTGGAACCCTGTTTGCAAAGCGCAGCAGCTGTGCTGTCGATTCTGGCGGGAGCTTTCCCCCGTATGCCAATCCTACCTCAATTTGAAACGGGTTACCCCTGTACACCGCAGGCGGGCGAGTGACTGCAACAAAAAATTCCGCTTCAACTTCTTTTTTCAATCCTTCTTCAATAATTTTTTCTCCCATCGGCGACAAACAGCCTGTCGGCGGCGCGACGAGCTTCACCATCTGTATTGACTTGTGCAATCTTTCCGTTTCATCGTGCGTCAAGTCTCTCGGTTTTTTGTTTTCGATTTTTGCCAAGCGCAATATCTGATCTGCTGATGCCCGGCCGACTCTGGAGAATTCTGAAGTCAGAAAACCAATCAAATTTCTTGACTGGGTGCCGCTCAACATTCTTCTCAGTATCCCGAGCTCAACTCCGTACGGATGGGGTTTTATTTCCTTCGGCTGCACCGGCAGTTCCTTCACTGCGCGGTCGAAAGTAAGTTTTCCATTCGGTCCGTCGTAAATGATTTTCGCATAAGGGTTCGATATCGCGGTTTGCTTCAAAAATTCCGGGACAGACTGCCTTCCTTCAATGTATCTGCCCTCGGCCTCCATTTCTATTTTTACTCCGCGCCATTTTTCAGGATTTTTTTCTTCTTTGTGCGAAATGACATTCGGAGTGTTTTTAACGACGTCTATCGTCATTTCGACTATGTTCACAGACTTGCCGGTGCTGGTAGTTATTTTTACGGGCTTGCCTGTTGTCAGTTGCGAATAAAGAATTGCCCCTGAAATTCCAATCCCCTGAGTTCCCCTGCTCTGCCTCAGCCTGTGAAACTTGCTTCCGTACAAGAGTTTCCCAAACGCGAATCCTATTTTCGCTTCAACCACACCGGGACCGTTATCTTCGGCAACAATTCTGAATCTGTCGACACCGACTTCTTTCAAAACAATCTTTATCTCTGGCAATATTCCCGCCTCGTTTGTGGCGTCCAAAGAATTGTCCACAGCCTCCTTCACAATCGTTATCAAAGACTTTGTCGTGTTTTCGTAACCGAGCAGGTGCCTGTTCTTTTCAAAAAATTCCGCCACGGAGACTTCCCGCATCTTTTCTGCAAGATCTTCTGCAGTGATCTCTTTTTCAGCCATAATACCATTTTGGATTTTTGTATTCATATAAAATGTTCGAAGTCTTATTTAAACCTTCACCGGTTATTCAAGAAATTTCAAGGCAGTTCCGTGCTTCCTGCCTGACAAAATCATTTCAATCACGCTTCTTGCCCTTTGCGCGTTTTCAAACCTTCCGATTACGGATACAGTTTTCCCGTAGACCGCGATGTTCGTTTCAGTTTTCTTTTCTATGATATTTTTTATTTTTCCTTTCGTCCCGATGACCCTTCCTCTCAGTTCTGCAATTCGCTCGCGTGACTTAGAATAAGAGCTCACGTCAATTAAATCGAGAGTGAAATCCTCGTCGAGCAAACTCAACGCAGTGTCAAAATCAAATCCTCTGCCAAAAGCCTGAAAGACAAACTTTACGCGCATCACAAGAATGGGATCCTTCCCTTCCAGTGCAACATCTTCTTGCAAATCAACTTTTACGTCAGAAAATTTTTCCAGTTGCCCCCGCCAAGCATTTTCAGCTTTGAGCAACTTCAGCCGCTCTTCTGGTATTGATATGTAATCAATCATTCAATCATTCGATAGAAATTGTTTTTACAAAACCTTTTCTTTTCAGCCAACCAGCTTGAGTTGATGTGTACCGAAAAGCAACATCACCACGTATGTTTGACTGAACTTTCCACGGCTCTACCAAAATTAAATCTCCGGATCTGATCCAAACTCTTTTTCGCATTTTGCCTGGAATCCTGCAAATTCTTTCGTTCCCGTCGTCGCATTTCGCTTTCATCCTGTCCCCACCAACCATCTGTTCAACAATACACAAAACCTCTGGCCCGCGAGGAATTTTTATTCTAGAAATTTCGATTTCTTCTTGCGTGGGCTCGACTACCTTGGCCATTCAATCACTTAACAAAATTAGTATAGTATCTCTATATACGTTCTTGCCCTCTTTAATTCCGTACTGCTTGCGGGAAATTTTTATCTTGACATTGTGTCTTATTTTCAAGAGATTTACAACTTTATGCGCTGCCGATTTCGACCCCAAGTAAACGTCCACACCGTTTTTCACCTTCTCGATTTTTGAGATAAATGCCAATTCGTCTCTTTTGTTCAACCTTTTGACTTCGGCACCAGTTTCCTCCAATGCTTTTTCCGTTTGCCCGCCCCGGATTTGCAGGATTGAATTAAAATAACCGCTTAATTTTTGCGAACAGAACCTACAAATCGTAACCTTTTCAACCAAGTCAAAATCCAATTCGATTGCCTTGCTCAGGCCGCCGACCTCGAGGGTTATTTCCGAATGAATTTTGTTTTTGTCTATTCTGTAAGTGGCAGACTGAATTTCCTTTTCCTTTAACAATTTCTTTAAAACTTTGTCAACAGCACTTTCTAAAACCATCTCCCCCCTTTCGTCTCCATAAAATTTACCGCAAATTTTGCACTGTCTGATTACAATCTTTTCTGGCAGGTCTGGTATTTCTATTTTTTGCAGAAAGCAATCCTTGCAAAGATTGTCGTAAAACTTTTCTGTAGATCTGCCGCACTTCGGGCAAAATTTTGCTCGTCTCATAAGTAGTATAAGAATAAAAAGGTTATTTATTCAATAACATTTATCGGTTTTCCAAATGTCAACTGTCGCACTAATTGCAGCATACAACGAGGAATCTACGGCAGCAGACACAATTAGGCGCGTTTTAAAATATGTCGACAAGGCAATTTTTTGCAACGATGGCAGCACCGATGGCACACTGCGCAATGTTGTGAAAAGTTTTTCGAAAAATCAGAGAGTGAAAATTCTTTCTTGGGACGAAAACCGAGGCAAGGGTTACGCATTAATCCAGGGATTCAAAAAGTTCTTGAAATCAAGCGGCGATATCCTGGTCACGTTTGACGCAGATGGCCAGCACTATTCTGAGGAAATACCTTCGTTAACTACCTTGATTGAGAAAAATATTTCTGATGTCGTTATCGGCGCAAGAATACTTACGCAATCGCCCTCAAGAGTTAGGATCTTTTTCAATGTGATGGTAAATATCGTCATGCTGCTTACAACTGGCAGCATGTTTGTTGACGTGTCTTCCGGACTGCGTGCTTATTCAAAAACTGCAGTAAAAAAAATTCTTCCCTACCTGACTCTGTACGATTTTGGCATAGAACCAGAGATTATGCGCGCCGCCGCTGTCAACAAGCTTAAAGTTTCGACGGTTCCAATAAATGTAAACTATCAAAAGGGCAAGAAAGGCAACATATGGCGACTTGCCAATTCCTACCTGCGATTTGCATGGACTTACAAAGACGATATATTTAGAAGAATTTTCGGAAGGACGAAGTAGTATGAAAATTCTGAATGTCGGCTGCGGAGGCAGCACTTACGGAACGCACTTTTTGGACATGTATCCTAGTAGGCCAGAAGTGGTAAAGTGTAACATTGACACGCAAAAACTTCCGTTTCCAAACAACACTTTTGACGAAGTCTATTCTAAAAATTTGTTTGAACATTTAAAGAATCCCAACTTCGTGCTGCGGGAGATGTTCAGGGTAGCCAAAAAGGGTGGAAAAATAAAGCTGATAACCGACAACGGCAATTTTATTTTCTGGCACATTCGCGGCAAGACACACAGCGGGGGCTATGAGCTTCATGGCCAGCACGGCAAGGAAGACAAACATTACGCTCTGTACACGGCCCACCATTTGGTAAATCATCTGTCTGATGTCGGATTCAAGAATATAAAATTCTGGTACGAAAACATGAACGTGAAAAATTTTATGCACGAAATTGCATTCAAAACTGTCTCGGTTTTCTCGAAAAAACTTGGGCACACTGTGATTGTTGTTGAAGGAATCAAGAAATAGAAAATTTATTTAAAGCTTAAATTCAACAAATTATTTTCTATAATGGGACAGTCCGGCAAGGGACAGTAACGACAAAAGTTGCTGTATGCTCAACCCGGGAGAGCAATCGCCTGAAGAGCGATGTGTTAGGAGTTCAAATCTCCTCTGTCCCACTAATTTTTTAATCCTTATAAAATCCGATAATTAATGTAGATACTATGGCAGAGAAAATTTGGGAGGGAGAGCTTGTAGAAAGCAGGGTAATAGTTTGGGATACCGATGCAGTTGCTCTGTATGACGAATCTGGCTACGGCAAGCCCCTGCCGGAAGAAAAAACCGATCGTCTGGAGCTTGAGTTGGTTGAGGCCATTTATCTTGTAGAGAAGGAAAAATTGAAAGTTTTTGTAAAAGAAGGCGGCAAGAAAAAGAAGCTTGAGCTGAAAGATTTTATGGAAATCGGTGCAAAAAATGTCAATCAGTTCCACCCTCAATTTATTGTCTACAGAGATTTGCGAGAGAGAGGCTATCTCGTCAAGACAGGTTTCAAGTTCGGTTCGCACTTCAGAGTTTACGAGCGCGGAGTCAAGTTGAAGCGCGGACAGAAGGCTGCGCATGAGCACACGAAGTTTGTCGTGCACTGCGTTCCCGAGGAGTCTGCCTTTTCCCTGCCGGAGATGTCCCGTGCTGTAAGGCTGGCACACAACATACGTGCAACATTCGTCTGGGCTGTGGTTGACGCGGAGTCCGACGTTACCTACTACAATATTCAGAGGCTCACTCCGTGATTTGATGGGACGAATCAAAACTTCTTTTGTCAAACATATTGGTAAAGATCTATTTGAGCAGCACGCAGAAAAATTCACGGCCGATTTCAGCGAGAACAAGGAAATCACAAAACAGCTTGCCTACATAAAATCAAAAAAACTCCGCAACGTTATCGTTGGCTATATAACAAGCTTAAAAAAACAACACGCGGCTTAACAGATTTTTATTGTTTAAACACCAACTATTTTTTAGGTTGCATATGCGCAAAGGTCAAGCTAGATTGGACGAGTTTGCACTGGTTTTGCTTGCAGGACTCATACTGATTGCAATGCTCATGATAGTTTGGACAACTCCAAAACTCGGAGCCGGTGTTTTTCTAAATGTCACGCCATCGGCAATCAAGACCAGCGTACAGCTCAACACCTCTAGTGTTGTGTTACTTGATTTGAATGGAACTGCGCAAAACGTTTCTCTGTCTGTCACAGGGGAAATAAAATCTTGGGTATCTTTCAGCAAAAGCAAATTCGACTTGAGCGGACTGGAAACCATCGAGATGACCATATCGGTTCCACCGTCGGCAAGCAACAGAACCTACGCAAGCAATTTGATAATTTCTTATGACACGCAAAAACTCACAATACCGGTTAGCATACTTGTCAGCGCACAGCCTGTGGAAAACGTCAGGCTCTTTTCACTCGGCAGTTTCGCAGTCAGCGGCGGCGCTGTGGAAATACTTGACTCGAAAAAATCTGTTTCCGTGAGCCAAGGCTACTTTTCCGGGACAAGATTGAACCTGTTCGGCAGCATTCCGGCAGACAAGTCGTCAAGAATTTCGGATGGGGTTGTGGTGATTTTCGTGGAAGAGGCGAATTCCTTGGGCAATCTGGTTGTCACTTTGAACGAGCAGAAAATATTTGACAAGAAAGTTGGGCTCGGCGAATTGAGGATAACAATCAACAAATCCTTGCTCAAAGATTCCAACACTTTGACGGTATCAGCCGGCTCGCCGGGTTTCGTTTTTTGGGCCAGCACGGAATACAAAATACGCTCTGCAGAATTTTCTGTTGTGTACCCGTCAGAAACAAGAGATTTCACATTTAGCCTTACAAGGACCGAAGTGGAAAATTTCAGGCATGCACGAGTCACGTTCTCGGTGGGAAATTACCAACTGCCGCTGTCCAGCCTAAAAATTTTGATCAATGACCAGCTGGTATATATACAATCGCCGCCGCTGGCATTCTTCAGGGACACGTTCTCGAAAACAATTTTCGGCGACAAGCTCATACTCAATCCCGGCAACAACAAAATTTCCTTTGCCTTCGACAGGCAAGGCTTCTACGAGGTAACCGACACGACTCTTGTTGTGTCTTACGGCGGTTAATCTGATACCAATAAAGCATAGCTAACCAAAATTATATTATGCGTGGCGTGTCCGCAGTAGCAGTAATAATTATTATAGTCGTCATTGGCGTACTCGGCTATCTCGCCCTGCAGTTTTTGCCAGCAGGATTAAGGCCACCGCAAGTTGTCATAACCTACAAAAATGATGTAATCATGGTAGAAGATTTGTTCGTCTCGAATCTAAAACCTTATGAAAAAACCGAGACTGATATCGAATTCCTGATATCCAACAACGGAGACCAGCCTGTGAAAAACGTTGTTTTAACTTTCGAGAGCACCGGCGGCGGATTCGATATCATACAGCAAAATAATTTGCGATGTGGTGGAAACCAGCCGCAGGCCACTACAACAGATGTTAAAAAGAGCGACGGAAGCACTACAACAATTACAGAATGGAACAAATGTGTTTTTGATAGCATTAATTCACTTGATGCCAAGGCGATTCACTTGACACTGCGGGCAAAGGACGTTTTAACGGACACCACATACAATGTAAAATATTCCGTGCAGTACGATTACAGCGGCAGCAGGCTTGCTACGATACCGATAATAAATCCCGACACAAGAAGCAGGCCTGTTTCGAAATTCGGCCAGAGCACTCCTTCCGTCGGGCCGGTTGTCTTAGATTTCCAGGCAGGCGAGCCTAGAGAATTTACCGAAGCAGGAAAAAAAATTACAGGTTATTGGTTTGAGTACGAGAGGACGGCTGAAGTGAAATTAAGTTTGAAAAATATCGGCAGCAGTTCGGTAGGAACAATTAACGACACGTACATCAAGGAATCCACATTTACACTCGACACAAAAGACACGCTTACACCTTCAGGTCTTTGCCACTTTAAAGAAAAAGAAGACGGTCTGCTTTACTATTGCAGGCAAACGAGCGTTGACACGAGTGATCCGACCAGATGCGATTTTGGTAACCCACAGCGTCCCATAAAGTTACCAGCACAACTTTCGTGCGTCTTCAAACCCGCGCAACAATTAACTGTACCCGAAGTTTCCGCCACGATTCTAGCGAATTTTGATTACACTTACGAATTTACGAAAACTCAGCCGATAACGGTCAGAGATGTGAAAGGAACCTAGAAAATTAAAACCTTATGCAATCCGGGCACAGGAAAGCCGCTATCAACAGCAATATCAGCAAAGCCGAGAAAATTATCCAAATTTTCCTCTCCCCCCTTGATTCAAAAACCCAAACCACAAACGCAAGCCAAATCGCAAAGTAAAACAGGAGCGGAACGTTCGGAGTTAAAAGCAGGTAATAAAGATATTCGCCGTTGAGCCAAAACGCGTATTCCGTTGCAGAAAACGCGGCAGCTAAAAACAGCACTGCCCAGATCAAATATTTTCGGGACTTCTGTTTGTTTCTCTCGACAAAAATCGAGAAGGCAAAAAGCATTACGGACATTATGCCCGCTATCGCAGCATACACGAGCAAGATTTCAGTCAAAGCCATTCTGCTTCATCCCTCTTTAAGTAAATGTCAAAAGCTTCAATAAATCTCTTAATCCTGTGCCGCCGCCGATTATGGCGATAATTAATTTCAGGTAATTGTTGAAATTCTTGTCCTTTGAAAACTTGTCAATCGCCAAAACAAAAACAACAACGGCAAAAAATTTTAGAAAAATAAAGGATCCGGGAGAGAGGACGCTTATGAACAATCTAGGTATAACATCCAGTTCGCCATGCGCAAAAAATGTAAGCCCGATATAAGTCACAGTGGCGTCCAGCATCTGCGTCATGGTAACGATTTTGTTGGTAAGAGACAGTTTGATTGCCTGCAAAATTACAAGCCAAGGCAAGTAAATTGCAAGAAAAAGTAGCAGCGTCTGCACGTTTACAGATGTGATGAAGCTGACGAGAAAGCTGGACAAGACCAAGCCTGTCAGAAAAAGAACTTTGTAGTAATCCACCTTGAATTTTTTTTCAGCAAGCAGCGCAAAAAACAGCGAGAGCGATGCGACAGCGGTAGCGAGGAGCCAAACCCCGGGGGTAAAAAACCACGGCGAGTTCGTAACACCAAAATCGTACATCAGCCTTGCGAGCACGCCAAAAGCGGCAAAAGGGGAGATTCCCGCAACAAATTTCCTGTCGATTTTTATTCCGAATCTGCTGAAAATTTTGTAAATGATCAAAACGGCCAAAATCAAGACTGCGGAGTACGCCAGAGTTTTTGGAACAGTATAGAGCGTTTCCAGCGGGTTTAAAAAGTAACTCAAAAATTCCTGCAAAAAGCTCATAAATTTATTGCGCAGAGAAGCAATTTATTTTCGAGAGCAAGTTTAAATTCCTTCTAAAATAAATATATTAAAGGTAAGATTCGATGCAAAAGTACTTGTTGGTAGTTCTATTGGCCGCTGTTGTATTTTTAACCGGGCATTTGGGGCAACAGACTACCGCTTTGGCGGGCAGCAATGGACTTATAATAAAAAGCTTCTCCCCAGATTTTACAGAAGTGAGATCCGGCGAGGAAATAAGTTTGCTGCTTTCTCTGGAGAACGTAGGCGAGGCCGAGGCTACAGGCATTAGCGCCCAACTTTTCGGGCTGAATGTCGGTGCCAACGACTGGGCAAAAACTTCAGGCAGCCTGGTGACTAAATTGCCGACAACGTTAAGGGGAGCAAATCCTTCTGCAAGCCTGCCCGGCGACACTTATGAAGTAACATGGGGGATGAAAGCCCCGGCAAATCTGAGGGTTGACAATACTTATACTGCAGACACGAGAGTCCACTTCATTTACAAAACCACAGCGGTTTCGACTGTCAGGTTTGTGACTAACGACTACATAAAATCTCTGCCGACGCAGCAGGCTGAGCAGGTCAGAAAGACAGCAGGCGTGATATCCTCCAAAGTAAGCGGCGCCCCGGTTCAGCTGAGTGCGACAGTCGGCGCCAGACCTCTTATTGTTTACCAAGGCGGCGAGGTCTACACGGTGTCCGTAGTTGTCTCCAACGTTGGCTCTGGGAATGCTTTCAAAGACACAGCTGGTTATCCTGGCAAAACAGGCAGCTATGATGCTGCCACAACGACCGACACATTGACAACAGCTGACTTGCATCTGGTTAAGGTTACAATAACCACAGACGCGAACATAAACTGCCAAGCCGGTTTTGAATCTACACTCAGTCCGAGTGCGAAATCCGGTTACGTGAAGCTCAGCAGGGGAAAGAGCAAAACCATGTCTTGCACCATGACAGCTCCGGCAACTTCATCTGTAGGCAACACCAAAGATTTCACAGTCAGTACTGATTTGGATTACGGATACTTTGTCGATTCTTCAACCAGCATAAAAGTTCTAAAGAAAGAAGTTTAGGTCAGTGGGTCTGTTGGGAATCGAACCCAATTCTTCACCGAGCTCAAATTTTTTTGTGAGGGTGACATCCTGCCACTAGACTACAGACCCGAATTCGGATAATGTTTTTTGTTCTACAAAAGTTTTTGCCTGCTGTCCCTCAAACAGCGGGTAACCGTACACCCCGTCGTATCCAGGCTGATAATTAATTTTACCTTCTCTTACTTTTATTATTGCGTCTGCAATTTTCTCGTTTGAAATTTTTGCCAAGTCCTCCAAACTCACATTCAATAAAACATTTATCTCATTCCCGAACCGCGCAATAAGTTTGTCCTGTTCTTCGATAACTTTTTTAGAGTACAGCTGGTTTGTGCCAGTCACAAAGGAAATAATTTCGTAAAGCGGCAGCAAGGTCTTGAACGGTATTGCGTTCTTCGGGACAAAACCTTCTTCGCGATCTGCAAGACTTTCAATCCTGTTCAGCACACCTACAGTCATATTTCTCCTGCAATTCGGGCAAACGCTGTTAAATTTTTTCGACTCCTTCGGACTCAAGCAAACTTTGCAGTTCCTGTGACCGTCAAAATGATACTTCCCGTAATTCGGATCAGTTTCTATAGTGAACAAAAATTTTTTGCCGTCCTTGTTTTTTATCACATCAAAAATCTCATCGTAAGTTGTTTTTTCCAAATCAAGAACATTCGCTTCTCTACCAACTCTCCACGGATTTGCAGAGTGCGCATCCGAATTTGCAATGAGCGTGAATTTGTCTAATGACGACAGCCTCCAGTTCATTGCAGGGTCGCTGGACAAACCAGTTTCAAGGGCAAAAATATTTTTTGTCTGATCTTCATAGCACTCTTCCATCGAATCAAATCCAGATTTGCTGCCGAAAACTCCGAACCACGGAGTCCACGCATGATTAGGATAGATTAAAATTTTTTCATCTATTTGCAACAATATTTCTACCAATTCCGGCGAACTTACTGTAAGTGTCGGCCTTCCATCGGAGGACAAATTCCCGAATTTCGAAAGCTGATCATTTATCTGGTTTACTACGTCAAAAGAAGCGGCGTGAATGTTGTGGTGGACCTTTTTTATTTTGCTGCCTGTGTTGTAAATCGTTGAAACTTCTGTAGTGAGCGTGAAGAGGGTCCCATCGAATTCAAAAATACCTGAATTATTTTTTTCCTTAAGTTTTTGTCTCAAATCATTTAGCCAAAGCGGATGAGTGAAGTCTCCTGTACCCAAGAGATTCAAGCCTTTTGTTTTCGCACCCCTTGCCAGCTCTTCCAAACTAAGATTTTTACTAGTGGCCCGGGCATATTTTGAGTGCAGATGGAAATCAGCAACTACTTGCATACTGACCATTGGTTAAATAATACAGGCGCATTGATTTTAAGTGCTTTGTTTGGCTTAGAAGGGAAAACTTTTCGCGACAACCAAAGCTATAGCTGAAATCATCAAGAATATCCAAACTGCAGGTTTCCATTCCAAGACTTTGCTGCCGTCCAAAGGTTTTACTGGAATTATGTTGAAAAGCGCCAAAAACGCGTTCAAGCTTGCCAGCAAACTGTAGAACGGGCCTGTAAACAGAGATGCGACTGCGGCAATTGCAAAATTCACCAGCGGACCAGCAACTGCTATGATACCCATTTCATCTTGGGTCAGTCTTCCTGACATATGCTCCCCAAAACCGAATCGTTTCCTTTTCCATCTTCCGAATCTTTGTTGATAGATTACTACCGCCCCCGGCGCGACAAAACGAAACGGCAGAAACATAGACAAAACTCCTATCAAGATTCCTTGAACCCACATTTTGTAAAACGCCACTGCGCCGAATTTCTGCGCAACAAACTTGTGGGCAAGCTCGTGCAGCACGAAGGAAACCAAAATCACCGCGAGATAAACTGTAAAATTTTGCAG
>CAZYHQ010000002.1:0-86380 GCA_964646855.1 uncultured archaeon
TCCCCGGTTCCGAAATTGAAATTGGTCGAATTTCCCACGCTGGCATACGAGTTGTCATTCCTGCCGAAGAACAAACAAGGACCAAAACCAAGTTTGCAGGAAGAATTCGTAATCCATGTAACGTTGTTTATTATCGTGCCGTTGTTTCCAAACCCGCTGCTGTCATTGATGGCGGCGCCGCTACCTTCGTTCAACTTCCACCAGCCGACAAGCGAGTAGTCGCGCAAGTCGTAGAATGTGAGTGTGGAATTTGTCAAGCTTTCAATGGTCTCGTTGCTGAAACCTGTCTGATTCAAAGAAGTAAATTTTGCTGTATTCATTTTTCCTACTGTGCCCAAGGTGAATAAGAAATTGTTGTTCAGAGTGCTGTTGAAAGTGTAGTTGTACAACAAAATATTTCTTAACGGAGCAGGGTTGACAGTGATGTTGAAGAGTGACGGAGTCGAGTTGCTCAAAGTTCTGAATGCGTGCCTCATGTTTGTCGTGGCAAACAAGACTTCCTCGTTGGTGGTGTTGCCTAGGAAGTATATCGCCGGTTTTTTCTGAAGCGACTTGTTTTCATACAGCTGTTGGATTTCACTGTTACTCAATGCACGGTCATAAATTCTCACATCGTCTATCGTCCCGTTGAAATAATAGGGGCCTGTATTGGAATAATATCTACCAATAACCACGTTTACAGTATTGTTAAGTATCGGTCCTGTCAAAGCTGCACTAGCTCTTTCTGTCCCATTGACAAAAATGCTGACGCCGGTTCCATTGTATCTACCGACTAAGAAGTACCAGCGATTTTGTAAAATTTCTCCTTCTGGTGTTGTCGCCGTCCCTACACTATTGGAGACATTCTCAAGTCTGAACCTAGCAGTTGCCTGTATACCGCCGCCAGAATGGTCTGCATGTAAATACCAACCCCTATCACCAGTAACATCATTTTTTGCCACAACACCGTTCGGTGTCTGACCCTGAGAAGAGACCTTATTTACCCAAGCAGCGACAGTAATTGCAGTTCCAGTCAAATTCAGACTAGGCGGATTCCCGATGTTTACGAAAGGGGTGCCAGAAGTAAAATTCAAACAGTTGCCGAATATGCACCGCGTGTTTGTCCACGTCGGGTCAGTTGTGAAGCTGCCGTGGTTCGCATTGCCGGAAGAATCGTAGCTGACATTTCCGCTGCCCTCGTCGAAAGTCCAGTACCCAACAAGCCCGTCTTCCAGAGAAGTGGCAGTGACAGCCGCTTTGTTTTCTCCCAAGCGAATTGGAATTGTTAGATTGTGCAAGTTAGGTGTTACGTATGCCCAATCAACTACAATACCTGTACTTAGTCTCGCCCAGAGAGCAGCTTCTACAGAAGCTGTGTCGAAGCCAGTAGTCTTAGTGCCAACCTGACTGTCATTGATGTAAAACGTGCAGGTTGTGCCTGAAAGGACAATTCTGTACAAATTAAATTTTGTTACATCGGTATATGTAGAGGCAACCACATCACCGTTGGATGTATCAGTAGTAGTAAATCTACAGGCCTGCCGAAAGCTCGTAGCCGAGCTCGCCCCATATTGTGCTATTCCCCAATTCGGGGAATTAGAAAGGGTATTTGTTAACCTTAAGTAGAACTTCACTTCAGTACTATTTGGAGTGAATCCCAGCCGAGACCAAACTCTCTGCCACTCATTCGAAACATCGTCACTCGGGCCAACAAACAGATAACTGCTATTAACTGCCACGCAGCTTGCGCAACTTTGGCCATGACCCCATTTTATGCTATCAACAGAACTCCCACCAAATCCGTCTATCGGATCCGCAGGATCAATGCTATCAACAAATATTCTGACAAATGGATCATGGGCAGTCATAAGAAAAGTGAAATTTATATTCGGCAGTGAATTATTCCAGAACTGGTATCTGAATTTGAAAGTTTGTTTAAATCTCGGATCCGCCCAGTCCGGCACACCTGCAGTCAAATTCCCCCCAGCAACACTGGTATTCCTAAACCAAACCTTCCAGTCGTTAACTTTCCAGTCAAAAAAGTAGACAGTTTTGTTTTGCACACCGTATGTATACCTAGTAGTGAGAGTTACATTATCTAACGAAGTTGTGTTGAAAGAAACATTGAACAGCAGATTGTTAGTTGTGTTGAAAATTCTAAATTCATTTTCTGTCAAGCTGGCAGTAATGAAATCATTGGAAATATTAATTCTTCCGTACAGAGCATTGTTGTTGTCAATCCAGTAGCTGCCACCTATAGCAGTATCTCTTATTCCGAAATCGTATCCGTCGCTACCAGCAATAGTATAATTGACTATGGTGTTGTTTGGAGTTTGGTTTCTTAGATCAAAGCGTCCTCTGCCGACAAAAGTCAGCTCGGAAGCATTTCTCCATGTGTTGTCGCTGGCATTGTACAAAACCATCAAGTTCGTAACATTAGTCACATTGAAGTAATTCGTTACAGCTGTATAGTTGTCCGAATCCAAAATTATTGTGAGATTGCAATTAGTTGTGCCAGCATTGCAATCGTAACCAGTGATAGTTTGGTTTTTCAAAGTTTCATTCGTGAGATTAATAACAATGACATCATTGTACCCTATGCTGCCGTTACCGCCGTGGAAATAAACACTCAAGTTTATTGGATGAGTGATGTTTGAAATTGCCGAGCCATTCGGAGGGTCGACTATTGCCGAGTTGTTGCTTGCAGAAGTGTCAGTAAATCTCAACAAACCAGATGTAAGCAATCCAGTTTCTGCTTCTATGGTCTGCGAGCCCGCGCCATAATTGAACGAAAGAGTTTTTGCATGTTGGGTGCTGCTTTTGTCCGCCTTGAACCAATTCGGATAGTTTTCTTTTTGCTGCTGGTATTCCCACAAAATTTCTTCTGCTGTCAGTGCGCGGGAGAATATTTTTATGTTGTCGACTAATGCATTCAAATTGTTGCCAGTCCAATCGTTCGAGCCGATTATCAGATTTTGCGAAGTATCAAAAACAGTTCCGTTATGCACGACACTTGCACGTTCGCTTCCGTTGACAAAAATTCTCAGAGTATTGCCATCGTAGACGCCCGCGATATGTATCCAGGCGTTGGTCGGCGGCGCGACAGTATCGGAAATCACCCCGTTGCCTATTGAAGTTCTGACATAAAATGTCGGTAGCGTTGAGCTGTCGAAGGACAGATTGTACGCGTTCACAGGCTTGCGAACAACAGCTTGCGCTCCTGTTGCGCGCAGATTAATCCATGCTGTTACAGTAAGTTTGTCCCCACCTATATCCAGGCTGTTTGAGTCGGTAACTGTTATATTGTTGAAGCTGCCGTTAAAACTCAGACAATAACCAAACCCAGAAAGACAAGTGCTGTTAGTAACCCAACTCACGTTCGTATTGAGTACACCAGTGTTGTTGTTATCAGAACCGTCGGCAGTAACAGTGCCGCTTCCTTCGTTCAACTTCCACCAACCGACCAGCCTGCTATCCTTCAAATCGTACCAAGTCAGAGTCGAGTTCGCATGCTGCTCCAAATTTTCCGCAGAACTCCATCCTATAGAAGTAGCATTCGGCAGGAAATTTGCCGTGTTCACCCTGTCCGTATAGCCTAATGCAAGCAGGAAATTTCTGTTATGCGTTGAGTTGAAGCCGTATGTGAAATTTATTCTGTACAAACTGGTTACATCCGGCACAGCAGTGAAATTGATCGGAGGTATTCCGGTCGTGAAGTTCCTTGTTTCATTTCTCCAGTTTTGCGTGACGAATAAAATTTGTTCTGTCTTGCCCCCGGAAGTAACAAAATAGTGCACAGGTTTGCCCACTGCAACGGAAACGGAATTTTTATTTTCCCCGAGCATTACAGGAATTGATATGTTCTGTCTTGCCGAATTTGTCGCGTTCATCGTGTCAACAAAAATTCTCACAAAGGGATCTACTGCAGTTATTAAGAAAGTCAAGTTGACTTCTGGTTTTGTAGCTGTGTCGTTTCTAAACTGGTACTTCACTTTGAGCGTGTGTTTGAATCTAGGATCCAGCCAATCAGGCACTCCGGCTGTGGAATTCCCTCCAGCAACAGTAGTATTTCTAAACCAAACCTTCCAGTCGTTAACCATCCAGTCAAAGAAGTAGACAGTCTTGTTCTGCGTGCCGTAGCCGTACAAGAAAGTAACATTCTGGTTGTCTACTAAAGTTGTGTTTAAGGAAATGTTGAAAATCATCCCGCCGGTATAATTAAAAATATTTAATTCGTTTTCCGTCAGCGCAACTTTCAAAAAGTCGGTGGTAATGTTAATTCTCCCGTACAGAGCATTGTTGTTGTCAATCCAGTAGCTGCCCGGCATCACGGAATCTCTTATCCCGTTATCGTAACCGTCCCCACCAGCAAGAGTGTAGTTAACTAAAGTAACTTGGCTGCTGTTTCTGGTCCAATTCCAGAAATCACCTTGGCCTAAAAACGGCAGTTCAGTAATATTTCTCCAAGTGTTGTCCGAGGCGTTGTAGAGAACATTTGTTATGCGAGTGTAGTTAGTAATCCTGAAAGTCCAATTTGTCATGTTAAACAAATCGTTGTCGACGATTATTGTAAAATTGCACTGGTTTGTTGCGCACACAAATCCGGAGAGAGTCTGGTTGATCAGCTGGCCATGGGTAGCGTTAGTCACATTAAGATCTGCGTAGCCGGTAGTCCCGTTGCCGCCGTGAATGGAAACGTTTGTCCCCGTCGTGCTGGTTTGATTGATTGCGACTGCCTGCACCGACGGTATCAATAATAACAGTAATACAATTCCGAAAAACGGAACTAATTTTTTCAATTTTTTATTGGAAATTTTATAGATTGCAAAAATCCCGACCAAGCCTGCGATGGCAGCAATCAAAATAATCTGGATTGCCTGCATGAAGATTGCTTGGAATATGTAATTGAAGTGCAGGATTGCTATGCCGTCCGTAGTGAATAGATTGAAAACAAAAAAACCCGAGAGCAAAAAAATTATTGCGAACTTTATTTCCTTAAAGTATTTCGGCAAGTAGTGCAGCTTACTTTTACCAGTTTCTCTCCTTTTTATTTTTCCTGTAGCTACAAGCACCTCCAAGTCCTTAGAAGCAGTTGTCCTAGAAATACCCAATGCCTTAGTTACGTCGTCAATCGTCAAACCCTGGGTATACTTCTCAAGCAATACCAGTACCCTATTTTCCCTGCTCGCCGCCATTTTCTCTTTAAATAAATTTATCCTAGTTAATAATAAGCATTATCGATTAACATTACATACGATAACTATAAATAGTGGTTATTGATAAATAAATTGTAATGGACGACGACGTGTACGATCCTCTGTCAGACGAAGAAGAGGAAGAAGAAGTCTGAAAATATTCTGAAATCCCCAAAAAAGTTTTGACTAGCATCTATTATCCGCTATGGTCGTTCTAAAGTCAGTTTACTACACCCTTCGGTGGTGAAAAATCTATATAAAGCGTCCAAACCCACAATTAATTATGGAAATTGTGAAAAAAACAATAATTTCTGTTCCTGGCAAGTCGCAAGAAGTCCAAGCGGTTATAGATACAGGTGCCGAAAAAACAATGATAGATGAAGAAATTTTATTAAAATTGGGGGCACCACACATGGCAAACAGACGAGTGCAATCGATGGGACAGTTTAAAGACATTAGACCAGTTTATGCCGTAGATATCGAAATTGACGGATGCGGGTTTCCGCTCTTAGTCACAGCTGGTAGAAAGAATTTAATTGGGCATGACTTTTTGCAGTTGGCCAAAGCTATAATTAATGAAGAGACAGGCGAAGTAAAATTGACTAAGGATTACATCGAAATGTAAATGCTGAAAAAGAGCTATTAAGTCGGCAAATCAATCGTTTCTACAACTCTATCCCTCTGCTCCAGCCTACTACTTTTCAATGTGATATCAAAAAACCCGACGAATTTGCTCTTGCTGATGTCCACGAGAATCCTGATTGATTCCGTGTTGTTCCCCCCTGTGGTGTTCCAAAAAACCGTTAATGTGTAGTTTGTTGCTACTGTAGTTGAAAATGTCGAGTTTGCTTCCACAGCAATCCCGTCCTGCAATTGCGACAAGGTTGTAGAAACATTCGTCGCAGAAAAGGTCAGGTTCAGGAAATCAATCTCCCTTCCGATCAGATTGAAAATAGTAAAGTTGATTCTTGTCAAGCTGCCGGAGGTGACACTCGGGTGAACTGCCGAAACTTCCAGCACTTTAAAATCAGTTGTTCTGGCGTTGAAGGAATTCCTCGCGAATCTCAAGTAGTCGTCAACTTTTCCTGTTATGTTTCCGCTGGAATTGTAGCTGTAATCTACAGTCCTGACCAGCTCGCTGCGCGCATTTTCAAACTCGAGCCTCTCCAGTCCGATTTCCAGGCTTCTCTTGTTTTCTATGACAGAAGTGATGTCAATGCTGTTTTTCAACAGAACTAATGCCAGTACAACAATCACGCTGGTTATAAGAAAAATCTGCCCTTTCATGGCAACCACATGTACAGCAGGACTTGGCGGGGAGCGATGTTGTTGACATCCCCTGCAATCAGATAGTTGACAGAAACGAGCCTTTCCGCGGCAATGTCCGGCAGCGCGCATTCCACTTTGCAGAAAATTACTTTCAAATTCAAATTCTTCGGCACCAGGTCAGAAACTTTGTTTTCAACAGTAGTAGTATCGTTAAACGTGATGGCTCTCCTCAGTTCGCCTGTGCCGTCGATCGTCTTCAGCGCTGCAAAGCCCTTCAGCCTGAAATTTACTGTGTCCAGCTCCGGAATCTGGACGTCGCGCGAGTAAACTGCAACAAAAACTGAAAGTATCAGCAAAATTCCTATTACCGCTTCCAGGGACTGCAGCAATCCTTTCATTTTAAATCCAACCTTTCAACTCTAACCCTTGCTGATTTTTATGTTGAATTTGTAGTCCGCTGCAAGCGTCTTGATTACGTCGCCGAAGGTCTTGTTGCGGAAGGCGTTGACTTTTGAGACTACGGCTGAAGGCAAAATTTCTTGGGGGAAAACAACTATCTCCACGTTTGTGGAATTCGAGAAGGAAATATTGTAAGTGGTGTTCAGAACTTTTGTATCGCCCGAATAGTAGACGTAAACAATCTGCGACTGGTTTGCAGCGGAGGTAAGGTTGAACGCAACGTCAGATGTGTTCAGGAATCTTGTGTTGCAAAAAGTCTGGTTGTAAAGCTGGAAGGCGAGCTCTTTTGTGTCGTTGTAAACTCTCACCGAGTCGTTCCACGCAACCTGCTTGCAGTTGAAATCGAAAGTTATGGACGCGTTGACAGTGAGATTTCGCGTCGAACCGCTCCTGTCCGTTACAAGGATCGGTGTTCTGTATACGTCTCCTGAAAAACCGAACTTAACTGGCTCGGTGCTTATATTCTCCCAGTTTGCCGGCAACCCCTTGCTGCCAAAAAGGGAATTGAAAAAATCGTAGGCAACCGTCCGCAGCTCCGACGTCGTTACTAGGGAATTGAAACCGGTCACGTAATTTATCACGTATATCACAAGTACGGCAATGAAAGTAATGAACAGACCGAGTGCAACTGCAAAATCAATCTGCGAAGCCATTCAACTCACACTTCTAACTCACGGTTCTCAAGTCAATCAGCAGGGTGCTGTTCCCCAATACAATCTTATCAGTTACAGTCCCGTTAAAGTTTATCCTGTAGTACTTCAGCTCGTCGTGCAAGCCGTTTTCGCTGAACCCTTGGATACCGATGGCGATATTCGGAATAACGTACTCCACAGTCACCAGCGGATCTTGCAAGCTTTCCGCCACAACCTTTGCCGCGGATGTAGTCTCTATCAGGGAGCCGTTTGTTGTTGTTATGTTCGTGCCGTCGGCGTTGATCGAAGTGACCTGCGTCCATATGGTGTTCGCAGAAATTAGCCGAATCCTATAATTTCTTTTGCCGACGTCGGCAGGGAATTTCATGTCCAAAGTTGAGATAAGGACGCTGGAGTTCGCAGTCGGAGAAGACTTCGAGTCCTTTGACGTGTCGTGCAATCTTACAATTCCGTCGGAAGTCTGGACTGCGAGCTGGGTCAAAGAATCGCGGATATTGTTTTTTATGGCAGTGTTCTGCAGGGAAAAAAACAGCAGGGAGATGCTGACAAGAACAAACATTCCTACCAAGATTATGAAAACGTATTCGTAGAAAAATGTTTGCGCTTTGTTTTTCGTGAAAACACCTAACTAAATATTTATTAACGGCTACCCAAATTAAATATGTGAGCTTGGGAATTTCTTCGAAGGGTATTTCGCCTCTGGTCGCCGCGGTTCTTTTGATAGCGGTCACAATGACGATAGCCGGCGTGCTGGCATACTGGACCAGCAGTTTCGTCAGAAGCGGGCTACCGGAACAAAATCAGACGCAACAAATTCAACGTTGCGCTGGAGCAGATTTTTCAGTTTTCCGACAGAGCTATAATCCAAACACGAGTGAAGTAATAATAACATTGCAAAACAGAGCCGACATATCTTTGAAGATAACAAATGTGACATTTCTTTATTCAAACGGTACGACCGATGCCAAGCCTGTGGGCATAACTCTGGCTGTCACCCCACCGATAAGCTCGTTTATTGTTTCGAACGTTTCTTCAGGGTTTTCAAAATATCTGATTTCAACAGATTGCCCAAACGTCTTTGAGGAGGTGTGAACATGGTAAAAGGTTTGTCGCCGCTGATAGCAACTGTTTTGTTAATAGCTTTTACAGTAGCAGTAGCAGGAATCGTGAGCACCTGGCTTACAGGATTCACAAAGACCTCGACTGAAACAGTGGGCGACACGGCAACAGACGAACTGATTTGTTCCTACGGGCACATTGCACTTTCCGACATGCTCTACTGCAGAAGCAGGGTTTCGGGAGTGATAACAAACACAGGGCAGATAGTTTTGGGCAACATAACATTGCAGGAGCTTTTTGAAAACCAGACAACGACAACATTTTATCTCTGTAAAGCCGGGTCGACAGTCATCACATGCGGCGGCCAGTCGAATCTGACGCTGACTGCGCGCGAGGCAGTCTCATTTAACATTTCAATCGGAAACACGAATTTCGCAACAACAAGAATATTCACAAACTGCTCCTCTACTTTTGCCGAGGCAAAGCAGGCCGACCACACGACTTGCTGAACTTGAATTCTAAAAATTCTTAAAATCTTTCAATAAAGATTTTCAGGCAAAACCTTTTACATTTTCCATTATCCGGCCAATAGGAAAATTATGATGCCGGCAAAAACCATGAAGAAGCTGTGCTTTATCCCGGCGATTATCGCGCCTTCTGCCATTTTGCCTACCGCGAGCCCGGCAAACAGTCCCTGCACCACAATCAGGTTCCTGAAAATTTCTTTGTAGGCTGGCCCCAAGTTTTCTTGCGCCGCGCCAAGCCCGGCACCCCCAAGCTGCAGTGGAGAAACATCTTCCAGGCTTGGAACCAGGAATTTTTCCAGACCGATTATGACCAGAAGAAAAACAAAGAAAACTATGTACCCGGTTATTAGCTGCGAGTTTAGGTACAATTTTCTTTCCTGCCTAAGCTTCTCGACTTCCAACGCAGTTCCGCTCAGCGCCTCAAAAGTTTCAGCAAGATTTCCGCCAAAATTGTGGCTTTCGATTACAGAAGATACGATCCTGCCGATAAGTTTTGATCTGGTTTCTTTTATAAATTTAGTTAAGACTTTGTCGACCGGAATTCCCCACTCAAGCTGGGCAGACATTTTTTTAATGTACGGCGTCAAACTTTTGTAGTCATTGCCAGAAACAGTTTTCAATGCCTGCGGCACAGACATGCCGCTTCGTATCGTCTCGACAAAGTCCCTGAGGAAAACAGGGAAGAGCTCTTCCAACTGCTTGCCCCTGTTGTACTCAACATACTTTACAAGGACTATCGGGAAAATGAAAATGAAAGCCGCGAGTATGTATACCAGCTGGCTGACCAATTCCAAACCTGTCAAATACAAATAAGTGAGTACCATCATCGATGCTGCTATTCCCGCATTTGCAAGAATCAAATACCAAAACTTTTTTTCAATTCCGAACAAAGCCTTCATATCTCCACCTCGACGCTCTGCAAGAATATCAGAAACACGCTATTCATTATCGGGACAATTGCATAGATGCTAAGTTTTGTCAGGAACAAGATGTCGTAGCCGGCAATCTGCGGCTGGATCATGTTCATTACTGCAAACAGCGCGATTATGAACAACGGCGCGGCGATGAGCAGGCCAGTGTAGAATTCTGCGTACGCAGAAAGTTGCTGCAGGAACCTTTCGCGTTTAATCCTCCATTCAAACAAGGCTTGGTTTCCCGCGTTTTTCAAGAAAAGTTTTATATCCCCGCCGGACTCCGTTGTCGAAATGAAACCCAACAGCAGCTGGCGAAAAGAGTCGGAGGGAGTTCTTTCTGCAACTTCTTTCACAGCAGTCAGCGGGTCGCTGCCAAAATTTTCTATGTTTCTCACTACTTTTCTCATCTCGACTGCAACTTCTCCGTATTCTTTGAATCCGCCGATGAGTTTGAAAATTACATAAGGCGGCACGCCCGACTCGGCAACCGCTCCCATGTGCGTCAGGACAAAAGGCAAATTGGACTCGATGCTTTTCTTCCTTGAAGAGGATTTCTGGTACGGATAAAAGGCAAGGACCGCAAAAGTTGCCATCGCAGTGATTATCGGGACGAACGCGTAGTACCCGATTTGCAGAAACGTGGTCAGCTGTAGATACCTTAAAGCTAGCGGCAACATGGCCAACGTCGAGAAATAGGCTATGATGCAGGTGAAAAAAATCACGCTCAGATAAGTCCTGTATGGAATTTTTATGTCTGCCCTAGGCAGGCTGACCTTGATAAAATTAAAACTTTGCGCGTTTGCATCGGCAAAACCTCCAAAGAGTCTTGTTGCGAACCCGCTGTAGTTGAACATTATTTCTCCCTAATTATTTTGAAACCCAAAAGTTCCAGTATCGAAGTTCTGCTCGGCCTTTCTTTCTCCTTGATCTCCACCGGCACGGCCTGCGGCAGCGGCACAGGTTCAGTCATTTTTGGCTTCTCCGTCTTGGCCGGGACGGCTGGCGCAAGCGGCGATGCGAGCTCCGGCTTGGTAAAATGTTCTCCTATTTCGGCAAACAGTTTTTCTGGCTCTTTGTAGTAGCGGTTGACTATTTTTGCAACTTCCAAATAATCTTTAACTCCTTTCGCCTGCATCCATTCAATCACCTTTTTTCTTTGCTCAATTTCTTTCACGGCCGCATCCATTGTTGCTCCGCGTGCTGTTGCAAATTTTTCAATTTTTACGCTGTCGTTCACCTTTTCGTATCCGTCGGTTATTGGATTCCAACGGAAAATCACGTTCGTGTTTACCTCTCCGGTTTTCGGATCCACGCCAACAATTTCTACAACTTCCTTGGTTCTTCTTGCAGACTTCCCCTTTTCTCGCGCGTGGGTTAAGATCGTGATGACATCCAGGCTTTCTAGCAAGGTCGGAGACAGATCTATTGGCGGGGTGGTAAGTCTTTTGATCACAGTGTCGACAGAACCTGCGTGGAACGTGCTCATTGACGGATGGCCAGATGACATACCCTGAAACATGACATAAGTCTCCTCGCCTCTGACTTCCCCGACGATAACATAGTCAGGATTTTGCCTGAAACTTTCTTTCAGCAAGTCAAAAAGAGTAACCTCTCCGTACTTTTCCCCTGACGGCAGCGGAATGCCGAAGCCCACACGGGCCAGTCCTGGAATCCAGTGTTCGTGGGGAATTCTTATTTCCCTTGTGTCCTCTATCGAGACAATTTTCGCCTCGGGGGGGATGAATATTGATATTGAATTCAGCAAGGAAGTCTTCCCAGTCGCCACACCACCCACGACTAGCATTGACGCGCCGTGTTCAATCAAATACCAAAAGTAAGCTAGGATTTGCGCGTCGACAGTGTTCAATTCAATCTGCTCTATCGGAGAGAACGGTTTTTCGCTGAACTTTCTTATTGTGAACGTCGGTCCGTGGGTTACCACATCACCGGCTATGTTGGCAGAAATTCTGCTTCCGTCAGGCAGGGTGCTGGCAAGTATCGGCTCGGCATAGCTCACATACCTTCCGGAGCGCTCAGCTAGCTTGACAATGAATTCTCTTAGGTTTTCCGTTTTGTCGTAAACTACGTTTGTCTTCAGCGAACCGTATTTCCTGTGAATGATGTAGACTGGTGTGTTGACCCCGTCGCACGATATGTCCTCGATGTTGGGATCCTGCAAAAGGGGCTCGATTTCATTGAAACCTACAAAATTTCTGTAAATGTAGTACATGACCTTTGTATACTGATTTTGAGTTAGCGACAAACCAAAATCGTGGATGACTTTCGCAATCTGTTTTTCCAGATATTCTATTGTCTTAGTCGGTTCTTTTATCGAAGTCAGACCGATTTCTACGAGCTCTATTAGCGCATCGGAAATTTTTTCTATTAATGACTGCTCCTCTGTTGTTAGCTGGGGCTCAACTAGGTTGTACAAAAGCTCTTTGTTTACCGCATCCCACGTGATGTTTGCGTATGCGAAAGGCTCGATTAACGGATAAGTAATATTTATTTTTGTCAAATCTGCTGTGGAAGGGAACTCGATTATCCTTTTCGGTTTTTCTACAGCAAACCCTGGAATTATTTCTTCCGGCTTTTCCTTGGTTTCGACAGTCTTCCTGTAAAGCGCTCCCCTAAGAGCTTTAATTTTTTCAAATACCATTTTTATCGCATTATCAGTTGGTTATCGCATATGTTTTTTACGTATGCTTTTTCCAGGCTGGACTATGCCCCTGAACCTGGCGCATGACGGACACACATGCATTTTTCGCTGTAGCATGTGAACCATCCTTCTGTCCACCTGCTGCAAAATCGCCGGGTCGGAAATTCTGAATCCCCTAGTTATTGAAAATGTTTTGTATTTCGGAACTTCCCTGTTGCAATAATCGCAGCGGACTGTGGTTTCGCTGCCGCGGCTTTTCGTGTGCCAATATTTCCTTGTATATGGGGCTGTACTAATCGGCATTTTCTCTATAATTATTTGGTTTTTAATCTTATTATTTGCTTAAAATGAAAAGGTAATTATGGGCGTTCTGGATAAAATCAAATGGTTCGGCCACGCAAGTTTTTCGTTGGAAAACAGCAACAAAAATTTCTACTTTGTGGATCCTTTTGACTTGAAAAGCAAGCCCAAAGAAGAAGCCGACGCTGTTTTCATAACCCACGCGCATTACGACCACTGGAGCCCGAAAGATATAGAAAAAACTTTGGGCAAAGAGACAATTGTTGTACTAGTGAACGGTTGTGAAACTGCTTTGCCAGTTTCTACAGTCAAAATAATTAAAACAGAACCCTTTCGCGAGATAAATGTTGGCGGTATAAAAGTTCTTACTGTGCCTGCGTACAATACAAAACCAGAAAGAAAAAATTTCCATCCAAAAGAAAACAAATGGGTCGGCTACATCTTTGAATTGGACAACGCAAGAATCTACCATGCAGGTGATACAGATTTTATTCCTGAAATGAAAGAGTTAGGGAATTTGGATGTTGCGATGTTGCCGATTGGTGGTACGTACACGATGGACGTAAGCGAAGCAATAGAAGCAGCAAATGTAATTAAATCAAAAATCACTGTACCGATGCACTATCGCAGATTGCTGGGTGTAAAAGCAAAAGACGCGGAAGAAAAATTTGTTTCTAGTGTGAAAGGCAGAGTGGAAATTCTAGAAGAAGTTTCTTTGTAAGTTTTAAATAGTTTGATATTTAATTTATTCAAAGCGTGTGCTCGGCGGAATTTCAACGCAAACGAGTGCATGCGGACTTGTTCTGCATGTGTTTGATTAGTGGTGAATTTAATGCCGTTTAATCAAAATCTGAAAAAACCTGAATTCAAGAAAATTTCAGACGTAGTCTGGGAAATTCCTACAAGTTTTAAGAAAGGAATGAAAGTTCCTGCTAGAATTTACGCTACAAAAAAATTGATTGACGAAATGGATTTGGCAGTTTTCGATCAGATAACAAACGTTGCAACACTTCCTGGAGTAATTAACTATGCTTTTTGCATGAGTGACGGTCACTCTGGCTACGGTTTTCCAATCGGCGGGGTAGCCGCAATGGATACAGAAACTGGTGTAATTTCACCAGGCGGAGTAGGCTTCGACATAAACTGCGGGATGCGATTGGTTTTGACTAATCTGACTTACGACGACGTCAAACCGCATTTGAAAGAAGTGGTTGACAATTTGTTCCAGCAGGTGCCAGCAGGAGTTGGCAGCTCGGGTTTTGTTAAGTTGACTCCAGAAAAATTTGTCGAGGTCGCGGAAGACGGCGCGGTATGGGCAATCGAAAACGGCTATGGTTGGAAAAAGGATTTGCAGCGAACTGAAGAAAACGGAAAAATGCAGGCAGACTCTTCAAAAATTTCTAAAAAATCGATCCAGCGTGGTATGACTCAGGTTGGAACACTCGGCTCGGGTAATCACTATTTAGAAATTCAGGTTGTCAAGCCAGAATTTATTTACGATGAAAAAATTGCAAAGGCTTTCGGAATTTTCCCAAATCAAGTTGTGATTATGTTCCACTGTGGAAGCAGGGGTTTTGGTCATCAGGTCGCAAGCGATTATCTTGAGTTGGCGTTAAGCGTGATGGAAAGAAAATACGGGATAAAAGTTATTGACAGAGAGCTTGCAGCACTGCCGTTCAACTCGAAGGAAGGTCAGGATTATTTTGCAGCGATGAAATGCGGAGTCAACATGTCCTTTGCAAACCGCCAAGTTATTCTGCACAGAATTCGCGAGGTTTTTGCAAAAGTTTTCAAAAAGGACGCAGAGAGTCTTGGAATAGAAATGGTTTATGATGTTGCGCACAACACGGCAAAACTAGAGAAGCACAAAATTGACGGCGAGACGAGGGAGGTTGTTGTCCATAGGAAAGGGGCAACTAGAAGCTTCGGCCCAAACAGGGAGGAAATCATAACAAAAGAATTCATGCCAGTTGGCCAGCCGGTGATTATCGGCGGAAGCATGGAAACCGGAAGCTATCTTTTGGTTGGGACTGACAAAGCGATGGACGAGACTTTTGGGAGCACTTGCCACGGTTCAGGCAGAACAATGAGCAGAACGCAAGCTCGCAGGCAGTATAGAGGGGAAACTTTACAGAGAGATATGGAAAAGCGAGGAGTTTATGTAAAATCAGTTTCTTTCTCAGGTTTGGCAGAAGAGGCAGGACCTGCGTACAAAGATATTGATGATGTTATTGATGCTGTGCACACGGCTGGAATTTCCAAAAAAGTGGTAAGATTTATACCAATCGGAAATGTTAAGGGTTAGTATGGAAGATTTGACAAAAAAGAAGTGTGTTCCATGCGAAGGTGGAACACCGCCGTTCACAACCAAAGAGGCCGAAGATTATCTAAAGCAGGTCAAGGATTGGAAATTGGTTGGAAACAAAATTGAACGAGATTTGAAATTCAAGGATTTTGTTGCAGCAATGAAGTTTATTAACAAAGTTGCTGATTTGGCTGAACAAGAACAGCACCATCCTGACATAACCGTTTATTCTTGGAACAAAGTAAAGCTTGTCACGTATACTCATGCCATAGGCGGTTTGTCAGAAAACGATTTCATTCTTGCTGCAAAAATCAATAAACTTTTGAAAAAGTAAGTATTCTTATGCCGTACAAATTTTTGGAGGGTTTGACAGTCGCGGATGTCGCATTCGAAGCCACAGGCAAGACTCTGAAGGAACTTTTTCAATCTGCTGCTGATGCAACAACAGAAACGATGGTTAGGGATCTTTCTTCTGTAAAGCAAACTGTAAAAAAGAAATTTGAAGTCGAAGCTGAAAACGTCGAAATGCTGCTCTACAAATTTTTGCAAGAAATAATTTTTTATAAAGATGCAGAAATGCTGTTGTTCAGCAAGTACGAATTAGATTTTATTCCACAAAAAAAAAGATGGAAGCTAATTGCACTAGTGCACGGCGAGAAACTTGACATGAATAAGCACGAACTTATAGTCGACGTGAAAGCAGTAACTCTTCACAAATATTCGGTTGAAGAAGGTAGCAACGGATGGAGAGCACAAGTAATTCTAGATATTTAATTATGCAACTTAATATGTTGTTGAATTTTTTTTCGTTAACTTTAAAAACTGGTTATGCGTGTCAATCGCATCATGAAAAACCTTAATTTCCAACTCCCTGCCACCGATTAATTCTGCAACATGCCTGATTTCTTGGCAAAAAATTCTCCAATTCGTATACTGTCGCGATTTCTCCCCCCTCGAAAAATATTTGGAAACCGAATCTAAGGAGTGCAATAATAAGAGATATCTATTCTGCTCCTTTGACGCAATACCAAGAGCCCTGACAACGTAAAAAAGATGTGGCAAACAGCCATCAGGACTCGTAATATCCGACAATTTTGCATAATTTTTAAGACAGTCTTCTTTGATGCCCAATCGTTGTAAAAAAGCATCATTTAACCCTCGAATTTCCTCTTCAGGAGTTTTCTTTTTCACACCATTGTATATCGGGTTTCTTGCCTTCTGCATAAACAAGCCGATTTTATTTTTGTTATCAACCGTCGTCTTTCGGCTCCAACCCTTTACCTATGTTAGAGTACCAAAAATCATCTTGAAAATCATCAAATTCCGGATCAATAACGACTGGGAAATGTTCTTCTTCACCTACAGTAGCAGAAGGAAATTGTTTTCCGGCACGTGAAATCTCTTTCCACAATTCTATTTTTCTTTTTTCACGTCCAACTCTCTTTGCCTGTCTTTCAAACAGCTCCCTACTTAGATATGGTGCTGTCTTATGCCAGTCCACCACTTGTACACTTCTGTAATCGACACTGCCTTTGGACGGCATTCCCTTCACACGTACTTTTATCGTGTAATTTCCTTGAAGATCCAATGCAGCCAACGCATCATAAAATATTTTTAGGCTTTCCAAATCTCCCTCATGCAGATTTTTTGGATTTAACCTACCAGCGTAAATGCGTTCTTTATCGTCCATGTCATAAACAATTAAAAATGGGGGCAACTTTCTTCTGTTTTTATGCAGATAGTTTCTAATTTGGAGTAAGGCATCCGCTACTACAGTCTCTCTGACAATCTCTTCTTTTCTAAGTTCCATTTTTATTCTAAAAGGTATTTCAGTTTCGTAACTGACAGTTGTCCCATTTATTTTTAACCCTGAGGGATCGAAAGGGACAGCACCATCGTATTTTCTATCTAAAAATCGTCCGGTAAGCTCTACTAGGTCGAGATCGTTTTTCATTGCCCTCAATTAAAATTTAAAAATTACAGATTTAAACCTATCTTTTTTTAAGGACCAGCTACTCATTTACCACAATATTTATAAACTAAAATTTACTAATTTAACTTGTATACTTTTCGTGTTAATTAATTCTAAAAATTTTACTTCAAACTTTTCAACATTTTTTCTGCCGACAGCGTATTAATGACATCTTTTGCTTCAGCCCATCCTCTGCGAGCTTGCGCAATTCCGAATTCCAAGTAACGAAAATGCAGTTTGCTGTGCGCGTCGGAGTCGATGGAAAGTTTGCAACCAATTTCCACAGCTTTTTTAACGTGCTCATCCTTCAAATCTAATCTGTCTGGATAAGAATCAATCTCCAAAACAGTTCCTGTATCTTTAGCCGTTTGCAAAATTTTTTCGATGTCAACATCAATAGGTTCTCTTTGTTGTATCTGCCTGCCGGTGACATGAAACAAGATATCCACGTTTTCATTTTCCATAACAGCAATTAGCCTTTTTGTCTGCTCTGATCGAGGCAGTTTGAAATAGCCGTGTACTGCTGCACCAACAACGTCAAGCTGTGCAAGTGTTTTGTTATCAATGTCCAGTTTACCGTCTTTCAAGATATTCACTTCAGCACCCGACAAAATTTTTATTCCCGACAACTGCTTGCCAATTTTTTCAATTTCGGTTTTTTGTTTCAACAATTTTTTCTCATCCAAACCCCCGGTCATTGCAAGCGATTTCGTGTGATCGGTAATAACAACGTACTCAAGTCCGAATTTCTTAGCTTCTTCGGCCATTTCCTTTATGTTGTTGTTCCCATCAGTCCAATTTGTTTGCACCTGCAAATCCCCTTTCAAATCTTTGTATCCAATTAAGTTCGGCAACATGTTTTTCTTGGCGGCATCGATTTCCCCTGCGTTTTCTCTAAGTTCCGGCGGCATCCATCTCAAACCAAGTTTCTCATAAACTTCTTCTTCTGTTTCTCCAGCAATTTGCTTGGTTCCCTTGAAAATGCCGTACTCGTTCAGCTTCCAACCTTTTTCGATCGCAATTCTTCTCAGAGCAACATTGTGATCTTTGTTGCCAGTGAAGTATTGCATCGCCGACCCAAAACTTTTTTTATCTACTACCAGCAAATCGGCATCCAAACCAATTTTCAGCCTTACAAGAGTTTTTCTTTCACCCTTTCCATAGACATGCGCGACTTCTGGCATCGAAACAAAAAAATCCATAACTTTCTGCGGATGTTTTGCCACCACCAAAAAGTCTACATCTCCGATAGTCTCCTTCATTCTTCTGGTGCTGCCCCCAATAACAACTTTTTCAGTTTCAGGGAATTCTTTCAGCTTGTTTTCCATTTCTCTCAGTACAGGCAAAACAAAACCAAGGACAAATCTTCCTTTGCTGCGTTTGAAAAATTCTATGCCCTTCAAAATTTTTTCTTCGCTTTTTTCGCCGAAATGTTCAAGCTTTCTGATTTTCCCGGCCTTTACGGCTTTCTCCAAATCGTCAACGGTTTTTATTTTTAGTTTTTTGTAAAGCGTCAACACAATTTTCGGCCCGACGCCCTCTATCGCAGTTAGACTTTCTAAGTCAACAGGGATTTTTTTCTTCAGTTGTTCGTAGTAAGAAATCTTTCCAGTTTTCAGAGCTTCTTCGATTTTTTCCGCAATGCTCTGCCCAACCCCAGGAATTTCTAACAGCGCTTTAAATCCGCCACGGATGTAAATCTCTCTGACTTCCTGATCGAGTGCCTCAATCGAATGCGCAGCACGCTCGTATGCCCTCGGTTTGAATTTTTCGCCTTTCATTTCTTCGAATATTCCGATGTTGCGCAGAATTTTTGCAATTTCAAAATTTTTCATATTAATTACTTGGATTTAAAATGTAATTAGCCTAAATTTTTGGCCGAGTCTTGTCTTTACCGTACGTTTTTAGAAGGTACGCCACTTTGGCCCAGTCTTTTTTAGGTACGATCTTCATCAAGTCCTGTTCTATTTTATCTGGATTTTTATTTTTAGTCCACCCAAACTGTTGCGACAATTTAATTACCCAAGTGTCGACTGGAATTCCTTCTACGATTCCGTAAGCGTTAATCAAAATCGTGTTGGCAGTTTTTCTCCCTATTCCAGGCAAGGCAGTCAACTCTTCCATAGTTTTAGGTATCTTTCCGCCATGTTTTTCCACAAGTGTTTTGCAGGCTTCTTTGATGAACTTGGCTTTGTTCGCAGCAAATGTTACTGAACTTATGTCTTTTGTTAATTCTTGCAAATCAGCTTCAGCATACTCTTTCGCAGTTTTGTATTTAGCAAAAAGTTTTGGTGTCAATGCATTGACAACCTTGTCTCTTACTTGGGCGGACAAAATCGCAGCAACCATCAATTCTAGAGGATTAGAAAAATTTAGATAGTATTTTGCATTGGGATATTCTTTTTTCAGTTTCTGCAAAACTTCAGAGACTTTATGCCGGCCAGAAAGTTTCATAATATACTATACAATTGCCTAGACGAATAAAAATTTGACTATAAGTTCAAAAACAACAACACCCACAACTATGCCAACCACATGCTTTGGCGTCATTTTTATGAGCTGTTCCTCTTCCTCAGAGTACCTGATCAGTCCACCCATGCCTGAGGGCATGTAAACTTTCTCGCTATCTTTAGCCATACTCTTCACTTAGTTTTTACACTTAAATTTTCTTGCTATTTGCCTTTTTTCAGCAAAAACAGGGTCGAAAGAGCAATCAATACAAGAACTCCGCCACCGCTAACTGTTGCCAAATCATGAGCCAGAACAGTTGGAGCAAGCGTCGAACTTCCAATCAGCAAACCAGCAAGAAAGCTTTTGAGTTTTTGCATAATTATCTATTGGTTAGACAATTTAAAAAGCTTGAATAAAAAGTAGGCGTGCTGGTCATAGCCTCTCTTCTGTTTTTGCGTTCGCAGCCTTTTACAGCAGAAAACACATAGGTAGCATTTGTCTGAGCGCTCAACGCTTGCATCCAATTCACACTGTACCGTTTCATCCTGCTTTATCCCAACTCGCTTGCGCACATCGTTAACGGAACAAAGCGGTGCCGTTTCTGATTACAGTGTAACCCTCTCGGGCTGCCTGTTATTCGGCGAATTAGCGGATGGAGAGAACTTCCTCACCCTGCGTTTGAAGGCAGAGCGAAGCTACCCAACCAGCTCGCCTGAAAATTAGTAGTATTCCTGCTTTATAAAATTATCTACACGTGAATCCCAGTTGCATGTTCCTCTCCACCACAGCCGTCAGATAAATTCCAAACATCTGCTATCTGTGCAGAATTAAATCCATAATTTTTGATCAAATATTTAGCAAGACCCTCATACACATACCATCTCCAGCACATACAGCAGCAAGGCCCACCTTCATCCGACATTTTCATAGCTTCATCGTAAATTTTCTGCTCCTCAGATGTTAAAATTATACTGGTGTCATAATTTAGTAATTCTTTTGCAAGACCCACAGTAATGTTGTAGGGATCTGTAGGAATTTTATCTATGTGCGAATATTTTTTCAATCCCTCAATTTGCTCATCGTATCTGTGCAAGCTCATTTCGTCGCAACAAGATCCTTTCAAGGTTTCAGAATCAGATTTTCGTAAAACAGCATCCGGTCCGAAACAAAAAACATTTCCATTTGTGCTCAACTCTTCAAACCTTGCAACTATATTTTTATCTACGCCAGATATGGAAGCACTCTGACTAGTCTTATACGGTGCACCAACGAAAACAGAAATCAGTACAATTAATGAAACACTTACTGCTAAAATGTAAAAATAACTGTTTTTCATTTTTATTTCAAATCCCTTTATTTTCGGAATAAAAAATGTCAATTTTTCTTTTGACCGATTTCAAGTAAAAACTTGTTCCTTGTTCCTTCACGGTAAAACCATCTGCAAATTTTTCTTCTTTACTCGAATCATGATAGAATTTTACAAAAACTGAAAGCGGCGAGAAAAATCTTAGGATAGAAAAAGACAATTTTAGCAACGAACTTTTTCTTGCAATGTGTGCAATCTCGTGCAGCAAAACAGCTTCGAGCTCCTTTCTGTCAAGTACATCAAGCAAACCTACCGTGAAAAAGATTGCAGATTTAAAATTTCTGAAAGAGAACGCAGCAGGGATCGCTTTGTTCAGAGCATAGATTTTTGGGATCGGAAAATTTAATTTACTTGCATAACGCGTTACAATCTTCGTCATCCAGCTTATTTTTATTTCTCTGCTTTTGTTTGAAAAAATATAGTATGAAGGAATTACAATTGCGCCCACCAAAGTGCTCGCCAGAAAAGTAGTTGGCAAGGCCAGCAAAGTTAGACTTGTCAGATTGTTCTGACAAGGTGCGCACGCCACACTGCAGCCAACATTTGTTGTGAACAAGACAAACGGGAAAAACAGAAATGTAAGATGGCTGTAAATCAAAGCCAATTTGGTTTTCGTTCCGAAATTAGTACCTTTCAAAAAAATTAAAGTCACTATTGCGAGAAAGAAAGAGAAGACGGATAGCAGAACTTTGTCGTCAACCACTAATGGTATGCCAGCGAAGCAGCCAATCATTTTTTCCTCCCTCTAAACCTTTCGTTAAAGTAAGTGACTGCTGCAGACCCGAAATCGTCGATCAACTTGTTTACAGTTTTTTCTATTATGGACTGCTCTAAAGTAGCTTTAGAGAATTTTGGAAAATAAATGTAGTGCGCTCCCCCCCTCCCAACTTCTACCTTCCTCTCGACTATGCCTTTTTTGTGCAGCCTGTCCAAAATTACTGCGACACTCGTGAGCGCAACTTTCCTCCTCCGCTTTAAAATTTTGTGCAATTCCCTCACCCTTGATTGCTCCTTCTTCCAAAGAATTTCCAGAACATCGCACTCGAGGGGGCTTAGAAGAGACTTCACGCCGCTTTTATCGAAACTCATCTTGTTTACGCCAAGCATATTTATTTAAATATAGCTACCAGTATTTATAAGTATTACAAAATTTGTAAAGGATAGCATGCAGCCCAAAAATGGAAATTTCATAGCGGCAATTGCAGTCGTTGTAGCAATTTTCGTCGGGTTCCAAGTGTGGATTCTTTCCGGGGTTTACAGCGATCCTTATCAAGAGAAATTCGGTGCAGGACTTTTCGGTCTTGTAGATCATTCTGGAGTTAGCTCAAAATCTGGCATTGGCAAATACAGCAATCTTCCTCTTGGCGAAGATGGTTTCAACACAATGGTCGAATGGGACAAAACAATAACTTTAAGCGACGAACAGAAAAAGCAATTTGCCGGGTTTAACACGAGATTGCCTTGCTGCGGTTTCGGTTTAACAACCGAGGACGAATTTAGCGACTGCAGATGCGGACACCATCTTGCTTACGCCGGTTTGATTAAGTATGGTTTGACGAATGGTTGGGCGCGAGGGCAAATACAAGAAGAAATTGATCAATGGAAAACGGTATTTTATCCAATCTGTTCGCAAAATCCAAAATTGTGTGATTTATGATGGGTAAATTAACATTAGGTTTGAAAATGCTGTTTAATGAAATGCGTTATGCCGCACTCATTGTAATTTCTTCTGTAACCATTTCAATTTTGTTCATGTATTCGATGGGCGCGTTGTACCTAGATCCTTTATTTTTCAATTACTTTGAATTCTTTGAAGACGGGTTGCTGAACATATCGTTGAATTTTGTTTATGTAACAATTGCGCCGATATTTGCGGGCATAACAGTTGCAAGCATTGTGTACAAGTTAGTAAACTTCAAAAAAAGTGTTTTCAAAGAAGGAAGCGCAGGATCTTTAGGTTTTGCATCTGCAGCTTTTGTAACAACATGCTCGAATTGCGTGCCTGTTGCATTATATTCTTTGGGGATAACGTATGGTTTATTTCAAGCAGCATTCGCTCCATTTGTTTTGCCGTTCAAACTTCTGACAATTGCAATAATATCTTTATCTTTTTATTTTGCCACAACTAGTTTAGGACAATTTTGTAAACTGAAAAAAACTCGGAGGTGAATGAATGAAATTTGATTTGACAATGGTAATGATAATTGCCGTGTTGGCCCTAGTTTCTGTCCAGACCATCCAACTTGTCGGGGTTATGTCAACAGTAAGCTCGCTGACTACAGGCAATTTGGCAACAGCAGCTACCGCTGCCAGCAGCTCACAGGCAATTTCAGGAATTGGTGGGTGCTAAATTTTTTTAGATGAAGCCAACTAAGGAGTCGAAAGATTTTGAAATCTATCAAGAAACACAAAGAGAAAGTTTTAGCAATAGAATTGAAGGATTTTGATTTGAAGAGAATCATTCTCTTGATACTTACAGTCATATTGATTGTAGAAGTTCTTGTTACGTTCAATATCAACACAACAATATTCAACAAACTCCGCCCCTCGAATCTGGAACTCATTCGTGTCGTTGACTCTTCTTGCTCGGATTGTCTTAACATAGACACAATTTCTTCAAAAATCCAGGACCAAAATGTAAAAATCTTGTCGGACAAGACTTTGGAAAGAAACTCTGCAGAAGCACAACAGATTATAAACAAATACGGATTAAAGAGGGTTCCAGTACTTTTGGTTTCCGGCGAAATAAGCAGAGACGAAAATCTAAAAAGCTCTTTCATCCAACTCGGCGGCATGATGACTCAGGATGTCATCCTTATCGAAACCGAACCACCTTACGTGGACTTGTCTATGGAAGAAGTCAGGGGAAGAATTGCAATTACGAATATTATTGACAGTTCCTGCGACCTTTGCAGCAGCTTTGACGGCTTTGTCAGTACACTCGAAAATAATGGAGTTAGGATAACAGAAAGGAAGACACTCGAATATACTGCCACCGAAGCCAAAGATTTGATAAGCAAATTTTCAGTCCAAAAAATTCCAGCGATTGTCCTGTCGGCGGACATAGTCGAATACAAATTTGTCCAGAGTTTCTGGTCTCAGCTGAACGCCACAGAAAAATCTGGATTTTTCGCGCTGCACACAACCACACCACCTTACAGGAACACTTCAACAAACAAAATAGACGGGTTGGTTACCCTGTATACAATTACTGATGACAGCTGCGCAAATTGTTACAACGCTTCCGTCCACAAACAAATTTTGCTCAGCTTCGGCATCAAACCGCAAAAGGAGTCAGTGATAGATATTTCTTCGCCGAGCGGCAAGGAAATCACAATCAAGTACAACATAACAAAAGTGCCTACGATTATGCTTTCGCCTGATGCGTCTCTGTATTCGTCTCTTGTGCAAATATGGCCTACAGTCGGTACAGTGGACAAGGACGGCTGGTTCGTTTTCAGAAATGTAGAAATAATGGGAACATACAAAGATTTGTCTAGTGGTAAAATTGTTGCCGGCTAAATACAGGATTATTGCTCTGCTTGCAGCAGTAATCATAATCTCTGGTGCAGTTTATTCAAACATGTCGGCGAAAGACGCAACTCAAAAAACAAAGCAAAGTACTTTATCCACGATTACAGCCCTTGTGAGTATAAGCCAGCACAGGATACTCACACCTTCAGACTTTTCTGAACTTTCAAAAATGGTTGAAGGAGACGCCATTGCTTCCAAGCAAGTGAAATATGCAATATGGTTTTCAGAGAACGGTATAGCAGAACACATGTCCCACAAGCTAGGAGACTTGTACAATTATATCGATAAGGGCCAATACGAAGTTTGCATACCGCACGAAGTAGAACATATTCTGGATTACATAACGCTTGGGGATTCAGAAAAGCTAAAGGAAACTTTAGATGTTATCGATGACAATTACCAAGGGTGGTTCTCGAAATCATATTCTTTGAAACAGCAATATCCAAATACGTATGCCGCCTTGGACCAAGTCGTACTTGCAATAAATTCTGCCCTGACAAAACTAAAAAATGAAAATTACCAGATAGCTGCAGAAGTCGGTTTTATCAAAGGCTACAGCGAGCTTGGCTGTTCAGGTTTGTAATCACAAAGAATAAATACTAACTTTTACAAATCTTGTAAAGGTAAAATGCAAACTAAAATAAAAAAGACGCATTTTGCAATAATTGTTGTCGCTTTAGTCGTCTTGGTTGCAGCATCGGGATACTTTTTGTTAAATCCGTTTGGGACTTCTGGCGACGTGTTTTCTGCGAAAAGTTCACCTGCTTCTACTGGCGTAAGTCAGTCCTCATCCAAGGGCTTGTCGCCAGGCAACAAGGCACCAGATTTTGAGGTTACTACTGTTGACGGCAAAAAAATAAGTTTGGCTTCCCTAATCCAACAGAAGAAACCTTTTGTTTTATATTTTTTTGCAAGCTGGTGCCCATTTTGTACTGATGAGCTGACTAGACTGAAAGGCATCTACCCGGATTATCAGGATAAAGTAGGATTCGTTGCGGTGGATTTAGATTTGCAGGAAACTGAAGAAACAGTGACCAAATACAAGCTTTCGCACCAGTTTTTGGGCGACTTCGCTGCTGGCAACAGGGACATATTGATAAATTACATGGTCATTGCAACCACAACAAAATATTTCATTGACAGCGACGGAGTTATTCTTACAAAGGGTTCGGGGGAAATTTCAGATGCCCAGTGGAAGGCGCTGTTCCAAGATTTGGTAAACTTGTGATTGTATGGTAGATTTTGTACTGCTGTCATTAGCTCTAGCAGCCGGGGCTGCAGCCTTTTTTAATCCGTGCGGATTTGCAGTTCTGCCTGCTTACATTTCAAATTATTTTTCAAAATCTCAAAAGAAAAGTTCTCCAGCGAAAAGTCTTTTCAGTGGTGTTTCAGTCGGTGTCATAGCAACTTTAGGTTTTATTTTTCTTTTTGTAATCCTTGGAATGCTGCTGAAATTTGTAAGTCGGGATATCGGAAATTATATCCCGTGGATTGATTTTGTTCTAGGGCTGGTTTTAATTGGATTTGGATTACTGTTGATAGTCGGTAGGGGTTTTGGTTTTACAGTTCCAGTAAGATCCTTGCCTTTAGAAAACAATTTCTCCTTTTTCCAATACGGAATTGTTTATGGTCTAGCATCTTTAGGATGCACTCTGCCGATCTTCTTGTCTGTCGCATTCGGCTCGCTGGCCGCAACTTTTGTTGAAGGAATTTTCATGTTTTTTGCCTATGCTATAGGAATGAGTCTACCGTTTATTGCAGTCACGATCGCTACAGTTCTGTCTAAAGATATTTTCGTCAGCAAACTGCAGTCTTATCTTAAGTATATGAAAACAATCAATGCAATCATACTGATTTTCGTCGGTCTTTATTTGATTTACTTCCAACTAAATGCTGGTTTGTTGGTTAGAGTATGAAAATAAAACCAAAATAAGGCAATAAATATTTAAAAATAAAAGTGATTACATGGAAAAAGCTGAATGCAAACATTGCGGAAAAAAGTTCGACTCATCAAGATCTTTAGAGCAGCATATAGCAGCTAAACATTCTGGCACCTACCAGTCAGCGAAAGTTGTCAAGAAAAAATTTACATACAAGAGTTTGATTTTGTATGCAATAATTTCTTCGATAGCTGGCATTGGAATTTACGGCATTATCTGGGCTGTAACTTCGCCAAGTCAGATTGGTCCCATAGGATCCACACACATACATGCAGACATAGCAGTTTTTCTTGACGGAAGGCAGATAACTCCGTTTGGTCCGCAATACTACGTGCGAGCCAGCCATGTTCATGTCGAATCTGGCCCTGGGGAAGGTACTGTGATCCACATACATGCAACTGGTGTGCCATTGGGAAACTTCTTCAGCACTTTGGGAATGAAGTTTAACAAAGACTGCTTTGTTAGTGACAACAAAGTTAATTACTGCAATTCTGATAGCAAAACTTTGAAAATGTTTGTAAAGCATGAAGGCGGCAATTGGACACAAAACTTTGATTATGATAAATATGTGTTTACCGATTTGGACAAAATTTTAGTAACATACGGAGGCGAAACTCCAGACCAATTAGAATTGCATATGAACGCAGTTACGGATTTCTCGAAGGACAATTCAGGTAGAAAAATGCCCGTGTGATTTGATGCAAGATCCAGTTTGTAAAATGGAAGTTGGTGAGGCAGGAATTAAAGCAGAGCATAAAGACAAAACTTATTATTTTTGCAGCGAAAACTGCAAAGCAGAATTTTTGATCAATCCGAAAAAATTCGCGAAGTGAGATATGAAAAATAAAATTTTCGTACTTGTCCTTGTGGCAGTTGTATTAGCTTCGAGTAGCGTGTTAGCCCACCAAGTCGAAAAAACAAAGACAGTCGAAGAAATTCTCGCAGAAATTACGAGAGAACAAAATGTTGTTGCTGTGAGTCAGATCGACTGCAATAAAGTTTCTAATTTGCAATTTGAAGACCTTGGGGATGCTGTAATGGAAAGAATGGTTGGTAGCCACGAGCAGCATGAACAAATGGATGCAATGATGGGCGGAGAAGGCTCAGCTAGTCTTGTGCAAATGCACACGATTATGGGAAAAAATTGGTTGAGTTGCAACAATTTGCAGGGAATGATGGTTGTAGGAATGACAGGAACTAACATGATGCCAATGATGATGAGAATGATGGGGAATTACTATCCAGCGTACTACAGCAGATACGATTCCTTGTTGGTTTTTACTTTAATCGGATGGGCACTCGCAATAATTCTGCTTGTGGTGTTATTAATTTTTTCAACAACTGGAAAATTAAAATTCCGAAAGAGAAGAATTGAATAACTTATAAATAGTCTTCGTTTGTTATATCTAATTGTATGTCTCGATTTTTTTCAAACACAAATAGAGTTTTAGGTTTTTTGATTATTGTCGTTTCTGTAATTTCCTTTCTTTCCCTTTACAATGTCACTATGAAAATAGCCGAGACCACACACACGCAATGCTTAGCAGTTCACACTGAAACAAGCTGTACGGTTTTAGGGCATATACCATACGAGTCTTTTCTGGGTTTAGGCGGTCTGACTTTTCTAGGTTTCAGTGGCATGTACATAATTCTCAAAGAGGGGGCGAAACTTAGGTCTACAAGCAGGACAATCAGGAACGTTAATGAGGCATTGAAAAATCTTGATGGCGAGGAAAAAACTATTTACGGCCAAATAAAAGATTCTGACGGTTTCATCTTCCAAAACGATCTGATACAAAAAACTGGGTTTTCGAAAGTAAAAGTTAGTAGATTGTTAGATAAACTAGAAGCAAAAAATTTAGTTGAGAGAAGAAGGCGCGGAATGAGCAACGTTGTCGTTTTGAAATACTGAGCAGAAGCAGGTGAAACTAGTTTCACTTAAAATGTTATATGCTATTTCTTGTATTGAAAATGCATGGAAGTAAAAATAAAAAACAGTACAGCAGTGGCAATAAGCTTGGTGATAATCGCTGCTCTGATAGGTGCTACAGGTTTTTTGTTGGCGCAGATGTACCTGCCTAAAACCGGATACGTTGTTTCAGCCGGACAAGTTGCGGTACCCACTGGCGTTGACCAGTCAAACATCTTTGAAGGTAAGATAACCAGTCCAAAAGTCAGCCCTGGAAAATTGGAAGGGGTCACGACGTACGATGCAAACTGTGTTGGTAACGAAATTACTCAGTGTGATTCTGGCATAATGACCGTGGAATATGGCGTGCTCAATTTCCATTACTCGCACAAGATGGAAATCCAACCTTGCTTGCACATGTTCGGACCTGAGAAAGTTATTGTAGACATCCTAGATTCAGATGGGAATGCAAAAATTACAAGGACCATCGACGTCAGCATGATGGGTCATCACGAGTGAATTGCGTGGTAGGATTATTCGGATTTGGCAAACCAAAATGTGCACAATGCGGAATGGCGTTGGGAGAACAGACATACGAATGGGAAAACAGAAAATTCTGTTGCCATGACTGCAAAACAGCTTTCAGAAAGGGCAAGTCAAAAGCAAGCTGTCATTAAGTGATTTCATGAAAACTCTGCTGGTAAAGGTTTCGTTTACGGTAATTTTTTTAGCGTTATTCTTGAACTTTGTCCAGCCAGTCTATGCACATTGCCCGTTGTGCACAGCTGCAACTGGCGCGGCTATAGCAGTAACGCGTTGGTACGGAATTGACGATTCTGTGGTAGGTTTGTTTGTAGGTGGAATGATAATCTCAACAGCATTTTGGTTCAACAACATCTTGAAAAAGAGAAACAAAGGGAAAGAGTATATTGCCTACCAAGGTTTGATTTTGATTTTCATCTCTTTGCTTTCTACCCTTGTATCATTTTACTTTGGTGGTCTGATCGGCACAGGCATTTATATTTTGTACGGAATTGACAAACTATTGATAGGTATTTTCATCGGCTCATTTTTAACTTGGTTCGCATTTTACTTGCACGACATGTTAAGGCAAATTAATAGAGATAAAAATTACATACCGTTCCAGGCTATCGTACTGGCTTTTGTGTTTCTATCAACAGCGAGCGTCAGCTTTTATTTTGCAGGGTGGCTGTAAATGGACGAAAATAAAAAAGTTGACTTGACACAAAAGGAGGACATGAGCATCGCTGTTATGAATCTAATCAGCCTGGAAGAACATTTTGCGTTTACTGCGATGAAAACCGGAAATGAAATTTATCTGGAGGTTTTGAAAGAAGTGAGAAAAATACGAGTCAGCTTGATGAAAAGGTTAGTTGTGAACACCGAAGGCGAGCTGTGGTGCATCAGCAAACACTTGCTTGCAGCTACAATAAGGCTGATGGAGACTTCCACCAAATACCTCGACTCCGATGTGAAACTTGCTATGCAGACTGAAAAGCAGGCGCTTGATCTGTACAGCCTATTTTGGTTTTTGCAAAAGACCGGTGAAAAAAATGCTGCTAGAAAATTTAAGCAAGCGACTAAAAAAGTCAAAAAATAAAATTTCACAAACAATGAAAGAGGTTTTGGAATGTTGTTTGGAAAAATAAACAGGTTAAAAGGGAAATTGTCAGCTGTATTTGGAAATGCCGCTGGTGTCGGCAGCATCATCTCCGCGCACAACGTTTGTCATTGGCTGTGCCTTGCTGCGGTAGCCGCACTTTCTGTTTTTGGTATTGCAGTCTCGAGTACGGCTTTGATGTTTCTAGAAGATTACAATTTACTTTTTTGGGGTATGGGTTTGGCCTTTCTTGCCGTTAGTTTGTTTCTTTACTCAAAAAATCCAAAATGCATTTCAAAAAAACTTATTTTGTTTAACGTTGGTTTGCTTGTTATCGGCACGCCCTTCGTTGCACAGTTCAGTTCATTTTTTTGGCTTACCGGAGGTTTAATTGTCGCCATGACTTCTGGATTTTATTTCAAAGAAAAATTTTTTGCTGGTGAAAAAGAATGAAAAACCGAAATGCGAAACTGATCTACATTGCATTAGTCGCAATCGCTGCAATTTTTATTTTTACTGTTTACGTATACTACCAGACTTATTTCGGTACAGAATATACGCGGGCTGTTTCAAGTCAGAACACAAACAACATTTGTCAAGTCCCTCTGGGCTACACAGAGGAAGCGTGGAAAGAACACATGAGCCATCATCCAGATCAGTATAGAGAGTGTCTCAGATGAAGAAAGTAACATACGCAATAACTATTTTAGTTATTGCGGTAGTAACGATTGCATATTACTTATTTTCACAATCTGCAAGCGGGCTAGGGAAGTACGATGATTTTGCAAAATGTATCACTGAAAAAGGGATAGTTGTTTACGGCGCATACTGGTGCCCGCACTGTTTGAATCAAAAAAACATATTTGGTAGCAGTTGGAAATACGTTGACTACGTTGAGTGCGACCCGAAGGGTATAAATGCAAACCTGCAACTCTGCCAAGAAAAGGGAATCAGCGGATACCCAACCTGGGATATCGGCGGTAGACAATACGCAGGTGAACTAACTTTGTCTAGTTTGGCGAAACTTTCCGGCTGCAGCCTGCCAAAATAAATTAGTGTTCACATACACATTTGCAGACTGCCTCATTTTCACAGCCACAATCACAGACGTGTTTATTCTCAGCTCTCATAGCCATTAACCATTAAATTATTTCATTTTAGAAAGGCTGATTCCTGCTCTGGCCGTATGCTCATTCCCAATCGCCCATTTCTTCAGATTTTCGTACGAAGTTGCCCCGCAAATCCACTTTCCTGTTCGCTTGTTGAAGAAAAACGGGACCCCGCCGCAGAAGTCTTTGTCGAATTCCATCATCGTTTCAGCGTTTTTTTCGTTGTGCCAGACTTCAAGTTTTTGCACTTTCAATCCTATTTCTGATTCTAGCTTTTGAACAAGTGGATCCATATCGTGGCAGTGAGGACACTCTGTTCCGTAGAATTCTAACAAATCACTTTCAAGCATACTTATTCTTTGTTTTTATAAAATAAATGTTGTGTATAATTTATGGCAACCGATCCTGTTTGTGGAATGCACGTTGATGAAAAGAAAGCAGTGTTCAAAAAAGAAGTTGATGGTAAGACAGTATATTTCTGCAGCGAGGTTTGCTTGAGGACTTTTGAAAAACCTGAAGCTGAGTTGAAAAGATTAAAACTTTTAGTAATTTTGGGTGCAATAATTTCTATTCCGACTATTGCGCTCTCCTTTTTTATAAAAATCCCTTACAACAATTTTGTTTTGTTAATTTTGTCGGCTCCTGTCCAATTCTATGCAGGCTGGAGATTTTACAAAGGTACGTTTGATGCGCTGAAAGCAAAATACGCGAATATGGATACACTAATTGCAACAGGCACAACAGCAGCCTGGCTTTATAGTACAGCAGTGACTTTCTTTCCAACAATAATTCAAGGCGAAACTTACTTTGACGTTTCTGTAATAATTGTGACTTTGATTTTGTTCGGCCGTTATCTCGAAGACATCGCAAAGGGCAAAGCATCTTCTGCAATCAAACGACTGATGGGTCTACAACCAAAAACAGCAACAGTCATTCGCGCAGGAAAAGAAATCGAAGTCCAGATAGAGGATTTAAAAGTTGGGGATATCGTAGTTGTCAAACCTGGTGAAAGAATTCCGGTTGATGGTATTGTTGTTGAAGGGCATTCCTCGGTTGACGAATCAGCAATTACTGGAGAGAGCATGCCTGTTGGCAAAAAAATCGGTGACGAAGTTATCGGAGCTACTATCAATAAATCTGGTTTGCTAAAATTCAAAACGACAAAAGTTGGTAAGGATACAGTTCTGTCGCAAATAATACAAATAGTCCAGCAAGCATTGACAACCAAAGCACCAATTCAGCGTCTGGCAGACAAAGTGTCATCCTATTTTGTACCAGCTGTAATTTTAGTTGCACTAGCTTCTTTCTTCTTATGGTTCTATTTGACTGGTTTCAACTTTTTGTTCGCTCTAACAATTACGATTGCAATCTTGATCATTGCCTGCCCGTGTGCTTTAGGAATAGCAACACCAACTGCGATTCTTATTGGAACAGGACTGGGAGCAGAAAGCGGGATTCTAATCAAAGGTGGAGAGGCTTTGGAAACCACGCACAAACTTACAACTGTTGTTTTTGACAAGACTGGCACTCTAACAAAAGGTCAACCATCAGTCACAGATGTGATACCTGTTGGAGTCGAACAGAAGGAAGCTCTGATGCTTGCAGCTGTAGCTGAAAAAGGATCTGAACACCCGATTGGTGAAGCAATAGTAAAACGTGCAGAAGAACTGAAAATAAAATTAGCAAATGTAAAGAACTACGAAACAATTGCAGGCAAAGGGATAAAAACAAAATATCTGAACAAAATAATTTTGGTAGGAAATAGGGAATTCATAAAGGAAAACAAAATCGATGCAGAAAAAATTGAGAGCACGCTGCAAAAATTAGAAGGGGAAGGAAAAACTGCAGTTATCGTTTCGTTCGGAGGCGTAGTCAAAGGTGTCATTGCAGTTGCGGATACGCTGAAGAAGTTTTCAAAGGAAGCAGTAGAGGAGCTGCACAAAATGGGTAAAGAGGTTATTATGATTACTGGTGACAACGAAAGAACTGCCGACGCGATCGCAAAGCAAGTTGGTATCGATAGAGTTTTTGCACGAGTTCTGCCCGGTGAGAAAGCGAGCATTGTCAAGAAATTGCAGGAAGAGAAAAAAATTGTTGCAACTGTCGGCGACGGCATTAACGATGCACCAATGCTTGCTCAAGCCGATGTCGGGATTGCCATAGGCAGCGGTACGGATGTAGCATTGGAAACTGGGAAAATAGTTTTGATAAAAAATGATTTGCGGGATGTGGTTACTGCAATAGATTTGAGCAAATTCACAATAAACAAAATAAAACAGAATTTATTTTTGGCTTTTGTTTACAATGTTGCAGGCATACCGATTGCTGCTGGTCTGCTTTATCCTTTCTTCGGATTCCTGTTGAGTCCGATAATTGCCGGAGCGGCCATGGCTTTCAGCTCTGTTTCTGTTGTAGGCAACTCACTGCTGATGAAAAGATATAAACCCAAATTGCGTTAGTGGATTTATGCTCGACAAAAAAACTGTTTTGAAGGCTTTGGAGAGGGTGACAGATCCGGAGGTAAACGTTTCTATAACAGAAATGCAGTTGGTAGACAAAGTTGAAATCGACAAGGGAAATGTTTTTGTCGAATTCCATGTCACAACCCCAGCCTGCCCTCCTGTTTTTGCAGTAAAGCTTGCAATGGATGTGAAGGACGCAGTTTCTAAACTTGAAGGAGTGAAAGCAGTAAAGCTGAAAGTCACTGGCCACTACATGACAGATTTCATCAACAAAGAAGTAAACAAATAATTATTTTATCTCAAACTTATCGTAATCACCACGAACTTTTTCCTCTTTCAATTCGATTTTGTCAACTCTTGACATTTCTGGTCCTTGCTTGCAAAATTCAACAATTTGGTTCACTTCTGCATCATTTCCCTCTGCCAAAATTTCCACAGTCCCGTCAAAATTATTTTTTGCAAAGCCCCTTACCCCCAACCTGTCAGCAAGCTCCTTTGCGGAATAGCGGAAGAAAACTCCTTGGACCTTTCCGAAAACTTTTATCCTTACTCTCTTCATAATTCGTTACTGATGACCGAAAGCCTTAAATACTTATATATGAATTTAATTTCATATGAAATTAAATTCATATGTTTTGTTTGTTAGGGCATTCGGGAGTCCCTTAAGATTGCAAATTCTTGAAGTGTTAAAGAAATCGCCTAAATCTGTAACGCAAATTTGTGATGAACTGGGAGTCGAACAAAGCAAGATTTCTCATAACTTAAGATGTCTTGTAGATTGCGGTTTTGTGAAAAACAAGAAGGAAGGTAGGAAGCGAGTTTATTCTTTAAATAAAGAAACGGTTTTCCCGTTGATGAAAATCATAGATAGACACATCGACAAATACAAAGACCATTTAGTTGCTTGTGGTGTGATAAAGGAGGTTGTATAAATGAAAACGAAAACATTGTGTGGCAATGAGGGAGAAGGCGGTTGTTCTCCATTCGTTCCAGATAATTTTAAAAAAATGTGAGGTGAAAAAATTATACAAGAAAAATTTGACTTGATAATTCTAGGACAAGGGTCAGCTGCTTTCGCCGCAGCGATAAAAGCAAATGATTTGGGAATAAAAACAGCTATGGTTGGAGGCAATGCAACTCCTGGCACAGTTATTGGTGGAACTTGTGTTAATGTCGGTTGCATGCCGAGCAAAAATCTGATCACAGTAGGAACTCTCTACTATCATGCTATGAACAATTCTTTTGAAGGCATTAAATACGAGAAAGGAAGGCTCAATTTCAAGAAAGTTATTGAACAAAAAGATAGGCTAGTAAAGAAATTCAGAAAAGAAAAATATGCTAATGTTATAAAAAGCTTAGAGAATGTCACCCACTACGAAGGTAGAGGAAAGTTCGTTTCGAAAAACGAAGTAAAAGTTGGAAATAAAGTTTTGCTCGGAGGAAAATTTGTAATTGCAACGGGTGCGCGAGCACACATTTTACCGATAAAAGGAATTGAAAAGATTGGTTATCTGACGAACGAAGAAGCTTTGGATTTGAAAGAATTACCGAAGTCCATGTGTGTGATCGGTGGGCGTGCGTTGGGTTTGGAATTCGCACAGATGTACGCACAATTCGGAACGAAAGTTACTGTTTTGCAGCGTAGTGAAAGAATATTACCAGAAGACGAACCGGAAATTTCTTTAGCACTTACACGATACCTCGAAGAAATAGGAATAAAAATTCATACCAACACTTCAATAAATTTCGTTGCTAAGAAAAGTAAAAATAAGATAATCAACTTCACTACTGGCGGTCGGACGAAAGAAATTGTATGTGAACAACTTCTATTAGCTACTGGTAGAAAACCCAACACTGAATATCTTGACTTGGAAAAAGTTGCAGTGAAAACTAATGAGAAAGGTTTTATTCTGGTTAACAACGAAATGCAAACATCTACTTCGCATATTCGGGCTGCTGGAGATGTGATCGGCGAGCCTATGCTTGAAACCATAGCAGCAAAAGAAGGGGCTGTTGCCGTGGAAAACACATTCACCAAAAATAAAAAGAAAATTAATTTTACAGAAGTACCAAGTGCCGTTTTCACCTATCCTGAAGTCGCTCGCGTTGGACTGACGGATGCCGAGGCTGTCAAACAAGGCATAAGATGTAATTGTGGAGTTCTGCCGTTAGAATTAGTTCCAAAAGCGCATGTTATCGGCGATACGAGAGGGCTAGTAAAAATCGTAGCCAACAATGATACAAAACAGATATTAGGTGTGCACATATTGGCTCCGCATGCCGCAGACTTGATACACGAGGGAGTACTTGCAGTTAAAAATAAACTCACCATTGATGATATAATCGACACTGTTCACATTTTCCCCACATTATCGGAAGCTATTAAATTAGCTGCACAGTCATTCTACAAGGACGTAAGTAAATTAAGTTGTTGTATCGAGTGATATGAATGGTAAAAAGAATAGCACATGAAGGGGTAAATTATTTTGCATGCAACATCTGCGATTTCAGATATGCAGATAAAAAAACCGCAGAGGAGTGCGAAAATTATTGCAGAACTCACAAGAGCTGTTCGATGGAAATCACGAAGCATGCCGTGAAGATTTAAATTGTAAATAGCGAATAAATAAAAGAGGCTGTTTGATGACCAAAGTAACTGTGGTTTACACAAAGACATGCCAGTATTGTCCAATTGCTAAGACATTGTGGAAAAGTTTGCAGAAACAACTGAAATTCGATTACGAAGAGGTTGACGCGGTTTCTACCAAAGGCCAACAGCTGGTGGCAAAATTCGGCATAATGGCTGTGCCGACAACGATAATCAATGACGGCAAAGATGTCATCGTAGGCGTGCCGTCAAAAGAAAAAGCGATTGCAGCTGTGAGCAAGTGATGAAATGGCGGAAGAAGTTAAACATGTCGGTGAAAAAACCCAGCTAATTTTCGAGTGTGCAGTCTGCAAAAAAATTTACAAGCAGCCTGGCATGTGTGCCGAGTGCCAATTAATTCTAAAGCCCAAGGGCGGTTGATCGATTGCAGCAATTGTTAGAGAAACCAAAAGACATAGAAGAAATTAGTAGCGAAACTGTTCAAACTACTGTTCAAATTCAGCCTGCAGAAGAAGAGAAAGATGTATACGACACAATAATCGTAGGCGGCGCCGGAGCAGCACTGACAGCAGCAATTTACGCTGCACGACGTGCGATGAAGACTTTAGTCGTAATGAAGGGATTGGGAGGGCAAGCTGCTATGACTGACCAGATTGAAAATTATCCAGGTTTTCTTAATGTCGGTGGCCTGCCACTGATGCAGAGATTTTTGAAACAAGCAACAAAATCCGGCGCCGAAGTTCTTACAGGTTTGGAAGTAAAAGAAATTATAGAAGAGAAGGGAACCGACGGCAAGCCAGAATTTATTGTGAAAGCCGACTCGTCAGAGTACAGGGCGAAAACTGTAATACTTTCATTTGGAAAAACTCCGAGAAATTTGGATGTTCCTGGTGAGGACAAATTCGGGAACAAGGGAGTCTCCTACTGTGCCACCTGCGACTTGCCGTTGTTTGCGAATAAAACTGTTGCTGTTGTAGGCGGAGGAAATTCTGCTCTCGATGCCGCAACTTATGCGTCAAAAATTTGCAAAAAAGTCTACCTCATTCATAGGCGAGACGAATTTCGTGGGTTCGAATATTTGATTGAAAGGGCAAAGACTGATCCAAAAATCGAAATTCTGTACAGCAATGTTGTAAAAGAAATAAAAGGCGAAGTCAAGGTCCATTCGGTCGTTGTGCAAGATTTGAAAACAAATCAGACGAAAGAAATTTCTGTAGAGGGGGTTTTCGTCGAAGTTGGCTCTATCGCAAAAACGGACTTTATAAAAAGCTTGGTCAAGCTGGATAATATCGGACAGGTAATCATAAGCAGAAATTGTGAAACGTTTTATCCAGACAAAGATGAAATCCGTCCCGGAATATTCGCTGCAGGCGACTTGACAACCACACCTTTCAAGCAGATTGTTGTTTCAGCCGGCGAAGGTTGCATTGCTGCCCTGCAGGCGTATAATTATCTACATGAACTACAACCTACTTTTGTTGCGGACTGGGTTGCAAAGAAACATGTCAAGAAATAAATCTGTAACGTCTATTATGTTTTTATGTCATTGCGTGAAGATTCTCTAAAAATTCACAAAGATCTTCGAGGTAAAATTGAAATAAAAAACAAAATTTCTGTAAAAAATTTTGATGAATTGAAATTGATTTACACTCCAGGAGTCGCTGAGGTTAGCAAGGAAATTGCTGCAAACAAAGAAAAGGTTTACGAATATACTTCAAAATGGAATAGTGTTGCGATAGTTACGGACGGTTCACGGGTTCTGGGTTTGGGAAACATCGGACCTGAAGCGGCCTTACCTGTTATGGAAGGCAAGTCGTTGCTGTTCAAAACTTTTGCAAATGTAGATGCTTTTCCCATTTGTCTGCGTACGCAAGACACCGAAGAAATCATCGCAACTGTAAAGAATATAGCACCAGTTTTCGGAGGCATAAACATCGAAGACATAGATTCTCCAAAATCATTTGAAGTTGAAGAACGACTAGAAAACGAACTTGATATTCCAGTTTTTCAGGATGACCATTATGGAGTAGGTATTGTAACGTTGGCCGCATTGAGTAATGCTCTAAAGGTAGTCGGAAAAAAATTTTCTGACGTAAAAATTACTATAGCTGGCGCAGGTTCTGCAGGATTTGGTATAGCTAGGATGTTAAAAACAACGAAAACAAGCATACTTGTTGTTGATTCAAAAGGAATAATTTCTGCTGGCAGAAAGGATTTGAACAAATATAAGCAGAGTTTGCTTGAATTCACAAATAAAGAAAATTTAGAGGGTACACTGAAAGATGCGATGAAAGACTCCGATGTTTTCATAGGTGTGTCGGCAGTTCCAAACCTGACTGATGTGGGAATGATTAAGACAATGGCAGACGATTCTATTGTTTTCGCTCTTTCGAACCCCGACCCTGAAATTGATCCTGAAGAAGCGAAACGAGTTGCAAAGATTGTTGCCACAGGAAGATCCGATTATCCTAATCAGGTGAACAATGCACTAGTCTTTCCAGGTTTGTTTCGTGGAGTTTTAGACGCACATGTAAAAAAAATTACAGAGGAAATCAGACTAACCGTGGCAGATACTTTGACTAAGCTTGTAAATGAAAACGAACTTAACGAAGAAAACATAATACCAAAAATTTTTAATAAGAATGTTGTATTAAGTATTGCTGAAGCAGTTTCAAACGCTGTGAAAAGCAAAAAATGTTAAAAAACAAAGAGTCGATTGAATTATGTTGCTGAAAGGGAAAGTTGCAATAGTTACAGGTTCAACAAAAGGTAATGGAAAAGCAATTGCAGAGATTTTCTCCGAGCACGGCGCAAATGTCGTCATAACAGGTAGAAATGAGCAAGAGATACAAAGCGTTACTGAAGGAATAAGAAAAAAGTACAAAACTAATCCACTGGGTTTACGAATAGACGTGTCTTCGATAAACGATGTCAAACAACTTGTTAGAAAAGCAACAGACAAATTTAAAAAAATAGACATACTTGTGAACAACGCTGGCTATCCGATTGCGAACGAATTGTGGGATGTCGCATTCGAAAAGATTTCCGACGAAGACATAGAAAAAGTTTTTAATGTTGATACCTTGGGCACTTATCGTTGTTGTCGAGAAGTGTTGCCAATAATGGTAAAACAAAAGTCAGGAGTAATAATAAACATTTCATCAACCCCAGCTATTAGTGGTTATGACAAAGGTGCGCCTTACACTGTTGCAAAATCTGCAAATCTTGGAATAACAAAACACATTGCAAAAGAATACGGCAAATATGGGATTCGTTGCAACACAATAGCTCCCGGCACTATTGCAACACAAAGAAACTGGGAAAGACTTTCAGAAAAAGAGAAGAAAGAACTTCTATCAACAATTCCATTAGGTAGACCTGGAAAGCCAGATGAAATTGCAGGAGTTGCATTAATGCTTGCTAGCGACTATACATCGTTTGTCAATGGTCAGACAATTGTCGTTGATGGTGGAGAAGTTACATTGTAGATAGTTAATTTATATTAATTTCAAATAAAATTATGGAAATAGAAAAATTTGCGGATGAGTTCGGTCCTGAGCTTGTCCTTGAAGTTTACAATAAAAAAGTCGGCTTGAAAGGGATTTTAGTTATTGATAACACAGCGCTAGGTCCTGGCAAGGGAGGAATACGTATGACCCCTACTCTTGATGTGGAAGAAGTTTTTCGTCTGGCGAGAACAATGACTTGGAAAACTGCGCTTGCCGAATTGCCTTTTGGCGGAGCCAAGTCAGGAATAATTGCAGATGTAAAAAATATTTCTAAAGAAAAAAAGAAAGAACTGATCCAAAATTTTTCTCGGGAATTGAAAATTGTTTCACCAAAAAAATACGTAGCTGCACCAGATGTGAACACAGCAGAAGAAGAGATGCGATGGTATGTTGAAGCAAACGGAAACTGGAGATCTGCCACTGGCAAGCCAGCGAATTTGTGCATGAAACTTTTTGGTAAGTCCGGAGAGAAGTGCGGCATCCCTCACGAATACGGTTCGACTGGCTTTGGAGTTGCACATGCGACTCTGGTTGCCGTAGAGCATTTGCGTTTAGAAGAAACTCTTACTGTAGCGATAGAAGGTTTCGGCAATGTCGGGAGTTTTGCTGCAAAATATTTGTCTGATTTTGGCTTGAAAATTGTTGCGGTCAGCGACAGCAAAGGCTGCATTTATGTTCCTGAAGGAATCGATGTTAAACGTCTGCAGGAAATAAAAGAAAAAACAGGTTCTGTGATAAATTATACAGGTGGGAAATCCCTGCCGGCAAAAGAATTGTTCGGGTTGCCGGTTGACGTGGTCATACCCGCTGCGCTCCCAGATTCGATAAACATGGACAATGTAAACAGAATTAAAGCAAAGATTGTTGTGGAGGCTGCCAACATTCCTGCAACTGTTGAGGTTGAAGACCGCCTAGATAAAAATGGAATTTTAGTCATTCCGGATTTTGTTGCCAACTCAGGCGGGGTCATTTCTTCTTACGCGGAATACCGTGGATACAACCCGCACAGGATGTTCGAACTTGTCCAGAAAAAAATCAGAAAAAACACGAAACTGGTTTTGCAGCTAGCAAAAAAAGAAAATATTAAACCAAGAGACGCCGCATTATCAATAGCTCAAGACAGAGTAAAAAAGGCAATGGAAAAAAAGAAAATGGACTGGTGACATGGCTTCAAAAACTCGTAGTAGTTCGCGGACAAAAATCTTGATTGTTATTTTGGTTTTGTTAATTGGTAGCTCGTCGTATTTTCTTTACACATTCTCGCAAAAAATTACAGAGCAGAACAATATAATCCAAAATTTGGAAATGAGCTTAGCGAACAAAAGTCTGACTGTTGAAAATTTGCAGGAAGAAATTGATAAATTAAATCTTGACGCAAAAACAAAACAATCGCTGATAAGGTACCTGAGCGACAGATTGCAGTTAAGCGAAATAGAAGTCCAGGGACTGACTCCTGTCATAAAACGTTACTATGCAGCCGCAGTCAGAGAAGATGGAAGCGGATCAATAATACCATTTGAAATAAAACTTCTCAAGGGCACAGGTGCAGTTTCTATCAACATAAAAAATGTTGCCCCGCTAACTGGCGTGCAGGATTCGATAAGAATCGCCGCAAAAGTTGCAGGCGATTTTACTAATGTTGACATGTCTAAAAAAGACATTGATGTTACTTTTATCAACGAAGGCGGTGGAATTGTTGTGGTTGACGGCCCATCAGCAGGCGCAGCGATGACTGTGGCAATCATTGCTGGTCTGGAAAACAAAACAATCAACACAAAAATTTTCATGACAGGAACAATTAATGAAGACGGCACATCGGGACCTGTTGGTGGAATACAGCAGAAAGCCGCAGCTGCAAGGGATTTTGGGGCGAATACTTTCCTTGTGCCGGAGGGCCAGAAATCCCAAGTTACTGGGATAGAAGTTGCAGAATATGGCAACATCGTATCTGCAGTTAGCTTGGTTTTGAAATAAATTTATTACTTGCTTGTATAATGTAAATTATGCAAAAGGTCGCAATCTGTTCTACAGGCAATAAAAAGTTTCTGTCCTCCGAACTTAGAAAAGCCGGGTTTAAAATTGTAGACGAAAAACCTGATTGGGTATTATCCTATGGAGGGGACGGAACAATACTCTATGCCGAGCGCAAATTTCCCGGTGTGCCCAAGCTGGCAGTAAAGAACACAAAAATCTGCCACCGCTGTGAAATAAAATCAGACGGATTGAAAGGCCCGCTTGCCAGCATCAAGTCGCACAATTACACGATCACAAAGGAAACTAAACTCGAGGCTGCAGTCGGTAGACAAAAGGTGGTCGCGTTAAACGAAATCCAAATACACAACAAGCTTCCGACAAGGGCTATAAGATTTTCCATGCAGGTTGACGAAAAAAAGTTTGACGACTTGATCGGAGACGGAGTCATCACTGCAACTCCTTACGGCTCGACAGCCTACTACCAGTCAACCGGAGGGATTCCTTTTGAAGCAGGCATCGGCATCTCCTTCAATAATTTGTTCTTGAAAAAAGTTAGCAGTTTTATTGTTAGCGATAATTCTGTGATAAAAATTAAAATCGGGCGCGGGCCAGCTTTGCTGATTGCTGACAACAGCGAAAAATTTATTGAATTGAAAGACGGGGATGTTGTAGAAGTCAAGAAGTGCGAAGAGAAAGCACAATTTATCAAAATTTACTAAAAATCACTTTGGCACGATAGGGCCATTTATGGTGTCATTTGCGGGCCCTGTTTTTACCGGTCCCTAAAACGACCCGTATTTGACCCTGTCAAATTAAATATAAAAAAGACGTCGGAGGAACTTCCGCTTTTAGCGAAAGTTTCGAACCCGCGAGCCTTTTTTATTTTTCCTTACAATTTTTCTAAAATTTCTGGTAATTCGGTCAATGCAGTTACAATATAACTAGCTCCAGCTTGTTCAAGACTTTTTGAATCTGTTGTGCCGATCCTGCCAATCCCGACTATACCAAGCCTCTTTGCTAGCTCCATATCGGGTTTTCCGTCACCTACAAACACAACAGTTTTCCTAAAATCTTCTTCTGAAAGATCGTAAATTCTTTTCACATGATCAAAGTGTTCTTCTTTTCTCTTGAAACCGTTCGTGCCAAAATAATGGTCCAAATGTTTTTCCAAACCGTGGTGCAATACTCTGCCGTTCAAAATATCTTGTCTGGTATTCGTTGAAATTATCCTTTTGTGACCCGCCAATTTTTCAAAAGCAGGTTTTATATCAGGAAATATATCAGGAACATTCTTTGCAGCCAATTCAAAAAATTCATTTACAAGTTCTTGAATTTTGTCAGTTGGTTTTCGGTGTTTTGTTAGCATCATCTCAAATTGTTTTCCCAACGGAATTCCTGCTGATGAGTTATACAAAATTGAGCTATCCTCTCTCGGAATTCCAAATTTTCTTTCCAGTTGACCCGAAAATATCTCGGTATAAATTGGCATGGAGTTGAAGATTGTTCCGTCTGCATCAAATACAACAATTAAAACTCCAGTCATGACAATCAACCAGGCGCTTTATACGGATTTTCCTCAACTATTTTGAAGCCAAGCTCATTCAACTGGCTCACCAAATCATCGTGCCATTTTCTGCCAAATCTCAATCTGCCATGCAACAGAGTAGCCCCGATTCCATTACCTACAAAATTAGACGCATCATTTAAAACAAAATCGTGCAAAACTTTTTCATCAAGCTGCTTCGGAATTAGTCTTTCGCTTTCTTCTTCAGCCGTTAAGTTTTTTGCTACTTGATATTTTTCTCTCACCTGCTCCGAAGTTTTCGGTGTGTTCATGATGAAAACTAACGCCGGGTTCCAAGACTCCATCCTGTCTCTAACAACTCCTATCAGTGAAACGTCAGTCTCGTGCATGTCTTTGCTATCAAAACCAACCTCTTTGTTTGCTCTCTGGTACAAACCTTCAATAGGAGTTTGCATCTTTCCGCTACATTCGTAATCTTCCAAATTTCCAGCAGGAAGCTGAATAATTTTACCTGGCACTTGGACTGACTTGCCTCTAACTTCGTAAATAGTTTGATAGTCTGACGTTTCGATTATGCCGATGAAACCAATGGCTGCAACATACTTGGCAAGCGTTTCTCGCCCGCCTTCGTCTAGTCTTTTAGGTACTTTTCTTGCTCCAAAAAGCGTTTTCATATCACTCAAGTTGTAACCAATCTTAAGATGGCCGGGGGCATACTCGAGATTTTGCAAATTAGCAACCCATGTGTTTTTTCTCGGTTTTTCAGCACCGACCTCCGCTTCAACCCAATCGGGCAATCCTGGAACCTTCTGATAAGGAAAGTCTACTTTGTGCAGGCTTGTAAAAAACGGATTCAACGCAAATTCTATCTGGTCCTGTTTTATTGGAGCCTCAAAATACTCGATTATATCTATTCTGTTCATTAAAATCTATAAACAACTTAAAAATTAAAGATTTAAAACTTGTTATGGGATGGGCGAATTATCAAAGAATTCAGTTTGAAATAATATTTATTCACAACTCCAAAAGATATTATGGCTGAAATTTTAAACGGTATAGTTCTTGCTTTGTTGGCCGGGTTATTTCAAGGAACATGGGCTCTTTTCTTAAAATACACTGGCCCGTGGAAATGGGAAAATTTTTGGAGCGTATATTCCGTTGTAGCATTAATCGCATTTCCCGTGCTTTGGACAGCGGTAGCAGTTCCAAATTTTGTTGCGATATTATTTTCTGTATCCAGCGTAGATCTGTTGGTGCCTTTGATTTTCGGCTCAATATGGGGAATCAGTAGCGTACTCTTTGGGCTCTCGGTCGTACGACTTGGATTGTCACTCACCTATAGTGTTGTTGTTGGAATGAGCGCCTTAATCGGCACAGTTTCTCCGTTGTTCATCAATGGAATTTTCCCCGCAGGCAATGTGTTAATTGCTTTCGTAGCTGGTTTATTGGCGATGTTGCTAGGAATAATATTGAGCGGCTATTCTGGCTATGTTAAGGAAAAAAAATTCAGCAAAGTCCAAAAAACAACTTCGAAAGCATACCTGCACGGATTGTTAATAGCTATAGCTGCAGGATTCATGTCACCTATGCTGAACGTAGGGTTTGTCTACGGCAACCAAATCAGTGAAACTGCAATAAAGTTCGGTGCTTCGATAAACGATGCTACTTTACCTGTTTGGATTATAGTACTTCTTGGCGGCTTCGTACCAAACATTTTTTATGCAGTTTATCGACTTTTCAAAAACAACACGCTAAAATTATTTTTATCCACCAAACCAAAAGCAGCGTTGAGTGCAACGGTTGCCGGATTACTTTGGTTCGGTGCATTCGGACTATTTGGAATATCCACAGTACTTCTCGGAAATTTGGGGGCATCAGTCGGATGGGCCATTTTAATGGGCTCGATGATAATCATCAGTAATGGCTGGGGTATTTTCACGGGCGAATGGAAAGCGGCTAAAAAACCTTTGGCAATTCAACTAGCTAGCATTTTTATTTTGATCGTCGGTATCGTCACACTATCCTCAACACTCTAAATCAACTGTTCTCCAGTTTCCAGATCAAAAATATGTATGACAGCAACAGGGCAGACTCTTGCTGCTTCCATGTTTGCTTTCAAATCTTCCTCATCGATTATCAGTTCAAAATTCTTTGTTTTAGGATTTTCAACACCGCCGATTAAAACTGCCTTTTCCAATTCTTCATCCATCTTCCAATGTTTGGGGTTAGCTACCGCGCACGGTCCGGCATTGATGCAGCCAGCCATGTCGTAAACAATCTTGTATTTCTTGCCCATAGCAAACTATTTGCAGTTAAAGTTTTATAACGTTTCCGAACCTTCGCTTGAATCCTTTCTTGTACTGTTTATGCTTCTTCTTTTTTCTCTCCGGCATTACTTCGTCAATGTCTAATTCCATTTGTACCACTAAATCTTAAATATTATAACTACAAGTAATTAATTGATTGCGTGCCACTACTGTATAAATTTTTTAATCTAATCGACAAAATCAAACCAGCTAAGACAGCATACGCGCACTGTGACATACCATGTGGAATTTACAACAGCTTTCCGTCAATGATGGCAGCACAGACTGTGTTGAAGATGGTCCAAAAAATTAAGGAGCTTACCAAAGATCCCGACAAGATGACTGTCAACGATAGAAACAATTTTGTTCGTATGGTTAACGTAAAGGAAGAGCACGCGCAACTCTGCAAAAAAGAAATACTAATTTTGTGGACTGACTACTTCAAACCCGAACATTTGAAAATGTTTCCAGATTTGCATGAAAAAGTTTGGAATGCATGCAAACTATGCTCGAAGAACAAGCAGGAAATTAATGAGGGTGTTGCAAATGAGTTAATTGAAGCAGTTCACGAAATCGGTCATATGTGGGAACAAGCTGAAGAGGCTAAAAGGAAAGTTTCTAAGTGATTTTGTGTTTCCCCTGATGCGATTTAAAATTCGAGATGAAAGTATGCTCCCAACTCTAAAGCCAGGAGACTATCTTTTTGTAAATAAATTTTCCAAAAAACTTTTTACAATGGACATTATCGTTTTTAAACACGATGATAAATTTCTTGTAAAGAGGATTGAAAAAATTTTTGGAGATAAAATTTTCGTGATTGGTGACAACACATCATCAAGTACTGATAGCCGGACACTTGGTTACATCGATAAAAATTCTGTAGTCGGAAAAGTTCTCATGAAAGCGAGGCAATAAAACTTCAGACACCTTTGACCAGCACAACTACACCCACAATCCAGAAGAAGCTGTAATTAATTCCAGAATACATAGCAAACATCACGACCCCTGTCAGCACATCAATTATTCCAAGTAGGTCGTACTGGAAGCCACTTCCCAGTGCAGCAAGTATAGACCAACCACCTTTTGATCACATGAACTATTTGCAGTTAAAGTTTTATAACGTTTCCGAACCTTCGCTTGAATCCTTTCTTGTACTGTTTATGCTTCTTCTTTTTAGGCACTATGTCTTCGTTGTTATTTCTAATTGTTGCGGCCCTTCAAAACTTTCAGAATCACTTGAAGCAATCATTTGTTCTTTTCTAGCCGCCATTTCTTTATCTGAGCTTGATGCTTTTGATGAATGAAAAACACGCACTTTATATGCTGTTCCTTGTGAAATTCCCTTCTTTTTTAATTGCCTGCCTACCCATGTCAAATTGTACGGTGATATGTGAAATTTTGAACCCACTGACGTTCGTGCAACTGCCTTATTTTCCTCCACATAATTTTTAATTTCTTCCATTTGCCTTTGCAGACCGTAACAATCTGATAATATATCGTGCATTCTTTCCAGAGCCAGCGTAGCGTATTTTCCTGTTCCTATTCCAGGCTCCTCGCGAACAAGATGCCAGTGAGCGTCTGCGTACTCTGAAAGATTTTTGAACTGGTTGTAATCCGGGGTGCACCCGAATTTCACCAGAACGTCAGGATTTCTACGCATATATTTACAGAGTGATTTGAGACGTTTAGATGAATGCGCGCCGTTTTTTGTCCTAAAAACAACGTAGTCTAAACAAGCTTTTGTATCGAGACTTTCATACATACTTTGCGTCTGCATGAGATATCACATAAAGAATGCTACTTGCTGAATCTTTTCTCAACGTCGTCCCAATTTACAACATTCCACCATGCCGCCACATAGTCCGCCCTTTTGTTTTGGTACTTCAGATAATAAGCGTGTTCCCATACATCCAAACCTAAGAGAGGAATCAATTTAAGCGCTCGTGGACTGTCTTGATTAGGCGTTGTAATAAATTCTACTTCGTTGCTTTGCGGATTGAAAACAAGCCAGCCCCAACCGCTTCCCTGAATAGCTGTCGTATCTTTTGAAAATTTTTCTTTGAAACTTGCAAAATTCTTGAAAGAAGAAATTATAGCATCGGCAATTTTTCCTCCGGGCTCCCCTCCCCCGTCTGGCTTCATGTTCGTCCAAAATATTCTGTGGTTGTCATACCCTCCTCCATGAAAATTCACAGCTTTTCGTATGCTCTCCGGAACTTTTGAAATATTTTCGAGGATTTCTTCAATGCTGTTCGCCAGCAACTGTGCTTCTGGACTTTCAAGGGCAATGTTCAGTCCGTTAACATAAGCCTGATGATGTTTGGTGTGGTGAATTTCCATTGTTCTTGCATCAATATGCGGTTCTAACGCATCATACGCATAAGGCAAGGGAGGCAGTTCATATTTTTTCATAATCCTTTATTGAACGAACTGTTTTAAATTCTTTTACGCAGCCGCAGTTCACGAGAGTGAAAAAAACGAACTCCACACTCCTTTCAGCAACAGTACTGCTCCAACGACCCAAAAGAAGCTGAAGCTAATTTCAGAATACATTATGAACATGACAAATCCAGAGAGCACGTCAATAATTCCAGGAATATCAAAATAAAATCCGCTTCCCGCAGCAGTAAGCACAGACCAGCCGCCTTTTGCCAAGTGGAACAGCGCAAGGTAAAAATAGAACAGCGATCCGAAAATCGGCAGAGAAGGATAAATTATACTTACTCCTGCGAGGACGTCCATAGCTGACAAAAACATCAAGAGCATTTTGATTTTGATTCACCAAAAATTTTATGCAAAAAATCTAAAAAAATCTTTTAGCTGCAACCGCTAGTCGTGCCGCATGACGTGCACACGTAACACGTGCCGCTTCTGACCATCATGCCTCCGCATTCGTAGCAAGTCGGCGCATCCCCGCTCATGTCGAAATTGTCCTTCTCCTGCTTGGTGAAAACTTTTAGGTTCACGATTTCACTGCTTTGAGTTTTCGATTCCTCAGCTGTTTCATTAGTTTCCATGAGTTTCTCGCCGTTCAGCAAGCCAAGCTCTTTCAAATCTTCCTTTGGAAGGAACTTGAACGCCATCCATTTGAAAATGTAATCCATTATTGATTTTGCCACAGGCACTTCAGGATTGTCGGTCCAACCCTGCGGTTCGAATCTTGTGTTGGTGAATTTTTGTATCCAGACTTTCAGCGGCACCCCGTACTGCAATCCAACTGAAATAGCGATAGCAAACGAATCCATCAACCCGGACAGGGTGCTGCCCTGCTTGGCCATTTTGACAAACAATTCTCCGGGCGAACCATCTTCGAACAATCCGACATGCAGATAGCCTTCCTGGTTTCCTACTCGGAATTTGTGTGCTATTGCTTTTCTTTCTTCTTGCAATTTTCTCCTAACTGCTTTGAATTCCTCTTTCTTTTCTCTGAAAACCGCCAGCGGCTGGACAACTTTGCTTCCGTCCCTGTAAAGTGCAACAGACTTGAGCGCGAGCCTCCAAGATTCAAAGTAAACTTGTTTTATGTCTTCCACAGTTGCGTGGTTGGGCATGTTTATTGTTTTGCTGATGCTGCCTGAAAGCAGCGGCTGGGTCACGGCCATCATTTTGACATGAGCCATGTAGTCTATGTACCTAACTCCTTTCTTTCCGCACCTGTTCGCGCAATCGAAAATCGGGTAATGTTCCAACTTCAGGTGCGGCGAACCTTCTATTGTCTGTGTGCCGCAGATGAATTCTGTAGCTGCTTCAATCTCGTCATCTCTAAATCCGAGAGCTTTCAGCAAATTGAAATCATGCGAGGAGTACTGGGATTCTCTGAATCCCAACTTTTCCAAACATTCTTTGCCCAAAGTGTTAATGTTGAACACAAAAGACAAATCCAGGGCAGTAGGCAAAACAGCTTCCATCTTAGCTATGTCACTATAAGCGAACCCTTTTGTCTTCAATGCGAATGTGTTGATATGCGGAGCTCCTTCAAAAGTTCCGCTGCCGACCACGTATTTTGTCATGTCTTTTATTTGTTCTTCCGTGTAGCCAAGTCTCTTCAATGAACCGGGCACGCTCTGGTTCACGATTTTGAAATAACCGCCGCCAACCAATTTTTTGAACTTCACTAATGCAAAATCAGGTTCGATCCCAGTCGTATCCGCACCCATGACCAAACTTATTGTTCCTGTCGGAGCAATCAAGGTTGCCTGCGCGTTTCTGTATCCATAGCGCTCGCCAAAAGCCAGCGCCCTGTCCCAAGATTCGATTGCCGCCTTGAGCAAATACTCCGGGCACTGCGTGTGTTCTATCCCAGGCGGTACTGTGTTCAAGCCTTCGTACTCTTCCTTCGGCGCATTGTAAACAATTCTTCTGTGGTTTCTGACAACTTTCAGCATGTGTTCCTTGTTCTTTTCGAAAGCGGGAAACGGACCGAGGAAGCCTGCGATTTCAGAACTGGTTGCATAACTTTCTCCAGTCATCACCGCTGTTAGCACTGCGGAGATGGCTCTTGCTTTGTCCGAATCGTACGGAATTCCCATCAGCATCAACAGCGAGCCGAGGTTTGTGTAGCCCAGTCCAAGAGTTCTGTATTCATAACTCAACTGCGCGATTTCTTTTGACGGATACTGGGCCATCAGCACAGAAATTTCCAGGACAATCGTCCACAACCTTGCCGCATGTTTGTAACCTTCCACATTGAAAGTTCCATTTTCCAAAAACTTTGCAAGGTTTATTGATGCGAGATTGCAGGCTGTGTTGTCCAAAAACATGTATTCGCTGCACGGGTTGCTAGCGTTTATCCTGCCGGAAGCAGCACATGTGTGCCAGTCGTTTATCGTTGTGTCGAACTGCAACCCAGGGTCTGCGCACTCCCATGCCGCTTGTGCAATCTTGTCCCACAGTTGCGCAGCCTCAACTGTTTTTGCAGTTCTTCCATCAGTCCTCCAAGTCAGATTCCATTCTTTGCCGTTGATAACAGAGTTCATGAAGTCATCAGTCACACGAACAGAGTTGTTTGAATTCTGCCCGAAAACATGCTCGCCTGCCGACTCGACGCTGTCAGCTTTCACCAACCCCATTTGTACGAGTGCAGAGAATTTTTTCTCTTCGTTGGCCTTCCATCGGACAAATTCCTCGACCTCCGGATGATCGACATTCAAAATTACCATCTTCGCCGCTCTTCGTGTGGTCCCGCCAGATTTTATCGCACCTGCAACTTGGTCGTAAATTTTTAGGAAAGACATCACGCCGCTTGAAATTCCACCGCCAGACAGGTGCTCACCTTTTGCTCGCAACGATGAAAAATTTGTACCGGTTCCGCTTCCATACTTGAAAATTCTCGCCTCTCTTGTGGCAAGATCCAGAATCCCGCCCTCGTTGACTAAGTCGTCCCTAACTGGCTGGATGAAGCACGCATGGCATTGCGGATGCGAGTAAGCGTCTGCAGACTGCGTCAGCAATTTCGTATCGGGATCAACATACCAGTGTCCTTGCGAAGGTCCTGCGATGCCGTAAGCCCAATTCAATCCTGTGTTGAACCACTGCGGCGAGTTCGGTGCAGCAAACTGGTGCAGCAGCATGAACGCGATCTCGTCGTAAAACGCCTTCGCATCTTCTTCTGTAGCAAAGTAGCCGTACTTTTTGCCCCACCATGTCCAACAGCCTGCAAGCCTGTGTACAGTCTGCCTAGCTGAAGTTTCGCTGCCGAGAATTTGTTTGCCCGTTGCATCTAAAATTGGATTTCCGTTTGTATCAAACTGCGGGACCCCGCGCTTCCTAAAATATTTTTGTGCGAGAATGTCCGTTGCTGTTTGCGACCAAAATTCAGGAACTTCGACATTGTCCATTTTGAAAACTGTCGTTCCGTCCGGATTCTTTATCAAAGAAGTTCTCTTTGTCCATTTGCAAGTATCGTAAAGATTTTGATCCGCTTTTGTGAAAAGCCTAGGTATTTTCAAGCCTTTTGCTTCACCAACGAGAGCAACGCGCTGACTTAGATCAAAGCCGTCCATAAACCTATGCTCCTTTCTTCAACTCTTTGAGTTCCTTTTCCAAGGATTCTATGTCTTTAAACTTTTTATAGACTGATGCAAAGCGGATGTAAGCAATGTTGTCCAATTCCTTAAGTTTCTCCATTACCAAGTCTCCAACAATTTTAGATTTTATCTCTGTAGTGTCCATGTTTTTCAATTCGGCTTCGATTTCATCGACAGTTTTTTCTATCCGATCTTGCGAAATTGGCCGTTTGCCACAAGCAGTCATAACGCCTTTCAAAATTTTGTTTCTGTTGAAAGGTTCTCTCCTGCCGTCCTTTTTTATTATTATCAATGGTTTTCCTTCAAATCTTTCGTATGTCGTGAATCTTTTTTTACAATCATCGCATTCTCTGCGTCTTCTGATTGTTTCCGCCGTCTCCCTCGAGTCAACCACTTTTAGTTTGTCGCTTTGGCAAAATGGACATTGCATGCATTATATTGTGTCCTTGTAGCTATTTATACACAATCTGTAGTGCTACTATATGTTGTGGTTGAAAATTTCAAAAGCCACAAGATACAGTTCAGCTTTTTACTTATAAACCATTTTCGTTAGGACAACTTATATTATGCAGACGATGATTCTGTAGTCACACACTAGTTATGATTCGTCAACCTGTGCAAATTTTTGCTCGTCCAACGATTTGCCGCCTGCAAAGTCTTCAATTTTATAATTGAACTCCTGATAGCTTTTTATTTTGTCCCGCTCTTTCAAGATTTCCCTCGCAAGCAGCCAGAACAAAGTTGCTAGCGAGCGCCTGCCGTTGTTGTTGGCCGGAATTATTATATCAACATCCCGCGTTTCATTGAACGTATCTGACAACGCAACCACAGGAACGCGGGCTTTCACAGCTTCGCGGAGCGCCTGCACATCGGCCAGAGTATCTACAATGAATATCGCATCTGCCTCAAAAAATTTTTTGTATCTGGGATTAGTCAGAGTGCCAGGCATAAACCTGCCTGTGATGACTTCGGTGCCAACAATCTCAGCGAATTTTTTTATCGCATCTACCGCAGCAGGTTTTCTGCTTACAACCATTATCTTGCTTAGCCTTGCCAGGAATTTTGCAGCAGTCTTTATCCGCTGATCAATTTTGCTCAAATTCAAAACTGCCAGTCCGTCGGGACGAATTTTATAGATGAATTCCTTCATCTGCGCAGTTCTCTGCTTCATACCGATATGTACGCCGGAAGCCAGGTACTCTTCCCTTGAAAGCAAAAGTTTCGTAGGCATATTCAACTATTTGTTAGAATAAGTTTTTAAACATTAGATGCAACTTAACTCAGGTTTTAAAATTTTTGGATTAACCAATGTAAGTCAATTTATCCTTTTCTTCCCCAGGTTTTCCTGTAGGTGCGCTATGCATCATCTGCATCATTGTCCTCTTTTCAACGTCCTGTATTTTCTTTATGAATTCTTCCATTTCCTTTACTTTCTTGTCCAGTCTGCTAGTGTCGATTTTCAAATTTAAAATTTTCGCCAGCACCTTCAAAACCACTTCCGCGCTTTTCGGATCAGGAATAATAGGAAAACCAACGGTTTCCCCGAGCAAACAAATGCCTTTTATCCCGTAGTACCTGCCTATGCCGATAAGCAAACCCGAAGCGCCCACTATAGTGCCGACTCTGCTGCCAGCATCAAAATCGATTCCAGCGTCTTTGTACTTTTTTATCAAATCAGGGTCGCTGACAGCGCCGATCACTTTTGGAGTTTTCACTTCCTGTCCGACCGACAAACCGGCAAGAGTAATCATATCCTTTGTCCCAAATTTTTTTACGAACGTTAAAATTTCGTGGACAATTTCGTAATGCCCATCCGGATCTATCGACTGGCTGTCGCCGATTAGAATTATCAAATCCCTCTGCCCTTTTTTGCCTTTCAGATAATAAAACTCGTTTTTCAAAACGTGCACTGCTGACGACTGGTGCAGCAGTACAAAAGGCATGAAATGGGACGAAGTAAGGTCGGCAAATTTTTTCGCACCAAGCTCCTCGACAATATAACCAGCTGCTATCCTGCCGACGTTTCCTACCCCAGGAAGGCCTTCGATGAAGATTGGATTGTTCAACTTCGGTTTTTCGAACTCAACAATTTTTGTTGCCATGTATAATGAATTTTGTGCTGCTGGTATTTATTGTTTCCTGAAAATAGATAATTTAAACTTTCGTTAGCTATTTACAGATTACAACAGCGATAAAATATGGACAAATTAAGAGCGGCTATACTAGGCGCAACCGGTCGTGAAGGACAAGAATTCATAGAAGCGCTTTATGAACATCCGTTATTTGAATTGACTACTTTAGCAGCATCAGAAAGATCTGAAGGCAAACTTTATGGAGATGCGTGCAAATGGTTGCTTGACAATGACGAGATTAGAGAATTCGCAGCTAAAGAAAGAGTAATCAATGCTTCTCATGTTGATTTGTCCGGGTCTGACATAATATTTTCTGCTTTGCCGACAGACAAACCAGAAGACAAAGAATATACTCAAAAAATTGAGGCGGAGTATGCCAAAAAATTACCGGTCTTTAGCATTACCTCAGCTCATCGCTATGACGAAGATGTCCCAATAATTATACCAGAAGTTAATGCAGAACATTATAAGCTGATTGAAGCTCAACGGAAAAATAAGGATTTCAAGGGATTTATCGTAACCGGACCGAACTGCACGACAGTAGGTCAGGCAATTTCTTTGGCTCCTGTATATACCGGCTCTAATTTGAGATTAGTTGTCATGACTTCGATGCAGGCTATCTCAGGTGGAGGGCAAAGGTTAATAGAATTGCGTGACAGACAGGAGGCTAACAATTTTGTGGAAGGCGAAGTGATTTTAAAAAGAAATGTTGTTCCCTACATACCTAATGAAGAAGAAAAAGTCCGGCGAGAGACTTTAAAAATACTTGGCAAATACGACAGAGGCACTTCTAAAATAATTGATGCTGGTTTTCAAGTCGAACCAAGTTGCAATAGAGTTGATACAAAGGATGGACATTTGGAGAGTATGACAGTTTTCTTTAATTCTAATTACTCCCCAGAAGATTTTGTTGAAGCTATAGATATTTTTAATCGCCGATCTGGACAAGCATTCGGCAATCTTTATTCTGCACCCAAAGAGACTATCCACGTCTTTGGCGATCCTTACAGACCACAACCTTTGTTAGATGCAAAATTAGGGAATGGTATGACGACGTCTATAGGGAGAATTAGGCATGGTGACACCAAGAATTGTATAAAGTATACCGTTTTATCTAACAATTCAGTAAAAAGCGGGTCTGGAGGAGAAGTCATGGTAGCAGAACTTTTTCATCGAGAAGGTTATTTATTTCATTAGCCTTCTGTATTTTCCGTACTTGTCCTCTGGAGAAAATCTTGGCGGGTGCGGATTCGATGTCTTATTGCTGCAAACAGAACAAATTTCTTTGAAAGTGTAACGTTCGCAGTTTTCGCATTTTTTCAGTTTCAAAAAATCACTTCACGAATTTGTAGCTGCCTTCTCCGTGAAGCTGCTTTATAGTTTTGAGTGCTGATTCCAAGTTTTCTCTCAATTTTTTTTCGTCGTGTTTCGGATCCTTGGTTTTCAACTCTATTCTATACTTTGGCGCAGAAATGTATCTAACGTTTGCTCCGGAGTTTTGCAAATCCGACAATAATTTTTTAATGTCATTTATTCCGCTACCGCTGTAACTCTTCAACTCAAGCTCGGCCTTCAAAACAATTTCCTTTTCTTTAATGGTTTTTTCAATGATTTCGACTAACACATCGGTCCATTTTTTTGGAATGTTTAGCTTGTCTAAAACTTTTTTGTCTTTCTTTATCTCTTCCACGGCAACGAACAGCTCTCCAAATTTTTCCTGAAGCAGGTAGCCGACTTCTTCGTAGGCTTGCTGAAGGTTCTTCCCTAGAATTTGCGCAGACTGTTCGAGAATCTTTTCTGCCCGCTGCTCCTTGCGGAAGGAATTCAGCTTGTTCTTTTCTTCGTTTTTCGAAACTTTTTTGATGCTCAGATTTATTATTCCTTTCTCCTCGTCTATCCGCACAACTTTTGTTACGTATTGCTTGTTTTGCTTTACAAACTCGCGGATGTCGTGGACCCACTTCCCTGCAACTTCGGAGATATGAATCATGCCCTCCAAATTCTCGTACTCGTCCAGAGTGCACCAGGCAGCATATGGAGAAATTTTGCTAACTGTGCACAAAACAAGTTCTCCGAATGTCGGCAAACCTTTTCGTTTAATCATTGGAACCATTTTAAAGCTGTAAAGTTATATTTTTTAACTATGGTCTCATTTGTTTATATACTGTTTTTTGTCGTGGTCAGCAGCCTTTTGGGCCTGACAGGCGGGGTCCTGCTCCTGCTGAATAAAAAACTCGCCTACAAAATTTCAAAGTACATGATGAGTTTTGCCGCAGGAGCGTTGATTGGGGTCGCCTTCCTTGACTTGTTGCCTGAGGCTGTGACAAAAGTTGGTTTTGAATCAGCGTCGATTTTTACGCTGGCAGGTTTAGTAATTTTTCTTGTAATCGAAATTGCTGTGTGGCATCACCATCATGCCTATGGAAAAGAAACTCATTCGTTCAGTTCCATCGTTATTTTGGGCGACACGTTGCACAATTTCATAGACGGAATAATTCTTGCTATAACATTTTTGGTTTCCGCACCGCTCGGAATAGCAACTTTTGTTGCAGTAATCTTGCACGAAATACCTCAGGAGATAGGTGACTTTAGTGTGCTTTTGTATGCAAAAATGAAAAAACCAAAAATAGTTTTCTACAACATTCTATCAGCTTTAATTTCAGTTTTTGGGGCGGCATTAGCCTATTTTGTACTTCAGCCGATGACATCCGTAATCTACTTTTTAGTCGCATTCGTTGCCGGGGGCTTCATTTACATTTCAGCAGCAGATCTGATTCCTGAAACAAGAAAAGAGACGAAATTCAAAAAATCAATAGTTAACATTATTTTGCTGCTGTTCGGAATCTTGGTTATGTGGTACGTCGGATTTATTTTTGCCGAGTAGCCCGTATTTAAAACTGCAAAGCTTATATTTGCCTTTAACATAAAAGTAACTAATGACGCAACATCCTATCAGCAAAAATATTATTTACATTATAGCGGCGATCTTGCTTGGTGTTGGAATTTTAATTTATTCTCAGTACGGCGCCCAAAAAACCAGTACATCTGAGCAACAAACAGATGCCAAACAATCAAGCCTCAGTGTTAGTTCGCAGCCTCTAGTTGGAAATGAAATTACGATCGACAGTTTGTATTTGGACAAGCCTGGTTATGTCGTTGTGCACAAAGATGCTGAAGGCAGACCTGGAGCCGTCATAGGTCACAGCGATCTGATATCCGGCGCGAAAACAAATCTTAAGATAAATGTCAACGCAAATCAATCAGGTACAAAAGTTTTTGCGATGCTCCACTACGATGACGACAACGACGGTGTGTACGGATTTCCAGACGAGGACAAACCTGTAGTGCTTGAAGGCAACGTAGTAGTCAAACCGATTACGGTTATCACTGAACAGATAACTCCGCAAACCCAGCAACAAACACAAACGATAACAGGAAGTGTTACTGCAGCAAAAGAATTTTCAATTGAGGCAGACGACAACAAATTCAGTCCATCAAGCATTACAGTAAATAAAGGTGACACTGTCAAGATAACTTTTAAATTTTTAGATTCGAATATATACTTTGGTGGTTTGGACGTCAAAAGCCCCAAGTGGCCAACAGTTGAATACAAAAAGGGCTCTGCAACTAACGAGAAGACCGTCGAGTTTACTTCAGACAGCACTTTTACATTTTCATCTTATTGGCCAGCTTCCGGCGTCAAGAAAGCTGATGGGCAAGTAATTGTAAAGTGATTTCATGGCTAGAAAAGTCGAAGGTGCGCAGGATTTCAAAAAAACTTTGATACTGGTAGCGATAGCAGTTGTAATTCTCGTGGGTGGAGTCTACTTCGTGCAAACTGGTGGATATCAGCCTGCACAGACTTCGGAGCAACAAAAAACTTCACAACCAACTGTAACAGAAACTTCTGCAGGAGTAAAAGAAATTACCATTCACGGGAAGAGTTTTGATTTTGACTCGAATACGATTACTGTGAACAAGGGCGACAGAGTAAAAATAACTTTTATTTCTGATGATGTTTCACACGACATATGTGTTGAAGGCTACGGCTGTAGTGAAGTAATCTCCAAAGGTCAGACTACTACCTTGGAATTCGTTGCAAAAGAGTCTGATAAGTTGAAATTTTTCTGCTCTGTAGACGGCCACAGACAATTCGGAATGGAAGGCGACCTCGTAATTCAATAAATTTTTCTTCTTCTAAAACAATTCTCAATTAATGAATTTGTCCGAAGCTTACAAAAATTTTGATGTTTACTGGCAGATGATTGTCACCCTTGTTGTTCTCGCTGGTTTTGGTGTATACAAATACGGTTTTGCTGACACCCTGCCTCAGCTTGCTGTCGCCGTAGCGGTTGCAACAGTTTCGGATTTGCTGATAAATTTTTTCCTTCACAAGCAGAGAGTTTTTTCCAAGTCAGCAATAATTTCCGGCTTGTTTGTTGGCATGCTGCTGAACGTAGGACTAGTTTGGTACGCTTCAGCTATTGCGGCTTTGCTCGCCATACTGACAAAGCACCTAATCCGTTTCAGAAGAATTAACATCTTTAATCCGGCGGCACTCGGGGTTTTGATAACTTTGTTCTTGTTTCCAAATTCAAGCGCGTGGTGGGGAGGCGAGCAGATGATTGCGATTATTGTCTTGGGTCTGCCGATTTTGTACAGGATTAAAAGGCTGCAGATGGTAGCAATATTTCTTGTTTCTTACGCCGTCGTCTCTTTGGTTTACGACCGGTCTCTGGTAAATGTTTCTTCACTGCAAAACTTAATACTCAATCCGACTTTGTTATTCTTTTCATTTTTCATGCTGACCGAACACAAAACAAATCCTTTTACCAGTAGAGGCAGGATTATTTATGCGCCTGTAGTTGCAGCAATTTCTTTCTTCAGTTTAATTTTCTTACCACAATACAATTTTATTTTAGGATTAGTGATTAGCAATTTGATTTCTGTTTTGCTGAATCAGATTAGAACAAAAACTTCATCACCAACAACTTTAACTTCGTAAGTAGGCTCGTCTTCCTCTGCAGGCGGTGCTAAAACTTTTCCAGTCTTCACATCAAACTGAGCATAATGGCAATGACAAGTCAACACATTTCCTTGAAGTATGCCTTCTGCAAGCGAACATTCTTCATGAGTACAAACATCGCCTATAGCATACAACTTGCCGTCCAAATTTGTAATCATTATGTCCTGCCCGTTTACAACAACTCTTTTCTTGTCGTTAGCTGGAAAGTCAGACAACTTGCCGACCTTTACCTGTGTCATAAAAATTTTATGTCAGATTTGATATTTAAGTTTAAAATCTTTAGTGAAAAGTATCACGGCGTTATATTTAAATAGTTTTAAGCTGAAGAATAAACCATGCGTGTGCTTTGCGAGGTTGTGGTTTCTGATATCCTACCTACCTTGCGGTCTTTGATTACTCGAGAACTCGTACGAAATTACAAACTAAGTCAGGTTGACATATCTAAAAAATTAGGCATCACACAGCCGGCTGTTTCACAATACAAAAGTGGAATGAGGGCTTCGAAGGCCAAAAAAATTACCGGGAATAAGACAATCATGAGCGCCATAAAAAAGCTGTCTGCTGATATTGCTAGCAAGGAATTCTCTCCTGTCGACGTGCACGTGAGAATTTGCCAGTTATCCGAAAAATTAATCGAAGAAAAAATTTTTACTGACGAGGAAATTTCTCCAGGGCCTTGTATTATTGATAGAAAAAGGTTTGGAAAATGAGTTTGGAAATTAAAAACCTACACGTTTCGGTTGATGGAAAAGAAATTCTGAAAGGTATAACTCTGCAGATGGAAAAGGGAGAAGTTCATGCGTTGATGGGGCCTAACGGAAGCGGAAAAACTTCGTTGTCTTTCGCTTTGATGGGGCATCCCAAGTACAAAATTGAGCGCGGAGAAATTGTTTTTGAAGGTCAGGACATCACAAAACTCTCCACGGATAAGCGAGCAAAGCTAGGTTTGTTCTTGGGTTTCCAGTACCCTGTTGCTGTTTCGGGCGTTACAGTTTCAAATTTTTTGTGGACTGCATATAAAAATCTTCAATCCAACGGCAACCAAAAATTCGTCTCTCGCATAGATTTCAACGACCTGCTTTCTGAAAAGCTGAAACTCCTGGGTATGGACTCTAGTTTTGCTGATCGACACTTGAACGATAACTTTTCTGGCGGGGAAAAAAAGCGAACAGAAATTTTGCAGCTTGCAGTGTTGCAGCAACCGTTTGCACTTTTGGATGAAACCGATTCTGGTACCGACATAGATGCGCTGAAGATAATATCCAATGGAATAAACCGTTTGGTAAATGAACAGAAAATGGGGATACTCCTAATCACGCACTACAACAGGATTTTGAATTACGTGAAGCCGGACTTTGTCCACATCCTAGTTGACGGTAGGATAATCAAAAGCGGAAAAGCAGAACTCGCCGATGAGATCGAAGCCAAAGGCTACGGCTGGTTGGAAAATAATTCAAGCTGATTGCATATGAACCAAATTGGAATACGAGAAAGCTATGCAGAAAAGTTCGGTTTTAAGTTTGCAGACAAATCTGTGCACAAATCAGAACCAGGTCTGTCCAAAAAAACTGTGAATGAAATTTCAGAAATCAAAAATGAAAACAAAGAAAACGAGTGGATAAATAAATTCAGACTTCAGGCATTGCAACATTTTTTTAACAGGCCGATGCCAACATGGGGGGCCGACATTTCCAGTATAAATTTCGACGACATCACTTACTATGTGAAACCTACTGAGAAAGCGGAATCCAGTTGGGAAGATTTGCCCAAGGAAATTAAACAAACTTTTGACAAACTTGGGATACCAGAAGCAGAAAGAAAGTTTCTAGCTGGCGTCGGCGCTCAATACGACTCTGAAGTTGTTTACCACAAAATTCAAGAGGATTTGGCTAAGCAAGGTGTTATTTTTGTTGACCCTGATACGGGTTTGCAGAAATATCCGCACATTTTCAAAAAATGGTTCGGAACAATCATCCCATCCAACGACAACAAGTTTGCTGCATTGAATTCCGCGTGTTTCAGTGGTGGAAGTTTTATCTACATACCACCAAATGTTGAAGTCAAACTGCCGTTACAAGCATACTTCAGGATAAATGCGGATGCAATGGGACAATTTGAAAGAACGTTAATTATTGCTGACCGTGGAAGCAAGGCCCACTACATCGAAGGTTGCTCAGCCCCAGTTTATTCAAGAGATTCTTTGCACGCAGCAGTAGTAGAAATTGTTGCATTGCCCGGGGCACACATTCGCTATACAACTCTGCAAAATTGGTCCAACAATGTTTACAATCTTGTCACCAAGCGCGCCCATGCGTTTGAAGGGTCTACTGTTGAGTGGGTGGATGCGAATATTGGAAGCAAGGTAACGATGAAATTCCCAAGCGTGTTCATGCTGGGCGCGAAATCCAAAGCTGACATTTTGTCTGTCGCGTTTGCAGGCAATGGCCAGCATCAGGACACTGGAGGAAAGGCGGTGCATCTCGCCCCTGACACGACTTCAAGGATAACTGCAAAATCCGTAAGCAAAGATGGCGGCAGGACAACTTACAGGGGTTTGCTGCGAGTTGCAAAAAACGCTACCAACGTTAAGTCAAGCGTCAGGTGTGACGCCTTGTTGCTAGACGAATTGTCGAAAACTGACACCTACCCATACAATCAGATTGAAAACGAGAGCGCAGCCATCACGCACGAAGCAACAGTAGGAAAAATTGGAGAAGAACAATTGTTTTACCTCATGTCCAGAGGCTTGACAGAAAACGAAGCATTAAATCTCATAGTGATGGGTTTTTTCGATGCGTTTGCCAAAGAAATTCCTCTTGAATATGCAATCGAGTTCAACAGGCTTATCCAACTAGAAATGTCCGGCTCTGTCGGCTGAGGTGTTTGCTTGCAGATAAAAGAAGCTTTTCAGAATTCTTTAAAAAATGGGCAGGAATTTTCAAAAGACTTTAGAAAGAAATCTTTTGAAAACTTTGAAAAGTTGCCAACAGAAAGCTCCCAGGTTTTCAAATATGAAACTTATTTCAACAATTTTGATTTCGATATGCAGACAACGAGCGAAAAAAATAACGTAATGGTAAGCTCTGACGGCCTGGTCGTGCGCAGTATCGAAGAAATGATTGCTGAAAATCCAAAAGAATTGGAAAATTTTCTTCACGTTTCAGACGACAAGTTTCTGAGTTTCAACAACGCCATGTTTGACTCAGGATATTACGTTTACATACCTAAGAACACCGCGGTCGCGACGCCACTTGTGATAAGAAAAGAATTTCAGGAGAACAGCTTTTCAAAATTAATTATTGTTGTTGACGCAAACAGCAGCTTGAATGTCATAGAAGAGCTTACTTCCTCGCCCGACAAAATTCTGTGCAGCGAGTCGACTGAAATCGTTTTGAAGGAAAATGCTGAATTGAAATTTTTATCCGTGCAAAATCTTGGAAAAAATACCGTACATCTGACAAACAAAAACGCATACTGCTCCCGAGATAGCAAAATTTTTTGGAACATCGGGCTTTTCGGTTCGGGCAAAGTCAGATCACGGATTAACAATTTTCTTGAAGGCGACGGCTCAAATTGCGAGGATGTGGAATTGGTTTTTTCTGACGGTGAGCAGACGTTTGACACATTTTCTAGTCTTATTCATAAAGGAAGGCATACCACCGGTAAAGTTTTGTCTAAAAGTGTGTTGAAGGACAAATCGGCATGTGTGTTCAAGGGTATGATTAAAATCGGTTCAAATGCAAAAAATACCAACTCCTTCCTTGCGGAGCATGCCATGCTGCTGGGCAAAGATGCAAGAGCCAATGCGATTCCTAGTTTGGAAATTGAAACAAACGATGTGAAAGCAACTCATGCGGCCTCGGTTTCGCAGATTGACGAGGAAAAAATCTTTTATCTCATGTCCCGAGGACTAGACGAAGACACCGCAAGAAAACTTATAATTTTTGGATTTTTCGACCCGCTGATAATGAGAATTTCAGATAAAAACATTAGGGAAAAAATTGTTCAGGTGATTGAAAGTAAATGGTCAGGCAAACTTGGCGATTATCAAACAATTGACAGTAAATTAAAATCCACTGACATGTTTGAAGGTCATTACAAATACAGGTGAGTTTTCTGGATATTGAAAAAATTAGGCAAGATTTTCCAATACTTAATAGAAAAATAAACGGAAAGCAACTGGTTTTTTTGGACAATGCTTCAACTTCGCAAAAGCCACGACAGGTTATTGATGCGATTAAAAATTACTACGAAGAACATAATGCAAATCCTCATAGGTCAATTTACAAACTTTGTGAAGAAGCAACAGAAATTTATGAGAAGTCGCATGAAGACGCTTCAAAATTCATTAAAGCCTCAGGCAAAGAAGAAATTGTTTTTGTTCGAAATACAAACGAGGCAGTAAATCTTGTGTTGCATTCGTGGGCCATTGACAATTTGAAAAAGGGCGACGAGATACTGCTGACTATGATGGAGCATCATGCAAACATCGTACCCTGGCAGTATCTCCAAAAATTTGGAATCAAATTAAAATTTGTCGGTCTGAATGGTAACGGCACTTTGGATTCGGATGATTTTGAGAAACAGCTCACAAAAAATGTGAAATTGGTCTCTTTAACTCATTGTTCGAATGTTTTGGGTACAATAAACGGCGTGAAAGGGATTTCCAAATTAGCGCATGATAACGGCAGTTTGTTCTTTGTAGACGGAGCGCAGTCGGTTCCGCACATGCCTGTTGACGTAAAAGATATTGGTTGCGATTTTCTTGCATTTTCTGGGCACAAGATGCTCGCACCTATGAACATCGGCGTTCTGTACGGCAAAAAGGAGCTCCTAGAAAAAATGGAGCCATTCATGCGCGGCAGCGACATGATCAAAGAAGTTAAAACCACTGGAGCAACTTGGAATGATTTGCCATGGAAGTTTGAAGCCGGCACGCCGAACGTTGAAGGCGCAGTCGGACTTTCTGCGGCCATTGATTATTTGAAAAAATTAGGCATGGAAGAAATCGAGAAGCACGAAGAAGAATTAACTGAGTATGCTTTAGAAAAATTGTCTGCTATCGATGGTATAGCAATTTACGGCCCGAATGGTGGAGAAAAAAGAGCAGGAATAATTTCTTTCAATTTGAAAGGCGTCCATTCTCATGATACCGCGCAAATTCTCGATGATTTTGGAATTGCAATAAGGTCAGGCCATCATTGTGCTATGCCTCTTATGGAATTTTTAGGAATACAATCTGCTGCACGGGCCAGTTTCTATTTGTATACGACCAAAGAAGAGATTGATGCTCTGGTGAGCGGTTTGCATAAAGTCAGACAGGTGTTCAAATGAATTCAGACTTGTACCAGGAAAATATTTTGGAACATTTCAAGAATCCTGCAAACCGCGGAAAGTTGGACAATGCAGATGCAAAATCCTACGAAGTTAATCCATTATGCGGCGATGAAATCGAAGTTGCGATAAAGGTAAACGGTGGCCATATTTCAGAAGCAAAATTTAACGGCGTGGGCTGCGCAATCAGTCAGGCATCAGCGGATATTTTGTTAGATCAGGTGAAAGGGAAACTAGTAAAAGATGCGGCAACACTTGACAAAGACAAGTTTCTAAAAAGTTTAGGCATCGAACTTAGTGCACTTCGATTGAAATGCGCACTGCTCGCATTTAAAGCCCTCAAGCTTGCAGCAATAAAAATGATTTCAAAAGGCGAATGAATGCAATTCCAGGAAAAAGTTTGGAAGCTGATGAAAAGAATTCCTGAGGGAAAAATAACTACTTATAAAATTATTGCGGAAAAACTTGGAACTAAGGCTTATCGTGCTGTTGGTAACGCCTGCGCAAACAACCCTTACTCTCCAGAAGTCCCATGTCATCGCGTAGTTAATTCTGATGGACGTGTTGGAAACTTCTCTGCGCCTGGTGGCATACAAGCAAAGATAAAACTATTGCAGTCAGAAGGACTAGAAATTAAGCGTGGTGTTGTCGTGTCATTTGAAAAAAGTTTATTCAAATTATAAATCTTTGTCGAGAACTCGGACACCACAGTATTCCAGTGCTCTTTTGCGAGCTTCCGACTTTTCAACATTCGCCCCTAGAAGCCCTATATATTTTTCTTTGAATCTTTCAAGGTTCCCCTTTTCAGATAATTCAGAGTATACAGAGTCTCCAAGAACCCAGTAGATTTTCATTGTTGACAATCTTCCCATTTTAGAATGAACGTAAGAAAGAGATTTAAACCTTTGTGCAGGAGGCCGGATTTGAACCAGCGAAGGGACTAACCCACGAGGTTTCTTCCTGATGACCTAAGCCTCGCGCCATTGACCAGACTAGGCGACTCCTGCGTAAAAAAATAATAACACGCTTCACTTATAAACTATTAATGGTGGAGCTGAATTATCCCTTTCTCGTTTTGATATTTGCGCTTGTATTTGTCACTGTTTTTCTTGCATACTATAAATCCGATAAAAAATTTGCAGTTGTCGAAATCGATGGCATTAAGGTGAATGCAGAAGTTGCGAATAATTTTGCTAAACAAGCGGTCGGATTGATGTTCAGAGAAAAACTCGGGAAGAACGATGGTATGATTTTTGTATTTGGCAAAGAGGATTACCACAAATTCTGGATGATGAATGTGAAATTCCCGCTTGATTTCATTTGGATTAGCGGCAACAAAACTGTTGTTGATGTGACAGAGAATGCACAGCCCTGTTTGATTAATTGTACCAGCTTTACATCCAAAGGAAAAGCACAGTATGTGTTAGAACTGAATACAGGATTTGTTAAAGAAAATAAAATTAAAGTTGGGGATAAAGTTAAAGGCATCTAGAATCCTAGTTTTTCCTTTACAAAAATCAAAGTTATTCTTCCGGCTATCTTTTCCTTGTTAATAATTAGAAGTTTATTGACACCACTGCCTACGCCGTACGCTTTTTTCGCTCGTTCATCCTCAAGTGGAAAAGTATACTCGTAAATTCGCTTTATTCCGTCTTCAACATTCTTTACAATTTTCTGTGTGCCTACAACCCAGATAACTTTTTCTGCAGCGTAGGCATACGCAGGCAACTGACTTCCACTTGCAGAAGCTATCAAAACACTGCCATCTTCAGCAACAGCATGCACACTTCCCACCGTAATCTGCGGTGCTGCTCCTACAGCATTCATATCCCTGCTTTGTGTTTTCTTGTCCATCGACATCAGCTTATTGCGAACAGAATTAAATTTTGCAGATTCGTTTATTTCCTTTGTCAATCCCAAAGAGTCGAGAGTGGTAGAACTCATCGTCATCACTTCGGCTCCAGCAGGAATTATTTCCAAAACTTTCTTTTTCGTCTGGTCACCATTTTCAACTACTGACGCTTCAATTCCATTTACCTTCAAAGCTTTGATAGTTTTTTCTATTGTTTCGTTGTCAGCCAATTTGTCCCATGCCATAGTAAGTCTCCAAAAATTCATGCTCCCTACGGGATTTGAACCCGTGTCCACGGCTCGAGAAGCCGCTATCCTTGGCCGGACTAGACGAAGGGAGCGTTAATGAATAATTACTCTAAATAAATTAAATAATTAAAATTCTTGCGGCGGCAGATATTCCCACACCCAAGGTTTTTTATCTTCTATAGAAACAACTTCTTTATTCTTTTTAAGTATTGTCAAATAGTGTGCAATTGCGCCTGTTCCAAACCCCAGATCATTTGCAGCCTGCCTCGCTCGAATTCTAATCTTAGATTTGAGGTAGGCTCTCAATTTTGCAAGGATCTCTTCACCTAACTTCTTATGATCATTATTCTTGCGATTATAACTTGCAGTTGCGGCTATTTCGGAAGTATAAACTCTTCGCAAAATTCCGAGCTTCACCGATTCGTTATAAAATGTTCTAGTATTGCTAACAAATTCATTAATTTCAGACTTGGTCAAAGGTCCGTGTAGAAAATGTTCGTATATTGAGTCTTTCAATAGTATATCTCCACTTTCTAGTTTTTGTCTCCAGCGTTCAGTCAATTCGTATTTTTCCATAGAATTATTTTTTAATAACAAAACTTATAAATATCATATGTTTGAAAAACCTGCCATAGAGTTTGAAGGCATAAAAACCTGGATAAATTCTCCCCCACTAACTCTACAAAAACTAAGAGGAAAAGCTATCCTTCTGGATTTCTGGACCTACAGCTGCGTTAACTGCATACGTACTCTGCCTGCGCTCAAGGCAATGCACGAAAAGTATTCGAAGAAAGGTTTGGTAATTGTAGGGGTACACACTCCTGAATTCGGATTTGAAAAAGATTTGAAGAACGTGCAAGCTGCAGTCGATAAGCATGGCATAAAGTATCCCGTTGCGCTAGACAGCGACAACGCAACATGGCAGTTGTATGGAAATCGGTATTGGCCACGAGCAACTCTGATTAACCAGGAAGGAAAAATCGTTATGGAGCACATCGGAGAAGCCGGATACGACGAAATTGAAGAAAGGATTGCAGAACTATTAAAAATCCATACTGATGTTCCAGAAGAAGAAAGAGAGTTTGCATTAATTCCAATCACTCCGGAAATTTACACCGGCTCTCTGCGAAGCGGCGGATTCGGCAGTTCGCAGGTATGCGCGCTCGATGGCAGCTGTGATGTGCACGTTGACCAAGGTGAACACCAGAGAGACGTAGTTTATCTCAGCGGTGAATGGAAACAAGAGCCAGAGAGAATTGTTCACATTCAAAATAAAGAAGGCTATGTTCTCCTCAAGTACTCTGCCCGAGTTGTCAATGCAGTTATGCTGCCCGCAAGTGGAAAAAAATTTACTGCAGAAATTTTGCTGGACGGCAAACCCCTACAAAAATCGCAGGCAGGTAAGGATATTAAATTTGCAGGCAAAAAAAGTTTTGTTGAAGTTGATCATGCAGACATGCACGAGCTTGTGAATACGAAAACTGTAGAAACCCACGAAATAAAAATTGTTACTAATTCCCCAGAGTTTACTCTTTATACTTTTACCTTTGGATAAATATATTAAAAAAACATGAAGTTCTAGACAAAGTTCAGTTGGACCTTATAAAAAAATTTAGAAAAGTCAAAAGTGAATACAAATGAATTTAAAAAATTATTTTGTACCGTTCATAATTTTAGCTATAGGAACATTCGCTTTCTTTTTGATTGGTAATTTTGCTATTGCTACTATTTATCTATTTATTTGGGTCGATAAAACATTTTTAGGAAAACTACAACTTCCAGGAGAATTTGGTCTGGAGCTTACTTTTCTACCTTCGATTTTGTCTGGCATACTCTATGGTCCTGCTGTTGGTTTTCTTTTCTCGTTCTTGGCAATTCCAGTAATAGGGAGTTTGATAGACATCGTATATGCACGACGCAGCGGATTTATTGATACGAAACATGAGATATTCTTTCCAAACTTGGATACGTTCATCAACGGCATGATGGCTGTGCTAGCCAGCTTCCTAAAAGCTTCATTACCATTCCTTTTAGTTGCTGTGGTTTGCATAGCAATTAAGAATACAATAAATCTAATCAAAGGTATTATGTCCGGTCAAACTCCAATTGTGAAAATTCTTATTAACTTAGGATTAAATATCGGTGTCGCTTTTTATATTCAAAGCTTCATCCCCTTTATTTTAGGAACTTAGAAGCAAGAAAATATATTTTATGACAAATATATTAAATTATCTTTGTGGCCCCGACGGGACTCGAACCCGCAACCGGAGGTTGCCTCCCGCAGTCCGAAGCCTCCTCGGTTATCCAATTACCACACGGGGCCGATAATATCGTTGGTAATTTAATATAAGAACTTTTGTGAAATTAACCTTAATTGAAATTTGTTAAAACTACTTTTCTTGAAAATATGGAATTACTTTTTCTCCCACCAAACGTATAGCAGAAAGAATATTTTCATGCGATATTTTTTCGTTAAAAGAAGGTCTAAGAACTATGTGGTCAACATTGATTTCCTTTTTGTATTTTTCAATTTCAGCAATAGCTTCGTCTGGATTTCCTACAATAAACATGTCCTTACCATCTTCCCGTGGATTAAAATCTTGTTTAATTACGGGATGTCCGTGGTTCGCATAATCTAGATACGAACGAGTCAAAGCGGGCTCGCAAGCATTCCACGCAGAATCAGCATCATTAGCAACGAACGAGTCTCGAGTCAAAATAATTTTAGGTCCTTTACCAATTTTTTGTGATTCTTCAGTGTAAGTTCTCGAATACTCGACTACGTCAGATCTAAAACTTGCAGGCCCCTCTATCCATCCGTCTCCCAATTTTGCCGCTCTTGTCAGAGCAGCCCTCGACCTACCACCAACATAAATTGATGGACCATTTTTATCAACTGGTCTTGGCTCAATCCTAACATCTTTTACTCTATAAAATTTTCCTTCATGCGCCACAGATTCTTCTGACCAACATTTTCTCAGAAAAGGTATAGTTTCATCCAGCCATCCGCCTCTTCTCTTGTACAAATCTGGCAAACCTAGAGCTTCATATTCTTCTGGTCTATAGCCTATGCCTACTCCCAAAACAAACCTTCCGCCGGAAATAACATCAAGATGAGCAACATCTTCAGCCAATCTCACAGGGTTGTAGAGGGGCGCAATAAGTATGTTCGTCCCCAAGATCATACCTTCGAGTTCGCCAGCCAAAGCAGTCAACGCCTTTAAAGGGGAAGAAAGATAACCTGCCTTATCGTACCCGTGATGTTCCATGAACCAAATAGACGAAAAACCTAATTTTTTCGCAAGTAAAGCTTGCTCTAGAGCTTCGTTATAGAAGTTACCCCACTGTTTAGTGTTTAACCCGAATTTCATATCTACAGTTAATTAAGCAAATATTTAAAATCTAAATTTTTTTTACAATCATGTATCTTACTTTCTGCGGATCAGCCCTGCCAAAAGATTTTTTCATTGCAATGGAAACGAGCTTTTCCAGCGCAGATGCCATACCAGCTCTGTACTCGAGAATAAGTTTGCTGTTCGATTCTATAACTTCGTTGACAAGCTTTTCTAAATCAATTTCCACCGGGAGTTTCAAAAAGACTTCCTCCTTTCTCCTGCCGCTCATAATTCAGAGTTGATTTCAAAGGATAAAAACGACTCTAATTTTTACGTCTGGGCAATTCTGCGAAGGCGTACCAGCCCAATGTTTTTCTGCCATCGCCTCGCCGCTTGATGCCAAAATAGCTTTCTTCCAGCGGATGTGCGATCTCTTCCGGGGCAAAAATTCTGTATTTCGGGAGCATGGACATTGCTGATGCGTACTTGTGCAGGTAGACAAGGTTAGTTCCTTCTGTCAACGCAGGTATTGAATGTATATAGTCTGCCTGCTCCTTTTCTGTGTAATGCGAAACGTAAGAATCTGGTCGAAAAATAGTTTCACTCTTTTTGTAGTTCTTGCTCATGTCCAGCAAAGCTCTGACCTCCTGTGATTTTGTTCTCGACCACAAAAATTTCATGAAAAACTCCAGATTGGAAAACACATTTTTCGGCAGACTCGGTCCGCACGGGCATCCAGTTTCGGTTATGACCAAAGGGCCACCAACATCTTTTTTCACCTCTGCGATGAAATTCTTAACTTCATCAGAGCTTGGCTCGAAGAATTTTGGATACTGCGGGTAGAAATTCAGGGACGGAAAATCGACGAAATTGCGCAGCTTCTTGAATGCAGTCAAATCTTTTTCGTAGAACCCACTCCTTTTGGGTTTTAATAGGTCCGTGTTGATTGTTATCAAGGCATCCGGATTCCCGTCTCTAATTGCTCCGCACATCTCTCTGGCAAGTTCGTACTTAAAGTCACCGTCGCGGTCTAACCAGTCCTTGTCACGCCAGCCAATCATGGCGTGAACTTGAGAGTGATTGAGTTCATTTTCGGGTTGAAAAATTTTGACCACGCCGCGAAGTTTTCTCGCAATCTTCCCAGCCTGATTTGAAGCATATTCAATATACTTTTCTGGTTCTGATAGCGGGCCACGTGTTACGTCTTTGTATCCGCACAATATCGGTAGCATGATTGAGATGCCTTGCTTCTGCAGCAATCTGATTATCTCATCCTGTCGAACCTGGTTGCTGTACCACCTTAATCTGAAATGCCTAACGCCGAATTCCTGCAGTTCGTTAACAGACTCCCGGTTTACGTCACAAAAATCAATGTTAATTCCGTACATCTGCCTTTCTGCTGTTCGTAATGTTTCTAAGAATTCCATTAGAATAAATTGAAAGTTAAAAATAAATGCGCCCTCGGGGGGATTTGAACCCACGACCAACCGGTTAACAGCTTCACCTGCTATAGCATCGGGTGCTCTACCGCTGAGCTACGAGGGCTTACTTAAATTATGGATAAATTCTATTTATTAGCCTTGGGAAGAGGATTGCATCCCGTATGTGGTCAAGCTTGCAAATCCATGCAACTACACGCTCCACACCAAATCCGAATCCCGAGTGCGGGACGCTTCCATACTTTCGCAAATCGATATACCACTGGTAGGCTTTTGTGTCAAGTTTTTCTTCCTTTATTCTCTGCAGCAATTCCTTGTAGTCATGAATCCTCTGCCCGCCCCCTGTGATTTCCCCGTACCCTTCAGGCGCAAGCAAATCCGCAGACAAAGTCACTTCCTTTCTTTTCGGATCTGGTTTGTGGTAAAATGCCTTTATCCCCTTCGGAAAGTGGGTCAAGAAAAACGGTTTGTCAAAATGCTGTGTAAGAACTTTTTCAAGTTCCCATGTTATGTCGTCTCCCCACTTGATTTTTACTTTATCTTTTTTCAACAGTTCAATTGCCTCGTCATATGTAACTCTTTTGAATGGAGGTCTGACAGATTTCAAAAACTCCGGGTCTCTGCCGAGCTTTTTCAATACTTCTGGCATATCTTCTGCAAGTTTCTGGCAAATAAAACTGACCAACTGCTCTTCGGTTTTCATTATGCAATCCAAATCACACCACGGCTCTTCAGCTTCCAAGTGCCAGTATTCTGTTAGATGCCTGCGTGTGCGAGATTTTTCTGCTCTGAACGACGGAGCAACAGTAAAAATTTTTCCGAGTGCAACTATTACAGCTTCTGCATACAGTTGCCAGGATTGAGTCAAGTAAGCTTTCTGGTCAAAATATTTTAGTCCGAACAAGGTAGACCCACCTTCGACAGCAGCACCGACAATTGTTGGAACTTGTATTTCAGTATAACTGTGTTTTTCAAACCATTCTCTTGCCGCATGTAAAATTTTCGCCTTTATTCTCATAACCATTTGTAGTTTCTCACTTCGTATGTAGAAATGTCTCTGGTCAAGCAAAAAATCCGGACCATGTTTTTTCTTAGCAATCGGAAAATCTTCTGCAGCTTTGTCTTCTACAGAAATTTTTTCAACTACAATTTCGTATCCTCCAGGAGCACGCGGATCTTTTTTTGCAGTTCCAGAAATTTCAACAACAGATTCTACCGGAAGCTTTTCGATCTCATCGAAAGTTTTTTCTCCAGTTTTGTCTTTCCGCAAAGTGCACTGTACCATACCGCTGCCATCTCTCAAAATCAAAAATTGAATGCCACCAGACGAGCGCTTGCTGTGAATCCACCCGTGTACTGCTACTTGACCTTCTTTTCCAGAAAGAACCTTCGAGATTTCAGTAAACTCTGTCATCGAATATCCTCCTTTAGAATTTGTTCGCACGGGTAGAAAAGAGTTTTGGCTGAGCAAAAGTCAGAATCAGTTAAGCAGATTTTGTCTATCGCCTTTCATTTTTTCCCACCGATATAGCTTGTTTGTAGCAGATAGTATTTAAAGATTAGTATTTAAATTTAGTTTCGGCAACAATTTTTATGACTAAACAAAAAACGCGCGAACAATTCGATGAAGAGCTATTCAATGAGCAATTGTTGAAAGAAGTTCTTGGTGAAGGCAGGGCTTATGTGAGCAAGCATGCCAAGGCTTTGGACATCCCTATCACAGCCGTGCAGCATGAGATAGCCACAAGCACATGCAAGGAAAAATCGGATTTATTGAGACGCACGCACGGAGACTACTGGACACCAGACAGAATTGTCAAAGCACTGTATTTCGCGTTTGCAAATCGGTTAAAGCGTGAGGTGTACGGGTTTGTAGTGCCCGAACTTGGGAAAAGATTAGATGCTGACGTTGTCCATGGTGTGATTGCTGCAAAAAATAATAGATCTCCAAGCTATGACGCAGTTTATATGGGATTGAATGGACAAGGCCCCTTCGGTCATTATATTCCAAATGAGATGGCAAGAGGAACCTGCACACCGTTTCCAACTGCAGGTGAGATGGATCAGATCTCAAGGATATACATACACAACATGCCTTCGCTCAGTGGACGTCCCGTTGACATCTCCATCGGCGGAAAAGGGGAACGCTGGCATAAAGTCTCCTTGCACTTGCCATACGAGGCGATTGCTGCGATTCTTACCAGAGAATATGACCGTGATAAAATCCGTATGGTAAATCTTTTCCCTAAATAGTTACTGTAAAATATAATTTTAAAAATATTGTTTGAAACATATATTTCAAAATTAGTGCTTTTTCAGCAAAAAGCATCTACAAAAACATATACATTGCATGAACCAAAACGCCTTAAATATACTTTCAGAAAGAAACTTTACGGAAATCGGTTAGTAAGTTAATTCGGTAAAGTAAAAGGAAAAGTTGGTTAGTAAATTCGAAACTTAAGCTGGTAACTTAGTTTCGGATCGGTTTATAACGGCTAAAATTGTAGTACGGTTTTTTCTACAATTCTGTTCCTCGTAAGATTGATTAAGTCGAATGCCTTAAAAAGGAATTTCGATGAAACAAAATATATTTTGTAGAAGATAGGAGGAAAAAAGAATGGACTCAATAATTTCGAGCGCTCTGAAAAGAACAACAGGGGCGGAGGACTCTCCAGCCAACAGGTTCAAACTCGAGTCCACTTCAGGAGCAACTTTCTCAAACGTTGACTACTACAAACTCGCCGAGCAGGAATTTGGCTTTTCTGTAAAGAAGGCCAACATCGCGGTCGTAGGCTGCGGTGGTGCTGGGCAGAACACGGTCACAAGACTTACCGAAATGGGTATCGAAGGCGCAACAACCGTCTCTTTGAACTCCGATGCGAAACATCTTGCTGTGGGTAAAGCTGACAAGAAAATTCTGATCGGCAAGGAATTGACGCGCGGTTTGGGTGCCGGAGGCTATCCAGAGGTAGGCAAGAAATGTGCCGAAGAGAGTAGGAACGAGATAAAGGAAGTTCTCGACGGAGTTGACTTGCTGTTTGCCATAGCTGGACTAGGCAAAGGTACTGGTACAGGAAGTGTGCCGGTAGTTTGCGAAATTGCAAAATCCCAAGGAGCTATAGTAATCGGCGTTGTAACAATGCCCTTCAAAATCGAAGGTGCACGAATACAGAAGGCCGAGGACGGACTAGCTTCACTAAGACAAGTGACAGACACAGTAATCGTAATTGAAAACGACAAGCTGCTGAAGTATGCAGGCAACATGAGCATTCAGCAGGCGTTCTCAGTAGCAGACGAGCTGGTTGCGAGCATGGTCAAAGGAATTACTGAAACCATCACACTGCCATCTCTGGTCAACCTGGACTACGCTGACGTGAAGGCATTGATGCATTCCGGCGGTGTGGCAGCGATCGGAGTGGGCGAGAGCAACAGCAGCGATCGGGCCAAAGATGCGATAACAAAAGCATTACTCAACCCGCTGTTGGAAGTAGACTACGCAGGCAGCTCAGGAGCACTAGTACACATCACAGGCGGTCCTGATCTGAGACTGGACGAAGTCAACATGATTGGCGAAACAGTCGGCCAGCATTTGGATCCGCAAGCCCAAGTTTTCTGGGGAGCAAGAATTCTGCCAGAATTCGAAGGCAAGGTGCAAGTAATAGCGATAATCACCGGAGTAAAGTCACCGTACATACTCGGTCCGGTAAGCTACGAGCAGCCCGTTGTAAGGGAGATCAGTCACGCATTGGGAATCGACATCATACGCTAAACCGATGATGAATCGATTCCAAGATTCCCTTCTTGGGTTTTTGGGAAACCTCAAACAAAGAAGTTTCAAACAAAGAGGGTGAAAGAAATGGACGACGACATTTGGGATCCTCTCGCAGAAGAGGAAGAAGAGTTCGAAGACGAAATCGAACTCTGATTTTTTATTTTTTGTTTTTCTAAAAAATATTCAGACGCAAATCAATTGCAAAAGTTGCGGCAAAGCAAGTTACGTTTTTCAACGGGTTGATCCGAAGCAAGTAAGAACCACAGAGTACGCACTAGGCCTGACGAATCCAGTTTACGTCACAAAACCGGTTGAAGACGGAAAAGGCAGTTGCAGCCGTTGTTTGCCTGGATATACAGATTTGTACTTGTCGGAGAGAAACTTTGGAGTAATTAACAAATTTGGTTTCCAAAGCGGCGTTGAGCTTAATCCCACTTTATTAAACCGTTAGCCTCGAGTTTTTCAAGCACGCCGCCAATTGCAGCTTTGACAATGTCCTTGTTTCCGCCCATAGAAAAGACATCGGTAATTTCATCTATGTTCGTTTTCCCGTCGCACTGCGTCCAGACCAGAAAGGAAACCGCGTCAAGCGTTATAGATTTGTTGTTTTCCTTGTCCACAAGCAGATAATTACTTTCGACTTTTTCCCAAGGAAGTTCCCTGGTCCTGGCCGGATATTTTACTTCCATCGAATCAAGCTGTTTGTTCTTCGGAAGTTTCTTCTGACATTTCCGGAGTCTCTGGCATGCCGGCCAATATCTTGTGAGTGATCAGCACTACGTCTCCGATTGCCTGCACAGCCGGATACGGCACAACAATCCCCTTTTTGCCGCCGACCATCTTGCCGAGAAGCGAGTCGCGCGCAGCCTCGATTACAAGCGAGCGGATTTTGAACCTGGAAAGATCGAATTCCACGTCAGTAACCTTGCCTGCATAGAAACCTTTAGAAGTAAAAACGTCCTTGCTGAACATGTCAGCGACATCTTTAACATTTATTGGCATTAAAAATCCCCCTATCTGTAAAATACTTATCGCGTTTTTAATTTAAATAATTGTTTTCCTGCAAACAATTTAAGTTATCATGAGCAATTATTATCGTTGCTGAGGTCGCCTAATCTGGTATGGCACTGGCTTGCTAAACTTCTGCAGAAAGCCAGCGTAGCTCTGCTACTTGAGGGTTCAAATCCCTCCCTCAGCGCTTTATAAAATTTGAAAAGAAAATTTTATTCTGCGGGTCGGTGGTCTAGTCCGGTATGACGCCACGTTGACGTCGTGGAGGTCCCCGGTTCAAATCCGGGCCGACCCACTACAACAACTTCGCAATTTTTGCAACTGCGTCATCAAAATATTCGAATGAGACAAAATCCCAGCTGTTGTCTTCCTTTATCTTTCTCAACTCCTCCACTGAGAAGAATTTTATTTCGGACACCTCGTCTTTGTTGAACTGTATTTTTTCTGGATCACCGTCGAATTTCAACCCAAATGCTTTCAGCATTTTTTTGCAGATTACTGTGCTGTTACCTGTCCTGCCATATCCGTAAAGAAGTGGTACCAACTGTTGTACAGCAATTTTCAAACTATATTCTTCTTCCAACTCTTTGACCGCGGTGTCCTCGTAATTGCTTCCCGACGCTACGTGCCCTCCCATGATAGTGTCCCAAGAATTTGGATGAGTATCTTTGCTCGAAGATCTTTTTTGGCAAAGTATCTGCCCTTTCGAATTGAAAACCCAAACATGAGCGACCCTGTGCAGGTCACCATTTCTATGGACTTCACTGCGACTCTTTCTTCCAATCACTTCGTCCTTTTCATTTATCACATCAAGGATTTCTTCACTCATCAGCTCACAATTTCAATGTTTGTGAAACAATTTTTTGTATATCTTCGGCAACATCCTCAATATGCCGCTTGCCGTTGATAATTTTCCACTCTCTTGCAAAGACTTTTTTCCTAGCCAGTTTCAAATACTGTGCTCTGACTTTTCCCAAAAATTTTTTGTCGGATTCGAATTTGTCCAAAACATTTTTTTCCCCAGTTTTCCGCAGCATTGAAGTTTCCGCGTCAATATCCAAGTAAATAACCAAATCTGGTTTTGGCAGTTCAAAATTTCTTGCAAATGCCAACCCCCTTTCTACAGGAAACCCCCCAGCGGATTGGTATGCCAGCGTGGTTGTAATATACCTGTTGGCGACAACAATGCGATTTTCCTTGAGCGCATTCAGGATTTTTTGCTTGTCTTTAACCATGTCGGTTGCGTACAAAGCAAATTGCACGTCTGCAGGAAAGTTGTATTCTTTGTGCAGAAAGCCGTGAATGATTCTGCCGATTGCCCCGCTGTAATCAGGATACGTGACGAACAAAACATTTTTCCCAATATGCTCTAAAAAATTTATCAGGAGTTTTGTCTGAGTCTCCCCACCCGCGCCATCAATTCCCTCAATCACGATGAATTTCCCAGGCATAGACAACATTTAGTTTGGACGTTTATAAATTTATTTAGCGAAAAACAAACTTTAATCATGGTATTTGCCTTGGATTCTGCTTCGCTGGAAATAATTTTGCGATTGGTCGTCGCAACGATTCTTGGAGCAGTGGTTGGAATAGAGAGAGAACTGACCCGCAGGCCGGCTGGTTTGCGCACTCACATGCTTGTAAGCCTCGGTTCGGCATCGTTCACAACACTATCCATTTTCTATTTTCAAATTGATCCGGCAAGGATTGCAGCGTCAATAGTGACCGGCATAGGATTCATCGGTGCGGGCAGCATAATCGCATCTCGTGGGCACATCAGCGGCGTGACGACCGCCGCAAGCTTGTGGACTGTTGCAGGAGTGGGTCTGGCTGCAGGCGTTGGAGCCTATATGATTGCAGCCGTGGTAGCAATCTTGGTTTTCATAATTTTGCAGGTCAGGAAATTTGAGAAGAATATTAAAATAAAACGATAATTCAGCTGGACAATTTTTTGTCGTACTTTATGTTTGCCGTAAAACTTTTGAGAAGTTTGTAAACTCCGTAAAGGACAAGCAAGTTGCCAACAAGTCTTATTGCAGACACCAGGGACGGCTGCAGCAAGGGAACTTGTAATGTCGCCAACACATCATGTAGCGTTATCGCAATGAATCCTCCTAAGATGTAAATCCAAAATGGGGGCTTCTGCATTCCTTTCAGCCTGTCAATCAAAATGTAGAACATTATTGCTATGGCCGAGAAGAACACCGCGATTGAAATGGAATCTATTATCAAAGTTTCTAATGTCATTTACGTCTCCTGCCTGAATTCGAATTTTCCGTCCTTGATCCAATAGTAAATTTTTTTGCTTTGGTTACCCAAGCCCTTTATCTCAATATAATTTTGTGTTCCTTCTTCTTTAAAATGTATTATCACATCAAGTATGGAAGAGAGTGTTGCAATTTGCTTTTCGTCGTGCGAACCTTCGTCGACAATGAACAGGGGGTTCGCACCCGCAGATTTCGCTTTTCCATTCATGACTTGTACAAATTCTGCAACCAAATTCGGAGAATTGTACAACAAAAGTGTGGAAACATTATCAAGGACCACTCTTACCTTGTTCCCCCCTTTTATGTTTTTCAAAATTTCAGAAAAGGCTATGCTTATTTCACTCAAAGCAGTGGGACCATTAACTCGGATAACGAACACAGTATTCCCCTTTTCTATCCCAACATGAACAGAATAACAGTCGACAAATCTCAGCAACCCATTTTGCAGAATCGGGTCCAAATCGCCGAATCTGGAAAGTTCTTCGACAAATTTTTCCGGGAACTGGTTTGTTATGATGCAAATTCCGTATTCGTTGTTTTTCAAGCCCTCGAAAAGAAATTGCGAGCTGAGCAAAGTCTTGCCCGACTTCGGAGGACCAAGCAGCAAAACAGAGGTTGTCTCAGGTATTCCGCCTCCCAAAAAGTCGTCGAATTTTTGGATTCCGGTGCTCAAAGCCTGTCCTATCATTGAGTATTATTTGGTTTTTTAAGGAATATAATTTAACTTCTGCATATTTTTATTATGTGGTGGCCTTTTCGTCAGCGGGAAAAAAAAACAAAAGAGCACAGGTCTCAAGCGGAATACAGGGACTACATAAACAGGAAGCAAAAAGAAAGAGCAAAATCAGAAACTGCAGTAGTCGAAGAACTGCCCGTTGTGGATGAAATTAAAAAACGCCCTGCGATTCCCGCTCAACCAGCGATTCAAGCTCTGCCTGTAAAGGAAGAAAAAATTTTCAAACCCAGATGGATCAAAACTGGCGTGCCGGGATTCGACGAACTCTTGACAAAGGGCATTCCAAAAGGAGTTTCCAATCTGGTAGCCGGGGGGCCAGGCTCTGGAAAAACAATTTTCTGTTTGCAGACTTTGTATTACGGCGCTCTGAACGGGGAGAAATGCTTGTACGTTTCATTCGAGGAATCTGTGGAAAGGCTGAAAGAGCACATGAAAGACTTCGGTTGGAATTTAAAAGACATCAAAGGCTCGTTGAGAATTATGCGAGTAGACCCGTTCAAGATCTCCCGCGCTGTCGAGGCCATGCTTGCAAAAGCAAAAGGCGAACTGCTGATTGACATTGAAGAAATACCAGAAATTTTTGAAGAAGATTTCAGGCCGGACAGAATCGTTTTGGATTCTTTGTCTGCATTGGGCGCGGCGTTTTACGGCATAGAAGGCGGATACAGAGTTTACATTGAGCAGCTGTTTAAATTTTTCGAGAAACTTGGAGTAACAAGTTTTCTGATTTCAGAAACAGACCAGGTGCCGACAGTTTATTCGAGGACAGGAATAGAGGAGTTTCTTGCTGACGGCGTGATAGTTTTTTACAATGTAAAGCACGGGAACGCAAGGGTGAGAGCATGCGAAGTCCTTAAAATGCGCGGGGTTAAGCACGAGAAAAAAATAGTCCCCTTCGAGGTCGGAGATAATGGGATTGTTGTATTCCCGAACGAGCCGGTCTTCATGGAAGAAGGAATCAAGGCCTAGAAAACAAATTAATCTTTCCTAATGCTAAATTAAATTGATGAGGAAAGTATTTTTCGCAATCCTGTTGACGGTTTTTGCATTTTATTTTACTTCTTACGTTTTTGCTCAGGTTGTAGGCATACCTACCATCAGCAGTCCAGCTGGCGGTTCGTCTTTTTCGAAGGGTTCTACATTCACGTTGACTGCATCATCTACTTGCTCAGAAGCAAAATGCACTGGAGGTCAGCTAACAGCAAACTTGCCGTCTGGTTTGAGCACAAGCTCTGGTAATCCTCAGGGGTGTGGAAATTGGCAGGCCGGAACTACTTGTACAAAATCGTGGACCGTATCCGCAAATTCTGTTGGTAGTTACGGCATAACAGTAACCGCAAGCGCAAATAACGTAGCAAGCCAGACATCCTCTGCAACCTCTGTAACTGTCGATCCTGCTTGTGGAGACGCTGTATGCGAAGGCAGCGAAACAACTTCCAGTTGCCCACAGGATTGCGGAACTGCAACAAATGTCACCACCACAACTGCAACAACACCAGTTGCTGCAAACTTGCTGTCAACAACTTTACAATTACTTCAGCCGTTGGATGGTCAGTCTTTCAGGCGGGGAGAGACGATGAATATAAGGGTGAAGTTGACCTCGGGCGCAGACAATTTGATTGATGCTGTAGCTCAAGCAGAAATTTTTTCTTTTACATACAGGCTGTATGACGATGGTCTGCACAACGACGAAAAGACCAACGACGGCATATACGGCAATGACATCGAAATTAAATCTTGGCACGAAGGCGAGTATAAAATTATTTTGGTCGCTTCCAAGGACGGGTACACAGGCACAGTAACTGAGTTGAAAATAAACGTTGATCCAAAATTGGATGTCAACATAACTTTTGACAAGAGCGAATACACCAAGGGCACAGAAATGCAAATTTCTGGTGAAGTCAAGAGCAAGCCAAAAACCTCCGTTTACGGCGGCGACGTGAAAATTTTATTTTCATCTGGTCTTTGGCAATATTCTGTCGATGCACCATTGGGGGTGCAAGGAAACTTTTTTGCGACTTACCCGATCAGTTTCGGTGACCCGGAAGGTACTTGGAATGTCAATCTGCTGTTGATAGACAGTTTCAAAAATAATGTTTCAAAAAATTTGACTATACCTGTAAAAACCCCACCGGCGGGTGGCTTTTACTATGTTAAGTTTTTGAGTCCTGCGGAGGGTTTGTCCTATTCCAGAGGAGAATTAATAAAAACCACAGTTGAAATCTCAGAAGGCAACACTCCTGTCAGCGGATCTAACGTATCCCTGAAGACACCGACAGGTGATTTAATAGAGCTTAACGAAACCTCGTCCGGGGTATACTCCACTGATTATAACATAGGATGGGAGCACCCGACAGGGAACGTGAGTTTGGTTGTAGAAGGCAAAAAAGAAGTGAAAGGCTCTGTGAAGGCCGGGGGTAATTTCATTCTTTTGAAAGTCAATCCCGCAAAAATTAAAATTGACTTGTTGTCGCCGACAAAAACGGATTTTGTAGCTGGCGAAACTGTAAAGCTGTCAGCCAGAGCTTATTATCCTGACGGAACTGCAGTAAGATCCGGGAGTCTGGAAACAGCAAGTCCTTCGGGCGAAAAAATATTTTTGAAGGAAACCGAGCCAGGAATGTACTACGCGGAATACAAAATACAGCAAAGCGAAGAAGGGCAGTGGAAGATGCAACTCACAGCGGCAGACACATTCCAAAATTCCGCGGCCCTGCAGAGAATTTTATTCATCGGCCAAATAACATTTTTCTATTTGCTGCTGCAATACTGGTGGGCGGTGGCATTGGGAGCCAGCCCGTTTGCCTATTTGGGTTACCGGTCTTACCAAAAGTTTTCTGTGAAAACAGGCGCACAAAAAATGAGAGAAGAGCTTGGCAGAATAGACAAGATGAAAAAGGACGCGCAAACCAATTACTACAAAAAAGGTTCTATCGACAAGCAGACTTACAGCGACTTGATGAAACAGTACGAATCTCGTGAGGCTGAACTAAAATCGAAATTGTCTAGGGTAAAGTTGATAAAGAAATGATAAAAAACTCGTATTCAAACTAGCAAATCTATAAATGATTTAGATATACAACTATTTGTCATGTCAACAAAAAAAATTATCTTCGGCATCTTACTAATTTTTGTTGGTATGTTTATTGGGGGGTTAATTAAAGGACTAACGGAATTTTCTCCAGAAGACTTAATTGCGAACTATATTCACCCACCTAAGCCCAGTTTGTCTATAGAGCCTTTATTTTGGCCAGTAGTGCAGCCAAATGGAGAATACATTCAGATTAATTTACGAAATGATGGCAAAGTCACACTAAATAATCTTGTTGCTGATTATCAATTTGGAAGAGGTTTTCAAAATCTCAAAGGAAGAGCTAATTTATCAATATTTTCTTTAAATTCTGGTCAAACAACTTCTTTCTATATCTTTCCTAAAGAACCATTAAGTTGCACATTTCCAAATAAGACGTTTGTCAGAAATTTTTATTACAATAAAGACTTTTCAGAATGCTTTCATGATTCACCACAGTTCAAGAGAACCTGTATTTTTAAAGAAATGTCAATAAATGTTTCATCAAAAGAGTTTTCTAAAGAACTTACTACCTATTATCCTGTCAAGGGTGGTGAGACTAGTATGCGATTAGAAGTATACGATCTAGGCATAGGAAAAATTTGTAAAAACATTGCTACAAATGAAACCGAAGGTTTGATTTTATGGTACACAGCAGTTGTTGAAGATTTTGCAGTTTATCCGCCAGCATATTGTGCGCACGGTCTATTACCAAAAGAAAGATGTGTAAAAGAGGGTTTTAATTTTACAAGTTATCCTGTATACAAGGCGACAATCAATGGCCAAACATTAATTTTTGATCTTAGAGTGCCACCGCCAGGTACAAACTGAGTTAGATTTCATTTAGACTATACTGCCCAAAATCTCCTCGTCTTTACAAACTGCCTTTCCGCTTGCAGTATGTCTCTCAACAAGTCGTCCTCGGTTTTGTGGAACTTTGCAAGAATTCTTTTTGCCGTATCCGGTCCGACTCCCCTTGCTGCCAACGCGATTACAACTTTCCTTCTGTAAACCAAAAACAAATCTGCTCTTTTCAGTGCGCGGTTGTATCTCCATCTTTCGTCTTCAGTCATCTGCCTTTTCTTCAAAGCTTTCTTCACAATTTTGCTAGCTCCGGCAAAATGTTCTTTCAACACAGCAATAGTCCGTGCATCGCATTTCCTGCACTTCAAATTATCCTTGACGTCTTTTACCGTGAAAACCTCCTCCCATTCGCCGCAATTCATGCAGACAAGTCTGATTTTTGTGTTCATCAACCTGTCCTTGAACAGCTCGAAAATTTCTGCCTCGGGCTTTTCAGGACCAATAACCTCTGCGTACTTGTGCTTCACGCCAATTCTGCCAAGTGGAGACAATCCTGGTTTGAAAATCACAGCAATTTCTTTTCTCTGTATTTTTTTCAAAATTTCTTCAGCCCTCTCAATGTCAAGTTTTTCAGTCTCGAGTTCTTTCAGTGTTTCTTTGTAGATCGGTGTGCCTACGTAGTCTTCAACAATTCTTTGCATCCTCACTCTGCCCAATTCCGCGCCCCTGGCAATCGCCCCGAACCTTTTTGCAACATGAACAAATTTCCAGCCAAACAACTCGCTTTTGGTCAAACTCATTTCCAAATAACCTTTAAAGTGTTCAGGATTAGTGCTGAACAAAATTTCCTTGACAAGCTCGACATTTTTTTTCTGGAATTGTATCATGATTCTGTAAGGATCGGTCTTCAGTGTCACAGAACCAATTCGTGCAGTCAATAATGCAGTTAGAAATCTGCCGAGCGTTTCATTCACGTTTGTGCCAAAGCATGTATGCATCACCAATAAATTTTCAAAGTCTTCAGCCAAAATAGTTTTGTCTGTAGGTACAACACCGTACTTCATCTGGCTCTTTATAACCGAAATTATTTTTTTTGCTGAATTTTCATCTATCGGATATTTTTTTTGCAATGCTGCCACAAGCTCGTTTGACGAAATTTTTTTCGAATTTTGTGCAACGAACTCACGGAGTTGCCCGACTTCTGACGCCACGTCATGGGGCACGGGTATCAGTTCACCTTCCCAGCCAGGTATAGCAGCTTCTATATCTTCCACAGGCTCTACAGAAATCCTGTCCTCTTCAACTGCAACAATCCTGTAAGCTTCTCCCTTCAGAATAAAAGTTGTGTTCGGCTCACCATGCAGAGCAACGAACTCCTCGTCGAGCACGCCAACGAATGTATTGCTGAGCATGTTGAATACTCTGTACTGTTTTATGTCTGGTATCGTCGACAAATTTGTGAAATAATACTCGAATCCCCTGCGCTTTTTCTTTATGTAACCGTTCAAAAATGCCAAGCCCAAAATTTCCAATTGCTTGCAGACGTCCAAAAATTCTTGATGCGACAAATTCCTGAACGGGTACGCGCGCTTTACAAGGTTGTATGCCTTGTCCAATTCAACTTTTCCAAAATCAAATGTCAGACCAATCAGCTGGTGGGCAAGAACATCGTAGGCTTTTTCATGAAAGCGTGTCTCCTCCAGCTCGCCAGCCAGAGCTTTTCTTGCAATTACAGCGGACTCGAAAATGTCGTCTTCGTCGGTAGCAATTATTACACCTTTGCTAATCCTCGAGAGTTCGTGACCGGATCTGCCCACTCTCTGCACAAGCTGGCTTACAGTCCTGGGGCTCATGTACTGCAAAACCAAATCAACAGAACCGATGTCTATTCCTAACTGTAAAGAACTTGTAGATATTAATGATTTCAATTTTTCTTGCTTCAAATCTTTTTCCGCTTGTATCCTTACTTCCTTGCTCAAGCTGCTGTGGTGGATTGCAGCTGGGAATTTCCTGTCTATGGTCCTTATCCTGCTGGCAAGTATCTCCGCAAAATCCCTTGTGTTTGTGAAAGTTAGCGTTGACCGAGAATTTTTTATCAACTCCATAATTGTTCGCAGTCTAGCCGCAGTCTCCTGCGACGAAAAAATTTTCTTAGCTATGGACGAATCCTTAGTTTCAGTTTTGGGATAAATAACTTTGATTTCCATCTGTTTTGTCGTGTCAGCTTTCAGTATTTTTACAACTTTTCCTGCTGCAAAAAAGTTTGACACACTTTCCGGATCTGAAACAGTTGCAGAGAGCATGATCAGCTGAAAATCTCCGCACAACTCTCTCAATCTTTCTAGAGCCACGGTTAGTTGCACACCGCGTTTGGAATCGACGACTTCGTGCACCTCATCAAGAATAATCCACTTGACATTTCTCAAAAGCTCTCGAATTTTTTTTCCAGTAAGCATGGGCTGCAGCTGCTCCAAAGTTGTTACCAGCATAGCGGGTGGAAATTCAACTTGCAGTTTTCTTTCGTATTGCGATGTGTCCCCATGCCTGACAGAAATTTCCAATCCGGTCTGGTTCCCCCACCATATAAATCTGTCCAGCAAATCTCTGTTCAAGGATTTCATAGGCGTTATGTACAAAGCAGATACGGGTTTAGATTTTTGCGTCATTATAAAATGAAAAATCGGCAGCATTACAGCCTCGCTCTTTCCGGTTCCGGTCTCGGAAATTATTAGAGCATTCAGCCCTGAAAGTATTGCAGGTATGGCCAACTTCTGCGGCGGTGTAGGTTCTTTGAATCTTTTTGCAACCAGTTTTTGCAATTCAGGATTCAACAAATCAAATACCATTCAAATCACAACTTTAGGATTTTTGCAACATCACTTTCCAGCTGTTGCGGGCTTTCAAATAGAATAGTTTTCATACCAATTCGTCTAGCCGGAACTAAGTTTACCGTTCGATTATCAATGAACAAGCATTCTTTTGGTTGTACACAAAGTTTTTCTATAACCAATTTATAAATTGCCAATTCCGGCTTTCTCATGTTATTTTTTGAAAACACTTTAACTGAAAAAAGTCGAAGATGGTTTTTCAGATATCTGCCATATGGAATTGTGTTTGATAACAATGCAATTTTATAGCCTTTTCTTTTTAATTTCTTAATCAAATTTTCGACTTGTGTGTTGCCCCTTGTTTTATTACTCTCCATTATCCAGATTTTTTTTAATTTTTTTGAATCGACATCTAGTGATTTTGAAATCAGTTTGAAATAATCACTCTGTGATAGTTTACTTTTCTGGAAACTACGCAAGAATTTTTTGATCTTATATCGAATTTCTATAAAATCTTTGTTAATTTTTTTAGCAATAGCTTCGCTAATTTCTTCGATGTTATCTTCTACCAGAACGCCGCCGTAATCAAAAATGACAGCTTTAATCAAGAGACTCACCTCTAAACACGGCAGGAGTATACAGCATGTTGCAAGACATAAGTAAAGCAAACAAGTATTAAATTAAAACGCAAAGAAACAGATAAGCTTTTCGTTGATTTTATGTCTGAGGCTGAAGCAATTGTAAAAATCTTGCAGAAAAGGTACAGAGTCAAAGTCCCACGCGAAAAACCGTTTGAAGTTTTGATCCACGTCTTGCTGTCACACAGAACTAAGGACACGACAACGTTTCCCGCACAAGCCAGGCTTCTGAAAGCTGCACCAACCGCGGAAAAAAT
>CAZYHQ010000003.1:0-53975 GCA_964646855.1 uncultured archaeon
AGCAGTAATAGAATAATTGTTAGGTTGTAAGCTTTTTAAAGTTTTATGCGATTATGGTTTGAACAGATTGTACCATTTGTTCTTCTTCCCGGCAATGTGTTCGGCCAAAATGTTTCCTGCCATGAATCCGAACACGAGACCGTGCCCGCGGTAACCGGCCGAGAAATAAACACCAGAATGTTTCGAGTGCGGCCCAATTCGCGGCCATTGATCAGGAAAACCAGCTACCCTGCACCTCCAGTTGTGAGTTGCCCGCATTTTTAATTTGGGGAAGAATTCCTGAAAACTTCTTCTTGCGCCCTCTGTGCCGAAAAACAGAATCCTGTTATCGAATTTTCTGAAAGCGTGATAATGCACACCAAAGTTCCAGAACAATTCTTTTCCGGGCCAATGAACATCGAACCACTTTTTCGGAAGTTTAGCTGTGGCAAGACCAAAGTCTCTTCGAATGTGCAGGTTGGCAGGCAACCAACTCACTGGCGTGGATGTCTCTGTGGCAAAAATAATTTTCTCAGCAATCACAACTCCTCTTCGCGTTCTTAGATGGAAAACGTCTTTGTGTTTTCTGATGCTCAAAACGCGGCTATGTTCGAAGACAATTGCATCTTTCTGAGTCGCGGTGCGCGCAAGACCTTGGACCAGTTTCGTTGGCAACACTTGGGAGTCGTAAGGACTGTATACCGCAGCCAACAGCAATGGAGAGTGGACTATTCGCTGTAGTGCGTTTCCTTCAAACCACTTGACCTTGAATCCCGCTTTTTTCAGCGAACGGTATTCTTTTTGCAACGGTTCCAAATTCCTTTCATGCAGTGCGACATTCAATGAACTGGTGCGCTCGAGACCGCATTCAATTTTTTCCTTTTTCAAAATTTTTGCTAGTTCTAGCAACGCATCATTAGTTGCGAACCAAGCAGAACTCGCCCTTTTAAGGCCAAATTTTTTCACTGCCTCGACGAAATCGTGCTCAGTGCCTAGAACCAGCATTCCAAAATTTTTGCTGCTTGCCCCACTGCAAATCGTGTTTGCCTCGAGCAGGGTAACCCCTATGCCGCGAGACGCCAGGTGGTATGCAGTGCTGGTGCCTGTGATTCCGCCACCGATTACTGCTACTTCGGTTTTGATTTCACCTGATAATCTAGGAAATTGCTGTTTTTTTACATCCGCATACCAAGGTGGATGCCGAGTGTACATAAAATATTTTTATTTTACTCTTTATTATTTCTTAAGAATTCTTCAACAATCTTTCTCCACGGAGGATAGTTTGTTGTCACTTGTCCCCTTGGCTGCTCCTCGACGAAAACGGAATCTTCCAATGCTGTAAGCATGTGCACGGTGCCGGGTTCGACGTCAATGACATCTCCAGCTTTCACAGTTTTTTCCAGCTCTTTGCCATTTTCAATGTATCTGTACACGAAACTGCCGGAAACGAAAATGTGTTTTATCGCAAGTCTATGGCTGTGTCCTCCCCTCGACGCACCTTTGTTTGTGGTGACAAATAAAAATTCACGGTCGCCGACAGTAATTTTGAAGACTTCCCCGCGCGCGTCTTTCTGCGGCTGTTTTATTTCAACGCCTGCTCCCATTTGCCATCGTCAACTTCTTTGATTAGTTCCTTGCCTTTTTTGCCTTCGACAGTCATAGGCATGCTCGCTGTCGTGCCAAGTATCTGCTTGACAGCGGCTTTCAAATCTTTTGCAAGCAGCGAATCCTTTTTCATCTTTGCTATTTTTACTATCGATTCGAATTTCAAATCGCCTACAGAAGTCTTTCCTTTGGTTTTTTCTTCCTCGGTGATTTTCGCAAGTTCGACGCCCAATTCTTTTTTGATCAGACTAGAAACAGGCGGAGTGCCAACTTTTATCTCAAACTCCTTCGTATCGGCATCAATAACAATTTTCACCGGCACTTGCATCCCGGCATAGTCCTTTGTTTTCTCGTTTACTTCTGTAAAAATTTCCTGGATGTTCACTTTCATCGCCGACAATTTCGGGGCGGACGTCGGTCCTGGTGATGCTTTGCCCCCTTCCACCAACAAATCAAGAGTCTCTTTTCTTCCCATGCTAATCACAAGGAAATTCCAAATATTTATTTCTTAGCCTTCTCCAAGACTTTTACGAATTCGACAGAAACAGTGATGGGAATAGGCACTGCCGCCTCCAGAAGCTCTATCGTGGTCTCACGCTTTATTTTGTCGTATCTGGTGACCTTGCCCCTTTCTCCCTTGAAGGGTCCGCCTATTATTTCCACGATGTCGCCGAGCCCCAGCTCGACCTCTACTTTTCTCGGCTGCAAGAACCTTTGCAACTGCGAAATTTCAACAGGGGATTTTATCACTCCGCGGATGTGCGGTATCAGTTGGATAGCACGCTCGACTTCAGAGAGTTCGCCCTCGATAAATACGTAACCTTTGATTTCCTCTGGATGGACCAGCGACTGCACCTTTATTCCTTCAGCTCTGGATTTCGCAGCTATAGCATCGATGACTATGTTCTCTCTCCCGACCACGGTTTTTACAGTGAATATCATTTAATCAACTTCATCCAATCAGCTCAAGAAAAGTATTGAAACTATGTAAAGCAAGAATCCGACAATGCCAACAACGAAAGCTCCTATTGCGCAAATTTTTGCTGTGTGAAAAAACTCGTCCTTGTCCGGTTTCTTCGCAATGTTCAATACTCGTATGTAACTGTCTATCCTTTCTCTTAATTTCAAATCCATAGAATCACTTGAAAATTTTTATTCGATGAACTCGACGCCAAGGAACTCATCAACTTTTTTCTTGCTTTCCTTCGTCCATTTCTTTTCCGGGCCGAAAATTTGCGGCGACTTGACTCCGGTCACGACGAGCATCGTTCTCACCCCTTCCCCGAGCGATTTGTCGACCTGCGCTCCCCAGATTATTTTCGCGTCCTCGGACAGCTTCGACGAAACCATTTCGCAAATCTGCTGCGCCTCGCGGATTGTTATTTCGGGGCCGCCAACAACGTTTACCAAAGCTCCTGTCGCGCCGCTTATGTCTACGTTTATCAGAGGGTTGTTCAAAGCCTTTTCGATCGACTCGAACGCGCGGTTGTCCGTGTCGCTCTCGCCGACACCGATCATCGCCAGACCGCCCTGGCCCATAACTGCTCTAACGTCGGCAAAGTCCAAATTGACCAGCCCGGGTTTTGTAACCAGCTCTGAAATTCCCTTTACTGCGTTAACAAGAATTTCGTCAGCCACTTTGAACGCGGTAGCTATGGCAACGTCAGGGACAATTTCCAACAGCTTGTCGTTGGGTACAACTATCAGAGTGTCGACAGCAGTTTCCAAATTTTCCAGTCCCAGCCTTGCATTGGCCATTCTCTGCTTGCCTTCCATCGTGAACGGAAGGGTAACTATAGCAATAGTCAATGCGCCCAGTTTTTTCGCTATGTCGGCAACGACAGGAGCGCTGCCAGTTCCGGTCCCTCCCCCCAGCCCGCAAGTCAGAAAAACCATGTCCGCGCCCTGCAGCACCCTCTTCAGATCATCCTTGCTTTCTTTTGCAGCTTCCATTCCCAAGTTCGGATCCGCGCCCGCGCCCAGACCGGCGGTGAGCTCTTTGCCGATCAAAACTTTTCTATCCGAGTCGGTATACAGCAGGTCCTGCGCGTCCGTGTTCACAGCAACAGTCTCGGCACCCTGGATGCCAACTTGCATCAAACGGGTGATCGTGTTGTTGCCAGCGCCCCCGCACCCGACAACTTTTATCTGGGTCTTCCTGCTCTCCAGCAGCTCGCGCAGTTCTGCGTCGTCAGCGCTGCTTTTTTCCTGCCATTTGTCAGAAAGCTGTTTGATTCCCATAAAATCAGATATAATTATTTCCTAAAACTAAAGATAAATGCTTTACTTGGTGTAGACATCCAAAAATTTTAATTTTTCTAAATCACCCACCCATTTCAGGGCGACGCTTGCAATGCTTTGCTTTGTCCTCACTGGGATGTCCAGCTTTTTCTTGAAGGAAATTTCAGCTTCCTTGTTGGCAATAGACATATCCATATCAGCCAGGTCGATTCCAGTAAAATTATTCACCACGGATTTCAGTTTTTCTCCAGCGTCTTTGATCTCGGATTTGATTTCAAGTTCGTACTCCAACTTTTTTCCGGCCAGCGGATGGTTGAAATCAACCTTTATTCTGCCGCCGTCGACGCTTATGACCCGCCCGTTGAGGTTGTTTATAGTTACGTAGCTCCCGGGCTCAGGGTCAACGTTCTGCTCTACGAAATTCGACATGGGAATTAGTTTTATGAGATTCGCATTTCTTTCTCCGAAAGCCTTTTCCGGAGGAATTTCGAGTTTTTTCTTTTCGCCAATCTGCATGCCTTCCACTGCTTCTTCCAGACCTCTGATAATCAGGCCGCTTCCGACGATCACGGTAATCGGCTTGTAGCTTATCTTTTCGTTGTAGACATTTTCTTTTTTCGCAACATCGGCCACAGTAAGGTCAAAAATCTCGCCAGTGTCTTTTATTCTGCCGACAAAGTCTACCAATACAAAATCTCCGCTCTTCATAAACTCACTTAAACTTTTCCCCAATTTCTAATGAATACTTAAAAGCATTTCCGCAATTAAGGATTTAAATTTAACAATCGATACCAAAAGTAGTGGTTTGATGGTTTTCGGCAAGGACGAAAAAGAAGATTGGAAAGAATTTCTAATCCCCGAAGCGCAGCAAACGCTTGCAAGCTTAATCGAGTCTGCAAAATTCCACAAAGGAGCCTACACCCGTTCTGAAGACGTGAAAGTTGCGCAACTCTGGTCTGCACTTATTGAAATTAAAAAAGAACTGGACGCAGTAAAAGAAATGTACGGCAAAGTCGAGGGTCCGTTCAAGGCAATAGTCGAGATGGGAGACGCAGAGAAAAAGAAAACTATCCAGCGACTGGTAACAGAAATGTTAAAACCAACTGATGAAGAATCTCAAGCAGCAACTCAGAAGCTTGTAGAAAGCTTGATGAAATTCTAAATTAAATAATTCTGAGTTTGATTGCATGCCATATGGAAAATTTGTCGACGCCTATAAAATCGGTTTGAATCACAGACTTACACTTCCAGTTAGAATTATGGAAGAAATTGGCATAGACGTCGGCGACTACGTATTACTTTACTTCGACAAACAATCGCGCTCAATTACATATGTTCCGTTAAAAGAAGGCGTGATGCTGCCTTCTTTTGTTGCCGACAAAATACCCAAAGAAGTTAGAAGCAAATTGAAAATAGAAGTCGAATAATCAAACCATTCTTTTTCCTTGGCAGATTTTGCAGAACATTCCCATGAAGCACTCCGGACAAACCCGTGAGTGGCATGTCTTGCAAGTTAACAAACCGTGCGCATAACGTTTGCAACTAGCGCAGATTCCACCAACAACCATAATTAGAAATCAGTTTTTCAGTTTAAATTTTTGTGCAGGGAGTGGGATTCGAACCCACGAAGGGACTAACCCACAGGATTTCTCATATCATCTTTTTTTCAAAACTTAAGTTCCGTTCGACAACTTAAGTCCTGCGCCATTGCCAGACTAGGCGACCCCTGCGTAAATGAATATTTGGTTTTCAGAATTAGTAAACTTATAAGCTTATTTTAATTTTTTGATCTGCTTGACGAACTCGCTCATTTTCTTTTCCAGAATTTCTGCCGCAGTAGAAACAATCTCTTCCGGCTTCAATCCGCTTGAAGTTTCTACAGTAAATTTAAAACTCTCTTCGTCGCTCTTGCCAACAGTTTCAGAATCATAACCAACTACTGCCGCCTGCCATTTTGCATGTTTCCTTCCGATTCCAAGCTGCGCGGTAGCCTCGAATTGAATTTCCTGATTTTCAAACAATTCTGTGATAGGAATTTTTTCGTAAACCGGTTTGACATCTTTGTCAGCAGACTTCAGATCTCCTGAATATACAACAGCAGGACCTTTTTTCTTCAGCGTCAGTTTTACTTGGCAATTGCTGCAACCTTTTCCGCCGCACTTGCATTCCTCTGGCAGGTTGTAAGATTTTGCATCAAAAGTCAACGGAACCAGACCCAAGCGGTTTGAAACAACTTCGTCCGGAAGAGCGGAGTCGTTTTTCTTGAAGTCCACCCATTCTACAGCCAAGGTCGGAACTTCCGACAGCATAATTCTGCGCAGGGCGGAAGCAAACGACGGCTTTACGCCTTCGACTGCAAAACGAATTTCAGAATCGGTTTTGTTGTTAACTTCAACTTTCATTGCATCACAATAACAGTTAATTTGCTTTTTGAAACAATTTAAAGATTTCTAACTACACTCTGCGGCCTCTGCGGCCACCCTTGCCTTTCATTTTTCCGTGAATAACAGGAGTCACGTCTTCGATCATTCCGATTCTTAATCCGGCTCTTGCTATTGCCCTGATCGCAGGCTGGGCCCCGGCACCCGGCGATTTTGATTTTGTACCGCCCTGAGCGCGAACTTCTATATTAACACCTGTCAGACCTTTTCCAATTGCCTCCTCGGCAGCTTTTCTTGCAGCCTGCATCGCAGGGAAAGGACTTCCGCCCTCCCTGTCCTTGTCAGTCATCATTCCAGCCGTAAACCTTGACAGAGTTTCCGCGCCAGTTAGGTCGGTAATGTGAACTATCGTGTTGTTTGCAGTAGACAGTATGTGCGCCACTCCCCATCTTCTTTCCCCTTTCATTGCGTCACCGTCTCGATCTTCGTTTCAACCTTTTTCACAACTTGAATTTGCAGCTGGATTTTTTCCTCTTCGTCTTTTGTAACAAAATAGCTCGGGTAAGTAATTCTTCTTTCACCGATTTTTACATGGCCGTGGACGATAAGCTGGCGGGCCTGTTTCGACGTGTTCACCAAACCCCTTTGCAGCAAAACAGTCTGGAGCCTCCTGCCCAGAAAATCTTCCAAATTTATGCCCAGCACGTCGTCAAGCGCCGAACCTTCTTTCAAAATCCCGGCCCCAACCAATTTCTGCACTAGAACCCTTTCCTTTTCCTTGTCGTGCTTGGCGGCAAGCTCCCTTGCAAGCCTTCTGTATTTTCTCAGCTGCGCTTCGACTCTCCACAGTTCCTTTTTCGTTTTCAGCCCATAAATTTTCAAAATCCCCCTTTCCGATTCCAGTCTTTTTTTGTCAAATCTTTTTGCCGGGGTTTCGTATTTTTTCCTTTGTCGCTTCATTCTATCACTATTTTTTCTCTTCCTTCTTTGCCGCCGCAGCCGGCGCAGGTGCTCCGCCCGCCGCAGGAGCTTCTACCCCAGCCTTCGTCATTTGGATTTTAATTTCCTTCCTCAAAACACCGACAACCCTGCCCAGCCTGAAGTGGCTGCGTGTTCTCTGCCCGCGCACAGGCTGTCCGAGCATGTGCCTCCATCCGCGGTACGTCTTCAGGTCAACTTGCTTCTGAACATCGAACTTCGCTGCCGTGAGTATGTCGCTCCCGCTGATGTGGGAACTCTGTCCGGTCGCAGGATCATTTCTCCTGTTCAGGGCAAAAACTGGAATTCCGAACGCGGAAGGATTTTTTATCACTTCCTCAATTTTCTGTATTTCAGCCGGGCCGTACTCGCCGAGCCTTTTGTGCGGATCAAAACCGGTGACTTTGATGATCGCGTTTGCTAAAAAATGGCTGACTCCCTTGATGTGCTTGATCGCAGTAATCAGATTTTTCCCTCCGTCCAAATCCGTATTTGCAACCCTGACTAGCGCTTCGGGCCCTGCCTTCTGCACGAACTTCTGCTTTTCTTCTTTCTTCTCGGGTTTCTTGGAGTCTTCTTTAACTTTGTCCAAGTCCTTTGCTTTTCCTTTTTTGCTGCTTCCCACCAAATCACATGTCTAATATATTCTATCTGAATAACTTTTAAACCTTTTTAAAAAATGTGGACCGGGCGGGATTTGAACCCGCAGCTTCCCACTTTGGCTATAGTAAATGCCATGCGGGCGGTCTACCGTTGGCCTGATTTGATTAATCATTTGGCCTACCGGCCCAACAAGAATTATTTTTTGTTTCTGGTCCATTTAAGTTTTGCTTTGCCTCTGCCCATCATCTGGTTTTTTTCGCACTTTCCCGAACACCAGTAGTAAATCGTCCCGTCGTTTTTCACAAACACTTTCCCGACACCAATTTTTATGTTTGTTCCGCAGAAAGAGCAGCGCATGCAATTACCTCTGTTCCATTCTTACTGCTGTTTCCATTTCGGTTTCTCTAAGCATGAGAATGTCTTTTTCCCTGATAGGACCGATGACGTTACGAGTTAAAATTTTTCCCTGATCAGGCCCGTCCAAAACTTTGCAACGAACCTGTATTACTCCCCTTACCCCGGTTCTGCCTAGAATTTGCAAGACTTCAGCAGGATAAGAAACATCGGCCACGCTCTACCACCTATTTTTCAGCAGCTTCGATTCCCTTTAAAATTTCTTTCAGCAAGTTTTTTCCCTCGCCAAAATCGACCACTGCAATTGCCGCGGACTGGACATCGATTCCCGTTGCACGCCCAAGCTCTTGTTTGCTCGGAATGTAAACGTAAGGAATCTTTTTCTCGTCGCACAAAGCCGGCAGATGCATGACAATTTCTTCCGGATCGACGTCTTCTGCTATAATAACCAACTGCGCAATTCCCTTTTCTATCGCCTTGGTTGTTTCGTTAGTCCCTATTCTTATTTTGCCTGTGTTTTTCGCAATCTCAACTGCTTGCAGAACCTTGTCTCCAACTTCCTTGGTAACGCTGAATTTGACATAAGCTTTCGGCATCTTTACACCTCATTTGCTTAAACTTATTTGTGAGTAAAGTATAAAACCGTTTCTTTGCCAGGTTTGTCCACCCTACAAAAGCCCACCCGGTAAAACTGAATTATGCTGCCCTTCTTCAAATTTTTGACCTCTTTCTCCGCGAGTGCTACCATCGCCTTGCCGTTCGGCATCACGATTTTTATTTTCACGCTCGGCCCGGAGACCCAATGGATTTTTGGCAGGTCGTAGCTGATTTCCTTTGAAACGAACCTGGCATCTTTTTTCAAATTGACTGTAAACAGGTTTATGAGCCCGACATCCTTCTCGTAAAACCTTTCGAAGTCCTCCCTCTCGACGAAAATCCTTTTCGCGTCCAAGCGTATTTTTCTTTTTCCCCTTTTTGGGAAGTCCGGATGAAAATTGATTTTTATGTTTTTGATTTTTGGGGACTTCAACACGGAAATTTCTATGGGGTCAAGTACAGCAAGATATCTGTTTGCCTGCGAGTCGATCAGCCTTCTGTTTTCTGCGTACAAAATCTCTTCCGGCACTGCGACGTCAGCAAGACTCAGCCCCATGCCGATTACAAAATTTCTCAGCGCCTGCGGCTGTATGCCCCTGCGTTTCAGCGACATCAAACTCCACGTCCTCGGGTCGTCCCAACCGTAATAAATTTTTTTCTCTATCGCCTTCCTAGATTCTGTTTTGCTGAGCTTCGCATCTCCCACCCGCAGAAATCCGTAATGGATGAATTCGGGCTTCCTCCAACCCATTTTGTCCCAGATGAAATTTTCCATCATGTCCTCTATTACCAAATCCTTTCCGCGCAGCACATGCGTTATCCCAAGCGCATAGTCATCAACCGCCCAGGAAAATTCCAGCATCGGCCAAACCTTGTATTTCCTGCCTACAAGAGGATGCTTCCTTTCAACCACACGCATCAAGACCCTGTCCCTGAATGCGGGATTCGGATCTTGCATATCTGTTTTAAGCCTGAGCACGGCCTGCCCCTCTTTGTATTTTCCAGCCAGCATTTTCTTCCACCTTTCCAGATTTTCTTTGCCAGAAAAAATTCTGTGCGAGCAGGCAACTCCCTCTCTGCGATTTATTCTTAAAGTTTCTATGTCGCATTCGCAAACGTATGCAATATTTTTTTTGATGAGCGTTTCAGCAAATCTGTAGAAAATCTTCAACCTTTTCGACTTCAAAACAAGCTTGTGATATTTCACTCCAAGCCACGCCAAATCGTTTTTTATCATCTTGTAAGCTTCTGGTAAAATGAATTTTTCCTCGCTGCCTATAGTGTCGTCAATCACCAGCAGGAGCCTGCCCTTGTAGCGCTTTGCATACTCGTCATTCAGAATTACCATCCTCGAATTTCCTATGTGCAACGGGCCGGAAGGATAAGGCGCCAACCGCATCACAACCTTCCCCTTTACTGCATTGGGCAGTTCGGCCAAACCGGTTTTCTCCGCAGGTTTCTCCTCGATTTTGTACTCGCCAATCCGTCTTTTTTGTTCGTCAAAAGGAATAGAATTCACTTCTTTGACGATTTTCCTGATTTCTTCCAGGGCCTCCTTAATTCTTTCCTTTGCCTCGGGCATTTCGGCTATCACCTTTCCCAATACCGCATGAATGTCCGCAGTCCCGTTGTGCTCGAGGGCGTTCAGCAGGGCATGTTTCCTTATTACTTCATCCATACTCATGTTTTTCTTTTATCCCGATTTAACTTTTGCACGCGCATGATGAAATTTACAGTAAAATATACTTTACTTCATTTACTATTCATAATATGTTTAATAACATATGGTACAAAACAAATATATTTTAAGTATAAATATCACTCAATCGAATAAAATATTAGGTATGAACGTGGCGGCAAAGGAAAAAATTGTACCAAAACTTTTTCTGCGAACGAAACCTGTAAAAATGCTCTCAAGTTTGCGCAGCGGTCCCAAATACGCTACAGTTATATCAAAGGAAGTTGACTGCACTTATTCTCACACCGTGAAATTGCTGGATTTGTTCAAGGATTTCGGCCTGGTTGATTTCGAAAAAAAGGGCAGGATAAAGATTATCAAACTGACAACTATAGGAGAAGATCTCGCGCACGCAGTAGACGGAGTTTTGTTGAAACTTTCTAGAATTAAAGAGAAGAGCTAGACAATAAATTTTTCTCTTGCGAAGAAATGTCAATCATATAATCAATAATGGAATTCTTTTGTTGTTGAGGAGGCTCAAATCATTTCCATTTCTTTCTTCACAACTTCGAGTAAGGTTTTTTCTATGTACCTGTAGAAAAATTCCGGGGTCAGTTCGTAGGTTGTTTGAAATTTTTTCCTGCCACTCTCATCGATATTGACTTTTTTGTGGACTTGAATCAGATCCCATTTGCGCAGAAAATGCAGCGGCTTGTAGAACATCGCAGGCCTTTCTATGCGCGAGATCCCAATTGCAGCTTCAAGTTGCTGTGCTTCTAGCTTGCCACCATTCTGTTTCAGAAGTTTTATGATCAGAGTTGTACGCTCTTTTATTTTGCCTGTCTTCGGGTGGTTCCCGATAATTAGGTGCATCGTAGTTTTCATACAAACAATATTTGGTTAAACAAATTAATAATTACATCAACTTAGCAAGAGCCCGGCTAGAAAAAGCAAAACCGCTATCGAGAAAGAAATTATTGCAGACGGAAGCTCGAGTCTTTTGTCGCCGTAAAAATGAAGAAATTCTGTCAGAAAATTTTTCCTACCATAGTATTGCAATACGTCTCTGATACCATGGACAAACGCAAGAACCGCCAAGGCAATCAAGACAAAATTCATGTGATCAGCTGTACTCTCTCCAGACGTTTCCGCAAGTCTTGCAGCGGTAGAACCTGGTTGGCGGCTCGTCCGCCCCGCGGGTTTGCTGCATTGCCCACTCGGCTTCAACTTCTTTCTCGCACTTCGGGCAGAGAATTTTTGTAATCGCAAATTCTGAACTTTCCTCGGTGTTAACTTTTGCAACTTTTTCCTCGCCGTAGTTGGATGTAAAAGAAATTTCTTCAGTCAGTGGATACTCCTTGTTGCACTTCCTGCAGGAAAAAACTTTCCCACCGGCGGAACTTTTTATAACGAGTATGTTCCCGCAGGTCTCACAAAATTTCATTAGAGAATATTGTTGTGGATGGTTTAAAAGTGTTATGGAGCATTAAGAGATTTACTATTTATTTATGGGTTTTATTTCTGTCAAAAAACTAAATTTATTTTAATGAAGATCAGTCTATCCAAAAAAGTCATTTTGATAATGGCGATAGCCGTCATCGGTGTCGTTGCATTTTTTGCAACAACATTTCAAAACATGAGCTTATTTTCGGAAAAAATCATGGAGACCCCGCAACAAACAACGGCTTTGCCGCCTGCAACTCAGCAAACCGAAACTACTAGCGGACACGAAAGCCGACCTTCACAGGGAAGCACTTTCAGGGAAAATCCTGAAATTCCTTCTGATCAGGAGATGCAGAGCCTGCCAGACTGCAGCGGAAAATTATTTTCTGCAAATCCTGTCGACCTAGGAAAAATTACCGAAATTTCCCCTCTTGGAAATATTGCTCCTCCCGGGCATACGTTCCCCACCGAGCATGTATTTTTTCACATAACAGCGGGCGGCCAGACGACTGACACAATACCATTATATTCGCCAGCAGATGTGCACATCACGCTCATAACCTTTGACCACGGCGTCACCCAAGACCCTGTGGATTACACAATATGGTTTGCTTTGTGCAAAGACGTGATAGGATACTTCAACCATGTGAAAGAGATTTCTTCCGAGCTGCAGCAGATAGTGTCGGAGTCTCAATGCAAGTTTCAGGGAGAGGATAAGTCGAAAAGATGCAACATTGAAACCCTCGAATCGGTCGAAACTGGAAAGTTTATGGGGCGCGTCGGAAGACTGCAGGGAAATTTTGATTTTGGCCTCCTGGATCTGAGGAAGACGCTCACTTTCGCAAATCCGGACCGCTACGGCACAAGATCTCTGCACATTCAGTGCCCCTTTGACTATTACAATGCCACGATGAAGGCAAAATTTTTCGACCTGTTTGCCAGAACCGATGGACGGTGCGGAACAACAGCGCAAGATGCAATTGGAACTCTCAAGGGTAACTGGTTCTTTGGCAATGCGCGCGCCGACTTAGGAACCGACTGGGACAAGTATCTGGCGTTTGTGCAGGACAACGAAGACACGGCAAAGTCAGTGGTATCTATTGGAGGAGTTTTTATAACTGCCGAAAAATTCGAGTTTACACCGCAGTCGTCAGGACTGGTCAACCGTGAATTCACAGGCGTGACTCCTGATGGAAATATTTACTGTTATGAAGGCCAATCCTTTTCTGGAAAAATACTTGTCCAGCTCGTGAGCAAAACAGAATTGAAAATCGAGCGTCAGGACGGAAGTTGCACCGGAAGCTTTTCGTTTTCTATTCCTACAAATTACAATCGTTGATTCGGATAAAACAAAAAAATTCTGGGAGAGATCAATTTTCTCCCTCTCCAATTATTAGCTTGGTATTTTCAGCAAGTCTTAGCGATGCAGTTGCTTGACCAAAGGACTCTCCGTATTTTGTTTCGTTGAATGCGATTTCAGCACGCACCAAGTGACTTAGCGCCTCTTCGAACAAGATTTCAGCGGAGTTTCTCAAAGTGGCATTTGTTTGACTCGACGCAGAAAATTCTGTTTTCAGTTCGGCAACTTCTTCTCTTGCATCATTTAGTCGTTCTAAAGCCCTTTCCCTCTTATCTTGTAGAAGACTTAGAAACGATTGAAATTCTTCTTTAGCTTCTGCGGCTATTTCATTTGCAAGCACTTTAATTCGTATTCTAGCTGTTTCGCTGTTGTTGAACTTCAGCAACAAATCTTCTAGCGCTGTTCTCTGTTCAGCTGTAAGATCTCCTTTAATTCCTATCTCTATTCTTACTTTGGATTCGTTAGTAGTGCTAAGCATTTTGTCTATGAAATCTTCAATCGCTGCTTTCTGCTCTGCAGTAACATTGCCTCTTATCTCGATCCTCACTTTGACATCAGTTTTCACAACCCTGATTTCTTCTTCATGCTCTTCTATTTCAGCTTTAATTTTTTCTTTGGATTCACTTCTGCTCATTTTTGCAGAAGAATCAGACGCAACTTTCAGCATTACTTCGTGTTCAGCTTCTGATTTTGAAGCAGCCTCTAATTTATTTTTCAGAACCATTTCTCTAACTTCCAGCAATCTTTCACGTGCAACTTCGAGGGATTTTTCAGCTTTAGCAGTGGAGTCAAATGTCAGAATCAGACTCAGTCTGTCAACTGCTACGTCCAATGGCCAAATCGGAGAATCTGGAGTAACACCTGCTGTAACTATTTTACCGTTTGCAGTAATTTTATTTTCTGCAAAGCCTTTCGCACTGATGTCACTTTCTCCGAATGCAGCTGGAACAAAGCCTATGCTGACCATCAATGCTGTTAGTATAGCGAAGAGTTTTGTCACCATACAATCACCGAAACTTTATTGCAGCCCGTCGCTTTTAAACCAAAACTAAGATTTAGGGTCCAGACCCTAAATTATAAAAATATTAAATACGTACAGAAATTACAGTACACATATGGAAGACGAGATTAAACTATCCAAGGATATGCTAAAAACAATGTCTGTGGATACTAGGGCCTCGATCCTAAAATCCTTGGAGGCCAGGCAGATGACCGCTTCTGAGATTTCCCGCGTTCTAAATAAGCACGTCACTACAGTTTCCGAGCATTTATCTTTATTGCAAAGTTCGGGACTGGTCGAACGCATCGAGCGACCAGGCCACAAATGGATTTATTACAGATTGACCAAGAATGCCGACAGAATCCTGCACCCGAAAGTTTATTACCGCTGGGCAATCATTCTGAGTTTGTCTGTAGTTGTTTTTGTAGGGACCATGGTCTCTTCAACAAATGCGTTGCCTGGAGATCCGCTGTACGGACTTAAGCGTTCAATCGAAACAGTGCAGCTTCTCGCCGCTGGCACAGAATACGAAAAAGCAAGACTGCATTTGGAAAATGCAGAGAAAAGATTGGACGAGGCAAAGGCTGTCGCAATAAAAAATAAAACCGCCGCCGCGGAAACAGCAATCATAGAGTATGCGAAAGAAATCATCGATGCAGACAAACAGTTGGAAATCGAACGCAGGAATGGGAAAGATGTTGGAGATTTGCTAGAAAAAGTAGTGGAAGACACTTCAAGGCACATTTCCATTCTTGAAAACATCAAAGACAGACGGCCAGATTTGGAAAATGAAATCGAATCTACTTTAGAGATATCCAGAGAATCACACGACAAGTCTAAAGATCAACTGGAGAAATTGAAAGCTCCTCAAGGCAAATAATTAAAAAATAAAAAATTCGAGCTCTTCGTACTGAGAAGTATCTTAACATCTGAATCCCTTTCAAGAGTCTTTACAAGTCTCTGGACGTTTGGTGAATAAAGCTTTATTTGTGTTGTATTTAATTTGTTTCAATGCCTTCTAAATATCTGTTCACTTCAGAATCTGTAGCAGAGGGTCATCCTGATAAAGTTGCTGATCAAATTTCAGATGCAGTACTCGATGCTGTGATTTCGCAAGATAAAAATGCGCGAGTAGATTGCGAGACTTTGATAATGCAGGGAACTGTTATTGTCACAGGGCAAATTACAACAACTGAAAAAATTAATTACAAGCGGATTGTGCGAGAAGTTTTGAAAGATATTGGATTGAATAATGCGAAAGATGGGTTGGATTGGGAAACTTGCGGAGTTCTTGTTTCGATAGAAGAGCAATCTCCAGATATTGCAATGGGTATTAACAAACTACCCGAAGAACAGGGCGCAGGTGATCAGGGACTGATGTTTGGTTACGCGACAAACGAAACTCCCGAGCTTATGCCCCTTCCGATTGTTCTTGCGCACAAACTTGTAAAAAGATTGTCAGAAGTTCGCAAGCAAAAAATTCTTCCCTACTTGAGACCAGACGGAAAATCACAAGTTACGGTCGAATATGAAAATGGATTTCCAAAACGAATTGACGCGGTTGTCATCGCAGCGCAGCACGATGAAAACATTTCTCGCGAGCAATTAAGAAACGATGTGGTTGAGAATGTGATTAAATTCGTTATTCCTTCAAACATGATTGACGGCAACACGAAATTTTTCATAAACGAGACTGGAAGATTCGTCATCGGCGGAACACTTGCTGATACGGGACTGACTGGACGAAAAATTATTGTCGACACTTACGGCGGAGTCGGTTCGCACGGCGGAGGATGCTTTTCTGGGAAAGACCCGAGCAAAGTAGACCGCTCAGGCAGCTACATGGCAAGGTATATTGCAAAAAATATTGTAGCGGCCGGCCTGGCTGACAGATGCGAAGTTCAAATTGCATATGCAATCGGAGTTGCCCAACCAGTTTCTGTTATGATAAATTCTTTTGGCACCGGGAAAGTTCTTGACGAGAAATTGGTTGATGCTGTAAAAAAGATTTTCGACATGAGGCCGGGGATGATAATCAGAAATCTGAATTTGCTCAGCCCGATTTACAGGAAGACCGCTTGTTACGGGCATTTCGGCAGAGACGAAAACATGTTCACTTGGGAGAGGACTGACAAAGCCAGCGAGCTAAGGAATTTGCTGGCTGTATGACAGCCGGGGAATTTCCCGGAAAGCGATAATTTAAATACGTTAATCACCAACTGAATATTCTCAAAAGGAGTGAATTAAATGGCATTTGGAAGAGACTTCGGGCCTAGGGAAATGCATAAGGCAACTTGTGCCGATTGCGGCAACGAGACCACAGTTCCCTTTAAGCCGACTGAAGGAAGACCAGTATATTGCAAAGAATGTTACCCTAAGCACAGAAAATATTAGATAGAAATTAGACAGAATTTCTAAGCTGTAAATCTGGGCGTCAAATTAAGGATAGCTTAACTTTTTCTAGTATTTATTTTATAATGCGCAGTGTCGTCCTTGACCTTTTCCAGGACTTTCCTGTTTTTTACAAGGGCGTTCAAGTGGTGCTTGACCGTGTTTAATTCGATTATCTTGTCGAACTTGCTGTTAACCCTGAAATTGATCCCTAGCGCGGATATTGGCATGCTCGATTCCCTGAGTATTTTCAAAATTTCAGGTTCCAGGTAAACGTTGTCGCTATTCCTTCCTCGCACTCAATTAGATTGGTTTTTGTAGGACTTATAACATTATGTAAAGCCTCGGGTCCGGCACACACAGATATTACTTTGGCCAAGAAAATTATGTCATGAAGAAGTGTAACTGGTGCGGCAAGGATGTTCCTTTTGCGAAAATAAAAGTCAAGGGCAAGTTTTACTGCTCCGAGGAATGCAAGAAGAGCTGCGAATGAGTGCGAACGACGGTGAAAGACAAGGAATTTAAGTTGATAAAGTGAAATTCTCCTTCTAAAGAAAGGCAAACAAAGGTAAAATTATGGTTAAATTTTCAGAAATGGGTTTGAAGCAAGAAATAGTGAGCGCGCTGGACGACCTGGGTCTGGCAGAGGCGTTTCCCATCCAGGAGACCGCTATGCCGCACATACTCAACGGCGAGGACGTCATTGGCCAGGCGCACACAGGCTCGGGAAAGACGCTCGCTTTCTCGGTTCCCATAATACAGAAAATCGATTCGTCCGTCCGCGGGATTGCCGCGCTGATTCTTGTCCCGACAAGGGAGCTTGCAACGCAGGTCAGGGAAGAAATCAAGAAATTCTCAAAATACACAGGCACGAAATCGATTCCAATCTACGGCGGCACGAGCCTGCGCATGCAGTACGACATGCTGAAGTGGGGGCAGCAGATTGTAGTCGCAACTCCCGGCAGGCTGCTCGACCTGCTGGAGAGAAAGGCGATATTCCTCAACCACGTGGAGTATGTCGTCCTCGATGAAGCAGACAGGATGCTCGACATGGGTTTCATCGACGACATCGAGCGGATTTTAAAAAATGTTCCGAAGCACAGGCAGACAATGCTCTTCTCCGCCACGATGCCGGAAAACATCATGCGCCTCTCGGAAAGGTACATGAAAAATCCTGTGAAGATTTTGCTCGACACGGACGACTTGAGCGTCGAGCTCATCGACCAGACTTACCTTGTTGTAGACGAACACAAGAAGCTCGACCACCTTTCGGAAATCCTGAAAACGATTAACGGCAAGGTGCTGATTTTCTGCGCCACGAAAAGCAGGACGAGAAGGCTTGCCAGCGATTTGTACAGGCACGGATTCCGGACAGTTGCGATACACGGAGATCTTTCGCAAAATCAGAGGGAGGATGCAATCTGGAGATTCAGGGAAGGCAAGACAAACATACTTGTCGCCACAGACGTCGCTGCGCGCGGAATCGACATTCCAGACGTGGAGCAGGTCATCAACTACGACGTGCCGATGGATCCGCTGATGTATTTCCACAGGATTGGCAGGACTGCGAGGGCAGGCAAGAGCGGAAAAGCGCTGACACTCGTCTCCCAACACCACTACGACGATTTCCAAAACATCCTCAAACACACGGAAGTTTTCATCAAGCAGCTGAACGAGGAGATGGGAATAAAAGTCGAGCACAACGGCGGATACGGAAGAGGAAGATCGGAACATTCCGGTGAAGGACGCTTCCAGCCAAGGCAAAAATTCGGCAGACGCCCTTTCAGAAAGAGATTCAAGACCGACATGCGGCACGGAAGCAAATACAATTCTTCCAGGCGAAGATTCAGATAAGAAAGTCACATGCGAAATGTATAATCAGGGATAACTTGTGGGCTGGCTCGAAAAAATTTTCGGCAAAGAAGAAGATGTTGCAAAGCCAGAACAATCAGAACAAAAAGTGTTCGATACCAACAATCTGAAAGAATTTTTAGACGCCCATTACCAGACTCAGATGAACCCGTTTTTTAAAACTGCAAAATCAAAGTACGACGAAATTCAGAATGCGGTTGACGACCTTCGCAAAAGTTTAGGAAATCTATCTGCGGCGGAATACACAGACACTGTTGATCCGCGTTTGCTGTCGGTCGTTGTCGGTCGGAGAAAAAATTTTATTCAAAAGATGAACGATGTTGCCAAGCAGATGAAGACGCCGATTAAAAACGAGTTCGATTCCATTCTGAATTATAACAACTCCTCGGTCTTTTCCTTGAACTATGCGAACGCCACGACAGTCGACGATTATACACGAGTTGCAGAACTGTTCAGAAAGGAGGCGTCTTCCGTAATCTCGAATTTCAGAAAAATAGAAACCCTGTTGACAGAATTCGGTTCTATGGTCAAGCAGAAAAACAACTTGGTAAATTCTGTCGCCTCTTCGAATGACAGACTTCTTGCGATAACCGGCGACATTTCAAAAATTTCAGAAAAGAAAAATCTTATCGAAGAGCTGCGTGCCAGCATAAAAAACTTGGATGAAGACCAATCAAGAATTTCTGGCGAAATCGCCGACCTGGAAAAAAGCAAGGAATGGAAAACAAACAGTGAAATGCTGGAGCAGAGAGACGAGCTGCAGACAAAAAAATCCCAGATTTCCGTCGAAACTACGCAAATGATTTCGCCCTTGGTGAAACCGGTAAAAAAGTTCAAAAATCTGTTGGACAACAGCAAGGAAAACTTTCAAAACAAAAAATTTGTCGAGCTCTTTCTGGACGACTACTTAAATGCTGTCGTCTCCAACGACGCTGCGATTTTTAATTCTTTGCTGGAAAAGCTCGAAGAAAACATCCTGAATAAGAAAATTGATCTGAAGGAAAATGCAAACAAAATCTTGCAAACTACAGCAGCATTGCGGGAAAACGATACGCTGGCCAAGTTTAAAGCCGACTACGGAACTTTGTCTAGAAAAATCCAGGATTTGGAAAATGCTATCGCGAATTCGCAAATCCAAGGCATTAGAAGAAAACTGGAAGCGGACTCGGAGTCGGCAAGGCGAAAGAGAGACGAGCTTAGCGTCAGGCTGCCCAAAGAGGAGGCCAACCTGAATTCGATTCGAGCTAAGCTGGAAAAAGACAAATCAGAACTGGAACTCCAGGTCGGCAATCTTACGAACACTAAAATTAATTTGGATTTAAAACTACCAGTGTAACCGAGCTGAAAAACTAATTTATAAATTTCTGAAAACTTTTTAGAAACAGCAGTTTAATTTCGGCCAAGAACAAAATTAAATTATGGGAAAGGGCATATCGACATCTGTGATAGCGATTATTGTCGTTGCGTTAATTATAGGTCTTGCAGCCTTTTCATTGCAGTCATTTAAAATCGAGCAAGAGCACGAACCTGTAGCAGAGACTTCACAAACTCCAATTCAAACACCAGTTGAACAACAAAAAACTGGGCGAGATCCAAAACTCGAAGAACAGTCCAAAAGATTGCACGAGTATGGCATTGACTGTACTCATGAAAATACGTATGGGACACGAAACAGTTTCGCAGTCGATCAGAAAGACTCTAATGTCATGTATGTTGGAATTGAGGGAAGAGGTGTGTACAAGTCAATAGACAAAGGCATGACGTGGAAAAAAATCATCAATGGTCTAGTCGCATACCCTGACATGAACGATAAAAGCGAATTATGCTTCCCAGACATTTCTGAGATATACATAGATCCTGCAAACACGCAGCGGCTGTTGATGGTAACCTCGGACATCACAAGCGCTTATGTGGATTGGCCGTACGGAGAGACAGGAGGCATCTGGGAGAGCCTTGACGGCGGGGATTCATGGAAACAGTTGATCGAAGGCGAAATAAATGTTGCCGGCAGCGGCTCTTTGGCAGTCGATCCGAAAAATCCAAAAATAATGTATTATCCGGTCAACCCAGACTCGCCAACTTTTAAGGAGACGCCGATAAAAGAAAGCTTGAACAAAAAAAGCAGCGTGTACAAGACTGTGGATGGCGGGGAGACGTGGGAGGAGTTGGCTATGCCGATGCTTCCTTCACTGCAGGCAGTGGTGATTGCCATAGACCCTGAAAATTCCAATCACATAATATTTTTCACACAATCGCACGACCACATTTACGGGGAAAATTTTATCACGGAAGTATTTCTGCACAAGCAACACGCGATCCTAGAATCCTTTGATGCCGGCAAGTCTTGGGGCACATTGGGCGACACCTTGCCCGATCCTTACAGGGCATTGTTTGACGGCGACGTTTCGCAGAATAATTTCAATCACATGATTGTAAGACCGTTCTTGTTCGGCTCAGAATTTAAGCCGGAAACAACCGAACAGAAAAGTTTCTACTCGACTGACGGAGGTAAGACCTTCGAACAAACTTCAGTGTTCGTTTGGGTAGGACACTATAATCCGCATGACAAGGAAGGAAACCACCTGTTAGGTTATGCCTCAACGATGGCGAAAGTTGTGGAGAGTAAGGACGCAGGTAAAACATGGCAAGAAATCGGCACCCCTGCGGAGGTCGCCAGCTACAAAGTCAAGGTAGACAATTTCGTTTGGGATCCGAAGGACCCCAGCACAGTGTACATGAGCGGAGATTTTGGAAATATCTGGCAGTCTACAGACGGCGGGAAAAACTGGAAAAATATTCTGAATCTAAACGAACTGCCAAAATGATTTTTCTCCACAAAACAGATTAATTCTATGGCAAAAGGCGTGGCCACTATTGTGATTATTGTGGCTGTTATTGCAATTATAGTACTTTTTGTTTTTGTAGGCGCACAATTTCCAGAAATTAAAAATCAAATTTCTCAAATCGGGCCGTCTGAACAGCCAACTTATTCACAAGAAAGAAAAACATTTGGTACATCAGGGTGCATCGGAACTGGAATGGTAAGCTTCACTTCGCCTCCAAGAAGATTGGAAGACATAGAAATGATACAGCCCATCGGTTTAATCAATGCAAACAGCGGACATATCACGCCAACCGACCACGGATACTATTATCCTCCTAACTGGAACCCGCAAAACAATCCTGCGGAATTCAGGGACGTCCTTTCCCCCGCTGACGGTACAATCACCACAGTTCAGCTTGTCGCAGGAAGACAGGGAGACTACAGATTAATTATCCATCACACATGCACATTCTACACGATTTACATACACGTCTACGAACTTTCAACCAAAATTGCACAGGCTGTAGGAGAGATGAATGTAATGACAAAGAATACAAACATTCCTGTCTCTGCTGGTGAAGTTATCGGAAGATCAAATTCATTCGATTTCAGCGTGCATGATGACAATGTGATTTTGAAAGGATTCATCGTGCCAGAACATTACTACCCTGAAACATGGAAAATCCACACGGTTGACATGTTCGCGTATTTCGCCGAGCCAATAAAAAGCCAGTTGCTTGCGAAAAATATCAAAGAGTCAGAGCCTAGGGCGGGTAAAATCGATTACGATATCGACGGAAGACTTGTTGGCAACTGGTTCGTCGAAAACACCAACGGATACGAAGGGACGGAAAGCAACCGAAACAAAGGCAGATACTGGGCAACACATTTATCATTTGCATATGATGGAATTGATCCGACACTGATAATGATTTCTATCGGCGATTACAATGGAAAGTCTGAGCAATTCGCAGTCAAGGGAAACTCGCCGAATCCTGCTAACGTAAGCGCAGCGGACGGAATTGTAAAATATGAACTGACTGATTACGATTACAAAGATGGAACAGGACAATTTTGGAGTAGAATAAATTATTCCAAAGGTGTGAAAGCTGTTGGAAAAAATGAAGTTAGTGGCGTTGTGTTAGTTCAGATGACCGACGATAGAAAAATTAAATTTGAAGTTTTTCCAAGCAAGACAGCATCGGATGTAACGGGATTCTCAAATTCAATAATTTATGAAAGGTGAATTAAAATTATGAACTGGAGAGGCGACAAAACTTTACCGTGGACTTTTATTCCTTTTTTGATGCTTCTCGCTTTACTCATAGGCGAAGTTATGCCGGTAGTAATCGGAATCTTTGGCGGAGTTTTTGCTACGTATGGAGCAAAAGAGCCAATAATTAAATCTCTGCCCGACTTCGGTCTTGTGCTTATCATTTATTCTGTCTATGGCTTTCTTTTTTGGCTTTTGTACCGTTACATTAACTGGCGAGTTGTTGCTGTATTCGCCTTTGTTTTGGCTTTCGTGTTGGAGGGATACGTGTATTGGCAGGTGCCGGGAAGTGTGAATCTCACGAACACTGTTTCTTTCGAAACCATTGTTTCTTTTTTGATTGTTTATTTTCTGGTTTTAATTGTACCATATCTCATTTTCCAAGCGATTCGGCACAAATTGAAAAAGCGTGGGATTTTACTCTCTATCGTTATTGTCCTTGCCCTGAATATTTTAGGCCTTGGTTTTACGGCCTATGTGATGCTTGAGAGAGGCCTATTCCCCTGGCAACCGGTTGTGCAACAAAACCAATCCGAAATTAATGTGAAAGAATATCCCGATCTAAAAATGGTTACACCTTACGTCAATGAAAGTGATATAAGCTCTATTAATGAAGCGTTTAGCAGTTCCGACAATGCTCCATGGGGGTTCAAACACATGGGTATTGATTTTATGACATCATCGGATTTAGTGTACTTTCAAGCCGTAGCCGACGGCACAATTACAAACTTAAAAACTTCCAAAGAAAACGAACAACAAGGCTGGCATACCGAATTATGCATCGATCACCGTCCATATCTTGTTTGCTACAATTTCGAAACTTTGTCTTCAGACCAAGCTGATGGCGACAGACAGAAAGAAAGTATCTGGGTCAGTAATGGAAAGCACGTTAAACAAGGCGACATTATCGGACAACTGGTCTATGGTGGCAACGGTGCCCATGTTGATCTAGGTGTTATCCAGCCGAGCAAAGGCCGTTATTGTCCTGAACAGTATTTTACCGACGATGCAAAAGCTTCTATTCTGCGCCTAATCCACAAAGATCATCCGACTTGGAGCATGTGTTATGAATAAAGAACCAAGGAGCGAATAACTTATGAAAGTATGGAAAATTCTTGTTTTGATACCGTACATTCTTGTTGCAATATGGATCGGCTTTTGGTTTGCGGATCTGCTGAGAGGCGGGAGTTTCGGCATAGTTGGAATCATTCTTTACCCGTTGTTCATTTTGTACGGGATCTTCGCAGCGGTAATCTATTCTGTAATTTTGGGAATTGCACTGCTCATTCGATGGCTTGTAAAAAGGCTTAAACCATTGCACGAAAAATGAGACTTTATAAGTTTCTTCGTCAGCTTCATCAAAAGTTAAACCACCATATGTAAAAGTTCAGCACTGCCGCAATGCTCACCCATAAAATGTACGGAACCAGCAACCAAGCGGCCTTTCTAGAAATTTTGTAGAAGGAAATTATCGTGGCGGCTATCGCAACCCACAACGCAATTATGTTGATCAATCCGTAAAAAATCTCTCGCATTCCAAAAAATACAATCGACCATGTAGCGTTCAGAAATAATTGCGCAACAAAAACGTACAGGGCGTTTTTGTCTTCCCTTTTCTTGAAACCTTTCTGCCAGACAAGGTACAGGGAAATTCCCATCAGAGTGTAAAGAGTGATCCACACGGGGCCGAACAGCCAGTTGGGTGGGGCGAAACCCGGTTTTACTAATGTTGCATACCATTCTGGAATTGCAGATATTGTAAATATAGAACCGACTACACCAGCGAGTTGGCATATTAGAATCGCAATAATTAGTTTTGTAACTTGCACTTTCGGCACAATCCTGTTTGGAGAAGTGAGATTTTATAAGTTTCTATCTTCTAGTTTCCCGCGGGGCAACAAAGAAGTCTGCATCTGTCGCAGCTTGGAGGCAGTTGCAATTCGGTATGTTGTGGACAGAAATTCCTTTGTAGTAACCGCAGTTGCTGTCCTTTGTCCACTGCCCGCAGTAACCGCAATTGACATGAGCTCCCGACATTTGGCTAACTCCTCACATGGCTGATGCAAGTTCTTACATGCCGATGATAAAGCCTTACTGGCTTCCACATATGACACTTTGGACAACTATGTTTCATTCCAATCACTTCAATCCAGCAGAAAAAACCATTCTCAAATATTTCCAAGAAACACAAGAAAGTAATTTTATCTGTGTAACTTGTTGGGATTGCGAGGTTAAGTAGTGAGAGTTTATAAGTTTCTAAGAACGGTCGAATCGTTAATTACATCAGATTTTATTAAGCTACTTACATCAGCATGTACACTGTTTTCTAAATTCATATTGGTTATTTCCTCTGCTCGTCTATAACCATCTTTGATTGTTTCTGGATCTGTCACACCATAAGTTCTCGCTCTGAAGTCAACAAATCTGTCAACCAAATTCAAAACAAGCATCCACACAATGTAATGTCTGTCTTCGCTTGGAAGATGAGCATAAAAAGTCTGAAACGTTTTGTAATTTGATACATAGGACTCGGCGCATTCCACACCAGCTTCCCATTCAACCACACCGGGAAAATATTTGTCATCAAGCGAAGGATTCAATTTTTCTAGTTTGGGTGTTTTTGATTCCAGTATCTGTTCTAAAACCAATCCCATCTTCTTTAAAGGCTCGCTAAGTCTGCGATATCTTTCGGATAACATAATTTGTTATCTGGGAGATTGCGAATATAGTTGACTGAAAAATTCTTTGGCAAGCTTGTATTTTGAACCAGCTTCTGCTTTTAGTTCGTAACCATCTTTATCCAAACGTTTTTGCTCAGACGATATTAAATACCAGACTAAAGGTTCCAAACGAAATTCTCTTACATAAAATTTTCTCGCCGCGTCTCTTAATTTTCTGAGTGATTCAATCATAATTACAGCTTGTGTCAGAACTTTAAATCCTTTGTTATCGATTTATTTCCTGCCAGTATTCGCACTGCGCAAAAACCTACTTAAACTTTAACATACTTAAATAGATGAAAATCTAAATAAATCTTATGTCGAGTAAAGTAATGACAATTTCTCTAAAGGAAGAAGTCGAAAGAGAATTGAGAAAATTAGCATTGCAAAAATATGGCAGAACCAAAGGGGCATTGGCTAAAGTCATAACAGAAGGTGTGAGGGAATTGGAGAAGAAGGAAAAAATTGATTCCGGGTCTATGAAAATACTCGAGATTATCAAAAAAATTGAGGGTAAAGGTTACGGCGGATTAATAAAATACAAATCAAGAGACGAATTGCATGAAAGATGAAATGTTTTTCGATACTAACATACTTGCATACGCATTTGACGAAACTGAACGTACAAAAGCACAGATTTGTGCTAAGTTAATTAAAGACGTCACGAAAAGTGATATTTTAGGTTGCCTCTCTAATCAAGTGCTTGCGGAATTTTATACTTCTCTTACTGAAAGACTTCGCAAACCGCTGCCAAAAAATCTCGCATTATCTCTTACAGAAAGTTTTATCGCTTCGTCTGATTGGAAGAAAATAAATTATGATGAGAATACAGTTCGAAGAGCTTTAGACATAGTGGAAAAATTCAACTGCTCAATATGGGATGCGATTATCGTTGAAACAATGAAGGAAAACGGAATTAAGAAAATTTTTACTGAGGACAAATTCTTCGATAAAGTGCCGGGTATAGTTGCAATTAATCCTTTCAGAAAGTGAGAGTCTACAGCAGTAATTTAATCTTTAAATTCTTTCTGTGCGCGGCGAATATGCAGAATTAAGTTGGACGTTACCACTACCTTGAGTGGTGATTTTGAGAGGTTGGTGCAACCTTGCGGAGTGCTAAATCAAAATATACAAATTGAATTTTTAAATAATCTATGGAAAAGTACAGAATTTATTTGGACACAAATACAGTTCAAGACTTCTTCATTAACCAAGCTTTAGCATTCAAAGGCAAGAGACCATTTCTGATGCCGAAGAAATTGGAATTCTTTATAGACAACATAAGTAAGATGGATTTTGTAACTTCGTTCTACACAGAAGCCGAAGTAATGAGGGAGTTGGTAGCAGGTTATGGAATGGATAAAAATAAGGTTGGAGAAATTTGGGACGGGCTCATTAAGTTGTTAAACTGCGAGTTTATAGCCGAATTCAAATTTGACCGAAGTCTAGCAGAACTTGCCGGCAGTCTGAAATTGAGATTAAGGACTATGATTAACTTCCAGCATCTGAGAATTGCAATGAGCATAAACGCTTACTTGGTTACAGGTGATAGTGATTTAATCAAAAAATCAAGAGAAAACAAACTTTACGATAAGATTTTGAGTTACATAGAATTAAGAAAACTTATCGCTTAACTTTCCTAGCCAACTCTTCGAAGAAATCTCTATGTTTTTTAACGAATTCTATCCATTCTTTCTTTTTTTGTTCAGGCAAGTCATTTTTCCCCTTTCTCATAATTCTCTTTAGTCTATTATAGAATATATAGATTTACCACCTACTGCGGTGGTAAATTCCGGCTTTTGCTACCACTAGCCACGGTGCCAAATCTATATACTAAGTATTTTTACAGAAATTTTTCATGGGGTCGCAGAAGAGAATTGCTATAGAAAAGCACGAAGATATTTCTTGGATTATACTAGATAATAATTTTGAGGTCACACGTAAAACTCTTGTACAACTATTCGGAAAGATCAATCAAATAAAAAAATTGTTTGAACCAGTCTATTTGTTCGTTTTTAAACAAGTTGAACTTGAAGGCATCGATACAGGGCATTCATGGGTAAAAGTTATAAAAATCCGACATATTCATAAAATTTAGATACTTTACTTGTCCAATAATTAACAATGGCTGACAGACTTTTTGTTTTTACTGCAAGTGGAGCTGAAGCCGAAAGACATTACATAGACACGATTGAAGAAGGATTTGCTTTTGATAATATTAAAAAATTCTTATCAAGTGAAGAAGCAAATCTAATTAAAAATATTTTTAGAGATCAAAAGATACGTGCGTGGGGTGCGACACCAGGCTCTGGTAATAAACGCACATGGAACAACTTGCAAACCGGCGATAAGATTCTTATTTACAGGAATAAACATTTTGACTATGCTGCTGAAGTGGTTTTTAAATTTCATAACAAAGACTTAGCCGAACACCTTTGGAAAACCAATTCTATGGGTCAAACTTGGGAATACATGTATCTTCTGGACAATTTAACAGAACTATCTGTTCCTATAAATGAATTTAATAAAGTTCTCGGGTTTTCGGACAATTATGTCCCACAAGGATTTGCTCAAATAAAAGAAGAGAGATTGCAATCATTTTCTTCAGTTGATGATTTTTTAAATTATTTGGTGGAGGGACGATGGATTACTGAAAACAAAGAGATTCCAAAAGAAATACAGAGACAAATAATTCGAGAAAAAGTAAGTAGTTGGCAGATTAGCAGAACTGAAATCTTAGAACAAAATTTGGAAAATCTAATTATTGACAGATTAGATAATCTTGAGCCAGGTTTACAACTCATGGAACGACAAAAAGATCTTGGGGAAGTCGGCCGTTTGGATTTGCTATGTAAAAACCATAATTATAATTTTGTAGTTATTGAATTGAAAAAATCTAAAGCAGGGTCATCTGTAATTGATCAAACCGTTCGCTATATGGGATGGGTAAAAACAAATTTGGCAAAACCAGGCCAGACAGTTCGTGGGATAATTATTGTCGGTAAAGAAGACACATATCTCAGATATGCTGCAGCCGCCTTGCCTGGACTGATAGATGTAAAAGTATTTGACATAGGTCTGAGATCAATTCAAAATGAACAAAACCCCAAAATTAAAATTGACATAGAAGAAAAAAAGTTACAAACGCTTACAGATTCTATAATGCAGTCTATCGTAACCTGCAACGAAAAATTTATGGGTCGTAACAGAGGTGAAAACGTTTTCAAACCAACAAATGAATTTCTTCGAGGTTCAAAGATACTAAAAACTCCAGTTAAATCTAAGGAAAATTTCGCGGATTTTATCGATGCTCTTTACAAAATTATTATTGAAAGTTCTGGAAATCTTGATCGCGTTCCGAATAACTTTAAAAATCTAAATTTTGTAGGAAATGAAATCAATTTGTTGAGAAATTATTTTAGACACGACATAGAACATGGGGATTCAACTGCAACCAAGAGACAGAAAACTGTAACAATCTTAAAAAAATATACTGGTAAATCTGATTTTGAAAGTTTTGATATAGAAACGCTTATTTCATTTCAGGAAGATTTGCTTGGAAAAGTTTTACAATTCCTTCAAGATTTAGAAAAATCTATAATTTAATTTATCACAAAACGGACAAGATAATTCTGCGTATCCTCCTCTCATGTAAACAATTTATCTTAAATAAATAAAAGAATTTTTATGAGTCGGGAAAATTTCATTATTAAAGAGATTTCTGCTGATGAAATTCCATACGCTGAATGGCAGAAAGCAGAGAATCTAGTAAAAAAGATTATGGAAAAAGAATTTGAAATGAAATTTAGTAAACAGAAACTCATAGTCGGTTACAAAACTAACGGTGAACCAAAACACAAAGAATTTGATCTGGTCTCAGAGGACAGTAATATAGTAGTACAAGTTAAGAGTTCAAGCCCACAAAAAAGTGGTAGGAAACCTGCAACAAATATAGCAAGATGTTATGGAGATTGTTATCTACTAGAAAAGGTAACTGCATGGAAGAAAATCTTGGCGCTTACAAATAAAGAGTTTTACGAAATTTTCAAAAAAGATTCAGAAGGTTTAATTTCTGGAATTGAAGTTAGACTAGTTGAAAAATAATTCCCCCGCCCCGCATTCGCCCCAACGCAAAAATTTATTTTTCATCAGAAAGCAACTTAGCTAAGCCCGATTTCAATTCGTTGTATTTTTTAATTGTTTTATCAATGTAATCCATAGCTTTCCTAACTCTTTTTAGATTAGGCTTATCTTTTGATCCTAAATACAAATATTGTCTCTTTCCATTTTCGTAATATGCAAAATAATAGTAACTCCTTTCCCCGCGAACTCTCTCTTCCAAGCTCATGCTTCATTGATTAGAATTAATCTTTAAATCCTTAATTTCCCGGCCCCGTATGAGACGCGCGCAAAATATTTTCTACAGCAGAAAGGTTAAGTGTTTTGGAAAGAAGCTGTAATTAATGGCAAAAAACGAAGAAAACAATGAAGAGGGTATTGTAGAAAGCAACATAGATAAAATTAGTGATGAAGATAGAGATTTCTATTCAGACGACAATCTTTATAATATCAATTCTTGGGGTGCCGATTTATCTTTTAGAGAACTAATTACGATGTATGATGAAGGAGAATTATTAAAACCAGAAATCCAAAGATATTATGTCTGGGATAAGGTCGAAGCAAGCAGGTTTATTGAATCTTTATTGATGGGTTTACCTGTACCAAGTATATTCCTAGCCAAGAAAGAGAATCGAAAGTTAATCGTTGATGGTTATCAAAGAATAATGACTGTCCATGATTTTATTAAAGGAATTTTTTCTACTGACAATTCGGTATTCAAACTTTCCGATATAGAAGGAATTAATGAAAAATGGAGAGGTAAAACGTTTGAACAGCTAAGCGCCGACGAGCAAAGAAGGATAAAAAGCACCACAATTCATGCAATAATATTCGAGCAGACAAAACCAGAAGGCACCGATACAAGTTTATATCAGATTTTTGAAAGAATCAATACTGGAGGAAGAACGCTCACCCCACAGGAAATTAGAAATTGTGTGTACCAAGGGAGTTTTAATAAATTATTGATAAAATTAAACAAAAATAATTATTGGAGAAAATTATACCGACAAGAAAATATAGATTTAAGAATGAGAGATATCGAGTTCATACTCAGATTTTTTACGCTATCTGATAGAAATGTTTTAGAGAAAGGAGTCGCACAAATTTCATTAAAAAAAGAATTGAATCTTTACATGGGAAGCAAAGATTCAACTAATGAAAAAATGCTAATGAAAAGAGAGAAAGATTTTGAAAAAGTAATGAAATTTATTTATGAAAATTTTGGAGACGAAGCATTTAGAAATTTCGTTAAAAATAAAGATGGTACCTTCAAAGATTTTAAAACCCTATCAGAAAAATTCAATCCAACGATTTTTGATTCGATTGCCATAGCAACATTATATGCTTTGAAAAGAAATCCTGAAATAAACATTGCAAATCTTAAACAGAGAAGAATTTCACTTCTTAGAAACAAGGAATTTATAGATTACACTTCTGTGAGAACAACAAACATCAAAAATATTATAGGAAGAATTGATTTGGCATTACAACATCTTTACGGTATGAAAGATGATTAATCAAAATATTGATTTGATGCTAAATAACTGTAAAGAAGAACTTAAAATTGCTGGTGGTATAAAACAGGCAGTTGGAGCATCAAGCCCAGTAATGATGTTTATTACAAGATATATTTTGATTAAAGTATGTGGTACGATAGAGCTTGCATACAAGACGATTGTTGCAGATTTTTGTGAAAGTACTCAAAGTGTACAAGTCAAAAATTTTATTTCTGATAGAGTACGAAATAGTTCAGATAACCCAACCATACAAAATATATGTCGGTTATTGAATTCTTTTGATAAAAATTGGAATAAGAACTTTAAAAAAAAGATAAAACTACTATCGAATAGAGAGAAAATAATTTTGTCTTTAACATCATTAAATGATGCTAGAAATGTTTTTGCACATGGGGGTAGCCCGAGCGTTTCTTTTGATGATGTTGTAAATTATTTTGATGATGCTTGTATAATGATTAAACTGTTGGATGAAGTGGTAAATTCATCTCAACCACAACAAAATTAGCTGCATCAATTTTAGCAATAAGTAACAGGACTTTATTTAAGTTTCTGAGGGCAGAATGAATAAAGTATGGTTAAATATTTAGTAAAAGGAATAATTCACACAAAACTCCTAGATCCATGGCCTGTAGATAAAGACGGAGTTTTTACAAAGGTTACAGAGGAATTAAACAGACTTTCTAAAGATGGATGGCAACTTGTATCTGTAATTCCTGCTGGTAATTCTGACAGAGCACTATACATTTTCAAAAAATAAAAGGAATTAATGTCATTTCTTGAAGCGAGGTTCACTAATCTAAGAAATTTACCACGAGAAGTAGGGTTTGACGAGTATTTTAAGTGCTTGGTTTTCTTATAAAATAAATATATTCTCTAAGCATGTTAACAGAAATTAAAGAATCCAAACACTTTAGAAAACTTTAAATATGTGATAAGCTATGTTGTAAACGGTGAGAATAATTCAGACAGCTGAAATTAATGAGTTAAGAGAAGAGATTGCGGAATTGAAAAAAGTAATATCTGCGTTGCTTGCTTTGAAATCTTTAGAATTAACATATTCTACTGACATACCAAATATCGAACAAATAAAATTGCTTAAAAATACTGGTCTAAATTCTATACAAATAGCTAAAATTTTAAATCGAACTGATGGCTATGTCAGAAGCGAGTTATCTCGCATTAAGAAGAGAAAAGGTGATTGAATGGGAAAAGAAGAATTAGAAGAATTACAATCGATAAAAAAATTGTTGATAATCTTGCTTATTAAGTCAGGTGTGTCAGCCGATATTATAGGAAAGTCACTTGGCATACATCCTAGTCGTATCAGTCAGATTTTCCCAGTCAAGAGAATAAGAGAGAAGTGAAAAATATGACTAAAAAAGATCTGAAAGATTTGGAACTAATAAAGAAACTCTTAATACTTCATATCTTAAAATCTGGATCAACACCACATGAGATAAGGGACATTTTAAAAATGAGCGGGACCGATTTCAAGAAAATGTTTCCCAAAAACGTGAAGAAATATTTTGAAAAGTGATTGTATGACCATAAAACAAAAATCTGAAATAGATTTGCTTGAAGAAATAAGGAAATTATTAATTGTTTCTTTGCTTGTTACGGGTGTAGACGCATCAACATTAGCAAAAATTCTAGGTTATAAAAGCAAAAGTTCTATAACAAACGAGTTTCCAGTTAGAAAACTCCAGAAAAAGTGAAGTTGGTCACATGGATCTTCAAGAATTAATTTCAAGAGGCCGTTTTTTATTTTCTGGAGCTAACGAAAGATTGGATGTTTTCAGATTGGTAAATGGGCGACGAAGTGCAAAAGACATTGCAAAGGAGACCAAAAGAAATTTAAACAGTATACTCAATGACCTCAAAAAAATTTCACGTAAGGAACTTATAATTCCAAAAAAGGACAAAGACAGTAAAATTATTAAAAAGCACGGATCGATCGTATACGAAAAACACCCATTAGCTCAAGACATACCACTTTCATATTTTCAAGATACGGTAAAAGGTCAAAAGAAGATATCAGTGGATGGGCCTCGACACAAGAAAAACAGAAACAGTCTGTACTCGCCATTAAACTTCCCTACAGAAAATGAAATACTGGATATCGCAAGAGAAGGTGAAAACCAACTTTATGAATTCAAAAGAGCTGGTGCTGAACCAAAAGATATCACGAAAGAAGCTGCTGCATTTTCAGTGACAAAAAAAGGTGGATTGATATTTTATGGAATAGAAGATGATGGTAAAATTACAGGCACAGACCTCAGTCGACAGCAACTCGATCAGAGAATTAACAATTCAATAAAAAGTTCCATGGATCCGATAATTATTGTAGATATCAAATCAACTAAAGTCACTGGAACTGAGGTTATTCTCGTACGTGTACCACCTTGGAATAGAAAAGATGTGTATCAGTATCAGGGTAGAACATATATTCGAATGGGACAAAACTCGCTCCCAGCAAATTCGAGTATAGTCAAAAAATTACATAGAGGCGAATATGTTACATAAATTACCTTTTCATTAAAGGAAAACCTTACGTCCAAACTGTAAAACCATATCTTAAATTCTCTATTAATACATGACAGAGAGAACAAATGATCCCCATGCTTGACGAGAGACTTTTAGGAAAAAGAAAACTATTGATTTATAGAAGAAATTATCTATAGAGCTCAGACTCTTCTTCTCGAACTTTTTTCGGTGTTCTGGAGACAAAATAAAGAAGCGATTCTGTTTTCACTCTTTCCAATGGAGTTTCTGGGTAATATTTTCCTAATTGTTTTTTTAAATCTGCTAAGTTTATTTTTGATGCCATACATTTTCACTTCTTTTCAATCTTTAATAACTTTTCGAAGTTTAGTGTTGATCGTAGCTTCTCGAAATCAATCCTGTAGTAAACAGAAGGGTGCCAGGAATACTCGTATTTGCCAAGGTATGCGAATGCTTTTGACAAAACCGGTCCAACCTCTCTTTTAGTTAATCCGTCTTTCTCAAAAGAATCAAGAGCATGGTAAATTTCATCTTCACTATACCTATGAAATTCAGTTTCAAAAAGTGTTTTATAAAAAAATTCTCTGATCGCCAGAGCTGGGATAATGGGTTTACGGCCTGTTTCTTTCAGTAATTCTTGCGGTAAATTCTCCTCCAATTTTCCCAAAGATTGTAGCAACAATTCTCTGAGGATGTTTTGCTGTTTCTGCGACATAAATTTCACTTATTTTTAACCTTTAAATTCTTTAAGCAAAGTATATTCTACAAAACATATTTCCGTGTGGCTAATCAGACAGGCATCATTTTAGCGTTTTGACCATTATGTCTTCTTCAAGCGAAAAATCATATCCTCTTCTTGTGTAAAATTCAATCACGTCAAACACTTTGTTAGCCTCTAAAGAGACACAATATGAATCTTTTTCTTTAGCAATCTTTTCCATCCTCTCGAGTAAGGCGCCACCTATCCCCCTTTTCCTATGATCTGGATGCACCAACAATTCTACCAAGTAAGCGCCAGTTCCATAAAAATGAATATATTCCCCAGTCCCGAAAATTATCATGCCGACCGTTTTATCATTGTATTTTGCACGAATTTTAAATAAGTTTTTTTCAGTTTCTTCAGTCTCGAATGTTAAGTTGGTTGTAGAATTAGGAGTAATTTGGGTTTCTTGCACAACAGCAGTCATAGTTTCAAATTAATTTCTATGTTTAAATTAAAGTGAATTAAATTATATACTACAAAATATATTTCCGTGTGAATTGTTCCTAGTAAACCGGTTTTAAGTAAAGGAAGTAAACTGCTGCATACACAATTATTGCTATGAGTATGTACCAGATCAGATATTTCTTCCAATCTTTTTTGTATTTTGCCATAATTTTAATTGTTTTTAGGTAATAAAAAGTAAAAAAATGCAAAAACACAGCTATTATATTCTTAAGAATATACTAAAAATTAATCAGATTTATTTAAAACTATATATTTTATCACATATTTAACAATACATTTTGTATAAAATATATTTAAGTGAGTATTCGTGAGTCTTGAGACGAATTTTAAAGATCTTTATAGGCGGTTTGAATAGTGAGTTATATGTCGGCAGCTGGCCCTGGTTAATTATAGCCGTGACAGACTTTAAGGTGGATATATCAGGACTCTTGTTGGGGAGTGAGAGTTCGTAGGAAAACGAAGAGGATTCTTAGGTATCTGCGTGGCCATAGAAACGTAGGAAATTTCATAATTATTCGTTGATAGGTAAGAGTGAGAGTTAGTCGTCGAGATGGTCTAGTGAGAGCAAGAAGCTATAAATAGTTGTGAAACTAAGTAAAAGTAGATACTTATGGGCGTTTTGGATAAACTGCGCCAAATATTCAAGCGATCTGCATCGATGCGCAGCGATGCAACAGCGATGCAAAGCGATGCAGCATCGATGGAAATACCTAGTTCTGAAGCATCCCCTATTTCCATTGAAAAGGATTCTCTACAGTTGGGAATTGCCGCTGGTTTTACTGGCCGTTCTTTAAGAAATATCGAGGATTCGTTGACAAGGATAGAATCCCAAATGGTTACGAAAGATTGGGCGACCTTGAACCTTAAAGCGGATCTCGAAAACATTCAGAATTCACTTGATTCTATACTATCTTCAGCTTCTGGGTTGCCGGAAACTGTTAGACGCGGTATTGTTTCTGAGGTAGACCGAATTAGGACCACCCTTCAACCAACCTCACGCATGCTTGATATCATTTCTATTGCGCGCGAGGTAAAAGAAATATCTTACGAAGACCTGGCTAAGCGTCTTGGAATAGAAATTTCCAGTCTAAGAGGCCTGCTTTCTATGATGGGTAGAAGGATTTCTGCGATTGAAAGGTTTGAACGAGGAAACAAGGGTTGGATAAAATACAAAGAACCGATTACAGCGATGCAAAGCGATGCAAATCGCGAGCAAACTCTCGATGAATCACAAAAATAAGAGCAAATTTGCTAAGTATACTTACATACAAAGAAAGAAAAGGAGGAAAGAGGACTCAATACTTAGTGGTGCCATCGAGCATTGCACAAAGGACAGAAATGGACTCTTTCGTTTATTCCAGCCTTAATGAAATTATGGCATTTTCTGCAAGGAACGTTAACCTTGCCAATGTACAGACTAAACTTACCCAACATATCACCGAGAATAATTACTATGAACTTTGGAACATATAAAGGTTATGGCTAAAACTTTGCTTGTCCTTTAAAATTTTTACTTCTCCAACCTCTCCTTCATGCTCAGGAACCTTGCAACTTTGTCTATGTCGACCCCTGCTTTTAGCCTGACCATCTTCACTTGGAAAGGCTCCATCGACTGGGTGTCCACAAACATGCTCAGATGACCTTCGACAAGCCTTGCCACGGTTTTGTGGTGCAGCTTCGTGCGCCTGGAGATTTCCCTGTACCATATCCAGTTCCCGGCCTGAGCAATGCACCTTACTATTGTGAAAATGTTCCGTATCGTGTCTTTCCTCATGTAATTTATTGCTCCTTCAGCTATAAAAATGCGCCGGGTGTGTATAATTGATTTTTGATGTTCGGCGCATTTTTTGAAAAAGCAAAACTAAGCGTTTTGTAACCGAGAAACCCGCATTTTACTCTTTTCAAAACGCATGGAAATTTAACTCACACATTTGCAACCTTGAAATCGACTTTCCTGAAGTCGACAGGATGGGACTTCTCCCACAGGCTTTTCATGTAACTGTCCATCACCTTTGTCAGCGACGCGTCCTGCGACCAGATCGAGTCGAACCTGAACTGCTCCTTCTTGTGCGGATCCTGATCCAGCCTCATCAGAACTTCCCTGCCGTCTGAAATCACAATCCTTGGATGGAGCCTTGTTTCAAACTGCCTCAGCTCTATGCCAATGCTTTGGTAGTACTTTGCCTTCATGTAGTTTTCCTCGCTCAGTTTCTCCATTCCGATTACCCTTATTTTTACTCCCCTGCGCACGCACCTTTTCGCTGCTTCTGCAAGCCTTGCCGAGCGGGAATAGTCGCGTGTCACTGCATAGACATACTTCGTGCTCCTTTCCATCAGCTCTGTAACCCTGTCGAAAAATTCAATCCATTCCTTTCCTTTCGATGTCCACACTCCGCTTACGACTTCGTTTGAAGTGCTGCTCTTGAACAGGTCGCCGACTTCTTTTGCCCTTTGTTTCAGGGACGAAAGCTCTTTCTCTTTTGTCTCGAACATTGTCTTCAAAAAAACGTTCGGCGAGACCGCCTTGTATTCCTTCGGCCTGCCGGAGAAAATTTCTATGACTTCCTTGTCCACCAGCGAGTTCAGCACGTCGTAAATTTTTGACTGCGGGATGCCGGACTCGACGCTTACCGATCCGGCTCGAGCAGGACCCATGGAAACCAGCGCAAGGTAGACTCTGGCCTCGTACTCTCCCAGCCCGAAATTTTTCATCAGCTGTACTAACTCCGCCTTTTCCATAAACTTAAATTAATTTCCGGTTGCTTATTTAGTTAACTTACCACTGCGGGTGGTGGTAAACTGGCTTTACCACACATTGCTGGCAGGTGTGAATTCACCAGCACACAACCGTCAATGTCTGTTCAACAGACAAAAAGAATTTAAATATTGAAAAGGAGTTGAAAAGCATGAGTAAATGGCAAACATCAACAGGCGTTGCAGAATTGATTAAGTCGTATATTATTGAAGCTCGAAAAGATCGTGTTGAACCAACCGATATAGCAAATTTTGATTATCTCAGACGGGAAGTTGAAAATATTTTCCCTCCTTACGCACCTCAGCATAGGATTATAGTCGAGATGAAAGACGGGAGAAGGTTAGAAAACGGCCCGTCTGTTGCCAACTCTTTATTTACTTACGCCACAATTGTCAACGAGCCTAAAGGAATTAAAAGTGTGACCGTGGATTTAGTTAGTGTCACGATGTAAATCAAAGTTTTTGTTTTTCTAAAAATTTTTCAAACTTCCGGTTTAGGAATTTCCTCTGGCAGACCTTTTCTCTTTCTAACTCCCTTTACAACAGACTCAAACAAATCGTTTGGCAATTTCTCGAAAACAATTTCAATCAAATTGTAAAATCCTCTGCCGCTTGTTGCGGATTTGAGTGTCGCGTCAAAACCGAACATCTCTGCCACTGGTAGTTTTGCAGTGATTATAGTTGCGCCTCTTTCTTCCTTCATGTCCAGAATCTGCCCACGCCTGTTCTCCACTTCGCGGATGACGTTTCCCATCAAGTCAGTGGGCACGTCAATCCTGATGACCTGTTTCGGTTCGAGCATCGTTGCATTCGCTCTCAGCATCGCCTGGCGGATAGCATAACGGATTGCAGGCATGACTTGCCCGGGCCCCCTGTGCACAGGATCTTCGTGCAGGTCAGCATCAACCAGTTTCACTTTTATTTTCGTGCACAGCTCTCTGGCTATGGGCCCGTCATCGCAAACTTCTTTGAACGAGTCCCTCACCATTTCAATAATTTCGTTCATGAACTGTATACCTTTTGTCAGGTCAAAAAAGACATTTTTGTTGTAGATGACTGCAATATTCTTTGCCTCGTCGTAATCCATGCCAGCCTCGGCAATCTTTTTGAAGAGCTCGATTTTTTTCGCCTTGATGTCCATGGTCGACGGGATGTTGCCCTCGATCATTTCCTTGTACACGCCGTCCTCCAGCGGCTCGACCTGTATGAAAAATCTGTTGTGCTTGTTCGGCGAGCGCCCCTCGACTTCCGGGGATTTTTCAAAAATCGTTTCTCTGTAAACAACAATAGGTTTGCTCATCTCCACATCGATACCAAGTTCTTTCAATTTGTTTTCGACTTTTGCTTCTAAATGAAGTTCTCCCAAACCAGAAACCAAGTATTCTCCAGTCTCTTGATTTATTTTTACTTGCAATGTTGTGTCTTCTCTGCCCAGTCTTTTTAATGCATCAACCAACTTTGGCAGCTCCATAGCATTCTTCGGCTCGATGGATTTTGTGACAACCGGCTCGAACAGGTGTTTGATTTCCTCGAAAGGTTCTATGACCGCGCCCGCATCTGTGACTGTCTCGCCGGTGAACGCGTCGGGAGTGCCGACTATCGCTGCGATATTCCCTGCATAAACCTCGTCGACCGGAATCCTCTGTATCCCTTTGTAAACCGCCACCTGCTGCAGCTTTTCTTGCTTGTGCTGACCGATCAAATAAACATCCTTGCCCTTGGAAATTTTTCCTGAGAAAAGCCTGCCTGTTGCGACGAAACCGACGTGCGGGTCAGGAACCATCTTTGTGATTATCATTGCCAGCCTTCCGTTTGCATTGCAGCTCATCATGTCCTTTCCAACGTCGCTGTCCAGATCACCCTTCCAGACTTTATCCAGCCTGTACTTTTGCGCGTCCGCAGGATTCGGCAGGTGCTTTATTATCATGTCCAAAATTACTTGATGCAGCGGGGCTTTTTTTGCGAGCTCGTCCTCGTTTCCGGCATTGGTCAAGTCAATGATGTCCTTGAAAGTTATCCCGGTTTTTTTCATGTACGGTATCGAGATCGCCCACTTCCTGAACGCCGAGCCTATTGCGACAGTTCCCTCGTTTACGTTCACCAGCCACTTTTCCTTGTACGCATCTTCCGCATATTTTTGTATCAGTATGTTCACGTCGCGAATCACTTCCTCGAATCTTTGCATCATCATTTCCGGCGTCATTTTCAACTCGCGGATGAGTCTGTCGGTTTTATTGATGAACAGAACAGGTTTTACCCTTTCACGCAACGCCTGACGAAAAACAGTTTCAGTCTGCGGCATTATCCCCTCGACAGGATCGACAAGCACGATTGTTCCGTCGACGGCGCGCATCGCCCGGGTGACATCGCCGCCAAAATCAACGTGCCCGGGAGTGTCGACAAGATTTATCAGATAATCTTCTCCTTCGTATTCGTGGGCCATTGAAACGTTTGCCCCGTAGATTGTCAGCTGCCTTTTTCTTTCCTGATCGTCGAACCAGGTCAGCATGGTCTTGCCCACGGTCTCCTCGGAAATCATTCCTGCCAACGCAGCAAGGTTGTCGGTCAGAGTCGTCTTGCCGTGATGCACATGGCTGCTCGTTGCAATGTTTCTTATTCTTGTAGGATGCTTCATCGCTTCAACGATTCTTTCGGTCAGGTCCTTTTTCGCCATAAAAATCTACATGCAGAAAATTTGAAATAATTTTATCGCGCTCCCTCTGACTCCCTTTCGATTCTTTCTCTCTCTTTTATCGATTCGCTCTTGCTCGCATCGTTGTTGTACGCCGCGGTGATCTCGTTGGCCAGCGCGTCCGCCATACTCTCCTTCTTCCCGAAACTTTTTCTGTAGGAGGCCTGCACAATGTTCTTCAGCGCAAGATCGACTCTTCTCTGCGGCGAAGTTATTACAGCACGTCGCACAATTATCCCTCCGACCTGGTATGCGGCAATCTCCTCGCGCAGCGCGGAATTTTCTATCGCTCTGACAAAAACCTCCAGAGGGTTTTTCTTCGTGATCTGTTCTAATTTTTCAAAAACGTTTTTCACGATTCTGTATTCCGTGAAATATTTCCCGCCCGCCCTGCCGGAGGTGAACACATGCTTCTTTCCCCTGTGCCCCGGGACCATCATCTTGTTCATGAGCCTTTCAACTATCGAAACTTTGGATTTGTAAAATTGCTTTTTTGCATTCCTGCCGCCGGATTTCGGCGTCAGCTTCGGCTGCAGGTTTATGTAATTTCTCAGCCCCGGGTCGCCAACCTCGACTCCCGACACGCTCCAGCGGTCGAAAAACTTCATCTCTGTTTTTTCTTTTTCTTGGATAATTTTTTCTTGCACAAAAATCACCTGGTTGGTTTCTGCTTTTTGCCGGAAAGAATTTCGCTCAGCGCGACCCCGTTGATGGTGGTAACTTTGTATTTGATGCCTACCATGCTGCCCTTCGGCCCGCCCTGCGCGCCGCCTATGCTTTCGATGATGACCTCGTCGTGCTCGTTTACGTGGTCTATCGCTCCCTCTCCAGGCACGTGGGCAGTAACCTGTATGTTGTTTTTCAGGAGCTGCACGCGCGCAGCCTTGGTCAAGCCGGAAGCTGGTTTCTTCTGTTCCACGGCCCTCTTGTCAATAACGATTCCCCTTCCCTGCGGCGCTCCCTCGAGAGGGTCCTTTTTCCACAATTCCAAAACCCTTCTTTTGTACTGGGTCTTTTTCCACCTAAACTTTTTTCTTCTGGAAGAAAGTTTTCTTGCGCCAAATTCTCCTGACATCTTTTCACCTTGCAATCTTCATCTTACTATCAAGTCTGTTACTCCGTGGCTTCTTTGCAATAAATTCTTGTACAGCTTTAAATTTTTGCCTTCCCTGCCGATCACGACCGCCCTCTTTCCTTTGTCGACTTTGATTTCGATGACGATTTGCTCGTCCGCACCGTTTCGGATTTTTATTTCCGCCGCGCTCGGGATCAAGTTTTTCGTGAACTCGGCAGCGTTGTTGGAGAACTCGAAAATTTTTATGCTTTTATTTATCATGCTTTCCGCATGCTTCACGTTGTTGCCGTTCTTTCCGATAGCCAGGCCAACCTTCCCCTCGTCTATCACAAAATAAATGTTTTTGTCGTCTGACAGGCAGTCCCTGACAGGGGCGCCAGTGATGTTTTCAAAAAGCGTTATCAAACGAATCGTTTCTGTATCGAATGTGACTGTCATATCAATCTCTTATCACTAGTGTCGAAACCGGAAAAGGCTTTCCGCAAACAACCCCGAGGTCTTTGCTGCTGCCGTCAAACACCTCAATTTTTATTTTGCCCGACTTTATGTCCGCCTCGATTTCCTTTTTCATCTCCGGAGGAATGTTGTTTGCTATGACTATCAATTTCGGGTTTCCGTTTTTTATAGTTTTGACGCTATTCCTGAATCCCACTACAGCATTTTTGCTTTTTACTGCGCTTTGTATTTCTTCAGTCAGGCTCATTTCAAACTCAACTAAAAATTTAATCACCGCTTTAATTTAAATAACTTTAAAAAATCCGAAAACCAGAAGCAGACTTATTTCTTCTTTTCACTCCCTTCAAATTTGGCAATCAAATCAAACATTCCCGTTCCGGAAGGTATCACCTGGCCTATCATCACGTTTTCGAATATCCCCTGGAAATTGTCGCTCTCGTTTCTTATGGAGGCTTTTACCAAATGTTTTATCGTTTCTTCAAATGCCGCACGCGCAAGTATCGAAGTTTTTCCTCCAGCAACCCCGTAACGGCCGATTGATCTCACGTCGCCTCTGAAAGTCATTATGTCCCCCACCAGCATCACATGCCTCACATCGACATCAAGCCCCTGCTCCTGCAAGGTTTTCAGCGCTTCGTTGATGACGACGTTTCTCGCAGCCTCTATTCCCAGAACCGCGGCTGTCTCGTGTATATCATTTGTAGATGTCCGCGTTTCGTCAATTTCCTTTTCAAGAAAAACTTGCTGCAGATTGCTGCCTATGGTGTTTATTATCCAATCCTCGCCCTCCCTTCTCACTACAGCATTGCTTACCCCCTTCACTCCGCCGACCTGTATGTTCAAAATCTTCTCTTTCATTTTCTGCAAGTCTGAGATTGCCACTTCAGCCTTCGGCGCGAAAACCAGCTTGTCGCTTTTTATCTTTGCATCGATTTCTTTGATCGTTTCCTTCACAGCGTTCAAAACAGTTTGCTGCCTTTTTTTGTCAATAAGTTCTATTTCTATTGAATTTTCGTTTATGTTTATGGAAATCCTGCTTGCCACGTTCGAAACTTTCTTCTCGATTATTCTGTTGGCGATGTCGGCAGCCGAGTCGGCGTTGTTGGACTGCTTTTTCAAAAGGATTGTCATCATCGGAGTCTCCGGAGATTTTTTCGCGTCAAAAATTTCAATCAGCCTAGGCAGGCCGTATGTCACTCTGATTCCCGCAGTGCCTGCAAAATGGTAGGTACGCATCGTCATCTGCGTCGCAGGTTCGGAGATGCTCTGCGCAGCGATTATTCCAACGACTTCGCCAGGCTCGAACTTGCTGTTCGCGTGTCTTGTCTTTATCTCGTTCGTGAGTTTTTTAGCCTGATCTTTGTTGAGCCTTTTTTCCTTTATAACTTTCTCTATCTCTTCCTGCAATTTCTTCGGCAGTTCCATTTCATCTAAATAATTTTTCGGCGATGCTTCTGACATCCAAACCAACCCTCTCTATTTTTGACGGGTCCAAGCCATCCTCACCGGGAATGAACTGGACAATTCTGTTCGACGCGTCTCTGATCGTTCCGTCGTACTCGACCTTCAAGTCCTGCAGAGCGCCAACCAATCTTCTTTCCATGTAGCCGCTGTGCCTGGTTTTCAGGGATTTGTCCATCAGGGATTCCCTGCTGTTTATCGCGTCGAAGAAAAATTCATGAGGCGTCAAGCCGTCCTTGAAACCCCTGCTCACAAAACCCCTCGATTCCAAACGTATGTCTCCCTTTTTGAAGTGCGGAAAAACCCTTTCATGGTAGCCTCTTTCCATCCTTTCTCCCATGACCATTTCCTGGCCGACCATTGCTGCGGTCTGCACCATGTTGACGAGATCTCCCCTCGCCCCGCTTTTGGCCATTACAAGTGCAAAATTATTGTTCTTTATGTAATGTTCGATAATTTTCCCGACTTCGCTCAGCGCCACGCTGAGCCTTCTTTTTATTAACGTCTCCAGGCTTTCCTTCGGCGATCTTCCTACCAGGACTTTCAGCTCGCCCCTGTTGAATTCCTCGATAAGCTTGTCGACGTCCCTTTTCACGGAACTGATCACATTTCTTATTTCGTTCTTCGCTTCCTTCGGCAGGTCCTGGTCGGATATGCTTATCGTGAAGCCGTGAGTCATCAAAAATTCTATGGAAAGTTTCGTTATCCTGAACAAGAACTGTTTGGTAAAGTGGGAACCGTATTCCTTTTCCAATTTGTCCAGTATCTTTCCGCTCTCCGCGCCTACGGCCGCCTTGTCAATCGTCCCCTCCAGAAGTTTCCCGTTTTTGACAACCACAGTGTCCCCGGCCTTTGACCTGTGTTCGATTGAAAAATCTTTCGGCAAAAACAGGCTGAAAACTTCTTTCCCGGTCAATGTTTGCGCGTCAGGCATCACGATGTCGGTGTCAACACCGCGAATCAGCTGCGTGAATTCCTCCCTTGACAATTTTTTATCGCCGTTGGTAAGCAGATACAACCCTGTAAGATGGTCCCTCACAGCTCCGACAATCGGTCCGGAGAATCTCGGACTTCGTATATTTTTCGCAACGGACATCAGAATACCCGCTTCAACTTGCGACTCCTCGGTCTGCGGGATGTGGAGATTCATCTCGTCGCCGTCGAAGTCGGCGTTGTACGGAGGAGTCACGCACAGGTTTAGCCTGAAAGTCCTGAAAGGCATGACCCTTACCCTGTGCGACATTATGCTCATCCTGTGCAGGCTCGGCTGCCTGTTGAAAATGACGACGTCGTTGTCTTTTATGTGCCTCTCAACTATGTAGCCGGGCACGACCTCTTTTGCAATTTCTTCCTTGTTCAGTTCGGTTATTTTTTTCCTCCGGCCGTCAGGACGTATGACGTAATTTGCCCCGGGCCAGACTTCGGACCCGTTCAAAATAAGTTTTTTAATTTCTTCCAGGTTCCTGTCGTTGATTCTTATCGGAGTCGTAAGTTCTTTTGCAATTATTTCCGGCACGCCCACCTCGTCTATGTCGATCATCGGGTCGGGACTTATGACCGTTCGCGCGGAAAAGTTGACTCTCTTCCCGGCAAGGTTTCCTCTGAACCTGCCTTCTTTTGTTTTCAGTCTCTGCGAAAGCGTTTTCAAAATCCTTCCCGACCTGTGTCTGGCAGGCGGAACGCCGGATATTTCGTTGTCAAAATAAGTAGAGATGTGATACTGCAGCAGCTCCCAAAGATCCTCGATTATGAAGTCGGGCGCGCCAAGGTCGATGTTCTCCTTCAGCCTCTCGTTGATTCTGACAACGTCAACGAGCTTGTGGGTCAGGTCGTCCTCAGACCTCTCCCCCGTCTCCAGCGTGATCGAAGGTCTCACGGTAACAGGCGGTATCGGGAGAATCGTCAACGTGAGCCACTCGGGCCTGCTCTTCATGCCTATGGTATCCAAATCCCCGGTTGTTATTTTTTCCAGCCTTTGACGTACTTTTTGGGCGTCAAGATTTTCGTTATTTTCGATAAAACTGTAAGGTTTTATGAACTTCAGTTTTTTCTGTTCTGTGTTGCAGTACGGGCATTTTTTTCTCGCGACTTTTATAAGCTCTTTGATTGTCAGCCTCTTTTCTTTGACTTCGGCAACATCCTTCTCGTTTATCAGAACCCTGCTGCATTTCCTGCAAAAAACTTTCAGAAGAGTGAACAAAATTTTTGCGTAGTGGACATGGATCACAGGGCGCGTCAACTCGAGGAAGCCGAAATGCCCCAGGCAGTCACCGACAGAACCGCCACAGCTCCTGCATCGTACGCCCGGGTCAACGACGCCGAGCCTCGGATCCATCAGCCCACCCTCGATCGGATAGCCTTCCTGGTCGTAAAGCTCAGTCTTCGTTATTTTTCCCACAGACATTTTCCTGATCAGTTCCGGGTCAACGATTCCAAAATCAATTTTTTCTACTCGCATATCAATTCCCTTCATTCCTCTTTCAAAACTATTTTTGGATAGATGAGCATGCTCTTCAGCTCGTCCAGCATAAGTTTGAATGCGTAACTCATCTCTATGTCCGCTATCTTCGTCTCCCCGCAGACCGGGCAATATTTTTTGTTCTTGATCCTGTCATGTATCGCAAGCAGGCCGCACTCGGTGCAGATTGGTATCGAGGTCTTGTCAGAATCAAACCTTTCTTTCAAAACCAGCGCAGCGCCGTGCGCAATAAGGCAATCCTTCTCCATCTCCCCCAACCTCAGCCCGCCCTCCTTGCTTCTTCCCTCGGTCGGCTGTTTTGTCAAGAGCGTCACAGGCCCTCTGGACCTTGCATGTATCTTGTTCGAGACGAGGTGGTCAAGTTTCTGGTAAAATGTGCTTCCGATAAAAATTTCCGCGCCGAATCTTTTTCCGGTCTTGCCGTCGTACATAATTTCCCTGCCGTCGTTATTGAACCCGTAGTTCTGCAGAGTCTGCCTGATTTCGTCCTCTGTGACAGGGTTGAACGCCGGCGAATAAATATACTTTCCGGACAGTGCGGCGGCCTTGCCCCCTATCAGTTCCAAAAGTTGTCCGATTGTCATACGCGAAGGAATGCCGTGCGGATTGAAAATCAGGTCAGGCACAATCCCGTCTTTCGTGAACGGCATGTCCTCTTGCGGAACGATAAGCGCAATCACACCTTTTTGTCCGTGCCTGCTCGCAAGCTTGTCCCCGATCTCGGGAACTTTCGGATCCCGTATCACAACTTTTATGAGTTTCGTCCCGTCTATGGTCTCTGTGATAAAAACCCTGTCAACAATCCCGCTGTCGCCATGCCTCAGCCTGACAGAAGTCTCGCGAATGTTTTCAATCCCGGTGATGAACTGGTCCATTGTTCCGAGGAAGCGGAGCGGAGAAATTCTGCCTATCAAGATTTCGTCCGAGCCCACTTTTGTTTCAGGATTAATTATGCCGTCTTCCGGCAGATGTTTGTAAGCATCCTCCCCGGCATAACCCCTCACGCCGGCCTGCGGTATGCCCAGCACATCCTCTTGCCCGCCCATGTATCTTTTTTGCTCGGCCTCGTATGTCCTGTACAAATAAGACCAGAAAAGCCCGCGCTGGATTGCAGAAGCGCTGATCACAACGCTGTCCTCCATGTTGTAGCCCTCGAACGATGCGAGCGCAACAATCAGGTTCGTGCCGTTGGCGTGCTTGTCGTAGCTTATTACTTTGTGCACGTGAGTCTGCACAAGCGGCTTCTGCGGATAAACCAAAACATTTGATTTCGTGTCGGTCCTTTCCAAAAAGTTTGTAGCAAACAGGCCGATGGACTGCCCGACCATTTTCGCGCCGTAGTTGACCCTGTCGCCCCTGTTGAATTCCGGATAAGGAACGAAAGACGCCGACAGGCCCATGATGACCGCGGGGTCCAGCTCAAGGTGGGTATGCTCCGGAGTCATGTCCTGCTCGTGCAGCGCAATATACGTGTTCTCCTCCTCTTCCGCATCCAGGTATTCTATCACACCGTTTTTTATCAGGTCGTCCCAGCTCATCTCGCCCTTCTTGACCTTTTCCAAAATTTCATCCGTGAGTTTTGATTTCCCGTTTTCAACAATTATCAACGGCCTCCTGACCCTGCCCGAATCAGCAAGTATTCTCACCACATCCAGATGTTTGTGGTACGCTACGTTCACCAGATCAGAAATCAAACCTATTCTTCTTTTCTGCCTCATGCCGTTTACCAGAGCTTCCGGCTCTTTTGTTTCCCCGATGTATCTGCCGTCGACGAAAACTTCAGCCATTCTTACCACCCTTCTGCACAACAGCCATTATCGCCTTCAGCTCCTTTTCGTTCACTGCCCTTGTCACTTCAGCAGTTATCGCCAGATATTTTCTCAAACCTATCGTCGCTCCCTCCGGAGTTTCGCTCGTGCACAGCTTGCCGAAGTGAGTCGGGTGCAATTCCCTGGCCTCGAAATGCTCCTGCGTCGAAGTCAGCGGCGACAAAACGTTTCGCATGTGGGAAAGTGTTTTTATGTAGCTCCCCCTCTCCAGCCTCTGGCTGATGCCGGTCCTTCCGCCGACCCAGCTGCCTATTGCCAACGCGGACACGAGCTGGTTTGTCAGAACGTTCGATTCGACAATCGCCTGCAGCGGAGGCAGCCTTCCCCTCTTCGTCAATTTCTGGTAGTTGTAAGTTATCCTCGTTATCAATCCCCACTTGCCCAAAAGTATCGAGCGCAGCAAAATTTCCATCAGGTCTCCGGCAAGGCGCAAACGTTTGTTGGAGTAGTGGTCCAAATCGTCGTCCTCGATTTTTCCAAGGTGCAGTTTCAAAATTTTTCCCACAGCCTTGGCAAGGAACATCGCCTTGCTCATCCTGTCGCTGCTAGACTGCCCCAGGTGCGGCAGCAAATACCTGTCCACGAGCTTTATCGCCCTCTCTGTCCTGTACTCTTTTTGCGGAATCTTGATGTGCTTGCCGATTTCGTCCAGCCCGGCCTCTTTTGATGGAACATCGATTTGGTAAAGATTTACCGCGAATTCTTCCTGCACCTCCGGATCCAGCGAGACGGCAGTGAGGAGATCTTTGTCGCTTTCCAATCCGAGAGCTTTCAGCAAAATCATAACAGGCAGTTTGCTTACGTTGGCAAAAGAAATCGTGACCGTCCCGTCGTTTTTTCTTTCCACCATGTGCCTCTGCACATAGCCGTCCTTTTCCGAATGCACGCGGCCGATTTCCGCGACATTCCCGGAACTCACTTTCGACACGATGACCCTGTTGGGCGCTATCTCTTCTACAAGGACAAGAATCCTCTCGGTGCCGTTTATTACAAAATATCCGCCGGGGTCGTCGGGGTCTTCGCCGACTTCTATCAGTTCGTTTTGCGACATTGGCGCAAGCGGGCAGATTTTTGATTTCAGCATCACAGGCAAATCCCCGAAGTTTACAACAACGGATTCGCTCTCGATGTTGTTCAGTATTGGAGTCATTTCTATGTACATCGGCGCCGAGTAGGTCAGGTTTCGCTGTCGTGCTTCCATCGGCAAGATTCCTCTGACCGAGCCGTCCGCTTCTTTTACAGAAGGCTCGCCAAGCTTGAACTCGCCAAGTTTTATTTTGAACTCTCCCAAGTCAGGAACTTCAGGCTTGATTGTCCCGATTTCTTCCAGGACTTTCGGGATTCTGCGCGTGATGAAATCGTTGTACGACTCAGTCTGGAATCTGACAAAACCCCGCTCGCGCGCGAGCGTGTTGAGCAATGTTAAAAATGTTGTGTTCATCGTTTCACCCTTTTATGACAACCCTGTAGTATGTAGTCTCCCCAGCAGTTTGCGATTTCCTGACTATTTTCACTACGTCCCCGATCTTGCCGTTGAGAATTTTTATCTGCTGGTCGGTGTCGAGAATTCTCGGCAGCTGCCGCAGGGTTATTTTGTATCTGTTGAGCAGTTCTTCCTTTTCCTTTTCGTTCAGCAGCGTGTGTTTGGGCACAAGCTCGTGTTTTGCAATATCGATTTCTTTCAATGCACCACCAAAATTTTGGACGTTCGAGAAAAAGGACTGAAGTCAATTCCCGCGTGTGTAGAAAATTCTAGGTCATATATCAAAGCAACACCATTCTCGAGATGGTTTTATCCGCTTGGCAGACCGATCGGATATCCCTTAATTAGTATTTGCAATCTTTTAAATTTAACTGTTGCTGGTCTACAGCTATCAAATTTTAAGGAAAAGTTCAAGCGCCCGGAGCGGGATTTGAACCCGCGTCACAGCCGTGACAGGGCTATACCTTTCCAGTCTATATCCTAGGCCGCTAGACGATCCGGGCTTGATTACAAATACACAGTTAGTATTTATAAAAATAAATGTGCTAGCGGACGTCCTGCAGTTCCCATGCTTTCGCACAGTACAACGCAGATCGCTGGTAGTCTTATCTTCTGAGTTCGGAACGGGATCAGGAGTTTCCCTACCGCTTTGATCCGCTAACAAAAATAATATGTATCACTACAATTTAAATTTTACTGAGCAAGTCAAATTATGACATATATTATTCCCACCCAGTTCGCATCGCACATAGCAAAAAATCTTGAAGAGAGAGGGCATGAAATAATTCATCCATTGAAAAATCGCGATGGAAAATTTTACCACCCTGACGGCACTTTTTATACCAGAATTCCAGAAGCAGAAGGTTTGCGTGAGGCTCTCGTTCTCCATTCGGGTGCTCCGCGCCCAAATGACGGCGTCGTAGAGCTGGATTTCATCCTGGGTATTTTGCAGAGAAACTCGGTCAAGTTCGACGTTTTTATGCTATATTATCCATACGGTAGGCAGGACCACATACGCGATCCTGGCGAAACTGTGTACGCAGAAGACCTTGCAAAATCAATATTCTCCAGAGGCGCGGGAAAAATTTACGTAATCGACGCCCATTTCTCAGAGCAGGATTGGGTTAGTAAATATCCGATTGAAAATGTTTCTGCGGATTCTTTGATTCGTGAGTCGGTGAACGATCCCGACAGTGTATTTATCGCGCCAGACGTCGGTGCAGGCAAAAGATTCGGAACCGCGAACATGTATAAGACACGGGAAGATTCGTCCAACGTCAAGATTAGTTCCCTTGACGATCTTGCTGAAACTGTAAAGGACAAGCACGTCGTTATCCGCGACGATATAATCAGTACTGGCGGGACAATGATAGCCGCGAAAGATAATTTACTCCGATTGGGTGTTCGGAGAGTCAGCGCGGCAGCAACACACGGCTTGATGGAGGAAGGCCTCAATTCGGTTTACAACAAGTTCGAAGGAAATTTGCACGTCACTAACACTATAAGTTCTCGATATTCGAATGTCGATATGACGCCTCTGATTTTAAAAAGATAAGAGTCCCCCGAGCCGGATTCGAACCAGCAACTTTTCGCTTTCTGTCCGAGCATTTCCTGGCTGAGAAATGCAATTGCAAATCCCTACAGGCGAACGCTCTTTTACGAATTTTTACCGTTGAGCTATCGGGGGAATAATAGAATTAGCTGCTGTGGAAATATAAAAACTTAGCGTTTCCCACCAGCGAACACACGGTTGGAGTAGGAAGTTTTTGTCTGGTGCTTTGTGGTGCTGTACATTACAGATGCTATCGGTAATCTCATTTCTCCAAACACATCGACTCTCGGCTTGAAACTGTACGACAGAACTCTTTCTTCTCCGGCCTTCAGCGAATCAAGCCTCCAGATCAGCGCAGTTCCGGTGTTCATTTTTTTGACAGCAGGTTTAAGGGTGTGGAATCTTTCAACAACCTCGCACACAGACGGCACGGAATCCCTTACAACAATATCCTTCACCTCGCCGATCGACCTGTTTTTCACTTCCAGATGGACAAAAATTTCTTTCCCCTTTGTCAGAGGCCCTGTCTGCCCGACCCTTTTCACAACTCCGATTTTGAAAACGTATCTGAAAGCAACAACAACAGCGGCACCGACAACAATAAGCAAAGACCAAACTTTCCACAAGTTGAACTGGTAGACTATGACAACCTCTCCTCCCGGCGCGAGTGATTGCACGAACCAGCTGTAAACCAATGATGTGCCTTCGGATCTTACAACATCAGGCTTCAGCTCAGGATCAAAAATATCCTTGGCTACAATCGGAATGGCTTCGCTTATGTAAAAATTACTTGCCGGTACATTGCCCTCGTTCTTGACTTTTACTATAACCTTAATGTTCAAAACTCCGAGCTGCGTAGATTTCTCGCTTATCGTAGTCGAAGGAACTTCTCCCAATTTTATGTTCAGTCGTCGCAAATCTTCTGAGGTGCTGACCTGTCTTCCTGCAAGGTCTTTCAGCACAGAAACAATAGTATACTCTCCAGGCTCCTCGTACTTGCCGAAGGAATAAGTGTTGTTTATCTGCTTGGACGAAGTCGGCAGCATGCTCGATACTTCATCAGTAAAGTTCTTTACGACTTTGCTTCCCCTTTTCACCAAAGTCTCCAAAACATATTTGTCGGAAGTCAGACCTCCGCCGTTTGTCACGGTGACGCCGATTGTCGCTGTCTCTTCTGGTTTGAATTCTGCCTTGTCAACCTTCGCCTCGGAAATGAAAACAGGGACAGTTCTTTTCACACTCACCTGGATCAGTCTGCTTGCAATCACGTTCGGATAGTTCAGCGATTTTGCCGAGACGTTGAAAAATATCTGCGATTCCAGCGCGTCTAGAAAAGCGGTGAAGGATATTTTGGAGGTGGCGTTGGCTCCGCCGTCAGCGGTCACCCGTTCCGGCGACGGAAAATTGGTAACTTTGCTTATCGCGGAAGGAAAAACAGAAATCGAAAACGTGTCTCTGACTCCTTGATTGTTTCTCACAGTCAGCTCAACGGTTTTTGAAGTTCCGGTGAACAAATTTATTTCTTGTTCAGATAAAAAAAGATCAACATCAGCAGCAAACGCAACATTAGAAAATATTACCGCAGACAAAACAAAGAACGTTACAGCAATTATCTTCGAATTCATAATGTATATTTGATTTTCTGCGTTTTAAAAGTTAGTTTGTTATTTGATGAACCGTTTGAGCAGCTCCTCGAGACTAAATTTCTTTTTCTGCCCGCCAAGTTTGTATTTTTCGCTCAACTCCCTAATTCTTTTTTCTAGCGCGTCAGCTATCGGCTCAAACTCCAGGAAAATTTTGTTCCCGTATTTGTTCAGGTAGGTCATGTCCTCGAAAGGAAACCTTGAAACCTCTTCCCCTTCCTCGGCAGGATAACCTACGGCAATAATCGCAACTGGCCTCATGTTGTCCGGCAAGTCCAGAATTCCCTTTACCTCTTCCTCGTCGAAAGCCGCAACCCAGCTTGTGCCCAGCCCGAGTGCGTTGGCAGTCAGAAGCATGTTGGTCACAGCAGCGGAAGTGTCTTGCACAGCGTAGAAAACTTCTCCTCTTTTGCCGTATTTCGCCGAAATCCTGTCCAAGTCTGCGCACACAACTATGTCCACCGGCGCGTCTGCTACCTGCTTCTGCTTCAATGCCGATTCAGCAAGTCTTCCCCTGATTTTTCCGTCGTCAACAACAACGAAACCCCACTCCTGCATATTTCCTGCAGAATGCGCGTAGGTAGCCATGTGCAGCATCAGACCAATCAGCTTGTCGTCAACAGGCTTATCCGAAAATTTTTTGACTGATTTCCTTGTTGTGATAGCTTGGAATATGTTCATAAATTAAAGATGCTTTTTAAAACGTTAAAGCCTTTTCGTACTGCCGCATATTGGGCAGCACCACATTTCTTCCGCGGACCCGGCTGCGGAAGCATCAGTAGGAAGAATCGTCTGTTTCGTCATTGTATTTTTTTCGTGAGAATTTTTCAGACAAGTCTCACACAACCTGTAACTCCAAGAGTTACTTCTCCGTTCCATTTTCGTTTGCATATTCCAATTTTTAAAAAATAATATAGTTGTTAACACACTTAAAATTATGGATTATTCAGTCTTGGCAGAGACTTATGAGAAATTAGAGTCTGTTCCGTCGAAGCTCAAAAAGGCAGATATACTTGCAGATCTTTTTTTGAAAACGCCTGCAAGCCAGTTGCCGAAGGTGGCCCTGCTCGTACAGGGAAGGGTGTTTCCGTCTTACTCCGAATTCGAGCTCGGAATTGCAAATCAGATGATGATGCGGGCGATTTCAAAAGCAACAGGTTTTTCTGCAGAGGCAGTCGAAGAAAAATTTAGAAGAAATGGAGACTTAGGGCTGACAGCAGAGAAGTGTATTGAATCAAAAAAACAATCAACACTCCTGCGGAAAAAACTTACAATAGATTTTGTTTTTGAAAATCTGAAAGAGTTGGCAACAATTGCAGGTGAAGGTTCGCAGGAAAAAAAACTAAATCTGATTGCAGAATTAATAGTTTCGGCTCATCCAAAAGAGGCTCGATATATCGCAAGAACAATTTTGCAGGACCTGCGGGTGGGTGCGGCAGAGGGAATAATTCGCGATGCAATTGTTAATGCGTTCCTAGTTGGGAAACAAACAACAAAGGAAGAAAAAGAGAAGATGACCGAAGCCGTTGAATACGCGTCCAACATCCTATCTGACTTTGGTGAAGTTGCAAGAATCGCCAAGGAGAAGGGCGTCGACGGTCTGAAAAAAGTTAAGGTGCAAATCGGCAAGCCGATACAAGTCATGCTTGGAGAGAAAGCCGAAAGTGTGAAGGAAGTTTTAGACGAGTTCGGCGAAATTATTGCGGAATTCAAATACGACGGGATGAGGGCGCAGATTCACAAGAAAGGAAACGAAATTTGGGTTTTCACTCGGCGGCTGGAAAACGTTACAAGGCAATTCCCGGATTTGGTCGAGTTGTGCAAGAAAGGATTGAAAGCAAGGGAGTGCATAGTTGAGGGAGAAGTTCTTGGAGTCAGCCCTAAAA
>CAZYHQ010000004.1:0-52588 GCA_964646855.1 uncultured archaeon
CGAAATAACAAAAACTTATAAAAGTTAAAAATTATATAAAGTTGTGTCTGCGTCTTACATAGTTGTTACCGGCGGGGTTATTTCCGGATTAGGAAAGGGCGTCGCAGCTGCTTCTATCGGAAAAATCTTGCAAGCTCGTGGTTTTAAAGTAACTGCAATGAAAATCGATCCTTATCTGAATTTTGATGCAGGCACACTAAGACCGACGGAACACGGGGAAGTTTGGGTTACAGAAGACGGCGGAGAGATAGACCAGGATCTGGGCAACTACGAAAGGTTTCTTGACATAACAATCGGGAGAGAGCACAATATCACTACTGGCCAGATTTACAGCAAAGTTATTGAAAGGGAGCGGAAGGGCGAGTACCTAGGCAAAACTGTAGAAGTCATTCCGCACGTCACAGACGAAATTGAAAGAAGAATAAAAAATGTTGCAAACAAAACCAGCGCCGATTTTGTAATTGTAGAAGTTGGCGGAACGGTCGGGGAATACCAGAATGAAATTTACTATCGAACCGCAAGACTGATGAAGACAAAGGGGGAGAAAGTAGTTTTTGTCCACATGGCGTACTTGCCTGTTCCAAAACATCTTGGTGAAATGAAAACCAAACCTGTCCAGCAGTCCGTGGAAAATCTTGGCAGGCTTGGAATCCAACCGGATTTTTTAATTTGCAGATCGGAAAGCACTATCGATGAAGTAAGAAAAGAGAAGATTGCAATTTTCTGCAATGTTCAAAAAGATGAAGTTATTTCAAACCCGGATTTGAAAAACATTTACGAGTTGCCGTTGATATTCGAACAGCAAAATCTTTCCGAAAAGGTTTTAAAAAAATTTGGGTTGCAACCGAAAAATTCGGATTTGCAAGAATGGCGCCAGATGGTTTCAAGGATGAACAATGGCAACAGGCGCGTAAAAATCGGAATAGTTGGGAAATATTTCGACGTGGGAGATTACAAACTTCCTGACTCTTACGTTTCTGTGATTGAAGCGATAAAACACGCGTGTGCAAACAATGAAGTAACTCCTGAAATAGACTGGATCGATGCAAAAGATTTCGAAAAAAATCCAAGTGAGCTTCAGAGATTAAAGAATTACAACGGGTTGATTGTGCCGGGCGGTTTTGGACCAAGCGGCGTCGAAGGCAAGATACTCGCAATCAAATTTACAAGGGAAAACAATATTCCGTATTTAGGATTGTGCTATGGCTTGCAACTCGCTGTTGTCGAGTACGCAAGAAGTGTTTGCAAGCTGGAAGACGCGCATACCACTGAAGTTAAACCCACGGCAAAAAATCCTGTAATTGATTTGCTTCCGTGGCAGAAAAAAATTTTGCAGGAATCTGCTTACGGTGCAACAATGAGGCTGGGCGGACAAGCAGTAGAAATCAAATCTGGAACGCTGGCACACAAATTGTACGGCAAGGAGGAAACAACAGAAAGATTCAGGCACAGATACGAAATAAGTCCTGATTATGTGGAAATTTTGGAAAAAAACGGTTTCGTTTTTTCCGGCAAATCTTCAAAAGAAGAAAATATAATGCAAATCGGTGAATTGCCAAAGCACAGATTTTTCATGGGCAGCCAATTCCACCCAGAATTTACTTCAAGACCTCTGAAACCCAATCCATTATTCAATGGTTTCATACAGGCGTGCATGTAAATGGTAACAATCAAAAAGAGATTTCGAGGGGTTAAAGAAAACCTGAAAAGAGCGAAGGCTTACTGGGCTAGGAAATTCAAGCAGCCGAAAATCAGAAAGAATTGGTAAAAAAAGAAAGTATTCCTCAGCTTTCGCGTCACCGGAATTGGTAGTCATGGTGAAAACAGTCACCGTTAGGCGGCTTAGGGGATTGCGACTATTTTCTAAAAGATACTTATCCGTCCTATATATACTGCCTTGTGAAGAAAAAATCTAGACTCATCATTCAGACAAGGGGTTTAAATAATTTTCTATTGTATCATTAATAGATTGTATGGTCGATGTAGTTCCGTTCACGGATGTGTTGGTGCCTGTAAGGTTTTTCGGTTTCGACTCTGCAATGTACCTGATATCTGCGGTAATTGGTTTCCTTGTAAGTTTTTATGCATTCCGACTTTTCGAGCTGACAGAGAAAAAATTCCATTTTTACCTTTACCTGAGTTTTACCATCCTCAGCATGGGACTACTGACAGTTGCTATAACTAGCGGCTATGTGTCTTTATACTTTTTCCAGACAGGACAGTACTTGGGTAACGACCCGTATTCCTCGGTGGATGATTTTGGATATTGGATATACTACATTACTTCCCTGATCGGCTACGGCCTGCTGACGATGATTTATCTCCCAGAAAAGACAAAGTTCGCGCCTTTGCTGATTCCTGTGTGGAGCAGGGGATTCCCGTATTTCCAAATACTTTCATTTTTCTTGCTTTCCTACGTGGTTTTCAGAAGCGCTGCCAACTTCGTCACAAAGAAAAACTTGAACACGTTTTTAGTTTTTGCTGCATTCGGCGCCATCGCCCTATACCACCTACTGCTGTTCTTCACATCGTTTGGAAAAATTATTTACGTAGTTGCGCACTTCTCTCTGCTTGCCGGTTTCCTGTCCCTGTTGGTAATGTTGCTTAGGGTGAGAAAGTGAATCCTCGAAGAAGCAAGATGCATATTTTTGTAGATATACTGCGTCTGATACACAGGAAGAACAACAAGGCAAAACCTACCCACATTCTTTACGGAGCAAACCTATCGCACATCAGGCTAAAAAAGTACCTGGGCACTTTGCTTGATATGGGTTTTGTTGAAGAAACTCAGGAAAGAGAGCACACATACTTTGTTATAACGCAGAAGGGATACGAATTCTTGCGCGAATTTAGGAAAATAGAAGAAATGTCCGAAGCCTTCGGAATTCCATTGTAACAAAGAATTTAATACAAAATCCTAAATTAGATTTAGTGATTGTTTGTATTCTAAAGAGGTTGAAAGAACTTTACGTGGTATAAATGTCGGTGACAGGGTAAAAATTACCAAAGGTAGCGACACCTACGAAGGCATATTGATGCCGAGAATTGGAATGGGAGACAAATCATCGGTTGTTGTAAAACTCGATAACGGCTATAACATTGGAATAAAGTACGACAAAAAAATTAAAGCAAAGCTTGTAAGCAAAGGTAAACAGGTAAAATTCAAATCTGCCGAATTAACCTTCAAGGAGGATTCGTCAAAACCTTCTGTATCAATTCTAGGTTGCGGTGGGACAATTGCGAGTAGGGTCGAATATAAAACAGGCGCGGTGTACCCGGCTTTTTCCCCTGATGATTTAATTTTGTCTTTTCCAGAACTGAAAGAAATTGCGAATGTAGACGGTAGAAAACTTTTTGATTTGTTTTCGGAAGACATGACTCCTGAACACTGGAAGATTATCGCACGCGAGACTGCTAAGGAAATTAAGTCTGGGGTTGATGGAGTAGTGCTCATGCACGGCACAGACACTTTACATTATACATCAGCCGCCCTAAGTTTCATGCTGCAAAACCTGCCTATGCCCGTTGTCTTAGTCGGAGCGCAGAGAAGCAGCGACAGGGGCAGCAGCGACAACCTCGTTAACTTGGTCTGCTCGACATTGGCTGCGGTAAAATCTGATGTTGCAGAGGTTTCGGTATGCATGCACGGTGGCATGGGTGACGAAGCTTGTTTGTTGCACCAGGGCACGAAAGTTCGTAAACTTCACACAAGCAGGAGAGACGCATTCCAGTCTGTTAATGTCTTGCCACTTGCAAAAATCTGGTTCGCAGAAAAGAAAATTGAATATCTGAGAGGCGACTTCAAGAAAAGGGGAGACAGAAAATTGATTGTTGATGACAAAATAAATCCGGATGTCGGTATAATCTATGCTCATCCGGGCATTAAGCCGGAATTTTTGGAATCTATGAAAAAGTTTTACGACGGCGTTGTAATTGCAGGGACAGGTTTGGGACATGTGCCAACAAATCCGTCAAAAGATAAATTCAGCAAGAGTCTGCTACCAGCAGTAAAAAGTTTGGTTAGTTCGGGAATTCCTGTTGTGATTGTACCGCAAACAATTTTTGGCAGGATTGATCTGGATGTTTACACCTCTGGCAGGTTGCTGAAGGAGGCCGGCGCTATCGGCGACGAAGCTGACTGGCTGCCAGAAACCGCTATGGTAAAACTAATGTGGGTTTTGGGCCACACGAAAAACATGGAAAAAGTAAAAGAAATTATGTATACAAACGTTGCTGGAGAAATTTCTGAGGAAGTGAATCCACAAGCATTTTTGAAATAAAAATTTTGGCTTAGTGAAACAAAAATGATTGATTACAAAAAAGTTGGGCTAAAAGCTGGTCTGGAAGTGCATCTGCAACTTGACACAAAATACAAACTTTTTTGCAATTCTTCAGCTGCGATGAAAGAAAAAGAACCGATGATGATTATTGTCAGGAAACAGCATCCTGTAGCAAGCGAACTCGGAGAAGTAGACAGAGCTGCGCAATTCGAATATTTGAAGGATAGAACTTTTAACTACCAAGTTTTCCCGAACGAAACTTGTACTGTTGAGCTGGACGAAGAGCCGCCTCACACGATGAATAATGAGGCATTAAGAATATCTTTACAGATTGCATTGATGTTGAATTGCAAGATTCCTGATGAGATTCAGGTAATGCGAAAAACTGTTATCGATGGTAGCAACCCTTCCAGCTTTCAACGCACAGCAATAGTAGGAACAAACGGCTATCTTGAATACAAAAATAAAAAAATTGAAATCGCTCAAGTTACGTTGGAAGAGGATGCAGCAGCTTTAGTTGATGAAGAAAATGGAAAAGTCACCTACAGATTGAACAGATTGGGGGTGCCTCTTGTCGAGATTGACACTGGTGTGCTGGTCGGTTATGCACCGCAGGAAATTCAAGAAATAGCATATTTTGTTGGTATGGTGGGTCGTTCAACAGGCAAGACAAAAATAGGAATAGGTAGCATCAGGCAAGATGTAAACGTAAGCATTACGAAAGGTGCGAGGGTCGAGATAAAAGGTGTGCAGGAGTTGGGCTTGCTTGCAAAAGCAATTGAAAACGAGGTAAAGCGTCAGATGGAGGCGAAGAAAGTTGAAGAAGAGACCAGGTCTGCAAAACCCGACGGCACCACAGAGTTCATGCGTCCGTTGCCAGGTGCAAACAGGATGTACCCTGAAACTGACATTTTCCCTGTTTCGATTTCTGCAAAATTTATTTCCGAATTGAAAAGGGCATTGCCTGAAAACCTCTTGGAAAAATTGGGAAAATTCAAATCAAAACTAAAATTACCTGATCAACTTGCCAAACAAATTTTAGAATCAGAATATCTGCAGGTTTTCGAAAAAGTCATCCTGAAAGATAAAAAACTGGCAACACTAGCTGCAAATGTTTTAACTTCTGTTGTGAAAGATTTGAAGCGCAAAAATGTTCCTACTGAAAATTTAACTGAAAATAATTTCCTGGAGTTGTTTGAAGAAATTAGAAACAAAAAGATTGTTAAAGAATCCGTCTCTGAGATATTAGAACATATTGCTAAAAATCCTCAAAAGAAAATTACAGCAGCAGTAAAAGAACTTGGTTTGACTGCAGTTACAACAGTTGAATTAAATAAGATAATCAAGGAATTGGTCACGCCAGAAATGAATTTTGACAAAGCTCTTGGCATCGTAATGAGCAGGGTGAGGGGAAGAATAGAAGCTCAAACTGTTGTTGGTGCTGTCCAGAAATTCTTGAAGAAATAACTACTTAGAAATTTTTCCGCGCTCGTTGATTACCAATCTGTGGGATTTTGCTACGCTTTTCGGATAATGCTTTACAAAATTCTTTCCCCTTATGAAAGAATTCTTCTCTGCGCTCCTGGCTTCCAATTTTTCAATAAGATAATTTGTCGCTTTTTCTAAATCAAACTCTCTGCAAGAGAAAATGTCGATGCTCGCAAAGCCGTCAGCAGGAAAGGTGTGTATTGTTATGTGGCTTTCCACCAACAGCACGAAGCCAGACAGGCCGCCTTGGTCAAAGGAGTTTGATCGTGGAGGGACTTTAGAAATTTGGGGTTTCGAAAACTTGTTCATGCCAATAAATTCCGGGAGCTCATCTAACAATTTTAAAATAAAATCAAAATCAGAAAGCTTTTTTCCACTGCATTGGTATAAATCAAGAGTTAGATGCGGACCAAACATTTTCTTTTTTGCTACTCCATCAAACTGATAAATTATTAGTAGTAAAAGTGAAGTATATAAGTCTATTGTATTTCTCCAGCCAGAAAGTTTGTTTCAGTCCGTATGAATCTCCACTGTGTCCATGTCCCGCAGTTTGTAGTCAAGACCGACTTTTTGTCCGCTGAATTTTGTATTATTGAATATTCTGGCAAATTTAAAAGTTTTCAAAAAATCTTTGTGGATTTGTTTGGCAACATCCTTGACTGTAGAGCTTTTTCTTAAGGCCAGGGCCGGCAAATCTTTGCTCTTCCCTGGAGACTTTGTGTAGACTCTGATTAAACTCAAATTGTTCCAGATTTCAGTTTTCAATTCGTCCAGACCCATTCCATTTTTTGCGTCTATGCAGATCGGATTTAGTTTGCAGACTGATGATTTGTTTCTTACAACAATCGTCTTCTTTTTGTCCAAATTGTTTTCTCCCAAAATCTTTGACAGTTCTCCAATCTGGAGCTCTTCGTTGGCTGTAGAGTCGACCAGCATAATCAGCAGATCAGCACTATGCAACGAGCTGAAAAATTCAGACTTGAAGGTGGAAGGAATTTCTATAAGCTGTATCTGCAAATCCCCGTAGCCCATCATACCCACTACCGGTGTCTTTGTTGTATACTGGTGGTCGGCGACTTTTGTCCTGACATTAGTCAAGGAATTAATCAAGGTGCTTTTGCCGCTCTGCGTCAAGCCAAATATGCAGACCTGGGCAGCGCCTTCTTTCCTGATTGAAAATTTTGGTTTTGCAGACGCCTTGCCTGATTTTTTTAATTTCACGTTTGCAAGTCGTTTCTTTAGTTGAGCTAAAAGGTGTTCCGCACCTTTGTGTTTTGGCAGCGAACGTATCATTTCCTCTAGCGCCAAAATTTTTTCTTCCTTTGTCTTTGCCTGCAGGTATTTTTTCTCAGCTAGAAAGTACTCGGGACCAGCATTGACAGGCATAAAATATTATTTGCCGCTACCCTTTTTAATGAATGCCTCTCGCTGCATGTTAATTTTGTTTTGGATTATTCTCTGTATCTGCTCCGGGTCCTTGATTCCCTTCATGACAATTTCATCCTTGAACCCAACAACACTGACATGACCAAAATCAAATATTCTTCCGACGATGCCCTTACTTACTCGCACGTCGGCAATAGACTGGAACGGCATTACGAACCTCTTCCTTCTTATAAAACCATCAAGCTTTATGACTTCGTTGTTAGTAACGACGTATTTCCTGAAAACTCTTTCCCATTCTGGCTCCTCGGACAAACCAGCTGCGATCATTAGCAACCCAAAAAAAATCACAAAATGGGTAATGTTTTTCATTATGTCAAGATACGGAAGAATTAAAATCATTATAACAAAGACTAACCCGACCAAGGCGTAATTGTGCAGGTATGCCAATCGCGAAGTTTTGTAGACACTGCCTTTCTCGTGCACCTTCATAATATTAATAATTTACAATTTTTCAGATATATTTTTGTAGAAAAGGAACATACCATTAAAGAAACCTCTTAGAAAAATAAAAAGAAGGAGGAAGTTTATTTTTCCTCTTCTTCAGATTCCTCAGCAGCTTCCACTTCAGTCTCTTCCGACTCTTCGGATTCTGCTGCGGGCTCTTCTTCAGTTTCTTTGGACTCTTCTGCTGGAGTTGACCCAACAGTTTGAGCTGACTCGGCAGCTGCAGAAGCAGCACCAACTTTTTCGGCAATAGCAAAGCGCTCTCTAACTTCAGTTATTTTAACTTTAGCTTTTTCGCCTTGTTTTGCACCGTTGATGAACACAACGAAATTCTTTACTCGAGCGATTCCGTCTCCTCTCGAACCAACTTCGCTTATCTCAACTTCGTATTCCTCGCCGGCTTTTACAGGCTTAGGAACGTCTGATCGACCGAAACTTCTATCTCTATCTCCGAAGCTTCGTCTTCCACCAAAACCTCTTCTTTCAAATCTCATTTAGTTTAACCTCCGTTATTTGTAGAAATCCGCTAAATTTTGAAATCAAATGCAGAATTTCCTTTAACAGTATAAGAAACAGTTACTTTGCCTCCGTAGTTTTCAACTAATTATTTTTATCAAACTACAGCTATTTAAGCTTGTTTTCAAAACCTTTTTAAACCTCAATTTAGAAAGGAAGATGTATGTCAGAACGAAAGGTAGAGGACATCTACATAACTTCAGCTCGGAAGCTTAGAAGCAGTTTGCCAAAATTTGTCATATTCCTAGGTTCTGCTTTTCTAGTTTGGATGGTTGGCACGCTTTTGCTGATACCGTTGGGTATAGGCGTGCACATAGGCAGTATAGAAGCTGAAAAAATTATCAACGTTATCGTTATAGTGGCAATAATCATTTTAATCTTCGGCTCTTACAGGGAGATCAAGGACGTTGCCGACGCAGCCGCGGGTTTTGTGACCTACTTTGTAGGAAATGGCAGGGTAAAAGTACATACAACAAGAATTGAAAAATTACAAAAAGCCTTCAGGAGCTTGGCATACGTAATACTGATATCACTTTTGTTTTTGATTTTCAAGGCACTTCTTGACAGTGCACACCCTGCGTTGGCAGGAATAGTGGTTATCTTGATTTCTGTCTGGGCGATTGTTGCAATAATAACAGTTGTCATGGCTATGAGCAGCGAAGTAGAGGAAGCTGCACGCGCATTCACGAAAGAGTTGGAAACTAAAGTTAAAAGGCGAAAAAGATAGTCTTGATTAAAAGAACCAGCAAAATAATATTATGGTTCATTTATGGTTTACAAATCGATTTTAGCTCTTTTAATTATTCTAACAATCTCTTACTTGTTCTACTCGCAGCTGCCAAGCTTTGCAAATCTTATAAAGCCCCAGGAAGTCGTGCAGAAAATCGAAGAAGTTAAACTGCCGGTGAATCTAACTATATCGGAGTCTAACCCAAGATGGAATCACTTCCCATTGAAGGTTTTCATAGACGCAAGTTACCAGAATCTGAGATCTTCTTATCCAAACGATGTAAAAGTCGCCCTGAGCGAGTGGACGAAAGCGGCGAGCTTCGTAACTTTTACAGAAGTGACGAACGCAGAAAACGCAGACATAGTTGTCAAGTGGGTTGACAGGCTTAAGGAAGGCTCGAAGGATACCATAGGCAACACGGATTTGAAATTTTTAGACACAGAAAGGTTCAAAGTGATTCAAAGTGCCGAAATACAGCTTCTGACCAAGGAAGACGGAAAAGTTTTTACTGATTTGGACATGGTGAACTTGGCGATGCATGAAATCGGGCATGCCATTGGATTGGATCATGTCGACTCGAAGGACAGCATTATGTACCCGAAATTGAACTTGCCGAGCGTTGAAGTAAAACAAATTTCGATTTTGGATTTGGATGCACTGAAACAAATTTACAAACTTCCAGCGAAACCAGATATGATTTTAATTGAAGCGAACGCGACAAAGTCCACAATTTCTTCCTTGATAAGGACACGATATTTTGTAAACATCAGTGTGACCGTTCAGAATGAAGGCTTATCTGACGCACAAGAATCTATACTGAAAATTCTGACAGATGGTGAAACAGCAAAAACCAGCGTTGTGCCGAAACTGGAAGTGGGCAACAAGTATTTGCTCTTCTTCGGCAACCTCGAAGTCAGCAGTGATTTTTCTTCAGTTGAACTAATTACAGATCCAGAAAATTCAATCGATGAATTGGACGAAGGCAACAACAAAATAATTTTGAAAATCTCTTAAAGGCGCTGAGGATGGGATTTGAACCCACATGAGCTTGCGCTCGCTGGTTTTCGAGACCAGTGCACTACCTGATTATGCGACCTCAGCTCAAAGTTTAATTTTGTGTGTTAGGTTAAATATTAAATCTGCGCCTGCTGCTATAAGCGCTGGCTGGAAACCCAGTGCGACGAACGCAGTAGCAAAAACCGCCAACGGCTTAACAAAAAATCTGAAAGGCTCTTCCAACTTGAGTATGCTCAGCGCGATTTCCGCTAAAAATAAAAGCAGAAGCGTCCACGACAGATAACCAAGCGTCGCGCCGAAAACTGGATTGAAGAAGTAAATGGCAAACAGCCCTATTTTTGGGACAAGTCCCATCATGTCAAAGCCCAAAATAAACAGGACAATCCTCACCAATAGGGAAAACCCGAAAGGATCAAACCATGACACCGTTACCAACGCAAGTCCCAGTATATTTCCAAAAATCCCCATAATAGATTTTTATCCAATCAAAGTAAAATAGGACGACTTAAGACTTTCTAGTCCTTATCTATCAATGTAGCACTCTTCACTTCTAAATATCCAGAGGAAGTTTTCGTGTCCCAGATTTTTTGGGATTCGACAAAACTAATTTTCTTTTTGAAAATAGGACCGTCGACAACAAAGGTGTTGTAAGAACCGCCTTCTCCCAATTCGTCGAAACCGAATTTTGCCGCCAGTTTTTTTAACTCGTCCAGAGAATTCTCATCAATAATTTTTCCAATCCAGTTTTTTCCAAGTCCGTCAGTAGCAACATCGGTTATCATCACTTTGAAACCTGACTTGACTTCGGCTTCGAGCAGTTCTCGTGAAGAATAATTTTTGTGAGGAATAATTATGTCCACTCCAAATTTCGCTGCGACCTCCTCTATAGAATTGATCTGTGTTTTTTGCAAACCGACTCCCCCCAACAACAGAGCATCTATATCCAACTTTTTCAAAACCTTTTCTAATACTTTGGCCTCGGTGTTTGGACCTGTTTGGTTTGTTTGCAAAAGTATCAATGGGATGCCCAGGGCTTCTGAAGAAAGCAAAGTCCATTCGACTGTTGCATAATGATACAAGTAAGCCTCTGTGTTTTTGGGCTTTACGGCAATCAAAGCCTCTACCTGCCACCCTTGTTGCAAAGCATAGTACAAGGCAAAAGTGGAATCTTTCCCTCCACTGAACATCACAGCAACTTTCATAGCATCACTTAATATTTTGAAGTTTTTAAATTTATCTCCATTCAATAGTTAATCATGCAGCTCCTAAAGCTAGACAAGATAACACCTCGAGATTACCAAAAGAATATTGCTGAAACTGCTTCCCAGAAAAATACTCTAGTCGTGCTGCCAACCGGTATGGGGAAAACATTAGTTGCAGTTTTGGTTGCGGTAAACAGATTAGAAAAATTTCCTGAGAGCAAAATTTTGGTAATGGCTCCGACGCGTCCATTAAATGCTCAGCACAAAAAAAGTTTTGAGCAGTTCACGAATTTGCCAGAAGAAGAAATAATTTTAGTCACCGGAAAGATAAAACCTGAAGATCGTGTTGAAGTTTACAAGAAAGCAAAGATCACGGTCGCAACCCCGCAGACGATCCAGAACGATTTGGAAAACGAAAAAATAAATCTGGAAAATTTTAGTCTTGTTGTCTTTGACGAGGCCCACCGATCTGTAAAGGATTATGCGTATCCTTACATCGCAAAAAAGTACATGCTGCAAGCCAAGCAGTCGCTGATACTAGGACTTACTGCGTCACCGGGTGGAACGGAGGAAAAAATTGCAGAGATAACAAAAAATCTTTTTATCAAGGCTGTAGAAATCAGAACAGAGAGTGATCTGGACGTAGAAAAATATGTGCAACCAATCGAGAGAAATTTTATTTATGTTGACTTCCCAGACGAGTTCAAGAAAATAAAAAGTTTGCTGGAAGAAGTTTTGAAGGACGATCTTTATTGGCTGAAAGAGCACCATTACATACCTATTTACAAGCCGCCGAAAAGAATGCTGATTGCATTGCAAATTAGAGTCATCGCAAGTTACTCAAAAAACAAAAAGAACTTCGGTAGCTTGTGGGCGATGATAAGGACTGCAAGCGCGATAAAAATAGAACATGCAATTGAACTTTTGGAAACCCAGGGAATTTCGTTTCTTTACGATTACCTGAAAAAAATGGAAGCCAGCAAAAAAAGTACTGACAAAAGGTTGTTCAAGAATTCCAGAGTTGTAGATGTGATGAAAGCTGTTGAGGGGTTGCATGCGCAAGGTCTTGACCACCCGAAGATGGAAAGGCTGCTATCTTTGGTGCAGGATTTCCTGAAAATAAAGCCAGAAGCAAAACTAATCGTGTTTGCAAACTTCAGGTCAACTGTGGATAAAATAAAAAGTTTGCTAAGTGAGAGTGGGATACGTTCGGAAATTCTAGTTGGGCAAGCGATTAAAAACGGGAAAGGCATGTCACAAGAGGAGCAGATAGAAACGCTGAATAGGTTTAGAAGTAATGAATTTAACGCACTCGTTTCTACTTCAATCGGCGAGGAGGGAATTGACGTGCCGGCTGTCGACTATGCAATTTTTTACGAGCCCGTTCCTTGGGAAATTCGTGCCATACAGAGGAGAGGCAGGGTCGGCAGGCAGGCGCCAGGAAAAGTTATATTTCTGATAACAAAAGATACAAGAGACGAAGCTTATTTCTTTGCTGCTCTAGGCAAAGAAAAAAGAATGAAAAAAATTCTGTATGGTATTAAGGAAGGGAAGAAACTAAACAAGAAAACAAGTTTAATTGATTGGGTAAAATAATGGAAACTCAAAAAATTTTGAAAAACGAAAATGAAATCGTGGTGATCGCGGACTACAGAGAGAAAGAGGTCATTTCTACTTTAAGAGAATTGGGAGCAAAAGTTAACGAGATGAATTTGGAAGTTGGAGATTTCGTTGCATCTGAAAAAATTGCCTTTGAACGCAAACAACATAGTGATTTTGTATCCTCAATTATCGATGGTAGAATTTTTGAACAGGCAGAAAGTCTACGGAAAAATTTCGCAAAACCTGTTATTGTTATCGAAGGTGATTCGGACAGGGCAATTGCTGACAATGCGCTCAAGGCAACTTTAGCAAGCTTGTTGACAAATTATGAAATTTCTTTAATCAGCACAAAAAATACACACGATACTGCAAAATTAATTTTTTGGACTGCGAAAAAAGAACAGGAAGAGAATAAAAATTTAGTTGCATTCAAAGTAGGGAAGAAACCGAAATCTGTCAAAAGATTGCAGGAAGAAATAGTTGCTTCCATGCCTGGAATTTCCGCGGTCCTATCAACAAGATTGTTGAAACATTTTGGCTCGGTTGAAAAAATATTTTCAGCAAGCGAACAAGAACTGATTGGGGTGGATGGCATAGGCAAAAAGTTGGCCAAAAGGATTATAGATGTGCTGCATAAAAATTACTAGGTGAGATTTGCGAGCAAGGAAATAGTGGTTGGAATTGATCCAGGAACAACTGTTGGCATATCTATACTTGACACAAAAGGAAACTTGATGCTAGTTACAAGCAGGAAAAACGCGAAACGAAACGAGGTTGTAAATTTAATTTCGAATTTCGGAAAACCGATTATAATAAGCACTGACAGGAACCCCGCGCCAAAGTACGTAGAGAAACTGGCAAGCAGTTTTGGAGCAAAAATATTTTGCCCTGAAAAACATATAACCCTTGCCCAGAAAAAAAATTTAACAAAGAAATTTTTGGATGAAGTGAAAAATTCTCATGAGAAGGATTCTCTTGCGGCTGCGGTAAAGGCCTGGAAAAGTTACAAGAGAACCTTTGAATATGAAAAGTTCGGTGGCTTTTTACAATGGCTAAGAAGAAAAAGATAAGCAAATCAGTTCAAAAACTGAAAATTGTAGCAAAATTTCTTTTGATATTCAACCTGCTTTCTTTGCCTTTGTATGTTGCAATTTACGCAAATTTTTCTTTCTACCCACTGCAGGTGTTTACTGCCAGCGTGAGTAATTCTGTTCTGCAAATCATAGGCTACGACACGTCGCTGCACGGAAATCTTTTAGTCATTACCGCAAAAAATTTGCTGTTGAGAGTTGACGTTTCTTGGGATTCCACAGGTTGGAAAAGTCTGTACGCACTTGCTGCATTGTCCGTAGCTACTCCGGTCGCTTTCAACAAAAAAATTAGGTTTTTAGCCATAGCGCTACCAGCTATTTTTGTTGTAAACATTTTGAGGGTTGTAACCACAATTTCCCTTTCTTTAAGCTACGGCCTGGAATACTTTGATCTGCTGCATAATTTGCTCTGGAGGGAGGGACTTATTGCTGCTGTTGTCGGAATTTGGCTGGTTTGGGCATACAAGCAAAAATATAATATTAGGTAAAACCAAACAGATTTTAGGTATTATGGCAAAAGAGCCAGAGGATTTCTCGAAAATAGAGGACAAGTTCAAGCTAAGTCTGATGCAAACTGAGAAAAGAATTGTTGACTTAGAAGTAGCTTTTTCTGAACTTTCAAGTAAAATTGGCGAATCTAAAGGTCCAGAAGAATTGAAACAGAGGGTGGATGATTTAGAAGACTTGGCAATGATCGAAACCATCGGTGTAACTGAATTAAAGAAAATGATGGAACAGATAAGAGATAGCGCAAAACCGGCGGAACCTCCGGATTTGTCTGCAATCGAACAAAAGATTGCGAATTTAGAAAGTCAAGTTGCAACCTTGCCCAAACCTGAACAAGTTGACCTTAGTGGGGTGGAGTCTCATGTAAAAGGTTTGAACGAAACAGTTGACTCCCTCAAAGAGAGCCACGGTGGGGTGCAAAGTCAAATTGATCTGGTTATCAATGAAATCAATTCTCTAAGGAAGGAAGTTGGGACAGAAATTCAAAACATCAAAATGAACAGGCCTGAGGTCGCAATTCAGTTTTTATCTTCTAGGTTGGAGGCTCTGCGGGCAGTAAACGACGAAATGCAAAAAAGTGTGACCGACGTTAACATTAAGCTGCAAACTTTAGAGTCGAAGGCAGAACTCAACTTGCCCACCGAAGTGAATAGCAGGATAGAAAACATACAGCAAGATTGGCTAGGAATAAATTCCAGGATGGATTCAATTGAAGCTGTAGTCAAAGGATTTTACAAAACTTACGATGCTCTGCAGTTGGAATTGAAAAAATTTGATACTTTTGAAAAGGCTTCAACACTGAAAGATGACCTTGAAAAGAAATTCGAAGAATTCAAATTTGTTGAAAGTGAAATCAAAAGGCTCTCTGGAAGAATAGAGATGGTCTACGAGAATATTGACAGGAGGCTGGACAAAGTAAAAGAACTCGAAAGGAAAGTACCAGAAGTTTTAGAATCTGTAGAGAAACTTGCAAAAGAAAACGACAGAAACAAAATTGAAATTCTTGACAGAGTCAAAAAAGATGATGTGTATGCAGTTAAAAAATTTGTGGAGGACACTGCCAACGAATTGAACAAATATTCCAAGGAAAATATCACCAAAATTATGAAAGAACTTGAGGGCAATAAAAGGGACCTGTCAAACATCAAGCAGTTGCTAGGTTCTCAGGATACTGGAAGAATAAGCGATAGAATTTCCCAATTAGAGGATTTGATAAAACAGCATGAGTCTAAGATTGATTCCAAAATTAAGGGATTAGACGAAAAAATACGAAGCATCGAATTGCCGGAATCGCCGATGGAGGAAGAAGTAAAAGAAATTGTAGAAAGGATGATACTTCTCGAGACTAGGTTGGCCGCAATCGAAAGATTGCTTCAGGAATCCTCTAGCATACAGCCAGTGATTTTGGAGTAAATTTTATAAGTCTTTATGCTAATTTGATTTATTTGATTTGCATGTCCACTACTGTAATAATTACCGAAAAGCCAGACGCGATGAACAAGATTGCGCAAGCTCTTTCGAATGGCAAGGCACGCAAAAAAGAGCATGGAGAATTCCATTGGTTTGAGTTTAAAAACCGGGAGAAAAATTTTGTTGTCACCTGTGCGGTTGGCCACTTGTTTGTTCTCGACACGATAAAAGACGGGGGCGGGTGGAGGTATCCGGTTTTTGATGTGCAGTGGGTAGCCTCACACACAAAAAAGAATCACGAGTTCTCGAAAAAATATTTTGAGGCGTTGGAGGAAGCTGTAAAGAAGGGAGACGAATTCATAGTGGCAACAGATTATGACACGGAAGGCGCCGTTATTGGTTACAACATACTCAAGATGCTTTGCGGGAAAGAGGACGCAAAACGAATGAAATTCTCCACAATGACTAAGGACGAACTTTTGGATTCGTTCGAAAAAGCGAACGCTCATTTGGATGTCGGCCAAGTCGAAGCTGGACTGACCAGACACTATTTGGATTTCTTCTGGGGCATAAACCTCACCCGTGCTCTCACGCTTGCAATGAAAAACGCAGCACAAAAGGGATTTGCAATTTTATCGACAGGGAGGGTGCAAGGCCCGACGCTTGCGATGCTCAACGAAAAAGAAATGGAAATAAAAAAATTCAAGTCAACTCCGTTCTGGCAGATCGAACTGCATCTGAAACTTGACGGGCAAGAAGTCATAGCAAATTACGAAAAAGAAAAGATTTGGAAAAAAGAAGAAGCGGACAAAGTTATAGCTGAAAGCAAAGGAAAAGGCGCGGCAGTAAAAGACATTAAGAAAAGAGAGTACAAGCAGTCTCCGCCGGTTCCGTTCAACACAACAGATATGCAGGCAGAAGCCTACGCGCAGTTCAGATATTCTCCAACACAGACACTCAGCATAGCAGAAAGTTTGTATCAGGCTGGAATAATCTCCTACCCACGTTCATCCTCGCAGAAGCTGCCGGCCAACATAAACTATCCAAAAATTCTAAAAGCGCTTGCTGCGCTGAAGCCGTATGAAAAATTTGTAGCCGACTTGATGAAAAAGGGGAAACTGATTCCAAAAGAAGGGCCCAGAGACGATCCGGCGCATCCGGCAGTCTACCCGACTTTCGAGGTTGCTGATTTTAAAAAAATAACCTCGCAGCAGAAAAAATTGTACGACTTGATTGTCAGGAGATTTCTTGCAGTCTTTGCTGATGAAGCTTTGCGAGAGAGCAATACTATAACACTCGATGTGAATGGAAACGAGTTTGTCGTGGTTGGTAAAAGGACTCTTGAACATGGCTGGACAAAAATTTACGAGCCTTACATGTCTACTGACGAACTAATTCTGCCAGAATTGGAAGTTGGGCAAAAGGTAAAAGTTTCAAAAATAGAGCAGCTTGCAAAAGAGACCCAGCCTCCAGGAAGGTACAGTCAGGGCAGTGTATTGAAGGAAATGGAAAAAAGAAATCTTGGGACAAAAGCAACGCGTGCAGAAATTCTAAAAACTTTGTACGACAGAAGATACATACTCGGACAGAGCATAAAAGTCACTAAGCTCGGCGAAGTTGTTATCAGAGCCCTGCAAGAATATTCACCAAGAATATTGTCTGAAGAATTGACGAGAAAATTTGAAGACGAATCTGAGCAAGTACTCAACGGAAAACTGAAAAGAGAAAAGGTTTTGAACGAGGCAAAAGAAACTCTTGTGGATTTGCTGAAAGATTTTAAAATTAACGAGAAAAAAATAGGCAAAAAGCTTTTGGAAGGTTTGCAGCAAGCAAGGGAGGAAGAACGGAGGCTTGGTACCTGCATAAACTGCAAGACTGGAGAATTAAGAATTTTGAGGTCCAGATTTAGCAACAAGTTTTTTGTCGGGTGTTCCAGTTATTTCAAATGTGCAAAGTGCGGATTCACAAGGACTGCGTGCAAGTGCAAGTGCGAAATATGCGGAGGTCAAAAGGGAAAATGCAAGGACAACTGGAAAGACAAGAAATGGCTGCCGTCCTGCCAAACCGGCTATCCGCTGCCAGGTGCTGCACTGAACCAGCCGACAGGAAAAGTTTGCGAAAAATGCGGCACACCTATAATCCAGGTAATCAGGAAAGGCAAACGTCCGTTCAGAATGTGCATTGACCCGAAGTGTGTTACAAAAGCTGATTGGGGCAAAAAGAAAACCGCAGTTAAAACGGCAATTAATAAGGCAACAAAAACTAAAGTTTAATTGTGGCTAAGAAATCCGAAAAACGAAAACTTACCCATTTTCACTTGCTGCCAGTTTTCATTGTTGCAGTTGCTTTGGCCTTTTCCCTAGTATTTACAATTTTTCTTTTGCCGCTAACAACAATAACCGAAAAAATCGATATTAAGTTTCTTTTCACAGTATTGCTTGTTTTCTCTGGAGTTGTGTCAGCTACCGTTTCATTAATTTTTTACTTGATACTTTCTAAAAGAATTTAGCTTACTCAAAAAACCCTAATCTGCAACAGTGTCAAAAACCGTAAGCTTTATATATTTTATGTTACAAGTAATACTAAATTTAGGAACAGAAGAAACATAAATTGTGATAAATAATGGCTGAAAAAAAAGGTGTGTTGATTACATTCTCGATAAAGACTGAAAAGCTGAAGCCGTCTGAAAAAACTATTTTCTTCAGGAAACTTTACGGTTGGAAGCAGGTAATACCGAACGAGACGACGGAAAAGAAATACGAATACGAAAGGCCGGGTATTCTCGATGAAATCCCCCACGAGAAAGTTGATCAATCCTCATTTATCATTCCTGAAAATCGCGCTGAGGAAATTGAAAATTTCTTTGATGAATGGAGCAATAAAGTTATTTGGAAAACTTTCAAAGTATTATTAGACAGGGATATGGATAGGATGTTCAAACAAATGCAAAAATTGTTCAACGAAGAGGAGGAGGAAGAGCTATGAACTTCAAAATTGTTTATTGCGTCCCGTGCGGCTACATAACACGAGCGGAATGGCTGAAAAAAGATTTGGAAAGTAAATTTGAAAAGGTGAAGGTAGAGTTGGAGGGTGGAAAGGGTGGTGTTTTTGATGTGTTTGCAGACGGGGAATTAATCTTTTCAAAACACAAAGAGTTGAGATTTCCAGAAAATGAAGAGATAGCAAACTTGGTGAAAAAATGATGGTAGAAAAGGAATTGAGATTGAGGGTTGGAGAGCTTACTGCGAGAGAAGAAGCTGGCAGAGGAATAGTAAGACTTGATTCCAACACAATGGCCAAACTTGGAATAAAGGAAGGGGACGTGATCGAGATTGAAGGCAGCAGAAAAACTGCGGCTATAGCTGTGCGCGCTTACCCTGCGGATGTCGGTTTGAACATTTTAAGAATGGACGGGATTGAGAGGAGAAACTGCGGTTCAGCTGTCGGGGAGTATGTAAAGATACGCATGGCTGACGCAAAGGAGGCGCAGAAGGTTGAATTGGCTCCCGCAGAAAAAGGAGTGATAATTCACACCTCTCCGAACTTGATAAAACAAAATATTTACATGCGCCCTGTTGTTAAAGGTGACATACTAATTCCTTCACCTGTCGTTCGCAAACGCGCGAGAGGCGGAAGTATTTTTGAGGAATTTTTCGGAATGGATTTCGAGGAATTCGATTTCTTCTTCACCCCGTTCGGCAGGGACACGAGATTTGTTGTAACCAACACAACCCCGACTGGGATTGTAAAAATTTCTGACATGACTGATCTGGAAATTTTGCCGCAGCTGCCGGAGTCGATGAAATTGGAAGACCGCGCGATTCCTGCCGTGACCTACGAAGACATAGGTGGAATAGGGGAAGTCGTGCAGAAAGTTAGGGAAATGATTGAACTGCCGTTGAGGCATCCAGAAATTTTTGAACGGCTTGGTGTTGAGCCACCGAAAGGTGTTTTGCTGTACGGGCCGCCAGGTACTGGTAAAACACTGCTGGCGAGGGCTGTGGCAAATGAGTCGGGGGCGAATTTCATTTCAATCAGCGGGCCTGAAGTTACATCCAAATGGTATGGTGAATCTGAAAAAAGAATCAGGGACATTTTTGAAGAAGCGGAAAAAAACTCACCGTCAATTATTTTCATCGACGAGATTGACGCGCTTGCGCCCAAAAGAGAGGAGGTAACTGGAGAAGTGGAGAGGAGAATGGTCAGCCAACTCTTGACAACTATGGACGGATTGAAGAAAAGAGGAAAAGTTATAGTTATTGCTGCGACGAACAGGCCGAACGCGCTCGATCCTGCGCTGAGACGAGGCGGGAGATTCGACCGCGAAATAGAAATTCCTGTACCGGACAGAAATGGAAGATTGGAAATTTTGCAAATTCACATGAGGAACATGCCGCTAGAGAAAGATGTTGACTTGAATTGGCTTGCTGACATAACTTACGGATTTGTTGGCGCCGATTTGTGGTCGCTTGCAAAAGAGGCTGCAATGTCTGCATTGCGAAGAATCCTGCCAGAAATAAAATGGAGAGAAGAAACTGAGTTGCCGAAAGAAGTTATGGAAAAACTTGTTGTAACAAAACAAGATTTTGAAAATGCGTTGAGGATTGTGGAGCCTTCTGCAATGCGCGAGGTGCTTGTTGAGATTCCGAAAGTCAAATGGGCCGACATCGGTGGATTGGAAGAGGTTAAGCAGGCATTGAAAGAAATGGTTGAATGGCCGTTGAAAAGCCCTGAAGGTTTTGAGAGGCTTGGGATACAGCCGCCTAGAGGTATACTTCTGTACGGACCGCCTGGAACGGGAAAGACTTTGCTGGCAAAAGCAGTGGCGAACGAAAGCGGGGCGAATTTTATTTCGATAAAAGGTCCTGAGCTAAGATCGAAATGGGTTGGCGAAAGTGAAAGAATGATTAGAGATTTGTTCAGAAGAGCGAAGCAGGTATCCCCTACAATTTTGTTTTTCGACGAGGTTGATGCACTTGCACCAAGAAGGGGCGGATCTTATGGAGAGCAGGCGACTGAAAGCATAGTCTCCCAGCTGTTGACAGAAATGTCTGGGCTGGAGGAACTAAAAGGCGTGGTTGTTGTTGCAGCAAGCAACAGGCCGGACATGATTGATCCTGCTTTGCTAAGGCCTGGAAGAATAGACAGGCAAATTCTTGTCCCTGCCCCAGACCAAAAATCAAGACTGGAAATTTTGAAAGTCCACACCAAGTCAGTGCCGTTGAAAAATGTTGATTTGAAGGCCTTGGCAGAAAAGACAGAGGGCTTTTCTGGCGCTGATTTGGAAGCACTAGTCAGAGAGGCCGCAATGAGTTCTCTCAGGGAAGATATGAAAAACAAGGAAGTAAAGATGAAACATTTTGAAGAGGCGCTGAAAAAAATGTCGCCTAGCATTTCAAAAGAAGTCCTGAATCACTACGCAAAATTTGTTGAGAGGAGAAGGCAAATAAAGAAAGAGGAAGAGGTTCCTGCTTACATAGGGTGATACAAATAAAAATTTTTGAAGAACAGTTTGAAAGTGCAAGCTCGTTTGCAGAATTGTTTGAGTTGGTTAAATCAGTGGTCAGAAAATCCGTTGGCAGGGAGCGTTCGGGGCTGATGCTCGGGTTTGCCGAGCTTGGTGTTTATCCAAACGGTTTTGTAGGCGGATTTCATCCTGTCGGGTCAAACATCATTGTCATGAACAAGACTGCAGCAAAGTTAATTGCTGCACGCACGCCTGAGTTGTACAAGGCTTACTGCTTCCACATTTTGTTGCACGAGTATTTGCACACTTTGGGGTTCTTGGACGAGCTGAACACTAGAGTTGTTGCGCATCTGGTTAGCAAAGAAACATTTGGTGAAGATCATCCTGCTGCGATAGTCAGTTCAAAATTCGACGAAATGCTAAAGGGCATACCGATACAGTTCTGCGTAGCCCAAAGAGAGTATGATCAGAATAAAATTCAAATTATTGATGGTTTTGATAGCAGCAACACGAATTACATCGGATGAAAATTTCTGCACTAAAAAACTTAAGTAGATTCGTAACAAGTAAATAATCAATGATATTGTTCGACATTGAAACATCAGGTCTCAACCCCTTGAACAGCGAAATAATTACAATCCAGTTGAAAGTAGGGGACGAACTGAAGGTATGGAAGCTGTGGGAGGAAAAGGATGAATTAACCATGATAACGAAATTTTTCGATTTCATTAAAAATTCAAACGAACCCGTTGTTGGATACAACATTTCAAGGTTCGACATAAATTTTATTTTAACGCGACTGATGCTCAACAACAAATTGACCGACGAAATAAAAAATATTGTAAAAACCAAAAGATGGATAGAGCTGACTGATTACCAAGGTGACAGTCGCGGCATGAACAACTTGCTGAAGAAATTGTCTGTAAACAGGGGCTCGCAGGTGGAAAATAGGCACATACCCATGTTATACAAATTAAAAATGTACGACAAAATTGTCGAGCACGCGATTGATGACTTGAACGCTTGCGAGGAAGTCATAAGAAAATTGAATTTGAAATTTTAGTCTATCAAAAATTTACTTGAACATAGCCATTTCCATCATCAAACCTTTCGCCCATCTACTGGTATCAAAGCAGGTCAAATCGTCCATGACCTTTCCACTAAAGTATAAAATTTTCCATTTTTTTGTTTCTGGAACCCTAAGTGCAATTATTCTCTGTTTTCCTCTCTCTAAAACGACTTTGCTCCCTGCCATTTTTTCTGGGAACCATCCAAAACGTTTTGCAAACTCCACAATTTCTTCCCAACTCGGTTCCATTCTTGAGGATTTTCTTATTGCCGTCATCCATTCTCACTAGATTTATTAGTACTTTTGTTTTGAAAAACTTTACTTGCTAACTCGTTTGCCCTCATGTTGTACTTTCTATCTATGTAGAAATATCTAACTTTATTGAAAAGGGTTTCCAAGGATTTTATCTGCAGCAGGAGCTTCAGAAGTTTTTGGTCCTTGATTCTGTATCTTCCTGTGGCATGGTTCACCAGAAGTTTGCTGTCACTGAAAATTTTTATTTCGTTCCTGCAGTATTTTGCCGCAAGCTCGAGAGCCTTCATGGCAGCAGTATACTCTGCTATGTTGCTCGTCCCATTGCCGATTGTCTCGCAGAATTCCTCCAAAACTTTTTTGTCTTCTCCTCTGAGCACAATTGCAATAGACGCTTCTCCTGGATTTCCTTTGCAGGCGCCGTCAATGTTGACGTAGAGTGAATTTATTCTTTGTTGAAAATTTTGCAGTTGGTTTCCGTCCATGAAAGCTTATTCGTTTTGAATAGTTTATTTAGATTTAGCACTTTGCATGGTAGTAAATTAAACAGAAATTCACCACTGTAGGTGGTGGTAAAATTAAACATATGGCAGACGTATCCCCAGTCTCATAATTTCATTCTCTTAAAAGCGAAAGTACCAACAACAATCATAATGACTGCAAACAACAGTAGCATAGAAAAATTGTAAGCCAGGGAAAATTTTGCAGTTCCTAACATCAGACCGCGAAGAGCATCTACAGCATACGTCACAGGGTTTGCAGAAGTTAGTGATGAAAGCCAGACAGGCAAATCATCCAGCGGATACAAAGCACCGGACAAAAAGAACAGTGGCAAGTTTACAAAGCTGCCAATCAAACCAAATCCCTCTAAACTTTCTATGAAGCTGCCTAAAGTCAAACCAACTGCAACTAAACCCAAAGACAAAACAAACATCAAACCTAAAGAGAGTAAAATCACTGGAATACTTAACTGAATTCCAAACAAATATCCAAGAAACAAAATCAAAACTCCTTGCAACATCGCGTCAGTTGCACCGCCTAAAACCTTTCCGAAAAATATTGTTGATCTTGACAAAGGTGCGGCCAAAACTTCCTTCAGAAAATCAATTTTTTTGTCCCAAATTATGTAGATGCCGTAAAAAATGGACCGAAATAGGATAATCATTGCAACAATTCCAGGGAAAATAAAAGTTTGGTAATCGAATCCTTCGAAAGAAATCCTGTTTCCAAAACCGCTTCCGAAAATCACTAGCCAGAGCAACGGAGCAAAAATTGATGCCGCAATTCTAGACTTTTCCCTCCAAAAAACCAAAACTTCCCTCAACCATACTGCATACAATCCAGACAACTCGCTCATCTTCTCGCCCTCAGCAGTAAAGATCTTTCGAAAAATCCCCCTTCTGCCGACTCCTCTCTGATTTCCCTGCCTGTGTAGTGCAGAAAGACATCGTTCAAAGTCGGCGTGCGCAATTCAACTGATTCCACTTTCCCGATAATTTTTAAAATTTCTTGCAGATGTTTATTCGCATTTGAAACCGTAAGGGAAACAGTATGATTTAACTTGTCCACTTGCTTGATGCATTTCAGTTTTTTCACAGCATCCAGATTCGGATTTTTTATTTCCAACCGAATTATGTCGCCGCCCAAAATTTTTTTCATTTTGCTTGGAGAATTTAATGCAACAATTTTCCCGTAATCGATTATTGCAATCCTGTCGCACAGCCTGTCGGCCTCTTCCATGTAATGCGTTGTTATGATTATGGTGATTTTTTCTTCCTTTACCAACTGCTCTATGTAAGCCCATATATGCTCTCGCGTTTGCGGATCCAAACCTAGCGTAGGTTCGTCCAAAAACAAAATTTTTGGATTGTGCAAAAGTCCGCGGGCAATTTCCAGCCTTCTCCGCATGCCACCAGAATACTTTTTCACCAGATCATTTTTTCTGTCCGTCAGATCAACCAGTTGTAAAACTTCCTGAATTCTTTTCTCTATTGCTCCTTTAGGCACGCCGTACATAAGCGCATGCAATTTCAAGTTTTCATAACCAGTAAGTATGTCGTCAGAACTCGGTTCTTGAAAAACAATTCCTATGTTTTTTCTAACTAATGAGGGATTTTTTGTGATGTCATGGCCGTTGATTATGGCAGTGCCGCTAGTTGCTTTCAAAAGTGTTGCAAGCATGTGTAAGGTAGTGGTCTTGCCAGCGCCGTTGGGCCCCAGCAAACCAAAAACTTCACCCTCTTTTATCGAGAAACTTATTCCGTCAACTGCAGTTAGGCTTTCATACTTTTTTGTAAGATTTTTTACCTCGATAATCATTCCATCACTCAAAAATTAACCTTTGTTTTTTGTTTTCTGTTTTGCAACCTTAAATAAATTCCTACAATAACGCCGATGAAAAGTCCGCCCAGATGAGCTTGGTAGGCAATGCCTGAAGGCGAGAAGAGTCCGACAAAATTCGAGTAGGCGTAAAATATTGCTACTAGAATCATTGGCAGCGGGTACAAGCCGCCTACGAACACCATCATCCCTGGTGCCAGGACTGCCAGTATTCCCATCACACCATAAATCGCGCCGCTGGCACCGACTGCGGGCGTGGTGCTCAACGGGTCTGTGTAGAGATAAGCAAGATTCCCGACAATGCCAGCGATAAAGTAGATTATCAGAAAACCTCTTTGAGAAATTCTCGATTCCAGAGAAAGACCGAAAATGAAAAGCGCGAACATGTTGAAAAACAGGTGCGAGAAGCCTGCGTGCATGAAGATGGAAGTTACAAAAGTCCATGGTTCGCTAAATGCTGTAACAGGCACGAACGCAAACTGCATGAGAGGTACAAAAAGTTGCGCAAAAAAGACAAGCAGATTGATTCCAATCAAAGTCAGTGTCCAGCTGAATCGCATAGAAATAATTGTGAATACAACTAAATCTTTATTAGCGTAGTCGAGAAATTTTTAATATACAACTAAATGGTGAGCTATTGACAAGAATCATTGCAATTTCTTCTGGTAAGGGTGGTGTTGGTAAGACTACACTTACTGCAAACCTTGCGCTCGCGCTCAAAAATCTTGGGAAGAAGGTTACAATTATTGACTGCAATGTTTCCACACCGCACTTGGCTTACTACCTGGGGTCTACCAGCTACAAGTATACGCTCAACGACGCCCTTCTCGGAAAGGTCGACATAATTTCTGCAGTTAACAATTACGAAGGGATGAGGTTTGTTGCTGCTTCTCTTGATCTGCAGGATCTTGTAGACTTGGATCTCACCAAACTTAAAAAACATTTGAAAAAATTGACTGTACCTGCGGACAAGGCTGATTTTGTTTTGCTGGATTCGGCACCGGGTTTGGGGAGGGAGGCGCTGACTGTTTTGGATGCGAGCGACGAGGTGGTTTTCGTCACTCTCCCGTTTTTGCCGATGGTTAACGATGTCGTGAGGTGCAGGGAAGTTCTGAAGGAAATGAAAGGCGGCCACAACCTCTCTGTTGTCCTGAACATGGTCAATTACAGCAGCAACGAGCTTGTGAGCAAATCCGTGGAAGAGATGACTGGGCTTCCGGTGATAGGCGAGATTCCTTTCGACAGAAACGTGATAAATTCCATGGCATTCAAGACTCCTGTAGTCGTGAACAATCCGAATTCGTTTGCAAGCACGAGCATCATGAAAATTGCCGCCGCTCTTACCAACAACGAGTACGAAGAGCCTAACAAATTCAAATTAGTTAAACTTTTTGCAAAACTCAGGAATTTAATTTTCTCCGGAAAAGTCGGCTTGTACAAGACTCCAAAAGATCTGCCGACGCAGTAGATTAATTACATAGATTCTTATGGCTATTTTGAGAACGCTGGGAAAATTCTTCGGCGGATTGATTTTCACAATGTTTCTAATTGCGGCGATAACTGTTTTTTCCCTGGCTCAGCTGATTGAGCATGACAGTCTAAAAACGATAGTCACGGATTTGCTGGTCCAGCAGCTAAAGGATCAACAGGTACAGCAGGTTACCGGAATACTGAGGGAGGGATGCGTACAGAGTGATTCCATAAAACTAACGCTTGGGAAAGATTCCTTCAACATAGACTGCAAGGAAGTGGGAGGAACGAGCGACGAAAATTTAACTGCTGTGATTGCAGGTCAAGCTTTTGACCAGATATATTTCAAAAAATACGATTGCAGTTTTGTAGAGTGTCTGCAAAAGCCTGGCGAAGAGAAAATTTTAATCCTGCTTTCTGCAAACGCGTACAAATTTTTGGGAAACATGCAGATTGCACTTTGGGTCGGCGCTGTCTTGGGAGCGGTCATAATGTCTGTGTCGACAGAAACTTGGGGAGGGAGACTCAAAGGTTTTGGGACTTCTTTGGTTTTTGTGGGTTTGCCGGTTGTTGTAATGAGCCAGTTTCAAAATATTGTTTTTTCTCTGCTGCCGTCAGGATCTGTCAACTTGGTTCCTTTGATGGAGAAAATTTTCAGCTCGATGTCGGCAAATTACCTAATTGTCCTTGTCTTGGGTATAGCATTGACAGCGGCTGGTTACGGTATTGCAATATTTAAGAAAAAGGGCAGAAGCAAGATTTAACTTATCCTATGTAGCGAAGATCCTTTTCGTGCGCCTTGTGTATTTTCACGTATTTGGCAAGTTCTTCACGAAGAAGTTTTTCGATTTTTTCCCATTCAAGGTCCCTTTTGAACCTTCTATGAGTGTGAACCATGATAATATATTATAGTTTAAGGATTAAATATTTTATTATGCTCGTCCGAGAGGTCATGAATAGGCAGATTGTGACAGCAAAACCAGAGCTTTCCTTGAAAGAGGCAAGCAAGGTAATGACTGACATGCGAATCGGCAGTCTGCTAGTTGTGGAAAAGGAGAAAATTTTGGGGATAGTTACGGGCAGCGACGTCTTGAAAGCAGTTGCGTCTGGCAAGGACCCGGAAAGGACTTTGGTGGAAAGTTCGATGAGCAAAAACGTGAAAATCATAGAGCCTGAAAAAACTATCGAAGAAGCTGTTAGCATCATGGTTGAAAACAAAATTAAAAAACTTCCTGTTGTCGATGAAGGAAAAATAATCGGGATAATCACCGCAAGTGATATAGTGACTATCGAGCCGAAGCTCATTGCGAATATTGCAGAACTGATGTCAATGCGGCTTCCTGGTTACAGCGGTGGATGAATTTTTATTTTAGGTGGATTTTATTTTAGCAAAAATGTTTTGTCCAGAACATGGAAAACTCGAGTTTGACCAAATACAAATAAAAAATGGAAATCCAATTTGTAGTAAATGCTCAAAAGAGCTGCAGTTCGGAAAAGTACAACCGAGAAAAGTAAAATAAATATTTTTGTCACCAAATTATGAGTGTCATTAGAATTCGAAAAATTAGTAGAACTCATCAGAAAACTTGATATTATTGAGAAAGGGAATTTCCGCTTGTCATCTGGAGGGTACTCTGATTGGAAATTTAGCATCGAAAAAGGACTTGCAAACACGGAGTTCTGTGAGTTTGTTGGTAGAAAAACTGCTGGATTGTTTTATTCTATAGAAGCAGACAGCAGATCACAAAATGCTGTAGCAACTGTTGATACTGGTGGCACCGAGTTTCTGAAAGCTTGCTTACCTTATATGAAAATCAAGAGTTTCGTAACAGTTACAAAAAATAACGAACTTTGTGGTAAACTCGATTTAAAACCTTATGTAATTTTTGAAGATGTTGTGACAGAAGGCAGGTCTGTAAAAAGAGTTGCAGATGTTCTGAAAACTTACAATATAGATGTGGCCGCTGCGATATCCGTTCTGGATAGGGAACAGGGCGGGAAAGAGTTTTTGGCGAAGCACGGTATAGAACTATATTCTCTTCTGGCCAAACGTGATGTTGTGCATTTGATTTAATTCGCTGACTATTTCGTCTCGCCAACTTTTGGCTTCAATCATTTTTGCAGTGTAATCTTTGTCTTCGTAAATGTGCGAAGCCAAAACAGTGGCGGAATTCCTCCAAGTATATGGGAAAACTTTTTTCATTTGTTCTTTTAGTGTTTCATTTTTATTTGGCCACTGTTTTACTCCTAATCCCATAGTACCAATAAGTTTGTCGGGAAATCTCTTCCTAAGTTGTATCAAGCTGTCAGTTTCAAAAGCCGGGTACATGAAACCGTCAAGATTGAAATAATCAATCTCTTCAATGAAAAAATCTGTAAAGGTCTTGCAGCTTTTAGAGCTCTCAATAAGACCATCATAACCGAGTCCTTTCAGTTCATACTCAACATGTCGCCTACTTAGATGATGGTCGAACATCAGGCCCGATGTTTTATGCGTCATTTTTGGAAGACCTAAAATTTTTACTCCATGTTTTCTTCCTGCATCAACAGCTTCTTCAATTGGCAACGGTCCTGTAAAAAGTTGAATAATAACATAGTCTGCTCCTTTTTCAGCGAGTTTTCCTACTCGTTTACCTGTTGTACCAACATAGCCCTTATCAGACTGAACTGCATTATGAGCTAACTTTCCGTCTGCAATTATTGGAAGACCTGTTTCTTTCTTTATCCTGGGAATGTAGCTGTCATCAATTTCTACTTTTATTCCGTCCATCAATCCTACTGCGCTGCGGCAAATTTTAAACGCCCTTCTTTCACTCGTTTCGTCTATACCCAGAACTAAAGCATAATTAGGCAAGTCCATTTTCTCTAATTTATGTAAAAATTACAAAAGATTTATAGACGAATATGCAATGCCCAAAATGCAAAAAGCAAGCTCTAAAATTTATACCGTGGGTGGGTTGGATGTATGAATGTACAAACTGTGGATACCGTGGCCCGATTGCGCTAGAAAAAAAGGAAATTAAGAAATCAAGGCTGCCTAAGATTTAGAGGTTTTCCACATCCCAAGTTTGTTTTCTCTTGCAGATTTCTCTGCTGCAGAAAATTCTTTAGAAAACTTTTGGTTGGAGCCGTAAGAATAGAATGATGCATAACCTTCCTTTAACATTGCTAAGTTAACGAATGTGTCGCCAGAATATACGTACCGCAGCAATCTGCCATATTTGTCGGCATTTGCAGAATCCCTCTCCAAGGTTACTTCCTTATTCTCTACAAGTTTCCTCAAAAAATTTTTTGATTCCAAGTAAAATGGCTTGCCTTCTTCAGGCGAATCTATGCCAATGAGACGAACTTTCTTGCCGCTTGCTAACTCTAACGTATCTCCGTCTATAACCTTTGTAACCAAAGTTGAAGACTTAGTTTCAGTTTTTTGTGTTGGATAATAGTTTGTAAATAAAAAAATTGCAATGAGCAAAATCATCAATAGCAGAAAAATTTTCCACTTCATAATAAATTTCTGCTTGAAGACCGTTATTTTGATTTAGCACCCAGAATAGTGGTAAAAACAAACGAAATTTACCACTCATGGTGGTAGTAACTAGATTTTTATAACCTTTTCAGAAAACTAGTCAAAGTATTTTGATTACGCAAATCTCTCAGCAATAAGCTTTTTACTTTCCACTTGTTGCCGACTCTAACTCTTTCGCAAATTTTTTGTACCGCGGATTCGAGATTGTCGAATTTCTCGTAGGACTTATTGAAAGCTCCTCTGACTGTTTCTCGCAACTGCCAGATGCCTACAGGAATGTCATATTCCGGAGAAATTTCTCTTACAATCAAAACCGCGGCCTGCCTTTTGATTTTTTCCAGAAATTCCGCTACCGCCAGTCGCCCAGCATAAAAAGCGCCGTGTGTCCCAGTTGCATAACTTTCCCTGAGCCAATATCGTTCGTAATCTGCAGAAAGTGTCGGCACGCCAAAATCGTTTGTCCAAGACTCGATTAGTTCGTACTGGTAAGTTCCGGGTATAAGCAAGATCTCGTAATGGTTGCCAAGATACTCGTTGCTAAAAAGCATGAATTCGGAAATTTCTTGGTAGTCTTTTACCTTTTCTACAATAGATTTGCCCACCAAGTCGTCCACAGCAGTAATCGACCAGCGAGTGGGAACTAGTTTTCTCTGCAGCTTTGTGCCGAGCAATCCAGCAGAAAATATTTTTTGTATCCTGCTGACTTGCAGGCCGTGTCTATACAACTCGCTGACTGCGTTTTGCGCTTTCAAATCATTGTCAGAGGTTACGTAGTCGACCTTGCTTTCTACATGCGGATTTTCTGTAAGCCTTACGCTTTCAACAAGAGCTGGACTGCCTACCGGCTGTGCCCAAGAATCAAAGATCATTCTGAACTTCGGTTGCTTTCTCAACTCGACTTCTATGTCTGCGGGGTTTTTTGCCATTGCAACCTCTTGTGTGGTTTCTATCAGTTTTCCTTGTGGTTGCTTGACAGCGGAACGAAATCTGGAATAAATCATCTGTCCGCGAAAATTCAAAATCTGCGAGATGTTTGCCTGCTGTTTGTACCAAATTTCTGGTGAATCCAGAACCTCAGCATTTTCTTTGTGTTGTGGGGGTGAAAGGAGGCCGACAAAAACTCTCGGATAAAAAGCCCGACCGACAAAAAGCGATGGTGGGCTGGTGCCAGTAAAATTTTTTGCGTTTTCTATGGTTTGTTTCCAGAATTTTACTTTGTCGATGTATTTGCTGTAATCAACTTTCATCAGAAATCAACAAAAGAAAATAGTCAATTAAAATATAAAACTAACCTGCTGTGGGGCTCTTTTCAACTTTGACCCCTTCTTCAAAAACAGATTTATCTTTGTGCCCATGTTCTTCAATGACTTGTGCAGTCGTTTCTTCCCCAAGTTTATTTGCACATTCTTTACAAATGGTGACGGCCTTTTTTGTGTCCTCGTCCCCCGCAGTAAAAACTACTGACTTGTTTTTGCAAATATCGCACTTGCCTTCGAAGGTAGCAGACAATTTTATTTTCACTATAATAATTTGTTTTTTACTTTTATAAACAAAATTTCCGAAAAAAGTTTCGTTCAGAAAAATTACGCAATGTTTATTACAAAGTTTAACCAAATAATATTATAAAAAATAAAGAGGTGAAGAGAAGTTGGCAAAGAAAAGAAGGAAACGACGATAAGTTTTCTTTGAATTTTTTAATTTTTTTTGAAAATATGGTTATTCTTTGACATTAAATTTTTAATTTGCTGGCATAAAATAAGTTTTCTCAATAATTCGAAACATGAATTAATAAAAATAAAATTTATTTGAAAGAAAATCAAATATTGGATATAATCGATATGAACAATAATTTCTCTAGTAACATAGACGAGATAGCAAGGTTCACGAAGAACGAAGAAATTAAAAAAACTGTGGAATCTGCTATTGATAAATACATTTTAAGATGTCCAAACATAGATAATAATTTTTTGCGAGAGATCGTAGAAGAGCTTACTTGGGTAGCAGAATCTAAAAAAGATGCAAGAATGGTTTCCAAAGCTACTGAATGTTTTCTTTTGGACGAAGTAATGGACATGGCCACAAAATACAAGAATGGTGTCTCCTCAGAAGTTTTCTTGAACATAGTGTGGTGCATAGACCAATTCATCGATGTAAATCTGGCCAAAAAATACACATCATGGCTAAACAGCGATCTGGTTTCAAAACTATTGAATTTTGCTACTGAGTTTTCTGGAAATGAGAACTTGAAAATGAAGAAAGACATATTTTCCATTCTAAATGTAGACGCAACAAAACTAGACAACTTCAGTGAATTTGCATCAAAAATAAGCAACAAAAGAATTATCCTGCAGAAAAAGATAGAACTGCTTTCGATGCTGAGAGACATAGTAAACTACGACAAGAATGACTATGCAGAGATTCTCGTAAAGAAGGGGTTAGATGAACTTATCAACAAAATAAAATCTGATTTGAACGACATAAAACTCCTCGACAACATTTTTTCTCTAAAGTGTGGAATAAAATTCGTTGAAGACTTAAAAAGCAACCCAAATATTTCGTTTCTTTATGAGAATTACAGGAAATACGGCAGTATCAGAAAATGGATGTTGGAAGACGAAACAACAAAGAATGTAATCAAAAAAATAGAGGACGCTGGTATCGACTCTGGTTTGTATGTAGCTAGCGGGAAAAAAATTGCCGAAAGGAGAATAGAAGGGCATTTTTCTGACAATTGGACAAACGTCCTACGCACAATTGTGCTGAAAGTTGTTGGGAACAAAAAGAATGGCATACTGCCCAAAGTGAGCATTCCGAATCAGCCGCCAGGCGTACTGTTCAAAGTGATAAAGAAGGATTATGCTCTCGCATTGAACGACAATAGGGAAGCAGCTAAAAGAATATTGAAAAGACTGAAAAATATAATGACAAAATCATATTTTGGTAGGGCTGTTCCAAAATCCGCGAAAAATCTTTTGGACGATGTGGAATGTTTGGAAAAGGTTTTGTTATACGGCGGAACTGTTTCGTTCAAAGGCGCAAAAGTCTATGCAAAGGTTTGGAAAAGAAAAATTCCGGAAGATCTATACGACAGTGAGAAATTGAGATGTTGCATATTCCTTCCGAGTGGTGAGTTCAAAGAAGAGATACCTTTGTTCGTCATGGATCCGAAAACGACTCTTTTGCAGTTTTTTATCGAAGGCATAGATGAACCTGTTGCCGCAGCTTCTTTCTACGCTGGAATGTATAATGGAAAACCGGCAATGTTGATGGATACTTGGGAAGCTGGTGGTGTGGTCTACGCTGCATTAGGTCACGATAAGATGAAAGACTTTGTTTTGGAAGGTATGAAAAAATTCACCAAGAAAGTTGGTGCAAAAAAACTTTTGATATTTGCAAAGGCGCCTTACGGCAGGCCAGCCGAATTTTGCAATTATCTTAGAGGGGATGGGTTGGAATCCAGAAATGCCATGTTCGAAGGTATCGACAGCGAAGATTCGGTGTTGGCGAAATACTCGCAAAACGAGAAGCATCACTACACCGATGCTTTTGAAAAGACAAAAATATTGTCGGGTGAGATAGATGCTTTTGTCATAGATGTGTGACTTTTTAATGCAAGTTCAAAACCTGTCCAAAAACAAATGCAAGTTATAGCTCAGAAAAATGACGAGAAACCAGAAAATATTTTCTGTCTGATTTAGACTTAGGAAAAGATTTAGAATCAATAATATTCCAGCAGAAAAAACGATTGAAAATTTTACTGTGTGTGCCACTCCCCTGTGTTTTGTCGGGATCAGCTTTACCAGTATGTATAAAATTACAAAATAAGCCAGAGAGTAGTACCACGTGTCCCTAAAGAAGTAAGTGTAAACGATTGAAATGAAAAACGCAGCCAGTATCGCAACCAAATTTCTAATTTTGGATATTCTCAAATCGATGTCTGGAAACAGTGTTGTGAATATGGTCACGACCATCATCAAAAAGATTTCCGCTAAGTTCAACTGAAATTTTATAGAGTAAAGAACTGCCAGCCAGAAAATCACAAGAAAGTTTCCAAAAATAAAATGTGTCTGCCAACTTTTCACTAAATCACTGGAGAATTATTCTTGCATCGGCCGCAACTGCCTTGCTTGCAGAAACTATTATCGGATTCATGTCAAGTTCTTTTATTGCTTCGTTCCTCTCGAGTAGTTTTGAAGTGCTGGAGATTATTTTTATGAGCGACTTAACATCATACTTCTTGCCCCGCAGACCAGAAAGTATTCTGTAAACTTTTGTCTCCTTGATCATTTCCGTTGCGTCCTTTTGAGTTACAGGAACTACGCGCATGGCAATGTCCTCGACAGCCTCGACCAAAATTCCGCCAAAGCCAAAAACCAAAACATTGCCGAATTGTGCATCTTTTTTGCTCCCTACCATCACCTCCACCCCGCTCTCCATTTTTTGCACAAGAACGCCGTCGATTTTATTAGTGTGCCTGCGAACGCTGGTTATAATTTTTTTGTAAGCCTTCTCGACTTCGCCGCTGCTATGTATGTTCAAAACATAACCGCCAACCTCGGTTTTGTGGATTACTGCTGGAGAAGAAATTTTCAGCGCTACAGGGTAACCGATAGATTCGGCGTAAGCCAAAGCCTGCTGCACATTTTTTGCAAGATATGACTCCACCAAAGGAATCCCGTGCTGGTGCAGGACTTTTCTTGATTCGAACTCTGTAAGGTTTTTTCTTCCGCTGGATTTTATATCAGCAAAAAAGTCTGAAAGATTCATATTTAATTAATTTCGGAAAACAATAGATTAAGATATGGTTTTTGAATTTTTTTCTGCTTTAGCAGAACAGATCGTCTCTCTGGGCGCGCTGGGAATATTTCTCGGAATGTTTCTAGAATCGAGTGTTGTACCGATACCTTCCGAGGCTGTGTTGATAGGGGCGGGGGTGATAGGTTTTTCAATTTTTGACATCACTCTTTATGGCACTATTGGTTCTACTTTAGGAGCAATGTTTGGCTATGCAATTGGTCGGTATGGTGGTAGGCCTTTTCTAAAGAAATTTGGAAAATATTTCTTCATCACCGAAAAAAAGATGAAGGTTTTTGACAGCTGGTTTGGAAAATGGGGTGGTTATTCTGTTTTAATCAGCAGGCTGATACCGCTAGTCCCGTACAAAGTTTTTTCAATCGGGGCTGGGTTAGCAAAAATGAAATTTGTTCCGTTCGTCGTGTTTACCTTTATCGGCACGATACCGAGGACTTTTGTCTTGGGCTACTTTGGCCAGCTGTTGTTTACAACCAGAAACATACTGTATATGGTTGTTCTTCTAGCTGTTTTTGTCTTTTTAGCCGTAGCTGTGTCCCACTTCATTTCAAAGAAGAGAAAGCGAAAGTAGCCCCGCCCAGATTCGAACTGGGGTGTCCAGGTTTCTACTCTTCATCTTTTATCTGCGCTTTAGATTTAAGATCCAAAGCCTGACATCCTTGGCCGCTAGATGACGGGGCTATGCTATAACTATGGCAAATACTCTATAAATTTTTGTCAAGAATTTATTCGGGTGTTGGCTTAGATTAACGTCAATTGCAGGAGTGGAAGGAGGTTTACTACCGGCACCAGTGTGTTGCCGATAACGAAGAACGTAAGGCTCATGTCGAAAACAAAGAATGCCAGCATCAGGAGTACTGCTATGATAAACGGTATCTTCATTCGTGCGTTGCCTTTGTCTTCCATCGAAATCACAATTAACAAAACTTGGAAAGCAGTCTTTTTAAAGCTTTTCCCTGTATGTTAAATTCGCTTTTTTCGGCAATAAAAATGCCGCAGAAATACCCAAAAATGGGCAAAAAGTGTGAAAAACTTAAATAGTCATAGCGACAAACTTTTGTAAAGCGATTGCATGCCGATACTTGGATACAACATTTTGTCCGTCAACGCGGGCAGGAATTCGAAAAGCCCGGCAGCTGGCAAGATTGATGTCAGTTCCACTGCGAAAATCTCGTCTGTGGAGGACAGGACAATAAACTTTCCGGAAAAGCTTGAGGCGCTGGGCATAGGTTTCGAGTTCAATACGGAGTACAAACCGGATTTGGCGAACATAAAGCTCACCGGCGAGGTCGTTTTCGCGGACAAGGACCACAAAGGCATCATGAAGCACTGGAACAAGAACAAGGTTCTGCCGGATGACGTGGATCTTGAAATCAAAAACTTCCTTTTCAGAAGGTGCTTAACGCTGGAGCTGCAACTCTCGCAAGAACTGCAGTTGCCGCCCCCGCTCGTCTTCCCTGTTTTCTCGAAGAAGGAAAAATCCGAGGGCGAAAAAACAAAGTATATCGGCTGAAAAATTAAATTTTATTTTGATTTAGATGGTTGTAGACATCTTGATTCAATATGGTCTTCTGGGTTTGCTTGGCAGCTCCTATCTGATGTCCGTGGTGTTTTTTCCCGGTTTCGTGGAGGGGCTCATACCGCTTTTCGTCGGCTTGGGGTTCAATCCAGTGCTGGTCTTCGCGCTTGCTTCCCTCGGCTCGATAGCAGGAGGGGCGACGAATTACTACCTTGGCTTTGTTGGCCACAAAATCGTTGGTAAGCTCGGTTTTACAGAGAAAAAATTCAAGGAGTCTGAAGGCTGGCTGAACAAATGGGGCATATACTCGATTCTTGTTTTGAGTTTCGTTCCAGGGTTCCCGTTTGACCTTGTTGCAATCTTTGTCGGACTCCTGCACATGAATTTCAAAAGTTTTTTCCTGTGGATGACATTGGGAAAACTCTTGAAGTACGGTATAGTTACTTTCGGGGTTGAAGCGTTTCTAAATCTGTCGCCGCTCTTCGGTGGTTTGTAGTGTACAAGCAAGCCATAGTTGTGAGAAAGGATTTGAAATGGGGAAAGGGCAAGCTTGTTATACACGCCGTGCACGCAGCAGTAGGCAGCATGAGAAAAGTAGACGAGTTGACAATTGAAAAATGGGAAGCGGAAGGTGCAAAGAAAGTTTTGCTGAAGGTTCCGACTGAAAAAGAAATTAAAGAGTTGAAAAGGCGAGCAGATAAGGAAAAAATTCCAAATTTTTTAGTTACCGATGCAGGATTGACCCAACTGAAACGCGGGACGGTTACGGCGTTAGGTTTAGGACCTGACGTAGAAACAAAAATTAACAGGGTCACTGGAAAATTAAAATTGTTTTGATAAATTTTTTAATATTTTTTTAACATTTTGTAATCTCGTTGAGAGTGTCCATAACAGTCACTCCCTGAAAAACCTTTTCGGAATCGATTATTACTGCCGGGAACTTTTCTATGTTGTGCTGTTTGACAACTGCAGCTGTTATGCTCAAATCCAGATCAGCTGCCAGCGGTATGAGCATTATTTTGTTTCCGCATTTTTCCTTCAAGTCAAGCATTATGCTGGACTGCAGCTTGTTTTCTATCGCCTGCTCCCTGCTCAGGTCCTTTTGCTCGAACAGGTGGACTACGTTGCTGTAGGAAAAGCTGCATTTGTTCTTCAGCTCTATGCTGTTCAGCCAGAAAGTGGTCTGCAGCAAAACGTATCTTCTCTGCTCCTGCTCCAGTTCAGCAGTCAGGCCGCTCCCTTGTATCGCTTTCTCTATTGCCAGCCCGTCCTGGTAAATTTTTGAATTGAACGCGAGATTTTCCTCTAGGGCAGCATCGCAGGACTCGCCGCCAAGGCTTTGAAAATACTGCGAGAGCAGGCGCGCATCGTTCCAGTCAGTTTCAATTTGTGTGAGCGTCGACCTTACCGAAGACAGCCTTGTGTTGTCCAGCCAAATCCCGAAAAAGATTCCGGCGATGAAGACGACTATCGTTATTATTCCTGCTTTGACGTAGGCGCTCATTTGGTAAGCCATCCGAAATCCTTTTTGAGGTATTTGTAAAGGGAGTACAGGCCGACCAGCGGGAAAAGAAAAAGGTAGAACGACAAAAATGTCAGCAGGCTGAATACTTTCGGTCTTGCCGAATAGTTTCTCAGAGTAACGGCTACGGCAGCGAGACTGAGGACGAGGACTGCCAACCCGTACAGAGTGAACTCGTTCGGCAGGTAGTCAAAGCCGAACCTGGTTTTTGTGCCGAGCAGGAAGGAGTTAATATAATATAGGCTGTTGTTGATGAGAAAGTTGCCGATCAGATAGACAGAAGCGAACACCCCGAGTATCTGCAGAATGTAGCCTGCAAGGGAAAACGGGATTACAAAGGTTCCTAACGGATGGTTGTGGAAGATGCAAGAATAATGCTTCACCAGGGTTTGCAGTCCGCCTACTCCCCACCTTGTCCTTTGTTTCCACCAAGATTGCAAGTTGTCTGGGTAGTTTGTATGCACAACAGAATCATATGCCATTTTAATCTTGTAGCCGTTCCGCAAAATTCTCCACGCAATTTCAACGTCCTCCAAGAGATTTTTCTCGTCAAACAAGCCGATCTTGTAAAGGACGTCCTTTCTGTAAACGCTCATCGGCCCGGGGGTTGCGTCTATCAAATTCAATTTCTCCCTGACTTTTCTGGACAGTGCGACAGCCATGAACTCCAAGTCCTGCCACCTTTCGAGAAGTGTTCTCTTGCTTTTCACAAGGATGTGCGACGTTACCGCTGCAATTCTCGGATCACTGAAGTACTGAACGGCGTTGCGCAGGGCGCTCTTGTCAAGCTCCGAGTCCGCATCAATCACAACGACAAAATCGTTCTTGGATTTTTTGATGCCGAAGTTCAGAGCAGAGGCCTTTCCTCCGTTTGCCTTTCTGAAAATTTTCACATTCTTGTTTTTGAATTTCACAGCAGTCTGGTAAGTTTCATCCGTGCTGCCGTCGTCAACGACAATCAATTCTGTTTTGCTTTTCGGATAGTTCAGCCCTAGCAGGTTTTTCAACGTCTTGCCTATGGTGTTTTCTTCGTTGTATGCCGGAATGATGATGCTGACACCGGGAAAACTTTTAATCTGCGTTTTTTTCCAAATAGAATTTTTGTTTTCGTTCCAGAGCAGCAGGTGAAAGGCGGAAATGTATGTGGCAACTATCGCAATTCCAAGGTAAATGAAATTAATTATCGGGTCGGACAGTATTGCCATGCTCTCACATAATTAATTTGCAGTTGTAGGTTTTAACTGCAGTGCGATCATCAGCAGTTTCGCAGTTACAAGATCCATGTCGTCCGTGGTTATCGCGCTCAAAAGTATCACATGGTTTTCCAGTTTTATGGAAGTCTCTGTTGCAAACTTCGGATGGACTAAAGCAATAATCGGGTTGTCTATTTTTCCAGGCAGTTTGTAGTAGGAGTCGACCTCGATTGCGTTGAAGCCGGGTGATTCAGCGTTCTGGTACGACAGCTCGTAAGTTTTTTTGAGTTTGGTCACAAGCTCGATTACCTGCAATTGGTAGTAGGGGTTTTCTGTCGGGCCTGCGTCCTTGAAAGCAATGGTTATGTTTTTTATAAACGGCGTCTCTCCGATGTTAAAAAGCTCGAAGTAAACAGCATCCTCGCTCGGCTCTACTCTGACCTTTTCTGCATCTCTCAGATCCGCACGGAACGCCCACTCCTGGCCGAGGGCGAAGGCCTTGTGGTACTCGATAGCCGAAGGTGTGGTGAGATAGCTGTAAATTGTGAAGACTGCCAGAAGAAAAATAGACGTCAGTATGACGGCGAAAACGGTTTTCCGCTTTGTAATTTTCAATTTAATTTTTAGTCCAGACTTCGTTTCGGATTCCGGGTCCTCGGTTTTTTTCTCTTCTGATTTTTCTTCCATAAATAACAGTATCAGAATGAATTTTTAAAAATAAAAAAAGAAGGGGAAAGGAAATTAAAGGTTTTCCTAGCCTTCTCAGCTTTAAGCTGCTGTAACTACTGGAGATGCAACTGTTCCGGTTACCTCAACCGCGCCGCCCGTTATCGTAGATAGACGAGTTGCGTAGTTCTGCAACACAGATGATGCAAGTCTAGTATCTTCAGCGCGCGTACCAGCAACTACCAGGGCAACTTTGCCTGTAGTGAAAGCGTCGTCCACAGCTCTAATCATGCCAATGTCCTTTCCTGGCCATGTGGCGCATGTGTATGGGAACTTTCCAGCAGCTGCTAAATCAGCCACCAGTGTGTTCGCACACGGACCACCGACTAAGACAAGACTCTTGGCTTTCTCTGTAACAGTCACTTCACTGTCAAGCTTGGCCACAGCAGACGTTATCGGAACATACTCTTTGTATGTAGTCGTTCCGCTTGTTGTCGAGCCGGTCTTCTTGCCGAAGTAGGATTTTATTAACAGATCCTTCACTGGTATCTTGACCACAACCTTGTCAGACGCACCTTCTGTGGCTGTAGGTTGCACCAAAATACCTGAATCTGAAACTACTTCGTTAGACTGCTTACCAGCGTCAGACAAAGCGCCTTCTGACTGAACTCCTACTTCGAAGACTTCAGCAGTGGCTCCTGACGCACCTAGCCTGAACTCTGGTGTTTGACTGTTGTATATGTTAGCTGTCTTGTTGTCCCAGGATACGTTGACTCCTATTGCTGCTCCAACCTTGCTTATGGCGAACTGCCTAATCTTAACACCGTAGCCTGTTGCGTTCACTAATGTGAACGAAAGGTTGTACGTTTGTTCACCCACGTTTCCGTAATTCAACGAAATGTTGTGGGTGTAGTTCTGAGGAGTGTTGTCACCGCCCAATAGTCCGAACACCCATACCGGATATTCTACCATCGAGTTGTTGACACTCATGTTGCCCATGAACGTGAAACCGATAGAGTCGTTTACCAATACCTTCTGTTTGACAGAATCATAGTAACCGACTATTACCGGATACAAGTCCTGTGCCTGCAAACTCCTGTTGAACAAGATGTAGGCTTTTGTGAATGGGTTTGTTCCAGACAGTCCACCCCTGCTACCAAGTGTGGCTGTAACGTCGGAGCTTATCTCCAGACCGTTCAAGCTTCCCTGCACCAAGTTGTCTGTCGAATTGTAGACAGACTGCGAGGTTACAGGCTTGATAGTAACGGTTGCGAACTTGTCTGTGTTCCATCCCTCGTATGCCAGCTCACCATAGTTGTTGGGTAACGCTATCTTGCTACCAGCTAAGTAGTACTCTGTTGACGATGGTTTGTAGACCACGTCTATGGATGCGCTAACTGCGATTGTACCCTCTACGCTGCTAACTGTTCCGAAAGCCGAGCTTGAGGTTTGTATACCCCACTTGGTTTCGCCTGGGAATCTGTCACTACCTGTCCCTGTCGAGGCAACGTCAGCGGATGTATCGTATGTCTTTTCGACACCGTCAGCAGTTTTACCGACTACTACGTCGGCACCGACTACTGTACCATCCTGCAGTGCGTTTACGTTAGTGACCTTGACTCTCAATCCAGTTGCAGACGAATCCTTAGAGTCTGTTCCACCAGACCTGTCAGGATCGTCAACTGTTAGCGTGTCCTTGGTGACGCCAGCTGCGTCTTTGATTATTATTCGTGCCCAAGTATTGTCGCTACCTAGGTCAGAATAGACTGTGTAGTCACCAAATTTGACACCAGAGGTTGCTGTAGCTGTACCCACGGTACCAGATAGCATTTTAACCTGTCCACCGCCAGCACCTACGATTATGAAATCCTTGCCCATCATTTGTATTTTGACGGTGTTTACATAATCCGGTTTGCTGATAGTACCCTTTGCTGCTGTCTTACCTGCGAAGTCAGTTATGTTGATTTGCTTGTCGATAACATAAGAGTATTTTATGTTACCGTCAGCAACCACCATCTTCTCCGTTCCGTTGACATCAGACGCAGACAAGCCGTGTCTGAAGTTTACGGCCGCGAGGTTCACTTGTTCGTGAACGTCGTAGTCAGTACCCTTGACATTGACTACAGTGTCTTTCAATCCAGTGTAGTGGAATGTCTTGAGTATGCCAGAGGCTGGGAAAGCGTTTGTCGCGTCCAACCTTGTACCTGACGTGGAAGTTGGTAGAGGAATGGTATCCTTTAGGGTACCATCAACTGTTACTCCGCTGGTAGTTGTAATTGATTTTGTTACTGTTGATACACCGGCCAAGTTGACTGCAATGTCAACCGCACCTGCAACGTCCTCGGAAGCAGCTGTTTTACCAACTACTACGAAGGCGTCTAGTGTACCGTCTTTTGCTAGAATTCCTGGATAGTCTTTTAATGCTGTCGCTGCAAATACTGGACTTGCCCAGATTGATCCAGCCATTACGGCCGCTAAACCTGTCGCAATCCATTTTTTAATTTGCATTGATTTTACCTCTTATTAACCTTCACTGCCAATATCGATACCTTTCGATAGTCGATACCGTACAGTGCTTGGGTTTTCTTAACAAATATTATAGTCTAGACCACCTATATAGTTTACTTGAAACGGTTTCTGAACCAAACTTCATCCGAAAATTAGATGCTGAAAAGCGCGTTTCCAAATAAAAAAGGGCGTCTAATTGTTTCTAGAAGTAATTTAAGGCTTTAAATGTTGTTTAAAGCCAAAATTTATCCTTTCAGTCTGGAAATGTAAAAATCATGAAATCTATCTAAATTGGGTCAAACTTGCAGCCTTTTTCTCAAAAGCTTCAGTATGTTTGTCCTTCCGCGCCTTTCAACCTCGACAAGCCCTCTTCCTGCCAGGCTTTTGACAACCCTGCTGACCTTCGCCTTGGAAAAGTTCGTTTCTTGGACTATTTTCCGCTGGTTGAGCGGAGAGTTCGATGCCAGAAGTATGTCTACGACTTTCCTTTCGTACTCGTCCAAAACAGACAAAACTAGTTTCTCTGATTTCTTCGCGAAGTAACGCAGGTAAATGAAACCGAAGACAACTGCAAACGCGACCCCGGCCAGCGCAAAATGCCTCAGCTGCAGCTGAAACCAAGGCGGCGCAATTATCTGCTCGTAAAGAACCTCGAATCTGAGCTGATCGGTGGTTTTTACATTCTGCATCTGCCAGCTTAGTACCAGCTTCCTGCCGTCGCTGACTATGTTAGGATTTTCAGGGTAGACTACGTACTCGAACTGGGTCTGGCTTTTATCGACAAGAATCATTCCGTCGGGCAGGGAAATGGATGCAAACAAGTTGGTTACGTTTTGGTTTATGCCAAAGCTGCTCGAAAAGTAAATTCTGTTCTGGCTGACTTTTGTTACGAAATCTTCTGTCTCAAAACTTATAGTAACTTTGTTGACGTCTCCGACTTTGCATTCTATAAAACTGAACACCCCGGTCTGCAGGCTGCATGCAGCGTTGGTGTTGAAGTTTTGTATGTCGCCCCTGAAAGAAAGTCTGAAGGTTTCAGCTCTCGCCGTAGGAAACAGCTCCATTTCGATCAGGCTTTTCCCGGATTCCGACAAGGTCACATTCAGATAGTAGTCGCTGACCTGCGCGGATGACAGTGCAGAAAACAAAACAAAAGCTACTGCTGCAACGGCAATTGTTTCAAATTGTTTCACTGATTGTTTCACTATAGGATTGAAACGTTTCACAATTTATAGAATGCGTTTCAAGGATTTATTTGTTTTTGCTGTTACTGGTTGCGTTACTGCGGCTGCTTGCCTGTTGAAATTACTATTCCGCCAGCGCCCTGCGCAGCGTACCTGTGCATCAAATCAGAAATTGTGTTCATTACAGCCTGGACTGTGCTGAAGCTTATCTCCAGCTTCTGCGGTTCCAAGACTTCCACGCTGCTCGGCGCGAACGTTACGACTACCAGCAGCAGTGACTCTATGCTATGGGACAAGATTTCAACTTCCGCGACCTGCGAAAACGCTTGTTGTACATCCCTGGGCGGAGGACTCACTTCTATAGTCTCCTCAAACTTTTCAGAAAGAAGTTCGTTGTCCGGAGCCTGCTTCAACTTCTTGAGGTGGTTGGCAAGGGAATCTTCAGCAACTTTCTTGTCGGTAGCCATGACTTCAAAAGTCATCCTGCAGCGGATCCAGCCATTTGAAACTCGCTCTTTTATCTCTTCTTTAGAAATCATATTCTCAGATACTCTAAAAATAGTTAGGCAACTATATTAATCCTTACCCCGCAGTTCGGGCAGCGGTCTTTCTGAAGGTTGTTCTTTTTCACTGTCTGCGCAAACCTCTGCACAAGAAGCTCGCGGCAGTTGTAGCAGACCGTGCTTTCGTCGGCATGCGAAGGTGCGCTTATAATATAGACGTATCTGAGCCCTGTCCTCCTTGCCTCGTCTGCTGTCCTTTCCAGAGTCGAAACCGGGGTGGGCGGGAGTTCGCTCAGCTTTTTGTCAGGGTAGAACTGCATGACATGGAACGGCACTTCTGCGCCAAGCTCGCTGGTGATCCACTGCACGAGCTTCCTGCAGTTCTCCAGGTTGTCCCCTATCTGCGGCACAACTATGTCTGCAATCTCGACATGCACCCTGTGCTTCTTCATCTTCTTTATCGAGTCGAAAATCGGGCTGAGGTCGGCTATGTCCATATAGTTCTTATAGAAAACAGGGTCTGCAGAGGCCTTGAATACAATCAACGCTGCATCCAGGTACTTCACCGCTTTTTTCACAGCATCCTCTGTTATGAACGAGTTCGTGACAAAAACGTTCTTTATGCTGCTCCTGTGGGCCAGCTTGGCTGTACGGTAGGCAAACTCGAAAAAAATGAACGGCTCGGCGCTGTTGTATGTCAGCGAATTGACCTTCTTCTCCTCTGCCAGCCTTACAACCTGCTCTGGAGTGTAATTGCTGCCGAAGACTTTTTCTTGCTCCTTGTCCCTGAAAATCTCGCTTGCGTCGGTAGGCAGGTTGCTGCCGACAGAAGTCAAAGTGAGTGTTTTGCTGGATGGATAGAAGTGGAACAAAGGCTTTTTCTCTATCGGCTCGACAGAGACATCCCGTATCTTGCCGTAGTTCAGAGTGAAAAGCTTGTTGCCGACGTTTTTCCTGACCTGGCAGTAGCCGAACTTGTCTTTTGAAATAAAACAATTCCTCGCGCACGCCATACAGCGAACGCCGTTGCGCTCCTTCTGCCAGAGCATAGCTTCCTGTAGCTCAGCCTTAGCCTTTTTAACCAACCATGACCACCGAATGAACTAAATAGATTAATTAATTAGTCGCGCAAACTATTATAGATTCGGCAGTGCCCCAATAGCTCAGTCCGGTAGATTAGGACCGAAAGCAACTGCTTCGTATCCAGCAGGAAAAGCAGTGGGTCGTGGGTTCAACTCCCACTTGGGGCTCTTAATCAAGCTGTTTTTAAACTTTGTTGACAAATTAATTCTTCATGGAAGTAGTACTGAAGCTCGAATCAAAAGATTTGCAGAAAATAAAAGACGTTTTGCTAAAAGACGATTCTGTTTCGCGCGCAAGTCTGACTTTCAAAGACGGAAGTTTTGTAAACGAGAAAGGTTATTACTGCTACATCTCCGGCACGGACGAGCAGTGCAAGAAAGCCCTAGAGTTGACAAAAGAATTGGCAAAAGAAGTTTCCAGTTCAGAGAAGGGTAAAGTAATCGCAAAAATCAAGGAAGAGGAGAATAAAGCCATAGAAGGCATGGGCTCCATTTTTGGTTGAAAATGATTTCTGACACAGAATTGGAAAATTTTAGGAAAGAATACAGAACTGTTGAGTATAATCCCCCATTCGCACATCCGCAACATTCAAAATCACGAACTTATTTGGCAAAAGTTATTGATTATGACAACAGAGATGTCCACATCGTAACCGAGGACGGTAGGCAGCTTTGGTTGTTTCGGGAGTACTGTTCGCTCCCGCTGAAGACTTAATAGATAAGTTAAATAAAATTAACAACAAATAAATTTTCATGCGACAGTGGTCCAGCCTGGTCTAAGACGCGAGCTTGCCATCTGCGGGCAAACAGTTCGCAACCCGGGTTCAAATCCCGGCTGTCGCACATCACAAATTTTCTTTGAGAAATTTTTTGAAATCCTCGCTTTTCCAATACGCCATTTCTGGTGTGTCGTTCAATTCAAAAATTACTATCTCGGAGTCTTCTGCGGGTTTTCGCGGTTCGCCAGTTACTTCAGCCAAAATCTCGGGTTCAATGTGCCAATGTTTTTCGTTGTCAACATAAGACTCTACAGAGAGAATTTTTACGGACTTAACAGCCATACCAAGTTGTTCTTTTACAAGTCTTTTTGCGCAATCCATCATGCTTTCTCCCCAAATCATCAAACCATGAGGAAATCTTATCGCATCAAGCTTGTCGTGTCTCGGTAGCCCATGAAACCAATGAACTGCATAAAACTTCTTTCCGTCCCAAGAAATTATCTCAGGCGCCATGTGCATACCATCTACAACTTCGTTTTCGATTGGCTTGCCAAAATTTGCTTCATTATTCACCGCTTTGTAGCCGCTGGACGTTAGCTTTTCCATTATTATCAAATAACCTTTACTCGGACAAAAACTTATATTATCAAAAGAAAATTAATTTAGATGCTAATGCCGCTTTTCGGAAAGAAAAAAGAAAAAGTCGATGACCAGAAGATGAAGGAAATTTTTGCGCAGGTCGACGAAATTCTAAAAAATTCTCCTGCTCAGCCAGCGGGAAAAAAAGAAGAACCTAAACCGCCCGAACCCCAGAAACTTGTAGGTGCAACAGAAGAAAGAATGGACAGGCCTACGTTCGCCCCGCTGTTTGTAAAAATAGACCGCTACAGGCAGATACTGAATACCCTGGGCTACCTGAAGACTGCGATGATAATGATCAAAAATTCTTTTGTCACACTCAACGAATTGGAGCGGGCAAGATTAGAAACTTCTAATTTAATTAAAGAGGCTTTGGAGAAAATCGACAAAAAAATCAGTGCGCTGGACACCGAGCTGATTCGTCCGGCGGGATTCCACGACACTGCTCAGGCAGAAAAGCTGGAGTACCAGGATGTCGAAACTGTCGAGGCTACAGTTGCAGATTTGAAGGGACAGATCGACCAGCTGAAATCTGAATTGGACAGAATGACTTAAACTAAAATTCTGTAAAACTTTTATACTTCTTCGCTGTACATAATCTTACGCAGGAGTCGCCTAGTCCGGTCAATGGCGCCGCGCTCAAGATTTTCTTGAGCTTTGATTCAAGATGAAAATAGGAAACGCGGTGGGTTAGTCCCTCCGCCGGTTCAAATCCGGCCTCCTGCACATTTACCGAATTAGAGACTTAATTTTGTGCGCAAAACTTTGTAGATGTGAATAGAATCCTTTGCCGAAAGTGTAGTTAGAAGGCTCATAAGATGCATAACCCAATTTTTGGGCTTCACTTTGCAAAAAATTTCTGGTGCATGCATAGGCCTTGGTCATTAGTTCTCCACTAATGTCGTTAAAAATTTCCTCGAAACCTTTTAAGTCACCATGTATGGGTTTGGGTGATTTGAAAACTCTATCAAGATCCCAACCCCATCTCCAAGAACCAAAATAACCATACAGACTAACTGCAAGTTGTTCTGCTTGATCTGGCGCTATGCCCGGTAGTAAAGAGTCTATTTGACTGTACCAAAAACTGGCAAATCTTTCTACGTTTTTGGCCTTATACTCGAGCTCAAGCCGTCTTACGATATTCTTGATAGTCAAATCTTCTTGTGGCATGAACAGAATAAAGTACGCTATACTTAAGTGCATTTCGTTTTAATTGATAAACCTTAGTCTACTCAAATTTAGAAAAATCAAAGAAATTAAAAAATTTCGCAGCTTACCTTGATGCTACTAGGGTTTCGTAAGCTACGAATATTGCTCCTATTAACGCGAAGAGCCAGCCTAGAACTTCGAAGATCGACCCTATGCCTCCCAGAACTGCTGAACCTATGTAACCAGCCAACGCGCTGGTTGGGCTAAAGGTCCCAGCAAACAGGAGCCAAGTTCCGCCTAGGGCAATCCAGTTCCAGCCCTTCTCTGACTTGTGCCTGAACTTTGAATACTCGGCCAAGGCAGTGCCTAACAGGAGTGCAACCCCTAAACCGACTAATCCTTCTAGTACCATAAAATAAATTGAAATTGCTAGTCATATAAACTATTCTGTTTTCCTTATAAGCGTATTTCTTGTTCGGTAGTAACAATCGGGTACGAATAAATTTTTAGTACAGTAAAAATTTAAAAAGTTCAACGCGAAATTTTTTTGCAGAATTTTAAAAAGAAATAAAAAAGAAAAGAGAAAACGTGTTGACTACCACTCGTCGGATTCGGTGTCTTCCTCCGAGCCCTCGCCTTCACCTTCGTCGTCCGAGTCGCCACCGAATTCCTCGTTGTTAGTTTCGTCCATCATTTCACCAATAATCTATTCTTAAGAGTCGAGAAAGTATATAAAGATTTACTTTTTTCTGAAACTTCATAGTTTTTGCCACTAATGTCATTAAATATGCGATATGCAAACACGCAAACTCCTGGCGTGCTTGCTTTTTGCTTCCTGCTGACAAATTAAAATTATGGTCAGGCACGAGATCTCTCAACGATACATACACTTGCCGACAACTGAGTTCGCAGAAATCATGAAGCTGGCTGAAGACAGCAAAGACATAGTTTCCCTAGGTCCAGGTGAACCGGATTTCATAACGCCGAAACATATTTTGGATTTCATCAGAAAAAATTTACATAAATTTACGCACTACTCCACTCCACAGGGAAGAACTTCATTGCGTGAGGCGATTGCAAAAAAATTGCGAAAGGAAAACAAGATTGATGTTGATACGGACGAAATAGTCGTCACTGCCGGCTCGAACGAAGCAATTTATGTCGGACTGGAAGCGACGGTGGATCCTGGAGAATCTGTGCTCGTGCCGAATCCGGGCTTTCTTGACTACATACCTGTCATTGAAACTTTGAACGGTGTTCCGATATCAATACCTCTCCACGAATCACACGGATTCGAATTGAACATGGACGTAATCAAAAAACACATCACTCCAAAAACAAAAGTTTTGATAATCAACACGCCGTCAAATCCTACTGGCAGAATTCTCAAGAAAAAAACTTTGGAAGAAATTGCTGATGTTGCAGTTGACAAAAATCTTATAATATTTTCTGACGAGGCCTACGAAAAATTTGTCTACGGAAAAACCAAGCACGTCAGCATCGCGAGCTTGAACGGAATGAAAAATTACGTAATAACTTTCCAGACTTTTTCAAAAACTTATGCGATGCCGGGTTTCAGAGTTGGCTATGCAGCCGGACCGAAAGATTTGATTAATGCTATGGTAAGACTGCATATGCACAACACTATTTGTGCGCCGACGGTTTCCCAAGCTGCTGCTGAATTCGCGCTAAGGTCTACGCAAAAACCTGTTAAAAGAATGTTCAACGAATACAATAGAAGAAGGAAAATGATTGTAAAAAGGGTTTCCGAAATTCCTCAGTTCAGTTGCCAAGAACCAGAAGGCGCGTTCTATCTGTTTCCAAACATTACGCAAACAAAAATGAATTCTGTAAAATTTTCGCATTTCATTTTGAAAAAAGCGAAAGTTTTAGTTGTACCTGGGACGGAGTTTGGAAAATTCGGCGAAGGTTACGTAAGGCTGAGCTATGCGACTTCTTACGAGAAAATTGAAGAAGCTACAGACAGGATTGAGAGGTGTCTACGCAAAAACAATCAATAGGCTTGATCGTGATGTTCAAATTCTAAAAATATTACTTTGCGCTGATTTTCATCAATTCTGTACGTTAAAACAAAAGGCCCAATTTGTATCCTCCATCTTCCTTTGAGAATGTTCCTTAGCGGTTGCCCTGTTTCGGGTTTTCTGCGATTTTTATTATTTGTTTTTGAATCCTTTCGTAAATGACTTTATTTCTTTTAGCTAACTTTTTGAGTGTCTCATTAAGCTGTGGAGAAATTTCATAGCTGTACATCCGTTCATCTTTTTAAAGAATCAAGATACTTCTTAAGCTCCTCTATATTTTTGAATGTCTTTCCTTTACCCTCTTTTATTCTTCTTTCGGCTGCTAAAACACGTTTTATGAAACTTTTTTTAATCGTAGACTCCGGAGGATAATAAAACTCGTTTGGTAAGGCTTCACGCAAAGCTTTGTGCACAATTCTCTCTATCTTTGGAACCAAATGCCTTATTAACCTGTCTTCAACTTCAGCCTTCATTTAAACACTTTAATAGTAATATGCATTTTAATCATTAATACTTTTTTGTTAACTTCACCGAAGTTATGCTACTGCGTATGAAAAAATTGAAAAGGTAATGGACAGAATAGAAAAGTGCTTGAGAAAACAATTAAATTTATTCAAGCATCCAAATTTTTTTGAAATAGTTTATAACAGAATTAGGATTAGGTAACTTATCAAGATAATTTATATTTGCACCATATTCTTTGAACATCAGATATTTTGCCATAGGTTCCCTTTGTTCATCCAAGAGCTCGCTTATAATTTCGGTGTCGGGCTTGATTTTACGAATTTGAAAAAGTCCAATTTGATAAACAGCTGCCTCATCGACATGTTTTATTTTTAGATAGTCCATTCTACGATTAAAGTCATCCTTTTGATTGAGCGGTTCTGGGTCTTCTCTTTGTAGCACACTCCGGCCTAGCACAGAATAACCTAAAACCTCAGCCTTGTAATCAAATGTGATTCTTGCGCGACCTAATACACGACCATTTGGAGATTTCAACTTTACAAATGTCCTAGCTCCATAGCTGCTACCACCAGACCTAGTTGCTCCATCGGGAGCGTCCAGAACTTCGAGCCCTGCAACTTCATTCCTTTTGTATATTCCACCAGAGAACAATAAATCAGTAATCAGTGGTATGTTGTATGAGTTAAGTCCATTAAAATTGGAAGTGTCCAACCTTGAAGAAAAAAATCCATTTGAAACATTTCCTCTGATATCAGAAAACCTAATTTTCATATCGTTAACTGCACGCAACATTTGTTCTCTTTCGTCCATGATAAATTTCATTTAAAATAAACATTTAAATCTTGCACGTGTCTAATACTCTTTTGCAGAGGGCTAGATCTGGGAGGCTAGGTCTCTCCTTCATCGGCAAATGATCTTCATGGCCGAGTCGAACGCCTTTGGACGGTGCAACGCTTGCAGGCTGCTCCAAGCTTGCAACTGAGAAGCTCCGTCTTGTGGGTCGGATGTCCAGCGAACCCAAACAGATCCGGAAGGAAGCATTTGTAAGTTGGATGTTTCGGCGCTTACAAGGTAACGGAGTGGAGAAGCAGGTTTGGACTAAGTAGTCTGCAGGCTTGCAACAACCTGAGGCCGCCTTCTGCGCATTTATCCATATTCACAATGTTTATAAAATTTAGAAAACAAAACTGTTTCTTATGAAAAAGCAAATTTTCATCACAATCGCTGTAATAGTTTTGGGTGTTGCCATATTTTTCTCATCAGCTGATTTCAAAGATTTCTTTTCCACAAAGTCAACAATAGAACCTGCAATAAAACAGGGGGCTGATCAAACAAAGCAAACAACTGAAACCGCCGTCCAGACTTTTGCAGCAACCACAGGTAAAGTAAGTATAAAGGTTCCTGCTGTCGACAATGAAGGCAACGGCGTTGCAACCGTGCTGACAGTGCAGGCGATTCCCGGAGAAGGAAGAACTTTGACAAACATAAACCAGCTTCTGTTTTGGGTAGACACACAGTATTCAATACAAATTGCCAAGTACGTTGCAGAAAACATTACAAACGTGAACACTTCGAAAGTTGATTTGATTTACACTATTGAAACAGACGCAACTGTAATTGAGGGTCCGTCAGCTGGGGCCGCGTTGACAGCAGCAACCATTGCAGTACTGCAAAACAAAAGTGTGGATCCGGAAGTTTCGGTGACAGGAACGATCAATGCCGATGGCAGCATCGGACCTGTTGGAGGCATACTGGAAAAGGCGAAAGCATCCAAAGACGTCGGGATAAAAACTTTCCTTGTGCCAGAAGGTCAAGGCACGCAAACCAGCTACACTCCTGAAAAAGACTGCGAACAGTTCGGGGGTTTTACTTATTGCACAACTGAATACAAGCGGCAGAGAATCAACATAACTGCCGAGTCTGGGATAGAAATCGTCGAAGTTAGCAACATAGAAGAGGCATTAAAATACTTTTTAGTTTAAATTAAACTCAGCTTATTTATTTTGGTAAACTCTAGTTATTTTAATGACCTTTAGTCACTTTATTGACAAAACTAAAACAAAAAAATCTTTTTACCGTTGGTTAATTGTAGCTTATCTTTTGCCGATAATTGGGAAGTTCATCATACAGAGATATAAATTTTCAGATAAAGACCTTAAAGAATTTTGTATTAAACTTTCGTTGTATAACCCGTTACTGATTAGCATTGTGGGGGGCGTAATTATATACATTTTTATTTTGTTTGCATACGGGTATGATCCTTCAGCCTTGTTACTAAATTTGTTAATTATTGTTTTTGTCCTAGTGCCTTTGTCTTACTTAATGTTAAACCACATACTAAAATCAAACAAGTATCGCCGCTTGTATTTATCTATCGTTTTCGGGTTGTTCGGGGCTGTTTACGCGTACATAACTGAGAAAAATGCTAACGTTAAGAAAAGGGTACTATGGGTTTTCATCTTAAGTTATCTAGCATACCCATGGTTCTTTTTAGTTGACATTTTAATAAGTCTCATTTGATGACTGTATAGTGCCATAAATTTATTGATAACTTAAACTAATCTTTAAACTCTTTTAGTCTAAATTAATTGTATGCAGTGGTTTTCTTTAACTGAAGTTAGGGACTTGATAATTTCGGTTGTTGCAATAACAGTAATTTTTGCTTGGCCGAATCTGCAAAATTTTACAGTTTATCTCGCGGTGATTTTGGTTTCCTTCGTGCTGCACG
>CAZYHQ010000005.1:0-1447 GCA_964646855.1 uncultured archaeon
CACATTTAGCTTTCGTTTTAATCAAATAAAAATCTTTTGAAAATTGAACGCTTTTTATAGAAGCTCAGCATAGAGCTAAAACGGTTTCTTAGATTTTGGAATTTAAATTTTTAAATGATGTAGTTTAATTTGAAGCAAATGATAGACAAAAAATTATTCTTTGTATTATTATTTCTAGTTATTTTCTTATATTTTTTCCGCGAAATTGAATTTCGTCAAATTTATGAAAAAAAAGGTCCAGATGAAGTCACTTCCATTATGCGAATAGAAACGTTTTCTAACTATTCAGACAATATTGTTCCTATTTTAGCAAAAAACTTTCTAAAAGTTAAAGTCACAAATCTTGGTCCAGCCGAATCTCCATTATTTTTACTAAAAGTTCGGCTGTGCAAACCACCACAATGTGAACCCGAAACTGTTAATTCTCCAGAAGATGTACCACTTTTTGATACACTACCTATACAAACCATGTCTAGAGGACAAAGTGCTATAAAATATGTTTATGGTTTTAAAGTAGTTAAGGAAGGTTCCTACGGTATATTTTATACTTTTTAGCCCACATGACCGCCATCTAGATGCCCTTATCTAATGGATTGTAATTTTAGTTGGTCATATGAATCCTCAGACCAAACACTTTATTCTTTTCGAGCAGTTCAGCTAGGAGAATATAGTACATTTCAAATTAATAAAAATATACAAACTCTTACAACAATGATTCTCATTCTAACATTAGTTACAGTTATTTTGAGTTTCAAGAACGAAATTAAAACAAAAATTTCAAAAAATCTCAAAAGGTAATCTTTTTGGGTTTCTAATGTGTTTAATTTAACATGCAAAGAATAAAGGATTTTTTATTTAACGTCTTCAAGACAACAAAAAGTAAATTTTTTACAGAATTAAAGACATTTAAAACACGTGAATATTCGCTTACAGTGATAATACTTCTACTTCTTGAACTTTCACTGATGTTTTTGGCATCAATTTTAATCAACTTAAGTTCTAGCTTTGTAAAAAATCCTTTTAATTATTTTAGTTTAACAAATTTAATTTATTCATTCTTGCTAGCGATAGTGAGCATCTTCATTTTATATTTATTTGGCAAACTTGCAGATATTAAAAACCTACCGCCATTGGACCCTGCTAAAAATCCCTTCTTACACTTCGCTATTTTTCTCTCGCTTTTTGTAATTATTGTAAGCACGACAATTATATCGAATACTTATTCACCAACATTGCCTATTCGCTTTTCTTCATTGGAACATAGAAATTTTATAACAGAAGTAATATGTTATGATTTGGATAATCTAGAGCATCCTGTTGCAGGTCAATTCTTAAATTGTAATGCTAATGTGACCTCTCTACATCCAGAAAATCTAACTTTTTTTGGTCCAAAGTCCATTTTAATTCACTATCCATCAGATGAACTGATGGAAAGGAATATTGGTTA
>CAZYHQ010000005.1:1457-11677 GCA_964646855.1 uncultured archaeon
AAAATTCTAGTTTTATAATTAGAGAAATGAGAATCGTAATTCCCAAAGAAGGACGACATAATTTACAATTGGAGTTTAAATTTTTTAATGGAACGAATGTAATGACTGCCATCACAGATTTTGAGAGTTTTACGGCAATTAGTTTAGATAGCTATAATAAAAAGCAGAGTGAAAAATTAGGTTTTACAATAACAGCAATAAACGTAGGTTTATTCTCTTCTATTTTTGGTGTAAAAAATTTAATGGATATCTGGGATAGAGATAGAAAACTAAGAAAATAAAATTAAAATCGCACATTAAACGCACAGCACACTTGCCCCGAACTTTACGGGTCAAATACGGTGTCAATTACGGGTATCGAAAATCAGGGCCCGTAAAAGGTGCTATAAACGACCCGTACGGTTTTTCATCTCGTCCTGTATGCGGGAAGGCGAGTAGTAAGTTTTCTTGAAGCTTCCGACCCGAACTAATCTCCCCCTTCGCACGAGGCGAGCAAGTTCCTTCTTTGCCACAGTAGGACTTGTCTGGTTGATCTTCTGGTAAACTCTGTTTGTAATTCTGTTTTGGTTTTTGGCGTACTCTAATGCTCGAACTTCTCTGTCGTTCAGGTCTGCGTTCTGCATTTGCTGGCGGGAGACTGTCACTTCCAACCCTTTGGTCAAGCCGAATCTTTTTGTGATTAGTTTTATCGTGTCCGCTCCCAAAAGGCCGGCAAACATCGCGGTAAAGGTCAATGCAAATTCAAACCAACCAAGTTCTTTCAGCGCTATGACTCCGAAAGTGCCGAAGAATATCGATGCAAAAATTTCGAACAAAATTCTTCTCCACTCAATCTTGAAATCGGGAAAAGTGTTGTAAGCCTTGTAGATTCCCAACATTGCCCTGACCACAGCGCCGAAGGCTGCGAACGCAGCGAACGTCAGATACAAAAACAAATCCACTGCCATTTTTGGAACACCTAATTTTTCCGACGAGTTTTAGATTTAAATGCTTAACTGTTTATCTGGTAATAAGGAATTGAAATGTCGTACTTACCTTCGTCAAAAGAGGCCGGCCACGCGCTAAAAAATGTGGAGCAACACACGGCTAAACTGCTCGAAGAAGCCAAAAATTATGGGGACATTTTTACAGGTGTAAAAATAAATCTGAGCCTTCCCGCAAATCAACATAGGGCATACATTCAGGATTGGATTCGTCAAATCGGCGGGATCAAAAACATCCCTGTCAACGAAATTTATAATTTGTTAGGAACCGTTCTTGGGACTGCCGACGTTCTATCCTATTTGGAAACGCACCGCGACACGGCCATAGAAAAGCTCGACCTCGAATCGAACAGACTGTCGTACTTCTCGAAAGATCTCGGTAACGGCCTGAGAGAGCTTGCAGAAGCAAGCAAATCAATCACAGAGTCGGAAGCACTTAAAATAAAGAAAATTGTTAGAATATTCCCCTGAATTAATTTCGTCTGCCGGGTTCGTAAATTGTCTATTTTTTCTTTTTCTTGGAGAAGTCCAGATACTTGTCTTCATTGGCTAATCTGATTAGTAAACTTTTGTATTCTTTTATCGCTTCGGTCGCGTATTTCACGAATTTGTTTTCTTTCATATCTTCTTCACACTCTCTTTAATCCATTTTATGACTTCTGGCAATTTAACTTTTTCGCTGACGATATTGTGAATCATATTCCAAATTTCACCTTCAGACACTTTGAATTCCAAATTTTTCTCATGCAAAAGCGCAACTGTTGAAATAAAAGCTGTTCTTTTATTGCCGTCAACAAAGCCATGATTTCTGATTAATCCACTCAGCATTCGCGCTGCTTGTGTAAAAACATCTCGGGAAGTGTTTGCTTGGTTAACGACGAAATCGATATTTCCATAACTAATTATTCCGGAATTCCCGCCAGTCTCTTTGATTATTCTTTCATGGATTTCAACTACATCAGCTGTTTCTACCATTAATAGTTTCACGGATTTTCACACCTCATTTGGATTTAGCACTCAAGAAAGTTGTAAAATGTAACTAAATTTACCACTGCTGACTGTGGTAATCTTTGAAACATTTACTGTGATGGTTGTCAGCTTGGCGGGGGAGAAGTTGAAGTCTGTTCTGCCGGCGGCGCAGTTGGTGCAGGGGCAGGAGCGGTAGTTGGCTGTTCAACAGTTGGCGGTGCAATAATTGTTTGCTCGCTGCCTGTTGGTGCTGGCGGAACTTCCCCTGACGGAATTTCTACTGTTTGCGGCTGGGATCCTTCTGGTGGAGGACCTTGCTGCCCTTCAGGCGGCGGTCCGCGCTGCTCTCCTTGTCCTCCCTGTGGTCCGCCCTGTCCTCCGGGCCCACCGCCCTCTGGTATGCTGATTCCGCATGCAGAAGGGTTGGAGCGGCAGTAAGACTCGCATTCGTTTGGCGAGACGCCTGCAGACTTGCAGGCTGCGAGAGCTCCTCCGACATTAAAACCTTCGGGTGCGCCCGCCGGGGTAGGAATGCTAATCCCGCACTCTTGCGGATTGCTCATGCAGTAGTTTTGGCACTGGTTAATTGAAATGCCTTTTTCCTTGCATTTTGCCATAACAGCTCTGAAGTCGAATCCCGGAGGTCCCTGCGGAACGCTGACGCCGCACGCCTCAAAATTTTCCAGACAATAATCCTTGCACGCATTTTGCGAAACGCCGGCCTGCTTGCACGCGGCAAGAGCGCGCGACAAGTCGAATCCATCCGGCGCATCCTTTATGTTTTGATATTCCTCCTCGCTTATCGCGCCTATCTCGCGGCCGAACTCCACGCAGTCGGTAACATGAGAGGGATCCTCGCAGTATGTCCTGCACTCCTCCATCCTGCAACCGCCCGGTCCGGTGCCGCCCCTTTCAGCAAACTTCTTTGCAATTTTATAATCCTCGTCGCTGATAACTCCCAGTTCATGCCCAAAGTCTACGCACGCAGCCATGTTGGACGGATTCTCGCAGTAGTCCTTGCATTCCCTGCCTTTGCAACCTCCAGGGCCGACTCCTCCTTTTTCAGCAAACTTCTTTGCAAACTTGTAATCCTCGTCGCCGATAACTCCTATTTCGTGGGCATAGTCCACGCAAACACCCATGTTCGACGGCTCTTCGCAGAACGATTCGCACTCCCTCATCTTGCATCCCCCAGGCCCGACCCCGCCGCGCTCAATCATTTTTCTCGCAAACACAGCGTCCTCCTCAGACATGAGACCGGCTTTGATCCCAAAATCCACGCACGCGTTGCCATTCGCAGGATCGTTGCAGAACTCAGTGCACTCAGTTTCTGTCTTGCACCCGCCAGGAGTTTCGCCGCGCTGGAGGAACGGAAGAACTTTTCGCGCCTCTTCTATTTTCTCCTTCGGCATGATGTTGTTTTCCTCTGCGTGGTTCAGGCACGACTCCATGTTCTCAGGCTTTTCGCAGTAAGTTCTGCACTCGCTCTCCGAAGCGCATCCTCCGAGCTCGGCCACGGCACCGGATACTTCAGCCCCATAAACAGTCGCGTCCAAGTTGTGTTTTTTCGCGAACGCCGTGCACGCCTCGATGTTTGCACTGTCCTCGCAGTAGGTGATGCATTCTGCCTCGGACGCGCATCCGCCCAGCTCAGCCGCAGGATAAACAATATCCTGAACCGAGGCTGCATAGACGTAAGAAATTGAAAGTCCGGCCAGGGATGCCAAAAAAACTGCAAGCAAGAAAATTTTTTTCATGAATAATCACTTGAGTGGATTTTTGTAGCCGTAGGGATTGGTCTCGTCAAAAGCGTTTGTATCAGGAGCCCGAGCCGATTCAGCAGCTTGAGCCAATTCGTCTGTGCCCGTGTTTACGTTGACGCTGAAGCCGGCCCTGCCCAAGCCGCCAAGTTTCCCGCCGACCAGCAAGTAGCCGGCGACGGCCAGCACAGCAATTACCACTGCAACAATAACAATCATTTGCAACCTGCTGACGCCGCCAATTTTTTGCAGGGACATTGCCTTGGGCATATAATTAAATAGGACTTTTCGGGTTAAATATTTTATTTCGCGTTGAATTGTTTTAGAATCTTGAGGTTTCGGATTCTGTCGCAAATCTTATTGATGAAATGAGTGTCGCATTTTATTGATTCTAATTACCATTTACCAGTAAATCTGTGATTGACAATATGGTTTTGAGCTTTGTGCTGACAGAAATCAGTGTTGTTTTTGTAAGAACATCCACTAAGAAAACCGTCATAAAATTCTTTTTCCTCTTCTGTTAAAGGTGGTGAAACCCACAAAAATACCAAAATAAAACCAACAAGTATAACTAGAATGATTAAAATTTTTCCCAGCTTCTTTTTGTTCAGTTTAGTATTTGTATCCAGTTCAATTTTGACTTTCATACTCTACAATTATTTCTTTAGACTTTGTTTTAATAAACTTAGCCATCGGTTTCTATCCAACTGTAAATCTATTTCGCTCGCTCGTGCTGGTGTCGTGCCTAAACTCTGATGTTTTCTGATGAAGTTGTAGTAAGTTCTAAAACCGTCAGCAAAAACTTCTTCTTGCCCCTTGAAGCCCCGCATTGTTTTATCTCTTTCCCTAACAAGTTTATTACTAAATACAGCGTAGAATAAATTACGGTAAGTAGTTGGCATTGTATGGATAAGGTTTAAGTTCTTGTTTGACCATAGAAATGTCGGCTTTAAATTTAAAAGGTGAACAAAAATGGACAAACAATTTGAAAATTTGAAGTTGGTTAGAAGAAACACTTTGAATGAATCTAATTTCAAGGAAATTGATAGCACAGCAAAAGTAGTCATAAGTAATGCTAAACCAGATGACTTGTTGGTATTGACTATAACAAACAATTCTCCAACACTATCAATTAAAAAGGCAGAACCTTTTACACCAGAAGCATTTGATAGAATCCTAAAAGATTAGGCGATAAATTTTGTCTACTCCAATTTTTCTCATAGAGTGGTCTGTATGGAGAGAAACCATAGACCATCATTATGAACCAAAAACACAATCAAAATATTTTATGTTCGCATTAGCTTCTTATAATACAAAAAATCAATGTGCGATAGGCAAAGTGACTACTATGCTTCTAAAAGTATTAAATGATACTTATGCTGGTAGAAGGGCGTTCGATTTCCTTATTGAAAATTGTGCTTCAGCAGAAAATTATCCTGACGATTTACCTATAGAATTTCATCCTAAAACAACACATGAACTATCAATGATTAAGTTAGCTTTATGGAAGACATTAGGCAACCCAGAAACTTATTTGGTGACTGAAGATGAACGAGTGAAATTGATAACGACAAAAGTCTCTGGTATGACTGGTATTGAAATCAAAGTTGTGAATTCAAAAGAAGCTTTGGATATAATAAATTCTTTGAATTCAAAATAAATCCTTTTTAATTGAATAAATTAAAAATCCCATCAATAAACTGCGACACTATGTAATTTTTTGGGAAATCAATAAACTATTTGACAAAACCTACAGTCCCGTTCCTGCAAAATTATCTACAGAGTCAGTTCAAAAGTAGTATTCGCACTCACAGTCTCGTAGCCGGATTTGGAAGCAGTCACTTTCACTGTATAAGTTCCTTTTGTGGTTTTTGAGCCGAGCTTGAAATTGTCCTCGTAATTGCCGTTTGCGTCAGTGGTCAGCAGTCTTGTTCTTGTCGTTGTGCCGAACTGGTTCGTGACTTCCAGAGTTATCGAAGTTTCAGGCAGGGAAGTCCCGGAAATTTTTATGTTCTGGTCGGCCTTATAAGAAGGATTTTCTACAGCGACTGTCACTGAAAATGCTGGCGGCGCGGGGGCAGTTTCTTGCACAGGAGTTTGCTCTGCTGCTGGCTGAGTCTCTGGTACAGTCTCGGCTGGAGTAACCGTCTGCTGGGGAGCTGAATAAGGAATTTGGTACTGACCCATCATGAGCGCAGCGCCGACAACCACTACTGCAACCACAGCAATCAAAAGCATCATTTTAGAATTTTTGAACGCCTTCATAGAATTTATTTAATTTTCCTTGCTTATAAATTTGATTTCGCAATTAGATTTTGGTGCAAATGGCAAGAAAATTTTTCACGGATCTGTACAGCAGGGAAGAAGCCAATGTAATTGCTTTTGGCGTGCCTTTGGGAAAGGATTCTTTGTCTGCGCTGGACGCAATCCGCGAGACCAGCTGGTTCGTCGAGCCCTTTGACGCAGACAAGAAGAAAAGTTTGCTGCAGAACGTGAAAATTTTTGACGAAGGCAATTTGGAATTAGGAAATTTGGACGAAGTAACAAAAAAGATTTCCGAAATAACTGCTGCAGGTAAAATTCCGCTGATGTTCGGCGGCAACCACCTGTCTTCCTTGTTTTCAATTCCTACTCTTCCAAAAGACACGAAAGTTTTGGTTTTCGATGCTCACGGCGATCTGAAAAACGAGTACGACGACGAAAAAATCCGCGACATGAACGGAAATTTCTTCGACAAAAAAACAAATGACGCCACATGGCTGCGCAGGCTGGTGGAAAAAATTGATCCGAAAAATATTTTCTTAATCGGCTTGAGGAGCTTTGACGAAGACGAGCTGAACTTCCTGCAGGCAAACAAAATAAATTTTGTATCAGCTCGCAGCGCGAAGGATAAGATGCACGAGATCAAAACTGCATTATGGCACTGGACTACTGATAGCAATATTTACATCTCGTTGGACATAGATGTATTCGATCCGTCGATTGCCCCGGCCGTAGACTATCCAGAACCAGACGGCTTGTTGTTTGACCATTTCAAGAGTGTTGTAGGCGATATAAACGGAAAAATTGTCGGCATTGATACCTGCTGCCTGAATCCGATTGCTGGAAATCAGGTCACAGAATTTCTTGCAGTGCGCTCTATTTTCGAGATTTTGAATCTAATAAAATAATTTGTTATCAAACTTCTACGTAATTCTTATCTATTTCTGGGAATTCTATAGTCCCAGTTCCTTCGTCTATCTTTGCACTCATTCTCTGCAGAATGTCATGACCAATTAAATTTTTTTTACCGCCTATTACAACATGAAGAGGAATTCTGCATTTCCTTATTTTCATTGATGGAAGAAAATAAAAAGGCCTTATACCAACCGATTCGCCGGCAGTTATCATTTCAGTATTTCCCACATGTTTTGCTCCAACTTTCAGCAAAGTTTCTTCGTCAATGACCGAAACTTCAGCGCCTGTATCAATTACCGCATCAACTTCTTGCTTGCCGTTATCACCTTGAATTTCAATTTTCTCTTTTATCTCCATAATAAAATTTTCCCGCCGACTGTATATATAGATTTTTTACCACCGCAGGTGGTGGTAAACCAGCAACACACCAAAATTTGTTGGTGAAAACTAAATTAACTTAGTAGATTCTTTCAACAGCCGTGAAATCTCTTTTTCTTTTATGTCATCTCGAGTCCGAATTTTTGATTGTGTGCCTAGAAGATTTAAGTCCTCCGGCATTTGTCGACTCTTTTGGTTTACCATTTTCCAAATATGGGCAAATAGAACATATCGGAGCATCTTTTACGCCAGAACATCTATATGCACTTGTATCTCCTTGAACTGATCTCGCGCTTGCAGTCACTCTTGCGTAGGGAAGTCCATAGACGAGATGAAATTGTTGTTGAAAGATTGGATCTTTAACATAGCCATTGAGTTCTGCCCGCTTCTTTATTACTTTCAGTCCTTCATCGCCGACAATACAAATGTCTTCAAATGCTCCCCAACGACTCTCGTTCATCAAACACTTTTATTAAATAACCTTTATAATCCTTTAGCCCAATGAAAAACTCTACCATCTTTTATTTGATTTCCGCGATATCAGGTATAGCTCAACACGCTTGAAACAAATTTACAGAGACCAAGTGCGGGGGCTAACGCACTTTGATAATGTAGTAGGAAAATGTTTCTAAATCACAGGTTTCATAAAAAAATCAAGAGTTAAATCATTAACTATAGAACTATAGAGTAAAATGCAAAAAGAAGTTTGGACAATACCAGAACTGGAAGACTTGGCTATTCAATACGGAGCAACTGGAATTGTTGGAAAAGGCACCAGATTGAAGACTTTGCCTGAAGGTTATCAAGAAGCTGAAATAAAATCGCAAGCCGACATAGAATCGTTAGGAAAATCTAAAGGTAAAGCGCCCTATGTAATTGTTTCTATTCCGGATTGGAAAGCTATTCCAGTAGAAAATCTCATTTCTATATTTCAAGGTTCAGGAACTAAAATTTTGATTAACACAAATGACTACCAAAATTTTGGAATGCTTGCATGTGCTTTAGAAGTTGGTGTCGATGGGGCTGTTGTGAGTGAGCCTAATGCTTTAAAAGAATTTTGCAAAGAATATGACCCAAGTTTGGATTTAAAACTAGTAGATGCAATGGTCACAAGAATTAAACATTATGGGTTAGGTAAAAGGGCATGCGTAGATTCAATAATGTCGTATTCACCAAGGGAGGGCCTTTTAGCTGGTTTCTCGACTGGCGCATATGTTCTTGCAGATGGTGAGACGCAAGAGAACCCTTTTGTCAACACAAGGGAATGGAGGGTTAATCTAGGTGCTGCATCCTTATACACATTGACCAGAGCGAAAGATGGTACAGTTTCGCCAAAGGTATTAGACGATTTGCGGACAGGCGACGAAGTAATAGCAGTTGATGCTAGTGGAAAAACTAGAACAACTGTTGTTGGCAGAGTAAAGAAAGAATGGAGACCTATGACATACATACAGGCAGAATATCAAGGTAGGACAATAGCTACTGCATCACAAACTGCCGAAACAGTAAGACTTGTCACATCAGATGGAACTAAACCAGTAACCGACATTAAAGAAGGTGATATGTTAAAAACCTATGTATCTGAGCAGGTTGCAACACATTTTGGAAGGCCAGTAAATGAAAGGATAGTTGAAGTATAAAGTTTAAGAATTTTAACCTTGGTTTTTTATGAAAACCTCACTTGACAACTTTGGTTTTAATTATTAACTTCCTCTAAAACGATAATAACATCATCTGTTAACAGTTGGAGTATATAGTGGAAGTGATTCTACATTAAATATAATATAAAGTTTCACTTGGGTGCGTGCGAGGAAACTCTGATTTAAACTGCAAATATAAATCATATTCTACTTTGCGTATTTAATGTAAATTTCAAAAAATTTCCTGAACGTTTCTTTATATCTCTCGAGCAAAAATCTCTTCAGTTTGTCTCCGTAACCATTGTCAAAGGCCCCCAAAACATTCATATAAGAATCTCTAGCGGTTTTTCGTATTATCAAAGGCGGATATCCGTTGTCGGCAAGAACGACATTAATTAAAAATCTGCCCACCCTACCATTGCCATCTGAGAACGGATGAATTCTTTCAAATCGACCGTGTAATTCTGCAGCAATTTCTAGAGGGTGAGTTTTGCCAATTGCGTCGTTATGAAATCGAATCAGCTTTTCCATTTCTTCATGGACTCTCTCCGGCGGCGTAGTTCCAAAATTTCTGCCAACTATGAAATTTGGAATTTTTTTATAACCAACACGAGTATCGATATCGCGCATCAAAATCTTATGTATCTTGATTATGCTCTCATGGCTTATGTCAAATTTTTTCTTCAGTATGAGGTCAACCACGGTTCTAGAATTTCGAGTTTCATAAATTTCTCTAAGATTCTTGCCTTTAATGACAGCATTTTCAAACATGACTATTTGTACGTCCTTCAAGGTCAGCGAATTTCCTTCTATAGCATTAGAATCATAAGTAAAGTTAGCAGTAAACCTATCGAACATGTCTCTAATGTCTGCCTCGGTCAACTTTTTCAGCAAATGTTTGTAATGAACTCGCATCTTTTCGATTTTAGCAATCTCTTCTGCAATAAAGACATTTCCAGGTTTGAACTGTGACAATGCAAATTTTACATTCGCTTCTATCTCTTTCGACAAAAAGTAATCGGTGAGTTTTGTGCTACTTTTGTCTGACTTGACCAGCCTAGAAAGCTGTTTTACAGAGCCGTCAGGCAGTCGTATAGATTTAACAACATATCTGTATTTTTTTCCCTTAATTGTCTTAGTTACGAAATACGACATAAAAATTAGTTACCACTACAAATATTTAAACTTATAATTTCTGTAGTGGTAACTACCGGCTCTAAAAAGTATTAAGGCCGAGTTTCAGTTGGGCGCGCGCGGCGTAATTTGGAAACGAGGTGAAATAAAAAATTATATTCTGTGCGATAAGCAACGCC
>CAZYHQ010000005.1:11777-50423 GCA_964646855.1 uncultured archaeon
GGATACTTTTCTGTTCTGGGATCTGCAGCTTGGTTTGTCGCAGCAGTGATTTTTGTCGGAATTCTGATGGCAATCGGCAAAGGGGTCATGAAGAAGCCTCCGGCTGAATTGAAATTGATCTGGAATGCTGCAACAGGAATAGCAGTTGCGGTTTCATTAATAGTTTCTTTCGGCGCTCCTTACATACCCGGAATTGTGATTCCTTCAGGCGACTTAAACGCAATAGTCACTCCTATGATGCTCAGCTTCTTGTTGATTGTTTTGGGCTCGGCAATGTTCGTCACAGGACATCTTGCGAAAGACGGACTTGCACTGATGACAGGAATAATCTGGCTTCTCTCGTCAGTCACTTGGGTTGGCGCGGCCGGGCCTAATGCCTACTTCCATTTTGCTCTGGTTGCAAGCTTGCCGTTCATCGTAGTCGGACTTCTGTCAAAGAAATAATTCCTACCTGCTGAAAAATTTCTCCAAATATTTTGTGAATAACTTTAATAAACTAGAAGCAGGTTTCCGCGCGCACTACCGACAATAAACGTAATCAGAGTTGTTTTAAGATAAAGCATTAAGAAAATTTTACCGATAATCTTCGCCTAAATTTTTTGAAACAACTTCCCAATCGCCAATAATTTCAAGACCATGTTTTGTTAGTCTATATAGAGTTCTCCCTCCCTCTGGATATGATTGGAGTAAACCAGCACCTACAAAAAATTTCAAATACACAGTCAGACTATCCCAGTTTACATTAGCCTTCCGCGCTATTTCTGATGTGTACAACTCATCATTCTCCTTCACCGTTTTTAAAATATCTAATTTGAGTTGAAGCTCGCTTCTCCTCTCTATTGGTACACGACTCATCATTTGATTAGAATTTATCAAAAATTTAAATCTTATGCCGTATGTGCGGTTCTTTTAATGCGCGTTGAGAAACTTCTGATAAAAACCCGACTGGACAAGGGAGACGTACTGTTGCCTCTTTCTAGACAAAACAAAAAATTCCCACTCGTAAGTCGGTATTCATTTATATGATTAACTGAATTAAATTTAAGATATATCATGAAAAAGACAAAACAAAAATTAGGTAAGTATTGGGATAAAATTGTTCTAAAAATAATTCCACCTTATGCTAATTTCAAAAAAGTTGAAAGTGAAATCAAGGAGCATTTTAGTTTTCTAAACTGGGCATTTAAAAGAATTATATTCCCCCTGATAATCTTCTACGTTATCATGGGTTTAGCCTTTAATACAAATGTTTTCGGATCGATTTTCATCTCACTTCTTCTATTCATTTACAGCAATTTTCTACCAGACACAGATTTTCTAATCCAAAAAACTAAAAACAAAAATAGAGAATCTCTTTGGTACGAAATTTATTCACTATTATTTTTTGCACCTGTAATTATTTACTACGTAATTGCTGGCAGAGCTAGACCGCTATATTCGACAAAATCAAGGCCATTCCATAATTTACAAACTGTATTTATTTATGGTGCTTTCCTTTTTGTCATCGGCTCCATATTTTGGACAGGAACCTTACAGAGATTACTTTTTCCATTATTCGGAATGATAGGTTTCCTTATTCACTTGATGGTGGACAGAGGAAAGTTAAAAATATTTTAAAGCCAAGAAAACTTTTCTGAGTTCAATTATAAACAAACTCTATATCAAATAAATTAATGTAAAACAAACTTACACGCAAGCGGGGGTCGCCTAGCCTGGTCAATGGCGCCAATCGAAAGAGCGCAGGCTTGAGGTGCTGGTAGGTTAGTCCTTTCGTGGGTTCAAATCCCACCTCCCGCACAAACAAGCTTAAATCTTTTAAAATTAGCTTCTACCGAATGAGCACAGAAACATACAGAGGCGTTCAAATGGCCTCATTTGGAGATGATGCTATATTTACAAAACAAGTTGCAATATATGAGAAAAGATTGTCGGAATTAATTCAGTCGGATGATTGGAAAAATTATTTGAAAGAATGCAAAGATTATTTCGATTATTTAGACGATTACATTGGATTAAAAATCCCTAGCACTGGTTATTCTAAAGACCATTTGATTAAATGGTAAGCGAGATTTTATTCAGTTATTAGAAGATACAAAAATTTACCTTCCCCAGCACAGACTCGTATACAAAATTAGATCTGAATTATCTAAGCAGCACTTCAAAAACTCCGTCAGAAACCCTTCTCAGTTCTTTTTCTCTTACGTTGGTGGGTGCGGGACCTTCGTCAACATAAACAGGAGAGCTTACTCGCAGATACCCGTCTAAAATGGAAACCTTTACCTGGGATTCTGGTACGCCCGGGAGGTATACCAATTTTCTCCACTGGCTTGTACGCTCATCAAATCTAATTGGATCGGAATAAAATTTTGTTTCTCTTTTTCCGTTTGTTTTTTCTGGGTGGGTGTAATTCTCAAAGGAAATCCGTATCACATAATCAGAGTTAGACATGCTGATTCCAAAACTAAAGCTGTCTCCTTCTGAAAAATAATTGCGTTCTCTTGCAAAGGCCAAAATCCTTTCGCGTTCGCCTTCCGCAATGCGGTGCATGCCTGCCGCGAATAGGTTTTTCTCTTCTCGCCTCATCTGTCTCTCGAAATGAATCATTCTATCACTGTTTTCCTTCAGATAATTTTTCTTTTCTTTTTAAAATTTAAATTCATTTCGACTACGAACAAAACTCCACCCAAACAGAAACTTAAATAATCCGAATTCTAAATTAAAATTATGGCTGAAATGGGCATTGTTGACAAGATTAAAATTGTAATGGCACATCCTTCCGAGTTTTTCCGCAAAATCAAAGACGAAAAGGGGCTAGGAAATGCGTCCAAATATTTGGCAATTCTTTCGCTTGTGTACGTAGTACCGATAGCAGTTCTCACTGCGTTCGCAGTAGGCGTCAGCAACCCGTTTTCAGGAGTTTTCACAAACTTGTTCGGAGTAGGTATGGTAATTTTCCTTTACGCAATCAGCCTAGTTTCGGCTTTTGTCGGATCCGGCGTGCTTCATGTTTTTGCCAGGATCCTGAAAGGCAAGGGGAATTTTTCTGCCACGTTCAAGGCTGTGGTGTACGGCGACACACCTGCGCTTTTGCTGGGCTGGATACCGCTCGTTTCAATTGTTGCCGGGATTTATTCACTGTACCTTGTCATAAAGGGCATATCGGTACTCCACAGCGTCAGCATGGGTAGGGCATTTGTGATAGCGTTTGTCCTTCCTGCGATAGTCGGTCTCGCATTAGCACTTTTGATCGGCGTGGCTGTAGTCTCGCATCTCGCAGGTTTGTCGGCTTAATTTTTGGCCCAGAAATGAAAGCAAAATTTTTTTGTGCAAATCTCTTTGATAGTAAGAATAATTAAGAGTATTAACTCACAAGTTACACCGCTTATAAGTAAAATCGTAAGTTTATAAACCGCAATCCCGAAATTCACTGTAGGTGAAGTCATGGCACAAGCAACAGTCTTAGCCGTGGGGGCCGCGTTCATAGTGAACGGTATACTACAGGGTTATGCAGGTCAACCCGCCGGGTTGAGTTGGATAATCTCAGGGGTAGTGGCCATCGCAGTCGGCTGGGCTACAAAGAACATGAAAATGTAAATAACCCTAATTTGAAGAAAATAGAAGAGAAAGGAATAGAAGAATTGACTTTTGGGGATTTTTTGATTTTTTGTTAATACTTTTCGCAATGCTGCCGGTATCAGATTTCTGGAATTTGTATTTTCGGCCGGCGACTAAACTGCCACGTGGGAATGGAGTTTATAACCTCCGTCATTTGTCTGATATCCGTTTCGTGCTCAATATTTTCACCTTCAACAATCTCGATGTACCTCTTCACTCTTTGTTTTATGTTAGACTCTATACTCGATTTGTCCGCAAGACAAACCAACGCTTCCAATGGAGTCGAACCGTCTCTGACCAAACTGTAAAAATTGCTGAAATCCCTTTGCATAATCTTCCCAACGACTGCATCTGCGAAGTCGTCCCTTGTTTTCACAATTGCCCTTCGAACTGCATAGTGCAACAGCCGCTGGTCTTTGACGTAGTCTTCGAAACTCAAGCCCTTTAATTTTGGATGGGTAACTACGAAACCCGCAGTTGTAACAGGTCTTAAAAATTTGTAATTGTGCTGAACCAAATAATTTACACCAGACTCGTTGAGTGCTCTAGCACGTATTAAACAAATGCTCTCGTAAAGACTTTGTTCGTAAGTCAGAAATTGCCTGCCGGTATCAGCGACTTCGCTCCACAACCTTCTGAGTCCTGTTTTGGCTAGTTTCTCACCGGTTTTCATTTTCATAATGTTTTAGGGCACTATAAACTATTTAAATTTCACTTAGCGTTTGTTTCTCCGAACATTTATTTATGAAAACTAAATTCTATAATAGGAACAGTGTGTGTGAAAAATAAAGTGTTGTCAGTATCAATAATTTTGGTTGCTGTTGTAGTGATTTCATCTTTTTTATTTATTAGTATTTCCACCCAAGCCCATCAAGGGACTGGCTCTTGCGTGAGCAAAAGTTATTGCGGCTCGCAAGGTCCTGGAAAAGATTGTTGGTGCGACGCAGGCTCGGTAAGCACATATAACGACCATTGTTCTGATATAGCAACAGTATGCTCTGAAATTGTGAGTCAAGAAACATTCAATCAGCACCTACAGGCAGAGTCACAGAAAACATCAGCTCCGAGCCCGCCTGCCAAATGCGAAGCTTACGGTTCACCAACTGACACTTATTGCGATGACACTGAAGAAAACTGCGCGTCCGGCTACAAATCCGGTTCCGCACCAGAATGTAAGGAATGCACAACGGGAAAATGGAAAGACTGTAAAACTACAGCGACAAAAAATCTGTATTGCACGGGTGCTATGAAATTGCAGTTCTCAGAAAGCACTGTATCGCCAGGTGCGTCTGTTGTCGCCACAGTATCTGGGTTGAGCAACTGTGACGGCAAAGTGGCCAATTTTTTTGGTTATCCGTATGATGAAAAGAATCCAACATGTACGATCAAAGATGGAGGTTGTTCCATATCTCTCAAAGTATCTGACAACAAGGGCGACTATTACTATGGTGTTACAGTCGATTTGAATGGTGATGGACAGTTTTCCTGCCTAGAGGAGTTCCAAAAATGCCCAGAGTTTGCGGATTCAATTATTTCTGTGAAAAGTCCAACGTCGTATGCAAAAGGCAAAGAACTAGGTTTTCAGGAGTTCAATCTGGAATGGGGTTTTGGTAATTGGATAGGTGAGGCCAAACCGCGCAACAAAGCTCTTTTTGATCGTTATCTAATTTACATGGAACCAGAATGGGACTATGCCAAAGATTTGGCGGGAAAAGACATCGCACCGTTTTTTAAACCTCCTGTATACAAGGGCTCTTATAAATTTGTAATACAAAACTTGCAGATTGACGAGAAAGACACTGTCGTGATCAAAGACCCTGATAAAAAAGGTGGTGTCGGCATTTCAGATAAATTCAATCTAAAGTTTTTGTCGCAAGATGTGATAATATATTACACTGCTCTATCCGGCTACATATTCCGTGTAAAAGTCATCGTTGGATGTGCAACTAGCGCAGGCTGTTAAAATTTTTGTTGCCAACAGATCAATCACAAGCTTTAGAAATTTTTAGATTGAGGCAAGTATCTCTTTGCTGTGCCCTTTTGGCGAGACTTCAGGAAAGATCTTAGCTATCCTTCCTCTTTCGTCAACAATAAATGTTGTCCTCCTTGTGCCCATATACTCCCTTCCCATGAATTTTTTCTTGCCCCAAACCCCGTATTTTTTCACAACTTCCTTTTTCGGGTCAGCAAGCAAGGTGAAATTCAATCTGTACTTTCCAGCAAACTTCTTGTGGGACTCCACAGTATCCACAGAAATTCCGATAACCTCCACCCCGGCTTTTTTGAACGCCGAAAGGCTGTCTCTGAATTCGCAAGCTTCAATCGTGCATCCAGGAGTGTCATCCTTAGGGTAAAAATAAAGAACAACTTTTTTGCCGCGGAAATCTTTCAGAGATACAGGCCTTCCTTCTGCAGTTTGCAAAGTGAAATCATGCGCAATAGAACCCTCTTTGAGCATAAAACACCCAAAAATAATAGTTTTAAATAGCTAATATTCGTTTTTGTTTCATGGGCGAAACAATTTTGGTAATAGTTCACCCAGGATACGCGGCCAACAGAAATTTGACTGCTGACAAATATGGCAGTTATGAAGGGTATCTTACCAATCTTGAATATGCATCACTCGCATACCCAACAATACTCTTCATGTTTCAGCGAGACAAGATGAGATTGAAGCTGCCGAAAGATGCAGATGTGGTAACAGTTCGCGATCATGATGTCGGATATCATACAAAAGAACTTGTTTCGAAATTGAGAGAGAAGAGACCCACAAAAGTCTTAATTGGTGGAGAATTTCTTTGGTATCACGGGGGGAATATAAGCGAAAACTTGAAACTTTATTCCCAAAAGTTACCGGCTGACAAACGGATGCAATTTGAAGAAGCTTTGTTCCGCACTCACGTCCTGACTCCGACTTTTGCCAAGAGACTATGTTTAGATGTTGCTGAATTTACGAACGAAGTGTTTTATTCTGGAAATAGGGTTGTAGAAGATGCGTGTGTAAAAACAATGTGGCGAGAACTCCACGGAGATTTTAATGTCGAAATAAGAAGAGATTTGTGCTACCCAACGGTTGATCTGCCTAAAAATCGTTAAGCTTAAACCTTTACAGAAATAACACTAATTATATGGATGGAGAAAAAAAGCTCGTAGGCAAAGTCTCCCACTACTATTCTAAAATCGGCGTTGCTGTAATTGATTTGGAAGACGCTGTGACAAAAGGCGACCAGATTTCCATCGAAGGTTCGACAACAAACATCCAGCAAGCAGTAGACAGCATGCAGGTAGAGCATTCTGCAGTAACCACAGCAAACAAAGGAGACTCGATCGGAGTGAAAGTAAAGGACAGAGTCAGACCTGGAGACGCAGTCTACAAAATAGTTGGATAAAATTTCTACATTAATTTTACTTTACTACCACCTATAGTGGTAAATTTCTGGTATTTCCACCACTAAACAGAGTGCCAAATCTATATACTAATCATTTTTGCGTCTGCATTTTGTGAGAAAGAAAATCCATTTTCCAATTGCGGATGAAATTATTGAAGCGAACAAAAGAGTCTTGGAAGATGTCAAAGTACGTAAAGCAGATAGACACCAAGTTTTAGCCAGTGAAGAAAGATTAAATAATATAATTTTGTCGGCCAGAAAAACACGCGGCAACATTTTTGATAAGGCGGTGAACTTGATAACGGAGCTAGTTAAATCACATCCATTTGCAAGTGGCAATAGAAGAACCGCATTTGCCGTAACTATGCAATTTTTGTTAGTCAACGGTTTTATTAGTCCGCTATTTGAAAAAGGACGCTACGGAAAAGTTTTATTAGGAATAAGAGAAAGTTATTATAGTAAAAAGGAAATAAAAAAGTGGTTAATGACAGGTGAAATACGTGAATTCGAAAGGTAAAAAGTTCAATAGCTATAGTGAAGCATTAGAGTATGTAATTAAAAAACAGAAGAAATTTTTGGAGAGAATTGGTAGATTATAAATTGTGGTTTCTTAAAACAGCTATGAATGCCAAAGGTACTAACAACATTATCTCCTACTCAAAATTCTTTTGATAAAACTTAAAACCTCGTTTCTCATTTTTTTAACCAAAATTGCAACCGCAGGTAGAACTTGTGCACAAACTGTACATACATATTCTTCATCAATAGTTCGAATTGGTTTGTGCGTTCTGCAAGCTGAAGGCAAGTAAGTAACCATAACAATTTATTAAAGTAACAAAGTTTAATTTTTATCGATAGGCAATGAAAATTGTAATCTCAATTGGGGGCTCGCTGCTGACAAAGGAATTGTCTGCAGGAAATTTCAAAAAATATGCTGACGTTCTTCTCAAGCTGAAAAAAGACGGGCACAAAATTATTGCAGTTTGCGGCGGAGGCAGGACTTGTAGAGATTACAGAAATATTGCAAGAAATTTTACTTCTGACAGTAAGAAGCTTGATTTCATAGGAATTATAGCTACCCACTTGAATGCTGCAACTTTTGTTTCGGCGCTCGGTAACCAAGGTTATCTTATTACTTGGAAACCTTTGCATGCCGCGTTGAAGGAAGCTAAAAATTTTTTTGGTAAAAAAATTATCGTAGCCGCAGGTTACGATGTCGGCTGTTCGACTGACTACGATGCAGCCAAGTTGGCAGAAATTGTGGACGCTGATTTGCTGATCAACGCAAGTAACATCGACGGTGTTTATTCTGATGACCCGAAGAAAAATCCTGCTGCAAAAAAATTCGGCAGACTGACGCACGAAGAATTTTCGAAAATAATTTTAAAGAACCCGCAATCACCTGGCGAGTACAGACTTTTTGATGTGTCTGCAGCTAGGCTGATAGAAAAATTAAAATTGAAAACAATAGTGGTTGATGGCACAGATCCGCAGGAAATTTTGCGTGCAGTGAGCGGATCGCACAATGGAACAACAATTGAATAATCAATCAGTCTCTAAATCATAAATCTTTTTATCGTCTAACCAAACTTGGTATGCATTACTTTTGTTAAAAACTGCGTGCGGTTTCGGCTTTACAAATTCCGAAATTTCTTTTTTAGGCACAGACTGATCATAAATGTTAATCGACAAAGGCAGGCCTGAATTACGAGCTTCGCTGATAAGTGAGACTAAAAGCTGTAAATTATCTATCTCGGCAGTTTTGTGCGCGTATAACAAATCCATGTCGCGGTATCTCAAGGCACGAATACCTTTTGTTGCTAAAAGATCCCGCATCTGCAAATGCCAGGGTTCGTTCGACATACAACTCTTTATATTTAGTTAAATTTTTAAATGTGATAATTAAGTGCATGCCCTAGTGGCTCAGCCTGGTAGAGCATCTGCATGGTAAGCAGGGGGTCGCGAGTTCAAATCTCGCCTAGGGCTCAAACAAAACAGACTTAAATTTAGTTTTCTGTGTGTGTAAAATGAACAAAGAATCTACAAAGCGATTTTTCAGATTTACTCCAGGCCGCGCTTCAGTTATAATCGCCGGACTATTGGAAGCAGCAGAGAGATACTTGTCGATATTCCACAATGACACTATTTATGGTAAATATTTAGAGCCGTATTTTTTGGATAAAGCCGTGCATTTTAGTGCTTTCTATGGGACTGCGGAAATAGTTGACGAACTCCTTCATAGAAAAGTCAAAAGAAAAAAATTAAGGCAAGGTTTAGTTATATCTACGGCCACTGCTGCGGGCGTTGCTAAAGAATTTTCCGATATATTAGGTGGGACTTATTTCGATCCACTTGACATGATTGCGAATTATGCCGGTACATTTTATTATTTTTGGCGCAAAAGGAACGAAAGATGATAGCTTTAAGTAGTTTACTTCTATTCTCTGAATTATGACACTCAAGCATGAAGGCAGGTTTCCAAACCATATTGCATTCACGGAAGTGCGGTATTCGGATACAGAACTCAGAGTGGATAGAAGGAAAATACTAGATTCTGCCTTGGATATTTACGATTTTAAAAAAACTGCTGAAGGATTGGAATATAAAGACAGTAAAGATTCCACAAGAGAAAAATTATTCAAATTAGACGACAGTAGCGCAGACACAGAACTGTACCCTCTCTTTGTTCCGTCTGGCCTGATTCCTTCACAGTTGGACCTGCCATTTACTGCCCGCATGATATATGTTAACGACACTCTGGGAAAGTTGCGACGCATACTTCCGGACATGAGGGACGAAGAAGAAATAATTCAAAAAAGACAAACTATTCCATCAATTGGTTGGCATGTAAGGTTTTTCAACGAGAATATTATAAAAATTTATGATGGAGCTCGACTAGAGATTATTACTGCTTAAAACATTGCTCAGAATTTTTTTCTCGGTTTCAAAAACCGCGGCACGAATTTTATCTACCGCATCAATGTTGCAAGACACGCTCTTAATCCCATAACCAACTAAAATTTTTACCATTTCTGGATTGCTGCCAGCTTCCCCGCAAATAGAACTTTCTATGTTGTAATTTTTCGTTACATCGATTACATGTTTCAACTGTCGCAAAACTGCTGGGTGCAGCTCTGAATGCAGATTCGCGATCTTTGTGTTGTTTCTATCGACCCCGAGAGTAAGCATCGTCAGATCGTTTGTGCCGAAGCTAACAAAGTCAACTCCCTCTTTGCAGAATTCTTCGACTGTCAGTGCGGCAGCGGGTGTCTCGATCATTATTCCAATTTTCACTTCGTTCGGCATGCCAACTTCCTCGGCAATCTCCCTTGCTCTGCGAAATTCATCTACAGAAATTACAAACGGCAGCATCACATGGACATTCTTCAAACCTTCCACATGTAATCTTTTCACCGCTTCGAATTCTGCTTTCAAAATTTCTGGCTCGTCCAAGCTTCTGCGAATGCCGTGCCAACCCAACATTGGATTGTCTTCTTCCGGCTCTTCCTCACCGCCTTGCAAATTTCTGAACTCGTCGCTGCGTGCATCCAGGGTTCTCACCCAAACTGGTTTTGGATTGAATGCTTCGGCAATAGGCTTTATTCCATCAACCAAAATTTTTATGTATTCTTCCGCGCGGTTTTCGCGAATCAGTTTTGCGGGATGGATGCCGGCTTTGGCAATCATGTGCTCGATTCTCAACAAACCTACCCCGTTAGCTTTTGGCGCAATCTCGCCGAGTTTTTCCGGAAATACAAGATTAACTTTTACCTGCGTCACAGTTGGACCAGCTGCGACAGGAATTTTTTCTTCATACGGCTGCAAGGTTTCCGGTGCAATTCCGATTTCACCGGCATAAATTATTCCGTTGTGCGCATCCACTGTAACAATCTGCCCGTCCTGCAAAATTTTTGTAGCGTTCTGAGTTCCGACTACAGCAGGTATTCCCATTTCACGGGAAACAATTGCAGCATGACTTGTGAGGCCGCCTTGGTCGGTAACTATTGCAGCTGACCTGCTCATTGACGGAACCAAATCTGGAGAGGTCATTGTTGTGACTAAAATGTCTCCCTGCTCAACTTTTGTTATGTCATCAATCCCGTGGATAATTTTTACTTTACCAGTTGCAACTCCTGGCGAGACCGCCAGTCCCCTCAAAAGTTCCTTCCCCTTGATTTCTATTTCCTTTCTTTCCACGTGCGTGGTGACTGGCCTTGTCTGGACAATGTAAATCCTGTTTCTCTCTATTGCGAACTCGACGTCCTGCGGCTGCCCGTAATTTTTTTCCAGAATCATCCCGAATTCGGCAAGCGCGATTATTTCGTTATCGATTAGAACAGGAGCTTCGATCAAATTTTTTGGAACAGAAACTTCAACAGTTCTGTCGGTGGCAAAATCTCTTATTCGTCTTTTGGTTTTCTTCCCGGTTTTTTTCGATAAAATTTTTCTTTCTTTCGAGATTATATACATGTCTGGCTCGACTTCACCGGCGACAATAGTTTCACCCAATCCCCAAACAGCTTCTATAACAGTTTCGTTGTTGCCGTTTGTCGGGTTGACAGTAAACATCACGCCAGATTTTTCACTATTGACCATTTTTTGTACGACTATTGCGATACTTGCTTGTTTTACATTATTTTTGGCTCTGTAGAAAATTGCGCGCGGCTCGTAGAGCGAGGCCCAAGATTTTTTAACTGCGTCAATCAAATCTTTCGTGCCTTTGATGTTCAGAAATGTTGCTTGCTGGCCAGCGAAGGAAGCTGTTGGCAAATCTTCTGCGGTTGCTGAACTGCGGACCGCGACTAAAGCAAATTCTCTTCCAGCTGAAATTAATTTCATTAGTCTTTCATCAACGATTTTATCTGAAAACGACAAAGAGTTGTACGCTTCCAAAATCTCGTTTTTTATTGGCAGCGGAATCTCTTTCGAAATAATAAGTTCTTTGATTTTTCGGGATGCTGTGATCAATTGGGTCGTATCATCGACGTTTGTTTGCTCAATCAAATTTTTAATTTCGCTTCTGATGTTGCTGATATCCAGAAATCTTTCAAACGCATCCGTTACTACTACGAACCCGGGAGGGACTGGCATGCGCATCTGCACCATCTCGCCCAGGTGCAGACCCTTTCCTCCGACGAGAGGCAGCATATCGGATTTGACCCTCTCAAACCAAACTACATAACTCATATTTAGAATTTGTTTTAAAGAAAATTAATAGTGTGTTGCGATAAGCAACGCCGACGGGTTTTTATTGTAAGTTTCCCAAAATTGGTTTATGGTTATGGGAGCCAGCGAGACGGTAGACAAGCAGGTTTACAAATCAGCAAGGGAGTTTCTGCAAAAATTGGAAAATGAGGGCCATCTGGTTTATCTATCCGAGGCTGACATCAGTTCTCTGGTATTGAAAACGCCGCTACCATACAAGGATGTAACATCCAAAAAACTTGTTGCCCATCAGTATAGTGTCGGCCGGTTAAAAGTTTTTGCTGAGCAGTATTTTGAGAGTTGGAGGCACGCTTACTCGGATCTTAAAAAAGTTGCAGATTACAAAAGGCTGGCTGACGAAAACCCGCAAAACCCAAATTATCTTAAACACGCCGAGTATTTTGCGAAAAATTATCTTGCAAACCAGCAAAAACACGAGGAAGCAAAACACGAGTTTGCTGCTGCCTTGGGAGAAACCTTGGCATATCAGCAATGGCTTTCGAGAAACATTTCAAGCATACCAAAACCAAACATAGAAGCGATAGAAGGAGCGGTCAAAGGCCATATGAATTTACAAAAACTGCCGATAGAAGTTTTGACAACAATCTCGCTGGCCACTGTTTTTAGTTTGTTACTGATTTACCTTACAAACCCTCCGGGAACCGCGGGTTTCGCCGTGCTGCCAAGCTACGGGACAACTACTATCTTACTGAGTATAATCGTGCTTACCGCATTGATTTTCTTGTTCAAAAAACATCGCTAGGCATTCTCAATTTCGATTCTGGTCGTCGTGGAAATTCTCAATCCGATTTTTTTCAGCGCAATTTTTGCCAGATCCAAATGCTGCCTGTTTATCCTCAGCTCGAAAATTCTCTGCCCTTCTTTTGTCACGACAGCTGTGCCGGCCGGCTTGCCGAAAGCATGAGCCATTCCCTGCGAATAACGGTCTGCACCTGCGCCTGTTGCAATCGGCTTCTCCCTCAGAACCTGGTGCGGATATACTAAAATTTTCATGAAGAAATTTGGCAGGCCGACTTTGGTCTCCAAAAACTTGTGACCAACTATCCTAGAAGCCTCCAATGCGTTATCCCTTATCTGTACCGCCTGCTTGGCAACGAGGAAAAGTCTCGTGTCAAAACTGCCGGTTCTGTTCCCCATTTCAAACTGGTGGGTTTTGGGGAAAGGCACACCGACAACGTAGGACTTCCTCGGGACGCTCTTGCTGACCCTCGTGTAAGGTCTTTCTACGGTTCTAATAGTTCTTCCAGGTCGCAAACCCATTCGAATCAACTAATAGTCTTAATTTTGTATAATATTTATAATTATTGTTCAATGCGATAAGCAACGCCGATAGCCAGAAAATTTCTAATTAAGAATCAATTAAATAATTCCTTTTCAATTTTTTTTGCAGCCTTATCAAAAGGAGTGCCATCTGCCGTGAATAAACCTCTTTCATTAAATCGAAACTGTTCGTCATTAGGAAAAGCACAAATTAAATTTACTTCTGCTAAATTCACGTCTGGTTCATATGGGCTAGATAGATGAGCGACTTCCCGCTCAGATAAAGTTTTTATCAAACTTTTTCTTGCTTTCACTGCTTTTGGATTATCCTCTTTAATGTAGCTTAAAGTAACAAACCTGATCCCTTTTCCAACATCTTTTCTTAAATGCACAGTGTGATTGTACCCATTCAATGCATCAACATCTCTTTGTTGAGCATATTCGCGAGTCCATGCTATACCAACGTAAGGACCCTCACCCACATGATTGTATGTCTTATTGTTTTTAGGAAGTAAACCAAGAATTTTTCGACGTGGCAAGACACCAGTATCGGGATAAGGATAATCAACACTTACGTCAATAAAGTTGAAAAAAGATGCAAAAGGATCACGAATTTCATAAGGAACTGTATCGCCAACCTTAAGCGGTGTTTTGGATCTGATTAATTGAACAGCTGGATGATCAGCATGTTCGTACCCAAAATCTGTCAGTCTGCCCTCCAAAGTGTCGCTTGCCATAAGTTTAATGATGACAGTTAGAAATTTAAGCTTTATTAAAGTCGATAAGCAACGCCGACAAACGTTTTTCGTAAAACACAACTAATCGGCTTGGAAAGCGCGAATTTTAAAGATTTAAATAGGACGGAAATTCAATAAATAATTAGTTTTCAAAAATCGGAGGTGTAATGATGGCACTGGTAGTAAAATCTGCTGTTCGCGGTCAACTGAAAGGCATGCGAGCGGGCGGTGAGTTCTTCAAAGCCCTTGACAATGTAGTTGCTATGAAGTTGAAAAGAGCTATTGAAAGAGCCAAGGAAAACGGACGAAAGACTTGCCGAGGTTGCGATTTATAATCTCGGCCTTTTTTCTTCTTCTAAAAAAACTATAAAAAATTGCAAAACCAATTTTGTTGTACGATTCAAATGAAAGTTATCGGTCTTACAGGGACTATGGGTTCTGGCAAGGATACTGTGAAGGATTTTCTTGTGAAGAAACTCGCGGCGACTTACGTGACTTTGTCTGATGTGATACGCGGCGAACTAGAAAAGAAAAAAAGCGTTATGGACAGAACGACTTTGCAGAACATGGGAAACGAAATGAGACAAAAGTATGGCCCGCACATTCTCGCAATGCTAGCTGTAGAATACCTGTCGCGCAGCAAAAAATTTGTGATTATAGACGGGATAAGAAATCCTGGTGAAGCTGATTATTTGAAAAAGAAATTTGGCAGTGATTTCAAGCTGATTGCAGTAGACGCTCCACAGCAAATTCGATTTGAACGAATGCAAAAAAGACCAAACAGAAATGATCCGAAAATTTGGGACGAGTTTGTTGCTGCTGACAACAGAGAAAGTGGGGACAGCGAACCTGAATACGGACTGCAGTTAAAAAAATGTTTGGCTCAAGCAGATTTTGTTATTAACAATGAAAGTACTGTTGAAGATTTACAAAAAAAAGTTGATGAAATAATTCAAAGAATTTAAGTTTACATTCCGCCGAATCCAAATCCCAAATAATCTGTCCACTTTTTCTTTTTCACTTTGTCTTCTTCCTGCTGGTGTTTGTAGACCTCTGTGGCTTTTTTGATCCGCTCTTCGCTTTCCTTCAGTTTTTTGGAATTGTTGTCAATGCCGGAGCAGTTGCCGACGCCTACGACGACTATTGTCCCCTTCTCGCGGGTCTCTGAAATGTTTTCCTGCACCATCTTCACAACTTTTGCCGAAGCGGTGAAAACGTCCTTTGCCATGGGCATGATAGCTTCCTCCGGCGCCATTTTCACTACAAAAGCGTCCAAAGGTATGTCGCTCTGGGTGGCAAGGTTTTCTATGTAAGACCTGTCAACACCGCCTCCGCCTATTGCAACCCCGACCCACTGTGCGATGCTTCCGGTTTTCTCCCCTTCGAACTTTGATGCGGCATCGATTGTGATGATTTTCGCAACTTTGGTGCGCTTGGAAATCTTTTCCACCACCTCGCCAAGGTTGCCTGTCCTGCCTCCGGGGCCTTTGGCGCGCACGAAAATCACTTTTTTGCCTTTGATTCGCTTTGCTGCAACAAGCGTGTCTTCGTCAGCTTCCTTGTATCGGTCAATCATGTGCTGGACTACGTACGGTCCTACAGAGTCGCCTATAGGCCAGCCGTTGGTCAACGCCTCTGTCCCGCGGAGCAAGGCCTTCGACACGCGCTCGATAAACGGCAATTGCATTTGCAAAATCATGGCCAGCTGCAAGTTTCTGGTTTTCCTTACCAGCTCCACGAAATGCCTGACCTGCTTTGAGATGTGATGCAGTGATATCGCACCCGACATGCCCATCATCAAATCTGCCCGGATTTCGGAATCGTAACTCGGCACGAGATTTCTCACAAAATGTTTGAAGCGTTTTTCGGAAAGCTTTGTCAGATGCTCGATTTTTTTCATCACGCCGAACGGGTCCAAACTTACAGGCTCGATTACGAAAAATTCCATGAAATTATTTATAGCCTCCCTGACCTCCCTGGACGGGTTTTTGCTGACTTTTTTAGTAACAATTCTTTTCGCAGTCTGGGTCATGTTTTCCAAGCTGACTGCAGTGCTTTCCAGCTTGAACAGCACCTGGGAAATCATCAGTCGCGGATAAACGAACATGAAAACAAAGAACATGACTATCCAAAGTATGGTGCCAAGGCCGTCCCCGCCAAACTGAGAAGTCAGTATCGACAAAACATCCACCATCTAAATTTAATATTCATAAATATAACTTTTGGCTACTATATATGTTTTAAGGACTGTTGATAGGAATGAAATGGAAAGCCGTTTTGTCTTTGTTGGTTGTACTGATGCTTGTGGGTGTCTTGCTCACTACCAATTTCGGCAAGGGTTACGTCGACTTCTTGAGAAAAAACGTCGGGCAGTTCGTTCTGCCGTTCAATCTGCCGTTGGATTTCTTCCCGCCTTCCGGGGATCAGTTCTCGATTTTGCTTTCCTCCAACAAGAGCCCCTACTACGGCCTGGGATTCCAGACAGCGAACTCGACTTTTCTTTCCAAGGCAATATGCGTGACAGACGTGAAAGTCAATGACATTTACATAAGCAAAGCAGACTCGAAGTGCGACATTTCCCTTTACAACGCCAGAGGCAATTTCCAGCTGACCAGGGCCGGAAGCCTTGTAATTTCCGCAGACGCGACCTCGATTTCAGTCGACGAGACTTATCTGTCTGGAAACTTGAAAATTGAGGTTGAGGTGATTCCGCTGGAATTCTTGCTCATTGGAGTCAGTCAGGAAAGGCTTTCGCTGTCTGCAGTGGACGGCGAGTTCAAGAGGTTTGCCGCGGACGGCACTGTAGCGCAGGCGAACACGCTTAAGAACGAAACGATAACAATTTATAACTTTGTGGGCATACTGCAGTTAAAGGGTTCTGAGATTGACTTGCAGGGCGTTGTTTCTGCAGTCGAAAGCAGTACTTTTAAAATACCGAAATAAAATAAGTAAAATAAAAACAACGAGAATTAAAAAAATTTAAGAATAAAGAATAAAAAATCAAGGAGTGATTTTTGTGTACAAACAAATTAGTAGAGAAAGTAGAGAACCGCGCAAGGACGAGCCCACAGTGGGCCTCTTTGTAGACGGTCCGAACATGCTGAGAAAGGAATTCATGATCGACTTGCGGGAGCTGAGAAGGCGAGCGCAAAAGTACGGCAGGGTAATGGTTGCAAAGGTTTTCATAAACCAGTTCGCGCCAGAAAAGCTGATAGAGGCGATAATCAACGAAGGCTACAAGTGCGAAATGATTCTTGCAGTACAGGAAGAGGATGCAAACGACGTTGACGTTGCGCTGGCAGTGGCAGCTACAGAAGCCGCAATCACGAGAAGCGTTGAGTTTGTCGCAATCGCCAGCCGCGATGCAGACTTCCTGCCTGTCGTGCAGAAGGCAAAGGAATTCGGCAGGAAAGTCGTCGTGTTCGGCGCCGAGCCAGGATTTTCCAGCAGCCTGCAAAATGCTGCGGATTTCGTAGAAATGATGTAAAATCCTGAAAATTTAGCCAGAGAAAACGGAATTTAAGGTATTTATTTTTCTATCCCCAATAATTTATCATGGCATTAAAGGATTTGATACCTGCTTTTAAAAAACCTTCCGGAGAAGAGAGCATGGAAGTCACTCTGGAAGAAGAGCCGTCTGAAAAAATCAACGTGCGCATAGAAAACCTGACTGGAACTATTGACGTAGAAAGAGTTGGCAGGCTGCTCAAGGAAGGCAACATAGTTTTTCTGAAATCCAAAGAGCTGCAGAGAAAGGATTTAGGGCAGTTCCAGATTGCAGTGCAGAGGCTGAACAGGCTGTGCAAGCAGTTCGGCTTTGACATCGCAGCTACGACGGAAGGCTATCTGATTTGCACTCCGAGATTTGCACAGATTGCCAGGAATACAGAAGAAAGCTGATCACTTCAAAATTTTCTTTAATTCAGCCATATTTCTGATAACCTTCTTTGCCCCGTTTTTAAAAAGTTCCCTTTCAGAATAAATTCCAGTGTGGATTCCGACCGCAAACATCCTTGCTCTTTTTGCTGCGATCATTTCAAAAATCGAATCGCCAACGTAAATGCACTCTTTCGGTTTCACATGCAAAAGTTTTGCTGCTTTCAGCAGAGGGTCCGGATAAGGTTTGTGTCGCTTGACATCCTCGGCAGCAACTATTGCAGAAAAATATTTTTTAATTTTTGTTTTTTTTGCAGCCAGTAAAATATTTTTTCTTACTGCTGAAGAGGCGATCGCGCATTTTATTTTTTTCTTTGACAAAAAATGCAAAGTTTGTCTGACTCCCGGCATTAACTTGAATCCTCTTCTTTCAGCAAGCTTTCGGTAAATTTTTTCTTTTTCGTGGACGTATTTTTTTATCTCTGCGTCAGACATAGAAGGCTTTAGCTCATGAAGAATATCTTTTGCTGATTTTCCGAACCGCACATAAAGCGCCTTCGGGTCAATTATTATTCTGAATTTCATCGCAGCTATAGCAAACGCAATCAGATGATCTACGTAGGAATTTATAATTACTTGATCAAAATCGAAAATTACTGCTTTTATTTTCATTAAATAAAATTTGTTTTTAGAGATAATATTTTGATTTGATCAAGTGCGCGACTTTCGCTGAAACCTGAATGTTGCAAAAGCTCTCTAATAAGCAAGTTCCCGATTGTTCCCTTGCATGAAACTCAAAAGCGATTTATAGGTAACTCATCAATATTTTATTGTGTTATTTTTCTATATGGGATTGCTACTAAAACCTTTTAATGAAAGTCTTGCAGGTGAAGCGACGTGTTAAAAAACCATCACCTGTACTTTGAACAGCTCAAACCATTTTTGCCCAAGTACATAGTTAAAAAGCACGAACAAACAATTCAAGCAGTCGCTGGAAGAGTCAGAAACTTTCCAGAAGAGCTTTCAAAAGTTGCTTATTCTTACGCTAGGGATCCGTCTCTTGTGACCTCAAATCTTGTACCGCTATTCGGGGTTAGGTCTAGGGATGAGGAACGTGTTACCCAGATTGCGGCCTCCACTAGTTTTTTCATAATGGCTGCAAATATGCAGGATGACTTGATAGATCAGGAAACTAGGGCTGATTTAGCTGGGGTCTACCGCCCGTTTTTACTAAGGAGCTCAACTTTGTGCGTAGGTAATGCATACGAAATATTGTCTAGCTACGGGCCAAAGCTAATACCTTCGGTCAATAAATATTTGGGAAGGATGATACAAGGGGAGATCGACGATCTTGATGACAAAAATTCCTTGGAATCCGCTACTCGAAATCTACACGATAAATCGGGGACACTAGGACGGTTGTGTGCTTCGGCGGGGGCGATGATTGCCAATGAAGACCCGAATGAAGTTGCATCAGCTGCTGACTATGGATTCCATTTGGTCTGTGCCCTTCAGTATCTGGATGATTTTCTTGACTTCAGGGAAGATTTCCATGCCGGGAGAAGTACTCCCATAACTATTACAATTCGTCAATCCAGCAGCCCGACTAATCCTGAAGCGTATACCGAGAAAGCCTTTGAATTTACTAGAAAAGAAATGGAATCTCATTTATATCAAGGCTTGGAAGCACTTTCAAAATCAAAAGTTTATAAAAGTCTGGACGAGTTAAATGAATTGCTCCCTCTTATCCTAGAATTGTTCAATTTGAAAGGTCGAGAGGGCTTTGCGAAATTGCCAGGTGTTGCGAAATTCCTTTTTCACAGCTTGGCTGGCAGGAAGATGAAAAATCGATGAAAATACAATTTATAAATTAAATACTTGCGTTGGGGAAGGTGTGGCCGCTAGTTGGTAGAGGTAGTGTTTGTATCGACCGGGTTTCGGACGACAGTATGCGCGGAAACCCTATGGTTTTGAAAACTTGAAGTTTTTAAATAGCAAAATTCGAATTAAAAAAGAGGTGTCTGGCTAATTGATGAAAAATTTTACGTCACAACTCCGATTTACTATATTAACAGCACTCCTCATCTAGGTACGGCATACACTACCATAGCTGACGATGTCATTGCTCGTTACCAGCGGTCAAATGGTAAAAAAGTTTTTTTCTTGACCGGAACTGACGAACACGGTGAGAAAGCGGAGAAAGCAGCTATCGCTGCAGGCAAGTCACCGCAAGAGTTTGCTGACGATATCTCTGGGAAATTCAAAGGGACATGGAAATTCTTGGGCATCTCTTTTGATGACTTTATAAGAACTACAGAAGGGAGACATGAAAAATTTGTCCAGAAGTTTATAAAACTTATCAAGAAAGATATCTACAAAGGAGAGTACGAAGGCTTTTACTGCGTAGGCTGTGAATCGTTTAAAACAGAATCGGAAATCGTGAATGGCAAGTGTCCAGACCACCCCAACCAAGAATTAAAGCTTCTCAAAGAAGAAACTTATTTTTTCAAATTAAGCAATTACCAAAAACGGCTTTTGGATTTTTACAAACGGAATCCAGAATTTATTTCGCCAAAAAAAAGATCTGAGGAGATTCTAAACAGAGTTAATGCTGGACTAAAAGATTTGAGCATAACGCGTTTGAAACTAAAATGGGGTGTCCCGTTTCCGCTGGACAGCAAGCATACCGTTTACGTTTGGTTCGATGCGCTGCTCAACTATATTTCTGCCCTCGGGGGGATTGATAATCAGAAGTTCAAGAAATTTTGGCCGGCTGACGTCCATCTCGTTGGAAAAGAAATCACGTGGTTCCATTCCGTGATATGGCCAGCTATGCTCTTTTCCGCAGGAATTGAGCCGCCAAAGAAAGTTTTCGCGCATGGTTGGTGGACAGTTGAAGGTCAAAAAATGTCGAAGTCTCTGGGAAATGTAATTGACCCGATTGCAGTTTCGCAAAAATATTCTGTAGATGCTCTCAGGTACTTTGTTCTTCGGGAAGTCCCTTTCGGCGATGACGGCGATTACTCTGAAAAAGCATTAATTAGAAGAATAAACGGGGAACTTGTTGCCAATTTGGGTAATTTCATTCATCGCACCCTGAGTTTTATTTACAACAATTTTGAAGGAAAAGTGCCTAAAGCTGGAAAATACGAAAAGACAAGCTCCGATTTCGAGCGAAAAATACGATTAATTGCAAAACAAGTTTCGTACTTTATGGAAAATTTTGAATTCGACAAAGCGTTAAGTGAAATTCTGGAATTTTCTGCATCTGGCAATCAGTACTTCCAAAAAAAAGAACCGTGGAAAACTAAAGACAAGACATGTTTATATTTGTGCGCAAATGCAGTCCGCTCATTTGCAATTCTATTAAAGCCTTTCATACCGTTCGCTTCAGAAAATCTTTGGCATTATTTGAACTTGGAAGAAAAGTTTGAAGATGTGTCATGGGATTCTGCATCTAATTTAGAAATAAAACCAGGTCACAAAATTAACAAACCCGAAATTCTTTTCAGAAAAGTTGAAGATACTGAAATGGAAAGACAAAAAGAGAAATTCAAGAAATAATTTCTTTCAAAGTTTTTTTGTCTGTACTCTGACTAACATAAAAATCGCAGAAGATATATTTCTTCAAAACGAATTATTTGTATGGATGAAGTATCGCTCAAAGACTTCCAGAATTTGGATATCAGAATCGGCAAAGTCATCAATGTGGAAGAAATTGAAAATGCAAAAAACTTGCTCAAACTGCAGGTAGATTTCGGCTCAGAAAAAAGGCAGGCAGTTGCCGGACTGAAAAATCATTACACTGCAGAAGAGTTGGCAGGGAAAAATTTTGTTTTCGTTTTGAACCTTGAAAGGAAAAAATTTCTTGGAATCGAAAGCCAGTGCATGGTTTTGGCTGCTGACGATGGTAAGGGAAACATAGTGTTGCTACAGCCGGAAAAGGAAATTGAGGTCGGAAGTAGAATAAGATGAAACAAGTAAAGGACTACATGAAAAAAAAGGTTGTCTACTTCAAGCCGGAGGATTCCATTTTCAAAGTCGCAAAAGTCTTGTCAAAGCACCACATCTCTGGAGCGCCGGTTGTGAAAAACAGGAAAGTTATCGGCGTGATCAGCGAGAGCGACATAATAAAATTCATGAGATTCAACCTGCCGCAGGGGGAGGAGATAACTCACGAGCCGCACATACTTACCCTCCTGATAATCAGCATGGTTAAGGACCACATTATTTTCAAGAAGGAGTTACAAAGGATCTCAAAAGTTTTGGTCAGGGAGCTGATGTCCAAGGATGTCGTCTCGATTGACACAGAGGAAAATATAGTCGAAGCCGCGTCTATGATGGAGGAATTTGGCGTGGAGAGGCTGCCTGTCATCGACAAAGGTAGATTAGTTGGAATTATTGCTCGTTCTGATTTGATAAGAGCTTTGATCGAGTAAAAATTTTCTGCGCTGGAGGCGAGATTTGAACTCGCAAGTCCTTGCGGACGCAGGCTACCTATCTGATAATTCCAGGCTTGCACACAAAATTAATTTGTTCTGTGCCATACCAGATTAGGCGACTCCAGCTTGCAATAAACTTATTTGTAGCAGTTTATATTTTTAACAGGTACCATGAAGAAAGTCGCTCCTACCGAAAAGGTAAAAGAAATCTTACAGCAGGTTTTGCGCTCGCACTTGAAAATAGAATCTCAAGAAGAATTAGCTAACCACACACTCAAAATTTTGAGAAAAGAAAATGAAAACTATTCGCTATCTCCGACTAGGGCAAAGAGGATTGCTCTGCAAATTCCTGAAATTGAAGTGAAAGCAAAAACCAAAAAAACTATCCGTTTGCAGAAAATTGAATCTTGTCCAATTTGCGAAAGTTCGATTCAGCCGATCACAATAAAAAATTTGTTAGACAAAGAGATTACAATTGGCCACAGTTGTACATCCTGCGGATACGAAAGCGATTTGGAAGCTTTCATGCCGATGAAATACTCGTTCCTTTGGACACCGACAGAAAAAGTATAAATATCGATATTAATATCATATTAATATGGTTAAGGCAATCATTGACATAGACAAAGAAGCAAATAAAGTTTTGAACATTCTTAAAGCCGAATATGGTTTAAGGGACAAATCTCAAGCTATCAACAAAATGGCTCAAGAATTCAGGAGGTTCGTAAGGGTAGAGCCAGAAGTTAGACCAGAGTATATTAAAAAATTAAAACGAATACAGAAGCAAAAAAGAATAAGAGTGGACGACTTCGCCAAAGAATTTGGATTGAAATAGATGTATCTGTTAGATTTAAGAGAGAAAGTCAAAAATCTTAACTAAGATTTATTTGATATTCTTTAAAAAATACGCCGGGGTTAGATGTTTGAGTGCTTATCTCGTCGCTGTCCTTTATTCTGTATATGTTCTGGCCGTTTTTGCCATGACCCAACTGTATATAAAAACCTGATTCGTCTTCTGCAAGAAAACCCAATTTATCATCTGCAAAAAATCCGTTCTGACGCCCGATCCTAAGATATTCGCCCAGATGTCTTCTCAGTCCGGATTTTTTTATTACAGCCACATAACAATCTGGTGTAAAAGCATATAAAAATTCATTAGTATTACGGACGTCGAGCAGACAAACCGATGAAATGATGAAATGCATTTTTATTCTAAAAGGCTAATTCTATTAGGTGATATTTCAATGGCAAAAAAGGCTTTTGGTGGGTATTCGATAAATTTCAAGAAAGTCAAAGACTGGCCAATTGAGAAAATTTTTGGAACAGGATCTTTGGCTCCAAGCGAAATGACAAAAAAACTTTGGGTTTTCATAAAGAAAAGCGGGCTTGCAGGAAAATAAACCGCGGCTTATTTTTCGAAAACCAGATGCCCGAACTCTTCCTTTGCACGCTTTTTTATCTTTCCCAAGAATTTTCGCAGGTACATTGTTGCAGCAATCGCAAGTATGACTGTCGCTGCGAAACCGAAAAGTTCTATGCTGAATGACAGGCCTTCATTTATCAGTTTGCTTGTAAAATCACCGAAGATATTTACAAAAATTGTATTCGTTATCAAGCCGATAGGAATTCCGAGCACGATAACTGTAATTTCCTCGAAAAGACAGTCCGGATCAATTCCCACAGAGATGATGAAACGAATCGCATACCGCAAAAGCACGAATGCGTAAATGGTCAGTAGCAAGCTTCCGGTAACGGCAAAAATTGCCGGCAGCAGCAAACCAGAAATTACAAATGCTAAACTGTCTTTGATTGTGTAATGCGGATTTTCCAGAGGACCGAAAAGTTTTGCAAACCACAACGCAAAAACTCCGAACAAAGCTGCTTGTATTCCGCCCAGATTTACAGCTAGAATCAGCATGAAGAAATCTATCATTTCCAAATCCCTTGCCACTGGCAAAATTAATCCTGGAATTCTTGTCCAGAGGCTCACGAGAGTGAACAAAACGATTGTTGCAACCACGGAATTTATTGTAGCCGAAAAAATTGTCAGCAAAAGCAGTGCTATGCTTACGTAATAAATCGGTTTCCACAGAACCAGTTCCGTTGCAAACTCTGGCATTATAACGCCGTTAATTATAATTTTGATGTAAAAATTTAAGCGTTTGTAAGAAATCTGTATTCAATCTTCAGATACGCGCGGGGCGAGTACGAACTTCAGCGAAGCCTTATCGCCAGATTTGAATCCAAGCTTCATCGGATAATCCTGTCCGAATTCTAGAGAAACAGAATCAGCAATTTTTGCTGCCTTGATCATTTTTTTCAAGTAATCCAACGGATAACGGGACTTGACGCTGTTTTCTGCAAGCAGATTAATCAAAGACGGATTGCCAGTTTCCAATTCCAGTTCAGCTCTGCTAATATCACCTTCTGCGCGCATGACAAATTTATTTGGAGAAGTTTCAAACAAAATCGAATCCGCAACAATCTCTGCGTCATCGATACCAGACTGCAGAATGTCGGGCTTCAATTCGGCTCTGGTAGCAAATTCCAGCTGCTCAATCGGTGGAACTTCTTCATGGCTCAAATCCAGAAGGGGCACAACAAACCTTCTCCTGCTTTCTCCGGTAATTACAATCTCCAATTTAGAGTCCTGCAAACTCAGGCTTAGTTTGTCGCTGCCTGTAGCCCTGCGCAAAACTGACAGTAAATTTCCCACGTTCAGTCCGATCGTCTGGTCTTTGTCCAACTCAAAATTCTCGAAAGCCGACGAAGCCAAGTTGAAATCGACAACTGCAACCATGGCCCTGTCGGCGGCGACCAGACCTATCCCGCTTTGGGTGACTTTGAAAATACCCTCGTCGATCAGCTCGGCAATAGTAGAGACGGAATTTATCAGCAGACTCGGATCAGTTAAAGTTGCACGAAACATCACACACCAGCTCTATTGTATAATTCTTCTATCTTCTTAAAAAGATTTAAATCAAAATTTTCCAGCTTCTGAACTATTTCCGCTTTCAGCTTACCTTCCGCAATCGCGCAGAATGCGCGCACGATTTTGTTTTGCTCAACTGCTTCTTCAGAAAAGATTTCTGCCTTGCCGGTATCGTCGTCGAGAATGAAAGAATTCTCGTCGATTTGTATAACTCTGCCGACAACAGCAATTTTGTTGTCAGCATTCATTATCTGCGAAATTTTTCTAGGCTTGTAGTAAGTAGGCACGACAATTATTAGAAGTTTAGACTTTAATAATCAACCGTAACTTCTCCAGCCGTATCCGCATTTCTTACAGCGGTAGAAAATCGTAGGCGGTTCGTCGGCAGTACGAGTCTGTTGCATCCACCAGTGGGCTTCCATGTGGTCGCATTTGGGGCACATGATTTCTATTGTCGGCAGTTCTGCAACACCTTCGTCCTTTCCCATCACAACGATTTGTTTCTTGACCTCGTGCATCTTTTCTGCAATTGTAATTTTTTCCCCTTTGGTTCTGTACTGCCTGCCGCACTTCCTGCAGACTAGCATTACAGATTTCTTTTTTGCTATCAGCAAATTGCCGCACTTGTCGCAGAATTTCATCAGAACGCACCGAAAAGTTTGGTAGCAAACACCTTAAAATAACCGAGCTTGGGAATTATAAAGATTACCTTTCCGTGCACCTGCTCTTTGTAGATGGAATGCTCGTACCCGAGCTGCGAGTTGTTGTTGTCGCCCTTTGTTTCGAATGTGCCGTCTGCGTTGACTCTTACAACTCGGTGGATTATCGGCACGTTTTGGTTGGAGGTGGAATAAACAACTATGTCGCCTACAGCAACGTTCTCAGTCCCCTGTACCACAGGCATATCGCCAATCAGGAAGCCGTCCTTGAACGGCCAAGAGTCTATGTAAGTTTTGTTGTAACCCAAGTTTCTGTCCAGCCAGCCGTAGTGCGTTAGCTCGGCATTGTTGTGCTGCATGCTGCTGCTGACAACTGCAACCACCGGCAGATCAGTCTGCAGAGCGAATCCCAGAAATTTGTGCAGAGCAAAGGCTGCAAACACCCCGAGGACTGCGTAAACAATTATCCCGGTGCCGCCGCTAGTCAGATTTCTCCAAATTCTTTTAATTTCGCTAAGCCCTGCCATAACTCTCTCCCCTAACTACTGCAGTAGCAATCAGATGCGCTACGCGCAAAGGTTCTGGTAAGTTTCCGTGGGTGGTGCTGAGCATAATCGCATCCTCCGCATCCTCTGCTGCAATTCCGGTGTGCTGGTAAAAAATTTTGTCCCTGCTCTTCAAAATGCACTCCTCGACTTTGCCTGCATTCGAAATCATTTTCCACCTCTGTGTAAAATCTTTGAATTTTTTTAACGCAGCTCTGACTTCCTTCAAATCAGGAATTTTCCTGTTTACAACAATTACCGGCAGTTCGGTTTTTTCGTTCAAAATTTTCACGTCAACTATGTTAAAACCGCCCAAAGTTACGCCGTCCAGCATAACTAGTTTTAACTGTTGTTTATGCCTACTCGCATTAATAAGCTTTACTAATTTTTCTGTTGCGTCTAGTCCGTCTACCTGAACATCAGTCCTCAAAATTCCATCAAGAAATTTTCCACCTCTGTAAACAACACCAACTACAGGAACAGTTTCGGTCTTTCTGAATTCAAAAGGACCATCATCAAAACCAAGTATTCTTATCTCGGATTTGAGCATTATTGTCAAGAAAAGGAATTATGAATCTGACTATATATATAAGCCTGAGCTAAAAGAATTTAAAAGTTGCTGAACAAACTTTTACTATGCGAATGACAGGTAATGCGAGACAAGATGCGAGAAACATTTTGCTCTACGTTTTAGAAAATAATGGTATTTTGCATGAGCGTGACTTGAGAAAAGCTTGTCCTTACGATCAACAATATGTCAGCAAACTTCTCGAGAAACTCAGAGGACAAAAAATTTTGAAGTTAAACGGTTCGACGGGATTCGAGATAGAGCTTGATCAAGCCACGGGTAAAAATTATCTTAGTCCGGATGATGTCAAACTCTACAAAGGTAAATAAAAATGGTAAAGAAAACTTTCCCTGAGGCAATGCAAAGATTATTCTTCAGAGTTTACGTATGCAGGATTTGCAAAAGCAAAATGCGCGCCGACTCTGCGAAAATCAAAGAAGGAAAGATAAAATGCAGGAAATGTGGATCAAGAGCACTCAGGCCAAAGAAAAGACCACTATAGTGAGCAGATGGAATCCAAACTCATAAAAAAATGGATGGGGCAGGGCTTGCGTCCGAGCAATTTCGAGTTTTTCACTAACAGACCTGATTTGGTCGTCGGTAAAGTTCCCGAGAAAGACGCGGAAGTCGAGTACGTATGTCCGCATTGCAAGAATTACGAAATTAAGACAATAACAATGGGAAAGGGGACTACCGCCACTGGCAAAACAAAACGGAAATTCGACCGTCCCGAGTTCGATTGCAGCAAGTGCGGCAAATTGATAAAAGTTCTGCAGCTGAAGAAAGTATAACTTTTTATACTAATTCTGCAAAGTATTTTTAAGTGACAAAAATGAGTGGTGGCTTTTGCTGTTGAACTGGTTCTCTGTGCTACTCATTTAACTGTTCTCCAAACAAAATTTCTAAATGTGCTCGGGTGCCAGAAAGTGAAAACCTGAAACCCGGTTAATGGGTCCGCCTGCAGCAGGTTTGCAGTTAGCGGATTTGTGTGGGTCCAAATCCCACCCCGAGCTCTTTTAGTGAGAAAATGAAAAAGGAACTCAAAAAAAGAATTTTTTATACAGCACTGCGCGCTTCAACTCTTTTCACTTTTATTTGGTTTTTGTTGTACCATACGGCTGCGTATTTGCAATCAAAAATTTTTTTACCGAATATTTTTTCTTCACCACTAAATTATTTAGGTCTAATATTGGTATTATTCGGTATAGTTTTAGCAATCCGCAGTATGGGGGCCTTGTTAGTTCTTGGCCGAGGAACACCTGTGCCATGGAATCCAACCAGAAGATTGGTTGTTGTCAGTTCGTACAAGATAATTCGAAATCCAATAACCGTCGGTATTTTACTTTTGTTCGCAGGAACTGCTATATTTATTAATCTGACTTGGGTGCTCATCTCTATTTTTGTTCTATCAATTTCCAATCACTTGGCGATAGTTTACTGGGAAGAGCCGAAGCTGGAGAAAAAATTTGGTAAAGCTTACACAATTTATAAAAAGAAAGTTCCGAGATGGATTCCGAGGTTGAGATGATTTTTTATGAAAAATTTTAAGATAAACAGAAATTTTGACTATGGTGTTTATTCTCTGAAAAAGATTTTTTCTGGTTTGGAAAATTGTAAAATTTTATGGAAATTTTATGGTGGAAGAAAGAAGTTTCTAAAAGTTATTGATAAGGAAAAAATTAGAGTTTCCAAAAAGACGTGGATAATTTGGGTAAGCGACAAAACTGGAAAAATAATAATCAACAAAAATTACTTGAGAAAAACTCCGAAGAAAATTCTTTATCTTGACGTCGTCCACGAGCTTGTACATGTAAAACAATTTTTGGACAACAGAAAACTTTTTAGCAAAAAATTCAGCTATGTTGACGATCCGATAGAAATCGAAGCTTATCGTGTGACTGTAGAGGAAGCGCGAAAGATTAGTATGTCTGAAAAAGAAATAGAAGATTATCTGAAAGTTGAGTGGGTTGATGAAAGTGAACATCAAAAACTAATTGCAGCAGTGATGAAATGACTTTAAAATTATTCAATACTCTAACCGGGAAAAAAGAAATTTTCCGCTCTCTAAAAAACAGGCAAGTAAGAATGTACACCTGCGGACCAACGGTTTACGATTATGCGCACATCGGAAATCTTAGGGCTTACATTTTCGCAGATTTGCTGGCCAGATGGCTGAATTACAGAGGATTCAAAGTAAAACATTTGATGAACATTACTGATGTGGATGACAAAATTATCAATCGCGCAAAAGAACGAAAAAAAGAGCCGATGGAAGTTGCAAAAGAATTCGAAAAATATTTTCATGAGGATAGAAAATTGTTGGGTGTAACAAACATAGATGTTTTTGCTGATGCTTCAAAACACATCAAAGAAATCATCGCCCAAGTAAAAAGGTTAGTAGAAAAGAGGTTTGCTTACCAAACTGGAAATGGCGTGTATTTTGACATAACGAAATTCAAAGGTTATGGAAAGCTTTCGCACCAAAAATTGGAGGAGCTAACTGTTCATAGGATCGAACCAGATCCTACAAAAAGAAATCTCGGGGATTTTGCTCTATGGAAATTACACAAACCCGGAGAAATTTTCTGGAACTCGCCGTGGGGCAAAGGCAGACCGGGTTGGCATATAGAAGATACTGCTTTAGCTGAAAAATATCTTGGCACTAGTTACGACATTCACACCGGCGGAATTGACTTAATTTTTCCGCATCACGATGCTGAAATTGCCCAAATGGAATCGCTAACTGGAAAAAAATTGGCGAACTACTGGGTGCACAACGAACATTTGCTAGTTGAGGGCCAAAAAATGGCCAAGTCCCTCGGAAATTTTTACACTCTCCGTGATTTGTTAAACAAAGGTCATGACCCGACTGCGATAAGGTATCTGCTTCTGTCAACTCACTACAGGCAACAGCTGAATTTCACTTTCGATTCGCTGGAAGCAGCAAAGAAAACAGTTGAAAGATTTCACGAATTCTTGCGAAGGTTGGACGAAGTAAAAAGCGCGAAAAGTAATCCCGATGTTGCTCGTTTGATTAAGCACACAATAATGAAGTTTGACGATGCGATGGACGACGATTTGAAAATAAATGTTGCGCTTGCAGAAATTTTCGAATTCATGAATGCAGTAAACAGGCTGATTGATGAAAAAACACTGTCAAAAAAGGATGCAAAAAATGTCAAAAGCCTTCTACTATCCATAGACAAAATTCTTGGTCTAGATTTTGGAAAAATCAAGAAAGAAAAATTGTCCCAAGAAGCAAGGAAATTAATTGAGAAAAGGGAAGAAGCAAGAAAGGCTGGAGACTACAAGACTGCAGACGAAATCCGAGCAGAATTGAAACAGAAATTCGGAATAATTTTGGAAGATACGGAAAAAGGCATCAGATGGAAAAGGTTAAAAATTTAAAGTTATTTTTAAATCCTTTGCAACGAGTATTATTTCGAGGGCTTTTGCTCTCATGACCACTATGGTAGACTTCACCAAGGTTTGGAATTGGTATTCCAGGGAATCAGTTCAACGAGCGCTGCTCGAAGCTGGAAAAAACAGGGAAGTTGTTTCTGTTTTTCGCGACGGAAGTTTTGGCAAACGGCCGGACATTATACAATATCAGGCCGATGTTCTGCAGGCGGTTGCAAACGGCACTGTTGCCTTTCACGGTTCTGTGGAGCGCTGGCACCAGCCGATGAACCTTGATGTCGGAATGAATAAAACTGGTTTGGACAATTTGCGGCAGGGGTTTGACATACTAATCGATCCTGATGTGGCTGATTTCGAAATTTCGAAGATAACAGCAAAACAAATCATTGAGGCGTTGAAAGACCACGGAGTTGTGAATTATTCGGTAAAATTCAGCGGCGGAAAGGGCTTTCATTTGGGCATACCTTTTGAATCGCTTCCGGAAAAAATAAATTTCCAAAGCACGCAGACGCTTTACCCGGAAATTTTGCAAAAAGTTATTGGGTACATAAAATCCTACGTCAAAGACACCCTCAAGGAAAGTATCCTGTCAGCCGCAACTCCGGCAGAAATTTCACAGAGAATTGGAAAACCTCTCGAGGAAATTGTAAACAGCGAGGGATTGGATCCGTTTAAAGTCGTGAGCATGGACGTTTTTTCCTCGCGGCACCTGTTCAGGCTGCCATATAGCTTGCATGAAAAAAATATGTTGGTAAGCGTGCCACTGAAGCCTACAGCAATAGAGAAATTTGAAAAGGAGCATGCTCTGCCGGAAAAAGTAAAAATCGAGGAAAAATTTTTGCAGCAGCGAATGCCGAGTAAAGATGCGGAAATGTTTGTTGTCGAGGCCTTGGACTGGGCAACTAAAAACAAAGTAGAAGTTCTGGAGGAAATTCCAAAAGCCAGAAAATTCTTCCAGCCGAAATTCGTCCCGGAAAATTACTTTCCGCCATGCATCAAGCACATGCTTGACAACGGATTGGCAGACGGCAAAAAACGCGCGGTATTCATCCTAGTGAACTTTCTGCGCAACATGGGATGGGACTTAGATAAGATAGAGAAAAAACTTGTGGAATGGAACGAGAAAAATCAGCCGCCGCTCCGGACAGCCTACCTGAGGGGGCAAATGCGCTGGCACTTCAGGCAGGACAGAAACTTGCTTCCACCTAACTGCAACAATGAAAACTTCTACAAAGCCATGGGACTGTATGATATTTGTTGCAAGGAAGTCGATCACACTACAGTAAAAAATCCTGTCAACGTGCCTTTGAGAAGGTTGAAAAATGTCGACAAACTTAAAATTCAGAAAAAACGGTTCGACTGATGCAAATGACTAATGCAAAGCTTATAGCTTTTACCAGCATTATTCTAACTGATAACTGTGGCTGAAGAGACGATTACATTTGAACTTATAAGAAAAATACAGCTTGACGAGCAAAAGCAGCCAAAGTTGACAAAACTGCCGGAAAATTTTTTTGCGGCGGTTAATTCCTACATCCAGCAAAAAAGGCAGCTTACCCTGAAGGACGACAGAAAGGTCGCGGTAGAGCTGAAAAGCACCGAGAGGCTTGTAGACGACATCTTCAGCAGAAGGGAAAGAAAAATAGTTAACTCCGCCATAACGGCAGCCAGGACAAAAATCCAACCGGAAAATTTAATTGAAGAGGAAAAAACTTTTTTCGCAAACTTGGTTGAGGACATCAGAAAAAGGCGTGAAGAAAGCCTACAAAAAATCTTGAAACAGGAAAAAGAGCTTGCGACATTGCTTGTTTTCAAAGACGAAGTTCCGGAGTTCGTGGGCAGCGACGAGAAAGTTTACGGTCCGTTTAAGAAAGGGGATATCGCCAAGCTTCCCGAGGACAACATGAAAATTCTTGTAGAACGCGGGATGGCAGAAGAATTCAAGGTAAGTAAATGAAGATTTAAATTATATTATACAAAATTATGAGTTATCGAAGTGAGCAAATGAAGTTTCCAAAAAGAATTTCAGCATACTGCCCAAATTGCAAGAAGCATACTGAGCACACAGTGGAGTTGGCGAAAAAGAAGGCAAGAAGAACTGTTGCGGAGGGCCAAAGACGATTCCTGCGAAAAATGTTGGGATACGGCTCATTCCCCAAAGAAAATCCAAAGGGCAGGGAGAAACCAACAAAAAAACTTGACATAAGATTTACTTGTACAGTCTGCAAGAAAACTCATACACGAGGGAAAGGTTGGAGAGCGAAAAAATTTGAAATCGTGAAGGTGTAAACATGAAACAAATTGTTGTAATGCCAAAATCAAAATTTTTGAAATTGCAGTGCAGAAAATGCAAGAACGAGCAAATAATTTTCAACAAAGCTGCTACTGTTGTAAAATGTCTGAATTGCCAGGAAATTCTTGTTGAACCTAGAGCTGGCGAATCGATAATACATGGAAAATTAATTCAAACTCTAACCTAGAAGATTGGAAAGGAAATAAAAATTAAGTAACTCATTCTACTGGTATACCTAAATTCTTTCCAACAGCTTTTACCGTAGATATTGTAACCTGAGTAATTAGATCAGAATGTGCGATTGGTTGTAGTAGAACTGTATCCCTAGGCACAACTTCTTTCACTTCGTTGGAAATTTCAAAATACTCTACACCGTCTCTGTAAACTGCTGTTAAGCGTTTGGAAACAACTGCTTTGCCCGTCGTTGTCTTTCTATATGCGCCGCCAGTGCTTGCTTGAGATATAGAATCTAAATCTTCTAGGTCTTCCAAAAAGAAAGTTACAACACCTAAAAAAATTCTGCTTGCATACGAGCGTGTTTTCTGCAAATCATCTCTTGCGTGATTTTCAAAAAATTTTTGAGCTTCAGTTAGAGGAACTGTTTGCAGTAAAGGCACTCTGGGTTTTGAAAAGACACTCAAGTAATGTAGCTCACTAGGTGAATTGTCACCCAAAAAACTGTACATAACTATTCTATTATTTATTTGATTTGCAAATTTTTATACTTTAAATCCGATACCTTCAACGGAAATTTTTTTGTTTTCCCCATCAACTTCAAATTTTACGTTTAAAATTTGTTCGCAAACTGATATGTTTGTCCTGCAGTGTTCAGTAATTTCTTGAACCACAATTTCTGATCTCCCTTCTGCTAGAGCAATAAACGGGATTATTTGATCAGCCATCCATTTGTCTAACGCAACATTAGATTTTATCGATTGCAGCAGCTCTCTTGCGCACTCCTTGCCAATCTGCTCAGCCGGGACTCCGATTTTTCCAATGTTGTCGCTGCCAAGAACGGTATTCCAGCAGTCGGCTGCCAGAGTTATAGACGTTCCAGATGAAGCAGTGTAGATATTATCAAGAATACTTAATTGCACTTCTTTGTAACCCTCTGCCATCAGCAAGCTTTGCGCAGCGTAAGCCTGCCTGTGGGCAACATGCTTAGCCAGGGAACCCGCTATAGATGTCCCGTAAACTTTTTTCACTTTGCCTCTTTGAATTAAGTTAACGCCGTGCAATTTTTTAATTGGTGAAAATTCCACTTTAACAAATCCCTGCCCCTTCGGGTAAAATCCTTGGCGGACAACTTCTATATTTGGAACTTTAACTCCAAGCAAGCTCAGAATTGGAAAAGTTACATATTTCACATATTCAATTGTCGGTGATCCCAGTCCAGAAGTTCCGCCCACAATTTGCAGAGAAATTTTTTTATCGGCAAAAATTAGAAATGGGGTTAAAGTTTGTAGCAGCAAAGGAATGCTGCCCGCAGTACCGATATCGATTTTCTTGTCTTCAAAAGTTTTTTCCGTCGGAGTGAATTCGACCTCCATCGAACCAATGTTCAAACCGATAATAACCGCACGACAAAACTCTCCAGCAGTCTTTACCCCCATCAGATGTTGTGGCATTAAGCCGGGTTTTGGACGATTCACCCGTATGTTTGTAACCTTTACTGGAATCATTGTCAGACAAGCCAATCCAATTGCAGTTCGCAGAACTTGTCCGTAGCCAAACGAACCATCAATTGTAATCATAATCAGAATTAGTTAATGCAGACTAAAGAATTCATTTTTCTTGCTTATGCAATTTGGCAGTAGAAGTCAGCGCAATCAAAAACGGAATTATCTCAACCCTGCCTAGAATCATAATAAAGACAAGCGGCCACTTTACTACGTATGACAAATCTGGTGTTGTTATTCCGGTGGAAAATCCTGATGTTGAAAATGCAGAAGTGACTTCAAACAACGCATCCTGAAAATCGAAACCGAGTATGGAAATGTAAAATGCTACGATAAAAATTGCGACAAAAGACAAAATTATCACAATAAAATGCATGATTACCTCGTTGGCAGAAAGGTAGTCGCCTTCAACTCGCAGAACTTCATCTTTCTTTCCCAAGGCTCTCCGCATCGCCCAAGGTATTGATTTGAGAAAAATAAAAAGTCTCATTATTTTTATTCCTCCTGCTGTGGAAAAACTGCTACCGCCAATAAACATTAACATTACAAAGAAAATTCGTATCGGAGCTGACAGAGATTGCAGATTGATAAAACTAAATCCAGTTGTGGAAGATGCACTAACCGAATGGAAAATTGAGGTAACGATGCTCAACTTGCCGAATTGGGTGAGTACTATCGTAGAAAGAATTATCAATCCGATCAACACATAAAACTCGTGCGAGAAAGGTATCTTTTCTCTCCTGCCGATCAGCCTGTAGTGAACTGCAAATGAAGTCGCACCGAGGAGCATAGCAACAGCGATAATCAAGTTGCGTGGAAATTGAAGAAATGCTGACAAGTCGTTTGCTGGTGCCATCCCTCCAGTCATGAGCGCGCTGAAGACAGTGGACAAACCAAGACCGACGTCGGTTATACCAGTTAAATAAAGTAAAGCCGTAAATACTCCTGCGTAAATTGTGTAAACGATAACGATAGACAGAAAAGTTCTTTTCAAATTGTTTAGGTACTTTGGTAATCCGATATTTTCTGCAAGATTTTGTGCAGCAGATTGGGGGAAGAAAAATACGAGCAAAATAAAAATTATCCCGAATCCGCCAATCCATTCCGTGAGGCTTCTGTAAAGTATTAACGACTTTGGCAGTACATCGACATTCGCAACTACAGACAAGCCTGTCGTCGTGTAGCCAGAGATACTCTCAAAATAACTATTGGAAAATTCTTGAATTACATTCGTATCAGAAAAAGTTCGGAGATAAAGATAAGGAATCGTTCCAATTAAACCTAAAATAAAAAATATAGAAGTTATCAGAAGAGACGATCCTTTGAAGTCCAAAACCTTTCTTTCCGCTACTGCATTCAGTAAAAACCCGACAGCAAGAAAAACAAAAGAGGTTACGAAAAATGAAATCAGAGGCTGGACTTCATTGTAGTAGAATGCTGCGATAATTGGAATTATAAGAAAAAGTCCTGCAGTTTGCAGTACAAATCCCAAATTTGCAAGGATGGCTTTCATTTGTCTCTAAATAAATTTGTTGGCTGAAAATAAATTCATTTTTCAAAGGATTCTTTCACTATCCACACAACTAGTATAGCAATTACAGTCATAATGGCTGATGCGTACACAGAATAAATCAAACTTTGGCTCGCAGGAATGTAAGTGTTAATTATTTGCGTGATGGTGTCCTTCCAAAATAGTGCCGCCGCGATAGCAAAAGCAGTTGAAACAATCCAAACTACCTGTTGTTTGAACACTGAATAAGCCGAATTTTTTCTTGCCATCATCAACAACTTTTATTTTTGTTTTTAGTTAACTTAAATTTTCTTCAATTCTAACAATTTCATTAATTTTAGTTGTCCTCTCTCCAGAAATTCCAATTTTTATGTAATCCGCTTCCAACCCAACAGCAAGGTGGCAAATCAAAGTATCCTCAGTCTCGCCAGAACGGTGGGACATCACAACTTTCATCCCATTTTTTTTAGCCTCCTCAACAACTTTTATCGCATCCGTAATTGTTCCGATCTGGCTAGGTTTAATTATTATTGCGTTCGTTGCTTTGCTGGATACTCCCATTTTCAACCTGTCAAGATTCGTGGAATACAAATCGTCCCCGCAAATAATTTTGTTTTGCAGGTGATGAGTCACTATCGCGAATGAGTCAAAATCGTCCTGATGAAACGGATCCTCCAAATAACTGATTGGGAATTTCCTTGCCAAGTCTTCGACAAAAGTAAGCTGGTCGTGCTTTCTCAATCTGGTATCCGAGTAGCGATAGTTGTTCCCGTCCCAAATCTGGGACGCTGCAAAATCCAAACCTACTCGCAATAAGTTTTCATGACCGACAGCAGTCACTATACCCAATATATCTTCTATACCGAGTTTCGTAACCCATGCAGATTCGATATTTTTTCCGTAGTTAAAATTTTCATCAGACTTTTTCAACTCGTCACCGATTTGCAGGTAAGACTTGGAAATTTTTTCAACAACATCGAAAAAACTTTTTTGATGGACAGGCAGCAGGGAGTATTCCTGTATATCGCTTTGTTTTTTCCAACCGCCGACTACGTTGCAGATGGGCTTCGGCAAATCTGGTTTCTGCTTTTTTGACAGGAATTGAAAAACTTCTTGTCCAGCCTCTGCGGCAAATGCCTTCAGTGAGGCAGAAGAGATTGCAAGTGCAACGTTGCCGCCGATGTTTCTAAAACTTGAGCTCGTATCAATGGTATGCAGCATCTTGTCTACCTCTTCCTGGTCAATAAAATTTTGTGCAGTAAAATACCTGCGGACCAGATTGAATTTTTGTATTGCCTCGTCAGCTGGCAAGTAAGTTGTCTCATACTTGCTTTTGCTCGTGCCGACTGGAACGGAGGCAGAAACTTTTGCATTTTCAGTTTGTAGGTATACCTCAATGGTCTGTTGCGAATTTGTTGCAAAAATTTTTCTGATGTTTAAAGATTTTACTTTCATTAATTAGAATTTTATTTCAGCCACTTATTAAACCAATTCAAAGTAACCTTAATGAGTTCACCCTGAATTTTTATACCAGAAAAGTCGTGGGTTGCACCTTTAATGATATGCAGATTTTTAGGTCTGTTAGAATTGTTATAAATCCTAAAACCTTCAGAATCAGGGACATCAAAATCCATATCGCCGTGAATAACGCATATTGGTACTTTAATTTTTCTGACAGATTTTTCGACATCGTACTTCAAATCGTCTGCTAACCATTTTTTAGATACTTTAAATCCGTCGGATTCGAACCCTTTTCTTTTGGATTTATCTAACCAAGCCTTTGACCAAAAATAAGACAGATCAGTTCTCGCTGCCCACGTGACTAAACACTTTACTCTTCTGTCAGAAGCGGCTTGCAAAAGTACTATACGACCTCCTTGACTGTGACCTACAAGACCAATCTTTTCTTTGTTTATTGCAGAATTACTGGTTAAGTAGTCAATAGCATTGTTCAAATCTTCTAACATAGTTGTAGTGTTCTGATCTTCCCACCTGCCTTCGGAATCCCCACTTCCCCTAAAGTCAAATCGCAAAGTGGCAAAACCTTTTTTCGTAAACTCACGAGAAGCTTTAACAAAAAAATAATTTGGGTACCCTACCTTGCTTCCACTCCATCCATGACACATAATAATTGCAGGTGCATTTTTTTGATTCGGCAAATGTAACACACCAACTATCTGCTTCCCATCACTTTTGAAAGTTACAGGGATTTCTTTCATAACTAAATTTATTTAAACTGCAAATATAAATCATATTCAGGTGCCTGAAGTGGCAACATTCAGTCTGTTCACAATTACAAGAGCTTGAAGTGAATTGCATTTTCTAATGTAAGCTCTCCTCAATAGTGTTATATTAAAATTAAAAATTCTGGGAAAGAGAGTGATGTTTGCGATAGCGACCGCTGAATTAGAAGTTAATGATGAAAGTCGACAGCGAAATTAATTCTCTGGGAATGAGAGTTACTTGCTACGAATGAAGAATTCTAAAAATCTTTT
>CAZYHQ010000006.1:0-43889 GCA_964646855.1 uncultured archaeon
TCGATGAATGCTGGTGTGCCAGAGGCTGGTCAAATGGACCGTGCTGATGACACGGCGATTCGAGAGAATCACGCGGGTTCAAAATTTCGTCTATTGAGATGAGATTCCCGCCACCAGCGCAAGACAGCTCCATTTATTCTTTTTATTTGTTTGCAGACAAAATTGTAATTATGTATCAGTGGAAAAAGCAGGACAACAAACTGCCTTTGGCTGTAATGGTTGTTGTTCTGGTTGCAATTTTAATTTCGGTTTTAATCAAGCCTGCTGGAATTCCCTTCTCGCTGCAGATGATACCAGATCTGTCGACTGTAGGTTTTGTAAAAGTAGAGCCGGATGCCGCTGTCAGCGGTGGCGCAGGTGTTGTTTCTCTTACCGGAAATTGCTACCAGATGACTGCAAACACAGAAGCAGTTCAAGCAGAATCAATTTTAAATGGCATAAATAAAGCGATCGCATTCAGGCCCGGTACGCATGATTTGATTAAAGATGCTTTTGATAATTTGAAAATAAAAGTGGTCATGGTTAAGATTGTTGACCTCCGCAACAACACGTTCTTCGGCAGGTTGATTTTGCAGAGCGGAGATACAATTGTAAACCTGGACTCCAGACCGAGCGACGGGATTGCTATAGCGGTAAGAGCCGACGCACCGATTTACATCAAGGAAGATTTGCTGAAACAGCAAGGAAAATATATTTGCTGAATTATTTCTTCAATTCCTTTTTGAAGAGCTCTTTGAATTCTTTTGCCTGAGCTTCAATTTTTTCTGCGGCTTTTTCCAGTGCGGCAACAGGCGAGCCGCGGGAGGTCTTTACAAAGATTTTTGGATTGGACAAATAAGGATGCTCACGAATTTGCGCAGCTTCCGACACGCTGCTGTCATCCCACAAAGTTTCGCGTATCGCGTTGGTCACAGTAAAGGTCTCGCCAACAGTTTCAACAAGAAGGGTTTTTTCGTCTTCCTTAACTTTTTTCAATTCCATAAAAACCTTTCGTTATTTCTTTTTCTGGAAACAAGTATATAAACGTTTGCTAAACTTTTACCTCGTAATAATTAAGCATCGGGATTTTAAGCTCGCTGAGTTCTGGGTGTTCGATGCGGGGACAGGAAAAATTGACCAGAAAATCCAATTTCATTCCTTCAATTTTTTTGACACTGATTTCGTCCATTGCCAAAATATAAGCGTTCTTCCCGACTTTCTCAAGATTTTTCTTAAAGCTGAACGGGGAACCAAACATCTGCCCCCTCTTCCAGCTGACCAACAATCCTATTTTTCGGGCATCATGAAATTGTGCCTTGTTCCATTCTTTAATTTTTTGCATTTTTTTTTCTTCTGCTTCCAAATTTTCAATAGAATTTCTCTCCAAATCCAAAGCGAATTTTGGTTTTGAGGTTTTGAAAAGCAAACCCATCGAATAAAATTTTCCAGCTGTTATGCAGAGAAATGCGTCTACTTTTTGCTCAATATTTGTAGCTGCACCGACTCTGCAACCAAGGATTTGTCCTTCGTATTGTTCCGTCTTAAAAGTGAAGACTTTTTTCCCTTTTGCTTCCAAAAACTTCCTCGCCTTCTGCAATGCAGGAATATATTGTACGCTTGCTACCAAACCGATTTTTTCAAATTTTTCCAGCTTGCTGAGGTTTTTTTCCAATGCAGGCAGGGGGTCAACGTCAAAAAAATACTCCCAGTAAACAACTGGGAAAGAAGTCTTAACTCCGTAATCAAGGTGAGCGACGTGCAGTATGGCATCGCAACTAAGCCTTTTAGCTTCGTCGTCCCTGACATCGCAAGCCCCGTAAGTTGCTTCCATGCACAATGCGGTCTCTAAACCCGTATTCTCGAGTTTGTCCGAGATTTCTTGAATTTTAGTTTTCAAACCTTCGGGATACTGCACTAGAACTCGTTTTGCATTCAAATCCTTCAATTTTTTTACAGCCGATTCAAAACCGTTATTCATATACAGCTATAGAAGCGAAGAATTTAAAAAGATTCTGGTGCAAGTCTGGACTTGTATTCTGGAAGAATCCTGTAATAAGCAATTGAAAATATAGCTGTTGCTAGAAGCATTAAAATCAGAATTGGAAATCCAAAAGTTTGTTGCAGCCCCAATCCAGTTTCTTCAGTCGGTATGCTCTCTGTTTCTTCTGCAGGTGATTCTATGTTTTCAGGTATTGCCAGACAGCCATTTTCAGTGCAGGCGTTTTGACAATAGGACCATGTTACCCAAGCAATACTGCAGTCCGATTCTTGTTTCAAGACTTGTGTCCAATTGTTTACGCATCTATAATTGTTTGTAAAAGTAGGAAAACACTTATACTGTATGTGATCAGCTGCCACGATGCGCACCAGAAAAAATGTTGCAATGACGAAGATTAAAAATAATGCTTTCACGATAAAAACTTGAAAGCAGAAAGATTAATCCTCGATGGTAAAAGGATTAAATTCTGGTCACAAAATATATTTATGCGTTCCAAGGAAAGCAAGGCTGTTGAACTTTTGAAAGAAAAGAAGATAGAAAAAAACGTCGAAACTGATAAAAGAATCCATTTTACTGTTGCAGGAGAGACGGAAAACCATTCTGTAATTTTTGACAAGGAAAAAAAGCGATTCAGTTGCGACTGCAGGTTCTTTGCGCTGCAAGAAAAGGAATGCAGCCACATAATTGCGTGCAGGTTAAAAGAAAACCTGTAAGTAAAGTTTTTAATCCTTACAAATAAGTTATTAGCATCGAGATTTTCATGACAGTAGAAATATGGGCGGAGAAGTACAGACCAGTAAAATTGGCCGAAGTCATAAACCAGAAACACGTTGTAGAAAGAGTTGCGTCCTTTGTAAAGAGTAAGAATGTTCCGCACATGCTGTTCGCAGGGCCTGCTGGCACGGGCAAGACAACCACTGCCCTGGCGATTGCACGCGAGCTTTACGGAAAAGAATGGAGGCAAAATACTTTGGAGCTGAACGCAAGTGACGAAAGGGGCATAGACGTAGTCCGCCACAAAGTGAAGGATTTTGCGCGTACGAAGTCCTTATCGGAAGCCGGTTTCAGGATTATAATTTTAGACGAGGCAGATGCATTAACCCAGGACGCACAGCAAGCACTAAGAAGAACGATGGAAAGTTATGCAACTGTTTCCAGATTCATTCTGATCTGCAATTGGTCGTCAAAACTTATTGAGCCTATACAGAGCAGGTGTGCGGTATTCCGATTTAAAATGCTGAGCGAAAATGACATTAAAAAATTCATCGGAAGAATAGAGTCAAATGAAAAATTGAAAATTTCTGCGGACGGCGTGTCAGCGATAATCACACTCTCAGAAGGTGATTTGAGAAAAGTAGCCAACTTGCTGCAAGCCTCTTCAGCCTTAGACGAAAAGATAACAGAAGATCTTGTTTATGACGTTGCGAGCAAGGCTAAACCGGACGATGTGAAAGACATGGTAGAGTTGGCCTTGGAGAGCAAGTTTCTTGAAGCAAGAAAAATTTTGCACAGTTTGCTGCTGCAGCAGGGTTTGTCAGGCAGCGATATAATTTCTGAAATCCACAAACAAATTTATTCATTAAAGATTTCCGAGAAAGAAAAAGTTGGATTGATAGAAAAGACTGGGGAGTATGAATTCAGAATCAGCGAGGGCAGTAACGAACTGATTCAATTGGAAGCGTTATTGTCGCAATTTATGTTGGTAAAAAGATAGACATGTTTGTAACAAAGTACTGTCCAAAAAATTTGAGCGAATATGTAGGCCAAAAGGAAAATGTGAAATTTTTCTTGGAATGGATAGCTAACAGAAAACCTAGAGCTTTACTTTTTCACGGCCCGCCCGGCACGGGCAAGACATCTCTGGTGGAAGCATTTGCATCAGAGAAAAATTACGATGTGGTTGAAATTAATGCCAGTGATTTCCGTTCTGCTAAGGCCATAAAGAATCTTATCGGCAGGTCGGCTACACAAAAATCGATTTTCAAAAAAGAAAAAATTTTTGTAATAGACGAGGTAGATGGCCTGTCTTCTGAGGACAGGGGTGGGGTTGGTGAAATCATTAAAATAATAAAAGAGAGCAGATACCCACTTGTTCTCACCGCCAACAATCCTTGGGATACGAAACTGAGAGAGCTCAGGCAATATTGCAAACTTGTACAATTCAAAAAAATTTCCATATTCGACATAGAAAGAAGGTTGCAGAAAATTTGCGATAATGAAAAACTAAAAGTCGATAAGGAAATGCTGCGGCAGATTTCTGTTCGTGTTGGCGGCGACTTGCGAGCTGCAATAAATGACTTGGAAACAGTGGTTAGCAGTGATGATAAAAATTTGGAGGAGCTTGGCCACAGAGAAAAAATAATCAGCATTTTCGATGCGCTGAAAATAATTTTCAAGACCAAAAGTGCGCTCGCAGCCAAGCTGGCGGTAAATTCAACTGACAAAGATGTGGATGAAATTTTTTGGTGGATTGAAAACAACATAGCTAACGAATACGAAGACCCGCAAGAAATTGCAGACGCATTCGAAAAAATCAGTAAGGCTGACTTGATGAAGCACAGGATTATTAGAAGACAAAATTGGAAACTGCTGGCTTACGCCATAGACTTGATGACTGCTGGTGTTTCTACCGCGAAAAAGGATGTGTACAGGAAATTCACAAGATACAGCTACCCGGAGAGAATCGCAATCTTGGGCGCGACGAAGGGCGAGAGAACTGCCAGAAAAGAGGTGCACGCAAAATTGTGCAAGCAGCTGCACTGCTCGAGCAGGTCTTTTACAATTAATTACTTGCCCTATCTTAGAATAATCACGAAAGAAAATATCAACCTGCTGCTGGACTAAGGCCACTTCAGAGAAAAAGAGCTTGAAACGTCTGCATCGACTGCTTTCAAACTGATTTCAAAATTTATGGTCGTGGACTGCGGAACAAGAGAGCAGGCGGAAATGGAATAAACAAAATTTAGTTTTGATCCTTTGCCAGCGACGTACTGCTCTGCGAAATTCTTGTATTCATCAAGATTGTAAGACAGATCATCACATGTTTTTGAGGTTGCTGCTGTCGCAATAGCTTTTTCTTTTATGTTGCTGAAAACAAAGGTTTCTTCACGGAGAACTGCCTCTGACGCATCGATAATTGTTTGCGGTTGCAGCCATTGACTGACCAAAAAAAGCAGTACAACTATTGTCACCGCAGAAATAACAAAGAACTGCGCCTTTTTTTTACTGTAGCTTAACAAATTGCGCGTGCGGTACGCCATCAATAACAATAACGTTTTCGTCCGTAATAAAACCGTTTTTCTGCGCAACAGCAATTATGTCCTTGCCGAACAAGTTGCCTATGGTAGACTTTTTTAAAGCTTTCTTTGCAAAATCCTCGTCAATAAGTCTGCCGCCGTAAAATTTCTTGCTGACAGTTACTTTCGTTTTTTTGAAATCCAGTTTTTTATCCAGCAGTTCTTCGTCGCATATGGCTGCAACTATCTCGTACCTAGTGCTGAAGATGTTGCACCAATATTTTTTATCTTGCTGGTTTTTTTGCGCCACATGCCTCACAAATAACAAAAGTAACTCTATCTTCCTTGGACAGCCGTGTGTCCGGCTCACCGCAAACTTTACAATAGACGTACTCTTTTAGATAGTCGGTGAGTTTCTTTTGCAAAGAATCCTTGGAAACTCTGGCCTGCAGCACTAGTGCGTCGCCTTGTATAGAACCGGGGGTTGCCAACTCCTTGAAAAAATATTTTGCCAAATGCGCGCCATCTCTGCGTATTGCATAAGAGATTTCTGAAAAGTTCTTGACAACAGTTTTGCTTCCTTGCGACTCCAAGACAAGCTCGGGGATTTTGAACCTGGATGAAGTCGCTCTTTTCTGGATTTTTTCAAATGCCTTTTCAAGAAGCTGTTCGTATTCCATTTGTTACACCTTTTTTAGCCTGCCCACAAGCGGCTCGTAGAGGGCGCCAGAGGCGAGCAATTCATTGAGCGCGGCTTCAATAACATTCTCCGGCAAATTTAAAAAGGCTATCAGCTTGCCGATTTCAACACCCTCCCCCTCATCCAAAGACTGGATCACCTCTAGTATTTTCGGCTTGTAATCTATCTCCAGCTTTCTACCTTCGAGTATGACAGACAGGCTTTCCTCGTCAATGCCAAAATTGTCCCTCGCGTGGTTTCTCAGTTCCTCCAATGACAAATTGGATTTTCGGATTTCATTTGCGATTTTTATTTTTTCAATAAGCTGCTGAAGTATATCCAGCCTGCGAAAAGATTCCATGTTGGGGTCGGAAATTTTCTTGACTATTTCGGCGCTCACATAGATTTCTCCGTTAAACTCTTTCACTTTACCGACAACAGCAACGATGTCTCCTGCTAGGATGGAAGCGAAAAATTCCTTGTCACCAAATTGCCTGACTTGAATTCCGCTGCTGGCGTCATCGAGAGTTATTGAGGAGAGGTTTTCCCCGTCAAACTTTTCTATCACAGTTCCCAGTAGGTTAGCTCTAAATATTTTTTCACCAAAATCTGTAATCAAGTAGCTCGGTTTCATCTGTTCCTTGCTGCCGTGAAAAAATTTACCATTTACAAGATCTACGATTCGAATTTTTTTTGCGGGTATTCGCTTACTAACCAAGAAAAATCACTTATACTTTTTGTATTATGCCCTGTCTGGGCGAGAATAAGATGCCCTCTTCTTTCATTTTTCTGATTATGTCGTCCGCTTTTTCGACGCCTTGTTCGGTCGCCTTTTTTAAAATTTCCTCCTGAGGAATTTCTTTTCCGTATATTGTTGTCAGCTCATCTATAACATCCACCACAACTCTTATTTTACTTCTTTGGGCTGCCGTAACCCTTTGTCCTTCTGCCCTATCGATATCATACATTCCAGTCTCTGGCTCGAAACCAAATTCCCTAAGTGAAGCTTTCATAAGGTTTATTGCGCGCAGTGCGTCTTCATGTGTTACAGTATCCCTCAACTGCACTTTTGCAGCTGCTTCGGCCAATCTGATTAATGCTTCGTATTGCCTAAGTGTTATAGGTACAGGAGCTTCTTGTCCAGCAACTCTGCTTCTCAAGTCAATGAAAAATTTTTTTATTTCTTCGCCAGCTTCTTTTAGCAATTTGGGGTGGCAATTTTTTCTCGCGTAAGCAACATATTTTTTAAACAGTGCTGCGTCAATTGCAGGTTTAACCTCTTCATCTCCGTAGTGTCTTGATTTCAAAATGTGGTCGGCAATTTTTGTATCCATTTCCACATTCGGCACATCTTTTATTGCAAACTTCAAGTCGAATCTTGCCAAGAGAGTTTCAGGGACTTCTATTTGCTCTTTTATCGGGAGGTAGGGGTCGAATCTTCCGAGCTTTGGATTTCCGCCTGCGAGTATTGATGTTTGAGCTGGCAGGGTAGCAATGATGTTTGCCTTTGCTATTGAAATTGTGTTTTGTTCCATAGCCTCGTGCAAAGCAACTTGATCGGTCCGCTCAATTTTTTCAAACTCATCAATGCAACACAACGAGCGGTTGCACATAACAAGCGCGCCTGCCTCTAGCACCCAGCCGCCAAGAAATTCTTCGTCCTTGACTACTGTGGCGGTCAAACCTGCGCCGGTGACTCCCTTGCCTGAGACGTATCGGCCACGAGGAATCAACATAGAAACAACTTTCATTAGTGCACTCTTGGCTGTCGATGGATCACCAACCAGCAGGCAGTGGATATTACCTCTTACACGAGATTTGTCTTTTTGTATGTGGACTTCTCCACCAAACAGCTGGAGGGCTATTGCTTCTTTCACGTCCTCCAAGCCATAAATTGCTGGACCTATAGAAGCGACCAGTTTCGAATAGATCTCAGGGTCTCTTGAAAATTCCAAAATTTTTGCTTCGTCTTCTGGAGTAATGTCGATTTCTTCCCACTCTGTTTCGACAGATTCGACGCCGTTGGCCTCAAGAAAAATATCCATCTGGCGAGAAGTTGTGCCTCTGATTCTTTTTGGCAGCTCTTTCAAAACACCGGCAACCTTTATTCGATTTCCTGGATCGGTCTTGTTCTGCATTTTTGGCGTTGTCAAATCCTCTTTCAGGTAAATTCTGAGATTCGAGGGTCTTTCCCCCTCTGTTATTTCGGATGGTTCCTCGACAACCACCCATCTCGCATCAAACAATTTTTGGCCGACCAGCCTGAAAACTTTCCGGTTTTTGCAATTTTCACACTCGGTTGGGTAACGAATTATCCTTTCTGTTTGCGTTACGCTAATCTTGTTTCCGCACTCGCCGCACTGGAAAATAGCTTCAGAAACTTCGGGTAGAATTTCACTCGCGCGTTTGACCAAGCCGTCAACACTGATGAATTTTCCAATGTGCTCCGAACGGATGCTTCTTATTCTTATCTCTCTATTTTTCGGCAAATTGTAGAATCGCAGTTTGATTTTTGTCTCTGCCAAACCCGTGTCGACTTGCGCGACTGCTTCCTCGGATGCCGACAAAGTCTCATCAGTATTTTCCAAAAGATAATCCGCCAAATCAACATCGAATTTTTCAAGCAGAGAAAAATCTATAGAAATTGATTTTTTTCCTTCAGTTGAAGCTGAAGTTAATTCGTTTTTGTAAAACTCGTCCAAAAATTCCGAGAATTTTTCAACAATATCCTTTTTTTCCATGTAGTATTCTATTCTTTCTTAAATATTTTATCCTTTTAAAGGAACTGCGAACTTTTTTACAAAAATTCGATTTTGGTTTTTACTTTGGTTTGACTAAAGCGTGTATTGATTTGAGTTTTTTAGAAACTTTTTCAACTGCGATATTTACGTCCTTGACGCTTGTCGCGCCGGTACAAACTATTTTTCCAGAACCGAAAAGCAAAAACGCAACCTTTGGCTCGGCCATTCTGTAAACAAGGCCGGGAAATTGTTCGGGTTCGTATTCAGAGTTTTCAAGGTTGAATGCAATTGTGTCCAAATTCAAACCACCATCAAGTTTGGCAGAGGCCACAATATTCTCAACTTGAATTTTATAATTTTTTGGAACTCTTGGACCCGACTTTTGAATAATTTTTACAACTTTTTTGAAAACTTCGTTAACGTCTTGTAGACTTCTTGCTCCTGTGCAAACTATCTTACCAGAGCCAAAAATCAAAGCTGCAGCCTTCGGCTTTTGCAAACGGTAAACCAGGCCGGGAAACTGCTCGGGTTCGTACTCCATGCCTTCGAGCTTAGAAACTATTTTCTCCAGCGGCACTTCAACGCCTAGGGCGGCCGAAGCAACAATATTCTCGACGCGAATACCAAAACTACCCAACGACATCACCTAACATATAAATTAAACAGTTAAATTTAAATACCCAATTTTTGTTAGTTACGAAAGGCTTAAGTGTACTTCTCGATTTCCAACAAAAAGGCATTTAGCTTTTCGAATGGTACAACACAAGTTTGGTTTTGTTTAATTATATCCTCCTCTGCAAGAGTAGCTAAAAGCGGCAAAAACAAAGAAGTGTTCTCAGTCCTAAGAATTTTTTGCGCAATAAAATTTTTCTTCAAGAATTTCTTAAATTCCTTGAGTCTGTTTTCTTGTTCGACAACTGCTTTTTTTAATGCTGAAGTTTTATTTCTGCCTCTGGACCAGCCTTTGCAATCTACGCAGAGGCATATATTCCCTCTCACGGCAACTAAATCAATTTCGTATCTCCTTTTAGCTTTAAATCTAAAATTTTGTCTAACTACAAATTCATTACTTCTAAAAATTTCTGCTATTGTATTTTCAAATTCTTTCCAGTCGAAATTTTTAAAAATTTCTTCCACAGATTTCCTGGACAACAGTTGATTTTTAATCTCTTCTAAATTAATCATATTTAGGATATAATTCAGAGGTTAATTATATGGATTTTCTTACAGGCATAGACGAAGCTGGGCGGGGCGCGCTAATAGGTCCAATGGTAATAGCTGGAGTAACCATACCAGTAGAACATGAAAAAAATCTACGAAACATCGGTGTCAAGGATTCCAAAGTTCTTTCGCCTAGAAAAAGGGAAGAGCTAGCTGGAAAAATAGAAAAACTTGCAACGAATATAGTTGTTCTGCGAGTGCAGGCTTGTAAAATAGATGATTACCGATCCAAAGGAATAAATTTGGATAAAATCGAAGCAATGAAAATGTCGCAAATAATTGATGCTTGCGACGGTAGTAAAATTTTCGTGGATTCGCTTGAGCAGAATTCGAAAAGATACAAAAAGATGATAGAGGGTTTTTTACAAAATAAGAATGCTGATTTGGTTGTGGAAAATTATCTGGATGAAAGCATACCGGTGGTTTCTGCTGCCAGCATCATAGCTAAAGTGGAAAGGGACAGGGCAATCGCTGAAATCAAAAAGCAGGTCAATTTTGATTTTGGTGTCGGCTACAGTCATGATGCAAGGACCATAGAATTTGTAGAAAACCTGATAAAGCAGAGGAAATCTTTGCCGAGTTTTGTAAGAAAATCCTGGGTGACAACCCAATTTTTGCAAGAGAAAAACTGGCAAAGAAAAATAAAGGATTTCTTTTTAAAAGAAGAAGAATGTAGAGAGGAATAAAAGTGAAAACTGACCAGATTGTTGTATTGGTTTTCTTGATTTTAGGGGCAGTTTCTGGGGTAATTTCAGCGTACATAAAGAATACCGCATTAGCCGGGCTTGTTCCTTTGGTCCTGTATGCAGCAGCCAATGTTTTGTTTACAAAATTTATAAAATCTAAAAGGCTGAAACTGATTTTCTTGAATAGCTTTGCCACCTTTTTCCCTGTTTGGCTAATAGTTTGGATATTTTTATTTAACCTGAGGTGAACACTTGCGAGTATATACTTCTGAACTGCCGAAATTAGTTGGGAAAAAAGTTGAGCTTTCTGGATGGGTGCATGATGTAAGGTTGATAGGAGGAATAAACTTTGTTTTGCTGAGAGATAGAGACGGAATCGTTCAAGTTACTATTCTCAAGTCAAAAGCTGACAAAAAAATTTTAGCGGTCTTGCAAAAGCTGCATCAAGAAGATGTGATTGCAGTAAAAGGCGAAGTTACAAAAAGCAAAATTGCAAAAATTGGGATAGAAGTTATACCTGACGAAATGTTGCTGATGAACAGGTCAGAAGTTTCTCTACCTCTGGACCCTAGAGAAGTCACGCCTGCAAACATCGATACAAGACTTGATTGGCGGCCGATTGACTTGAGGAAGCCGCAAAACATAGCGATTTTCAAAATTCAAGCGAAAATCTTGGAAGGATTCGAAGAATTCCTAAAAAAAGAAGGTTTCATCCAGGTCTTTACTCCGTCTTTGCTTGGCGGCACTTCAGAAGGTGGCGCAGAAGTTTTCAAAATTAAGTACTACGATTCTGATGCGTTCTTGAGACAAGATCCGCAGTTGCACAGACAGCTCACTATCATCGGCGGCTTTGATAAAATTTTTGATGTCGGCCCTAGTTGGCGGGCTGAAGAATCGCGCACACCGCGACATTTGTCTGAACATAGAGCTGTTGCTCCGGAAATGTCTTTCATAAAAGACGAAAGCGACATCATAAAGTTGGAAGAAATGATGGTTGTATACGCAATAAAAAAAATCCAGAAAGAGTGTGAAAAAGAATTGAAGACGCTGGGTAAAGAAATTACGTTGCCTAAAACGCCTTTTCCTGAATTGAGATTTCCAAAGATTTATGAAATCTTAGAAGAAATGGGTAAAGAAATTCCCTTCGGAGAAGATTACGATAGAGAATCAGAAAAATTGTTGGGTGATTATGCCAAAGACAAATACAAAAACGATTTCTTTTTCGTGAATAGGTTTCCATCCGCAGTCAAACCATTTTACGTTATGCGAGTAGACGAAGAACCGAAGTGGGCCCGAAGTGTTGATCTTATTTTCAAAGGAATCGAACAGAGTTCTGGCGGGCAGAGAGAACACAGATACGAAAAATTGGCAGAGAACATCAAAGAAAAAAAATTGAAACTCGCAGATTTAGATTGGTTTGTTAAACATTTCAAATACGGTGCTCCGCCCCACGGCGGCTTTTGCTTGGGTTTGGAAAGGTTTACCATGCAGTTGTTGGACATAGAAAACATAAAAGAAGCTGTGTTGTTTGCGCGTACTCCGGACAGATTACTGCCATAATTTTATTTTGCCACAGTTCTAAGAAACATATTGGACGTAATGCTTCCTGCGGAAAATGTAGATAAACGGAAAGTGTAAGTTTCTCCAGAAATCAGACACGGATATATAAATAGACTGAAGTATCCGTTTGTTAAACTCGTGGAATTTGAAGTGGTGTTCGAAAAAGGTGCGTCCTCGATAGAAACTGAAATCGTTCCTGAATTTTGTGTTGTACCAGTTGAAAAATCTATAGCGTAACCTGAGAAAGTCAGGGGCCTGTTGGAGCACGTTGCCGTTTGCGCAACAAAAGGTCCCGAGCCGACTGTGAGCTCGCTGTAACCATTTTTGCCGTCGGTATTGTTGAAAAGAATTCCAAAAGTTAATCTGTTTGCATTGTAATCGGCAGTAGTTGAAACGTTCGCAATCCAAATGCCGTCTTTGATTATACTTGTGTTCTGCACGCCGTTTTCCTTTATGGTAAGAGTCACGTTTCCTGAAGCTATCGTGGCGCCGGTAGAATAATCTAATGCGATGCCCCTAATTGTGTAAAAGGGATCTACAGGGTCGCTTATTGAAGCTTCAAAAAGAATTAAAAAACCGGCTAGGACGGCCAGAAGAAAAATTCTAGTTGACATGATTATTATTTGGTTTTTTGATAATTAGTTTTAATCTGTTCCGGAAAATTCAAACAATTATTGTTGCAAGTTTATCCTCCAGTTGTTTCAAGTCGGATGGAAGTTTTTTGACATTAATTAAAAACAGGTCCCTGAAAGATTTGAACTGCTCAATTTTTTCACTGATTTTAGATTTGTTAATCGAGGTCTCTACTTCGTAAACTATCGAGTTGTCCAAATCTATAACATCCGCTATTCCGTTTCTAGTCTCTATTTCGGTCCCAACATTTCTTCTTCGCTCTCGCAGTATCTTGAAGATCATTGCTTTCACAATGAAATGCTTCATGCTCTCGTGAGAATTGTGCAAGAACAAACAGTTTTTGTTCCTGTCGGTTATTACAAACCCGTTTTCCTTCAGCAGGTCAAAACTTTTGCTCTGAAGCATTTTCCGCTGGCTGCTTAACCCGTATTTTCTAACTCTCTGCCTCACAAACTTTTGCATAACAATATTCGGCAGGATTTTGTATATCTGGATTTGGCACCAGTCAAGGTGGTGGTAAACTTTAAATTCGCCACAGACAAAAGGTTGAACATGGCAATGGTACCAAGAAAGGAAAACAAGAATATAGAATTCAAAGAAAGGCTGACTCCGTCTGTCCACTTAAAAGAGGAAAAGAAGCAGCATCTGGCAAGCCAGATGAAATACCTGCTAGAAGTTGGGAACGGCAAGGCAATTTACATAATTGGCGTAGAAGATAGCGGAAAAACAAAAGGTCTCTCAGATCTGGAATTTGAAGAAACTGTTTCTGTTTTGAAAAACATTGCGATGGAAAACAATTCTAATTTGGAAAAAATAGAAAGGTTTACAGAAAACGGAAATCTGATCGGCAGAGTGGTCGTGGCAAAAACTTTTACCAACGGCATCAAGCAGCACATCATAACTGCCACTTGCGGGCACGTCGGGGCGGGTAAATCGACTTTGGTCGGTACTCTGATGACTGGCAGAGCTGATACCAGTGGAAAAAATTGGTTGTACCTGAATGTGTTGCCGCACGAAATTGAACGAGGGCTGTCTGCAGATTTGCACTACACCCTGTTCGGTTTCAAAAATGGCAAACCTCTGCACCTGAAAAATCCTTTGGACAAAAAGGAGAGGGCGGGTATAGTGGCGCAGGCGGACAAAGTCGTGAGCTTTGTTGATACTGTGGGTCACGAGCCTTGGGTGCGCACAACGATTCGCGGCTTGGTCGGACAGAACATTGATTACGGCTTGCTTGTTGTTGCGTCGGATGACGGAGTGACGCACATCACTCGCGAGCATCTGGGTTTGTTGCTGGCGATGAACTTGCCGATAATAGTTTGTATAACGAAAGTCGACAAAATGGGACAGAAAAGGATTGCAGAAGTCGAGCAGCAAATAGAGGGTTTGTTGAAAAATGTTGGAAAAATTCCGTACGAAATTAAAGATGAGAACGACCTTTCTGTTGCACTGGACAAACTGGATGCAGTAGTGCCTTTATTGAAAACTTCCGCGGTCACGCTGGCAGGCTTTGACTTGTTAAATAAAATTTTGCTTACATTGCCGCAGAGGAACAAAGATTTGAATAAACCGTTTTTAATGTTCATCGACAGGATTTACAACGTGACTGGGGTTGGCACAGTTGTTTCGGGTACGATCAAACAGGGAAAACTCCAAGCAGGAAAGGACCTCGTGCTTGGACCAAACAAAGACGGAAGTTTCAAAAAGGTAAAGGCGACGAGCATAGAGATGCACTACCACAGGCTCGCAGAAGCTGATGCTGGTTTGATTGTTGGCATTGCTCTCCGCGGAACGAAGTACGAAGACTTGGAAAGAGGAATGATACTTGCCGAGGAAGAACTGCAGCCAAAGGCGACAAAAAGTTTTGAAGCAGAAATTCTGGTTTTAAATCACCCCACCCGAATTGCGACGGGCTACGAGCCGATTATGCACAACTCGACTGTTGCTGCAACGGTAAAACTGGATTTGTTGGACAAAAATTATTTGAAGGCGAGTGAAACCGGAAGAGTAAGAATGACATTTAGATACAATCCTCAATTCATTCAACAAGGCGACAAATTTGTTTTCCGCGAAGGCAAGACGAAAGGCATAGGCACCGTGACAAAAATTTTGAAATATACTTAAGGTTTAAATTTTTAACAAGTGGTAAATTTTTTATGAGTCTTGACCCTATAACTTACGAATTAGTGCAGGAAGTTCCATCTGAATTGTCTATAGCAATTTACAGAAGGGACCGATTGAAATTGCAGAGTTTAGTCGGAAAATACGCTTCAAGAATTGACGATCTTTGATAAATTGAAGGTTGATACAGAAAAGTTACAGACAGAGAAAACTCTTTACAAAAAGACTTATGCAACATTAATTGGCATGGCCAATGTAGCACTCTCTCAGCCAGATAAAGATTAGACTATTACTGCTGTCCCACCTGCATGCCAGCTTAATCTCGGCCTGATATTTACTGGAAAAATCTTTTCCAAGTTGTCGTCAAGGATTATCGCTGCACCTGGCCAGCGTGGCAAACTGTTGATGTATTTCCACAAATCTTCTGCCACGTAAGTCTGCATGATTGAATGTAGGGCTTGCAAGTCGTCCTTACTAGTCAGCCTGTGGGAAATCAGAACATCAACTTGCGACAAAATATCCTGATGGATTTTATTTGGCATCTGAGTAATTACTACCAGACTGACACCGGGTTCCCGTCCCTGTTTTGAAATGATTTTCAGAGGCTCGGAAGAAACCGTATCAAATTCTGAAGGGCAGAAATTGTGGGCTTCGTCGACTATCAGCCACACAACAGGAAACTTTTCCTTCAATTCGTCACCAGTAACTTTTGCGATTTCTTCCTCTTTTCTTGCTATAAGTCTCCGCTGATAGATTTTTCTTGCGATAATTGCAACGATAAAATTTCTCACCGACCAAGCTTCTGCCGAGCGCAAACGGGAGACATCAATAACAGTTATCTGCCCTGGCTTGACAATATTCTCAACATCTATCCCAGCTGTACCGAAAACTCCCCATTGGTTTGCAACTGTAAGCATGTTTTCCAAAGATTTTTTTACTTCTGTAGAAGTTTCTTCATCGTCCTTTATTTTTGTGATTAAATCTTCAATTGTAAATTTTTCTTCCCGTTCCAGCAGTTGGTTTACATTTTTTTCTAATGCGACGCCCGCTGCTTCCGTTCGTTTTAAGTTGAATGCCAGTAACCATTCGTCTGCTGAGAATTCGTAAGGTGAGATGGAAATTCCAGCGTCAATTGGAATTTCTGATTCTTTATATTGTTCGACCTGCCTGTAAGGGACGTAAACTTTAACGTTATCAAACTTAGAAGGTTCTAAATTCCATTGCTGCAAAATTTTCATTTGCTGCTCATTCGGAAATTTCATGCTCCAAAAAATTCCCATCGTGTCAATAAAAACTATAGACAAGTTACTTCTAAATTCCTCTGGAAGAAGAGCCATTTCTTCTGCGATAACTCCGGCAATGTAGGATTTACCCGTTCCCCGCTTCCCGCTGATCAAAACCACATGCGGTTTCAACAAGTCAAAAAAAACTTTTGTTGTAAGGTGGGCGTCCTCGCCTGTACCGACAACGTGCTTGCCTATGTAGCCTGCTACGGTCGTGCCGAATTTTTCCAAATCCTCTTTAACCCTACCAACGACAGTTTCATAAGGCATAAAAATAATTTCGTTATTGTATCTTATATTGTGCGGGGAGATCTGCTAGCTTGGTCTAGGCATCTACCTTGATGAAAAATAATTCAGGGTAAGGGTGGTAGCAACCCGGGTTCAAATCCCGGTCTCCCCATTAAATAATTAAATATCAAAATTAGTCTTACATGCAAGGGGAAATCGTCTAGCTTGGTCTAGGACACGTGCTTTGGGAGCACGTAACCCGTGTTCAAATCACGGTTTCCCCATTTGCTCCACAGTGATTTAATGTCAGACAGCGGGGAGTTGATTGAAAAGGTAAAAAGGTATACGGAAAATGGCTACAAATGGATAGGGCATTCGGCTGAAAGTGGAAGTCTTTATTCTTTATTTGCCAATGATCGTGGTTATGTCCTGACAAATTTAGGTGGAGAAGAATTTCGGCTGGATAAGAAGAGTTCCCAAAAACTTTTGCACTGGTATGTCGGAAAGTCGATAGAAATGACCGAGGATGAATTGACATTTTCGAAAAAGATTCCGCACGGTTTGCTTGAGTCGTTGACTAGATCGGTGGCATTTGATTTTGTAAATGAATCATATGGTAAAGTTGATGGTAGAGCTCTTTTTGCATTGGATTTAATCTTCAGTCCTGCGACATATTCCACTGGTGAAAACGAAGAACTGGTTGAAAAGATGCTGGGAGGAGCGCTAAGGAAACTCGGGATAAACGACACGCCGCATTTCGGAACAATAACCCACCATTTTGTAAAAGTTATATCAGATGCTATCGAGGACAGGGAAAAATTTAGGAAAGATGTTTTAGATAAAGACACGAAATAAATAGTAATGAGAACTGCGTCGAAACCAGACTGGCAACAAAAAATTGCCAAGGAAAGAATTGAAATTTTACTAAATCTTGCGGAGAAAGAATTCAAAAAACATTTTGAACGGAGCAAGCGTTACGTAGAGTTGGCGAGAAAACTCGGTCTGCGATATAATGTAAGACTGACTAAGGATCAAAAAAATAAGTTTTGCAAAAAATGCTTTACTCTTCTGAAGCCTGGAATGACTAGTAAAGTTAGATTGGATGAAAAAACGAAGACAATAGCTATTAAGTGCGAAAAATGCAATACAATTTATAGGCAACCCTACAAGTGAAATCGATGGCAGAAAAAGGTTTTTCACATGTCCTAATCGCGATGGCGGTTGTTTTTGTTGCTGCCTTCACCCTCTTCTATATTTTTGATAGTTTGGGAAAATTGTCTGAATCTTGCGACAAGGGTGCTGCTTTAGAAGTTTGCGGCCAGCTAAATTCGTTTTCACTGTCGTTGATATTTATCATTCTGATAATTGGCGGGTTTGTGCTAATCATAACAGCAGTTGTTTATATAATGCTTTCGGCTAAATAATATGTTATGTCTTCGGTCAGAGACGTAGAAGCTGGTAAATTCATAGAAAAGCTGAAAGAAGAGTTGAAAGGAGTAAAAGAAATCCAGCCACCCGTATGGGCAAAATTTGTTAAGTCTGGCGCGCACAAAGAACGGCCTCCAGAACAGCCGGATTTTTGGTTTATCCGGGCTTCCTCGATTCTACGCAGACTTTATTTGAGCGAGTCTTCAGGCGCCGAAAGGTTGAGAACGTATTTCGGCGGCAGGAAGCAATACGGTCATGCCCCAGCCCACTTCAAAAAGGCGTCAGGCAACGTAATACGAAAATTGCTGCAGCAGTTGGAAAGCGCCGGGTTGGTGGAAAAACAAAACAAGAAAGGCAGGGTTTTGAGCCAAAAGGGCAAAAAGCTTCTGGACAAAATCGCAGAAGGCGCAGAAAAATGAACGAGGATCTCCAGCAACAGCAGTTAGAAGTCATGAAAAAAACGGTTATGAAAAAAATTTTGTCTAAAGCAGCGGTAGAAAGGTTGGCCAGAATAAAATTGGTGAAGCCAGACCTTGCGACAAACATAGAAGTTTACTTGATGCAACTTTACCAAGCTGGGAAGATAAAAAACGAAGTCTCCGACGAGCAACTGAAGATGATACTTGACGCCGTCACGGAAAAAAAGGAGTTTAAGTTTTTGAAGTGATTGCATGGGAAGAACGAAAAAAATCGGCACAGCGGGCAGGTTCGGCAGTCGATACGGAAAGAAAGACAGACAGGGCGTGGCAGAAATAGAAAAAATCCAGAAGCAAAGACATATATGCCCGAGTTGCCAAATGCCCTATGTGAAGAGAGAATCCTCTGGAATTTGGAAATGCAGGAAATGCGGCACCAAATTCGCCGGTTCAGCTTATTTCGTAAGGAGTGGATAAAATGTACAAATGCATAAAGTGCAAAAAGATTGTTTTGAAAATCGACGATAAAATTCGCTGTCCTTACTGCGGAGCCAGAATCCTGGCAAAGATGCGGCCTGAAATAATGACAAAAGTCAGGGCCATTTGAGATTTGGATTATGCCAGAATCCATTTTAGAGTTGGAATGTTCGAATCCTGAATTAGTCAAAAAGAGTTTGGAAGTCGATGCAAAAGCAGAAAAGGGCAGTAAAGTTTTGGTCTCTGTCGGAAAGAATTCCATAAAAATAAAAATTTCTGCGGACAAACCGAACAAACTGAAAGCAATAGAAAATTCCTATAAAAAATTAGTGGAAATGTTGAACAGGATAGACAAGCTATAAAAACCTTTTTAAAGTAATCATTCGAAATTAGAACAGTGGTTTTATGGATAAGCAGCAAGCAGAAAATCTCGTCTCTGATTTTCAATCCTACCAGCAGCAAATGCAGTCGTTATTGATACAAAAAGAGAGCTTCCGCTTGCAGACGGCGGAAATAGACAAGGCTGTGGAAGAACTGAATGCGTCCAATCAAAAAACCGCGTACAAAATCACCGGGGGAATAATGGTTAGCAAGCCGGTTGAGGACTTGAAAAAGGAATTGGGCGAGACAAAAGAGGCGATAGAAATAAGGATGAAAAGCATGGAAAAGACCGAAGAGAGAATAAGTTTAAAGCTTAAAGAACTGCAAACAAAATTAAAAGACATGGTGAAATAAAAGTGGAGACGCTTATGGCAGATTTCAAAAATATTTTTGCACTACTTGATGTCATAGTGAATGACAGGACTGTCCCTAAAAATATCCGTAAAGCTGCAGAAGATTCTAAGGCGATTCTGAGCAGCGACGCCCAGCAAGAGGTAAAAATTTCTACTGCAGTTTCAATCTTGGATGAAATAATCAACGATCCTAACATGCCAACCTACACCCGTACCCAAATCTGGAATGTGGTGAGCATGCTTGAACAAGCACGAAAAGAGAAGTAAATATTTAAACTTTCGGACCCAAAATGTATTTATTGTGATTGAATGATTTTTGACAAACTCTTCGAAAAATTTAAGCAGCAAAAAAATGAGGAGTCTGACGTAGTTGAAGTCGATCCTTCTGTCTTAAGCGGAGAGCAAAAAGTCAACGTAAGAATCGAGACGCTGAAAGATTTTCTTGATACCGACCGCGTACAGCAAATGGTCAGGGAGGGCAGTGTGGTTTTCCTGAAAGTAAAAGACTTGCGGGATAAAAACGTAGCTGAACTGAAACGCTCTGTAGACAAACTCAAGAAAACTTGCATGGCCACCGGCGGGGATATAGTTGGTGTGGAGGAAGATTTTCTTGTTCTAACTCCGCAGTTCGCGAAAATTTACCGCGGTAAAACAGCTGCTTAGAGCTCATTTAACTAATTTTCCAGCTTCTTGAAATTTGATTTCGTTGTTCAACAACTTCCAAAGAATTTCGTAAATATCTTTTGTTTTAATTACAATTTGTTTTGTTGTATCTCTGTCACGAACTGTGACTGTACCTTTTTCCAAAGAATCGTAATCAATTGTAATGCAGAAAGGCACTCCAATTTCGTCTGCCCTCGCATAGCGCTTACCAATACTGCCGGAATGGTCATAAAAGATTTCGTAATTAGGTTTGAGCATACCGAAAATTTCCCTCGCCTTTTCAGGAATTTTATCCTTGTTAACTAGAGGGAAAACTGCAAACGAGTACGGAGCGATTTTATGCGGGAATTGGAACCATTCCCATCCTCTTTCTTTTCCTTCTCGGTAGGCAAAAAGCAAAATCGCATAAATAGTTCTGTCGATTCCAAACGAAGGCTCCACGACGTGCGGCACTACTTTTTCTCCGTTATCAACGACGGAAAAATTTTCTCCCGAATGTTTTGAATGAGTTAACAAATCAAAATCAGTCCGGTAGGCGTTGCCAACAACTTCTTTCCAGCCAAAATCGAATTTTATTTCCATGTCAAAATTCCCTTTGCTGTAGTGTGGGGTTTCCTCCGTTTTCATGTGTCTGAAACGCAATGCATCAGCAGGTATCCCTAAAGATTGGTACCACAAAAACTCTTTTGCAAGAAAGTAAGCTGTGTATTGTGTAGGTAAAATTTCTTTTTTCATTGCGTCTGCAACTGAAATTTCCAGGGGTTTGTCGCTATTTTTTTGCTGCTGCTCTCGAGTCAAAATTCTAACTTTGGTTTTTGCAACCAGATCGAAATTCGGCGCGTCCGATTTTTTCGGATTGAAAAACATTTCAATTTCTATCTGATTGAATTCACGCAAACGAATTATCCATTGCCTCGGTGAAATTTCATTCCTGTATGAGCGTCCGAGCTGGGCAACACCAAACGGCAAATTCGCACGAGTTGAAGATAACAAATTTTTGAAATTGACAAAAATCCCTTGCGCGGTTTCTGGACGAAGATAGGCAACGCTACCAGCAACCGGGCCTATGTTGGATGAGAGCATCAAATTGAAAACCCTTACTTCGCCTAGCTCCCCTTTGCATTTCGGGCATTTGATTTTGTTTTTCTGCAAAATTTCTGTCAGTTCTCCTGGTGACGCACCCTCAACAAATTTCCCAGTTTTTTCCTCAATAAGATTGTCTGCACGATAGCTGCCGTTGCACTTTTTGCACTGTGCCAACGGATCAATAAAATCTTTCAGATGCCCGGAAGCGTTCCAAACTTTTTCGTGCATTATCAAGGCGGTTTCAGCTTCGAAAATATTGTCTTCTCGCCTGACAAAAAATTCTCGCCAATAATTTTCCAGTTTTCTCTTTAGCAGAACACCGACTGGACCGTAATCGTAGAATCCGCTCAATCCGCCGTAGATTTCCGAAGAGGGAAAAATAAATCCCCGCTGTTTTGCAATTTGCATGATTCTTTCAACAGTCATAAAAAACAATTGTTTTCTTAACTTTATTTCTTTAACCAGCTGCCCAAGCTAGATTGTTTTTCTTTCACGTATGCCGTTTGCAATTTTTCTACAACTTTTTCAATACGTTCTCTTGAGAAATCGTGTTGCCCGACCATAAACTCGATTATTCTTTCTCCGTCAGGCTCTCTCCATTCAAATTTGTATTTTTCTGTTACGGGTGGGTTCATAAAAAATTCAAAAATTTCTTTAGGATCTATGTCTGATTGCCAAGAAACATTCTTGAGAATCGCGTCCAGAGTTTTGTGCTCTTTGACTAATTTCAAGGCTGTCTTGGGCCCGACTCCTCTTATTCCTTCGTTGTAATCAGTTCCTATCAGCATGCCAGCAACAATCAGCTGCTCACGAGTTATTCCTAGAGTACTCAAAACATTTTCTAGTTCAATCAGTTCAGGTTTAACGTCTATATAAGTCTCTCGCTTTGGCAGTTTCCTTCTGCCGGACACAGACAGGTTTCTGACCAAACGCGGCGAGCCGAACAACAAAGAATCGGCATCCTGGCTTCCTGTGGCAAAAACTTCTCCCTTTTTGCAAAGATGCGAGCAGGTGGCTTCGCCTTCAGAAACAGCCTGCAGGTACGGTATCCCCATGTAGTCCAGGAGTTTCTTTGCCTCCTCCAGCATTTCGTCTGTCAGCTTGGATGCAGCCTGAGCGTATTTAATCGCCGGTTCGCCTTTTGCCAGCGCCTCTTCCCATTTTTTCTTTGCCTCTTCTTTTAACTCCGCCCTTGCTTCCAGAGTTTTTCTCTTGAAGTACGGCGGCTTTCCGTCGAAAACGTATACGGGTTTTATTCCGGCCTCGGTCAAATTCGTGTTGCGGTACAAAATTCCGGAGAGATGGCTGGTTGTCATGCCACGATGGTCCTTGAGAGGCTCGCCGGTGAACCTGTCGCGAATTATCGAAATGAATTGGTACAGAATGTTGAATGCGTCAACAGCAACCTTTTTGCCTGCAAGTTCCACAAGCTCTATCTCTTTTTTCGGTATGAGCTCAGAAATTTGTACTCCCATAAAAATTATCTGCAGGAAAAGAAGGGCAAGGGCTACCTTGGTTTTTTACCTGCTTTCAATTCGTCCAACTCAAGCCAGACAACAAAAAGACCCATGATAAAAAGAAACGCTGGGAGCACCCCGTTTACAACCGCTATCAAATCCGACATCCCGGACCTGCCCAAATAAGTCGACGAACCTTGAGCTATCCACCAGACGCTTGCAACCACAAGAATCATGCCAACGGCCAAACTTGTAACAGACATTAAATGATTTAAAAACTTTAAAATATATAAATGTTAACTATTGCTGATTGGTATGACGAAAAGTTTTTACAGCTTTGTAAAAGGATTGCCTGAAAAGGACAAAGTATTGCTGCAGAAACAGAGATTAATCGAATGGAGAAGGCAGCATACAATAGAAAGGATAGAAAGGCCAACTCGCTTGGAAAGGGCCCGTGCCTTGGGCTTCAAGGCCAAGCAAGGCTTTGTTCTGGCAAGGGTCAGAATCAGGCGCGGAGGCAGGAAGCGAAGGCTGTATGGCAGGAGAGGAAGGAAGCCGACAAAAATGGGAATTTTACACTTTACATTCGGAAAAAGTTTGCAGTGGCAGGCAGAAGAAAAGGCGCAAAGGAAGTTTGCTAACTTGAATGTACTGAATTCTTATCCGGTTGCCGAAGACGGGAAGTACAGATTTTTTGAAGTAATTCTGATTGATCCGAACAATCCAAACATAGTTAACAACAGACAAATAAATTGGATTTCAAATCCCGCGAACAAACGACGTGTTTTGCGAGGATTGACCTCTGCGGGAAAGAAAAGTAGAGGATTAAAGTAACAAATTGTAATTTTAATTATGAAATTTTTTGATCTGCATATTCATTCAGCATTCTCTGAAGGAGAAAGCTCTTTGGAGCAGCTAGCAATAACCGCAAAAGAACTGGGTTATATTGGAATTTGTTTTTCGGAATATTTTAAAAGTGACAATCAGATAAAAAAAGTCTATGAAGAAATTCAAAAGGTAAAAGAAAAAGTTGGCATGGAAATTTTTCTCGGATTCGAGGCGAGGGACACGAAAGATGTTTATAAGCTGATTGAGAGGAGGAGGAAATTCGATGTGCTGCTTGTGCACGGCGGGGACGTAAAACTAAACAGGATTGCGTGCGAAACCCCGCAGATCGACATACTGACTCACCCGGAATTTAACAGAAACGATTCTGGATTAAATCATATATTAGTAAAGGAGGCCGCTAAGAACGGTGTGGCAATAGAAATCAATTTTAGAGAAATCCTTATTGCAAGTAAGAGAAGCAGGAGCAAAGTTTTGCAGAACATTGTCCGCAACGTGATGCTCGCAAAAAAGTATAGAACCCCGGTGATTCTTTGTTCTGGTGCAGTTTCGCACTACGAGCTCAGAAATCCGCAAATCTTAACTTCGTTTGCAACTCAATTGGGTTTGGGCTTGCCTGAAGCGGCAAATTCGTTATCGAAAATTCCGGAAAATATTTTGAAAAAATCTAAGGAAAGGAAAAGTGAAAAATGGGTTATGCCAGGAGTCAAAGTCGTATGAACAAACTCTCGCTTAGCATGTTCAAAAAAATTTATTCGCTTGTACCAAGGATAACAATTGACGCTGTCATTAAATCACCTAAGGGCGTTCTTCTGATAAAGAGGGGCATTCCACCGATGAGAGGGTGGTGGCATTTGTGCGGGGAAACAGTTGAATACGGAGAAACTTTAAAAGAAGCTGTGTTTAGGGGAGTGAAGGAGGAAACTGGATTGAAAGTAAAGATTGTAAAATACTTGGGTTATTACGACGACCCAAAAAGGGATCCTAGAGGTTCAACGATCTCACATGTATTCGTCTGCAAACCTGTGGGTGGAGAACTTAGAGGCAGTCCGGAAGGGTGGGAAGTTAAATTTTTTAAAAAGCTTCCGAAAAAACTCGGGTTTGATCACAGAAAAATTTTGAGGGATGCTGGTATAAAATGAATCAGGAAAAACTGAAAATTTTGCAACCCACGTTGCGTGAAAAGTCGCGCTACATAAAATTCCAAGTTTTGTCAGAGGACAAAATTTCTTACAGTGATTTGGAAGCGGCAATTTGGAATACGGCATTGGAATTTTACGGCGAGGCTGGAGCGAGCAAACTCTCCCTGTGGCTGATAAAAAATCTTTATAACGACGAAAAACAAATTGGTGTTATTCGTTGCGACAACAAATCTGTGCAGCAGGTTTTGGCTGTTTTGGGCTTGGTCGGCAGACTGGGTGACTCCAGAGTCGTCTTCAAGATTTTAAAGGTCTCGGGGACAATTAAGGGTTTAGGAAAAGATTAAAAGATGAAAAAATCAAAATAATTTAAGGTGAGCAAAAATTCCAGAGATAATGCCTGAATATATGGGTTATGACCGAACGATTGCTGTATTTTCTCCTGACGGCCGCTTGTTCCAAGTTGAGTACGCAAAAGAAACGGTCAAGCGCGGTAGCACTTCTTTAGGAATAGTTTTCAAAGACGGAGTTTTGTTAGGTACCGTCAAGCCCACAGGCAACCTGATGGTTTCAGAATCTGCTGAGAAAATTTTGCAGATTGACGACCATCTGGGAATCGTTGCCTCTGGCCTGCTCGCAGACGCAAGAGTTTTAAGCAACCAAGCGAGGGTGCGGGCACAGATACACAAAATAACTTACGAGGAGCCGATAGACACATGGAACATTGCCAGGGTTATCGGCGACAGGATGCAAATTTCTACTTTGTATGCAGGCTTGCGACCCTTCGGCGTGTCGCTGCTTTTGGGCGGTGCGGACAATACAGGAGCGCATTTGATTGAGGCCGACCCTTCGGGCATGCTTTTCGAATGGTATGCTTACGCAATCGGTAGGGGGGCGATACTAGCAAATAAAATTTTCAAGCAAAAATGGAAACCTGGCATGTCCGAAAAAGAGGCTGTCGACTTGGCAATGGATGTAATAGACAAAACTGAAAAGGAAAGGAAGGAATCGGTTATAGACATAGCAATTATTAAAAAAGACGGAAAGTTTAGGAAATTGTCCGACGAGGAACTCAGAAAAGCAACGAAATGAATTTAAATCATTATAAATTCTATAAAATAAAATCATTTGAGAGGTGTAAACATAGCGATAGGTGTTGATAAGGCTGTCACGAGCAGGTTGACAGTTTCTGGGCAAAAATTCGAGATACTTGTTGACCCGAACCTTGCATTGCAATTCAAAAAAGGATTAAAGGTAAATATGAACGACATTTTGGCGTACCCTGTAATTTATCGGGATGTGAGAAACACAGAATCAGTGGCTGAAAACGATTTGCAAAAAGCTTTCGGCACCAAAGATGTTTTCACGGTTGCGGAAAAAATCTTGCGCGAGGGCGAGCTGCAACTGACGACAGAGCAGAGGAGAGAGATGGTGGAACAGAAAAGAAACCAGGTAGCTGGGATAATTGCAAAACGCGGCATAAACCCTCAGACAAACACCCCCCACCCGCCGCAGAGAATTTTGAATGTGATGCAGCAGTCAGGGGTTAACATCGATCCTTTTGTTGACGCTGAATTGCAGGTGGAAAAAGTTGTGAAGGAAATTAAAAAGCTGATTCCTATAAAGTTCCAAAAAGTCTTGCTGCAGTTGAAGTTCCCCCCGCAGTTTGCAGGAAAGATTTACTCTATTTTGAAATCCGGCGGAAGCATCCAGAAGGAGCAGTGGCTGAACGACGGCTCGCTGCAGGTTGACTTGGAAATTTTGGCCGGGGTGCAGGACGAGCTTTTCGAGAAAATTTCCGGGGTAACCCACGGCAGTTTTGAATCGAAAATTTTGAAAAGGGAAGACGTATGAGCGAGAACAGGGAAATTGTTTTGCCGGGAGAGCTTTTGGAAGAGCGCAAAGGCAGGAAGCTCGGGGAAGGAGTTTATCTGGACGGGGAAAAGGTCTTTTCAAAAGTTGTGGGCATACCAAGGGCGACAGATGTGGAGATTGCCGTGATGCCTCTTTTCGGCAAGTACCTCCCGAGGGTTGGTGACAGGATTATCGGAATCGTTTCCGAAGTGCAGCTTTCGGGGTGGATTATGGACATAAACTCGCCTTATGTCGCTTTCCTGCCGCTGAGCGAGGCGACCGAAGAATTCATCGACAGCAGGACAGATATCAGCAGATATTTTGACAAGGATGATGTGGTTTTCTGCAGAATCTCCCGCGTGACAAAAAACAAAACAATTCAGGCAAGCATGAGAGATTTCATGGCTCGCAAGCTGTATGGCGGCACGATAATCAGGGTCAGCCCGACAAAAATTCCTAGGATAATAGGCAAGGCTGGCAGCATGATACAACTTATCAAGACAAAAACGAAATGTGAAATCTACACAGGGCAGAACGGCTTGGTTTGGATAAGGGGCGTCGACAAGGCAAAAGCCCTCGAAGCTATATTAACTGTAGAAAGGGAATCGCACACCACAGGCCTTACAGAAAAAATAGAAAAAATGTTAGGTGAGGAAGTTGGGTAAAAAATCTGACATCAAGTTAATTGTAGACGGCAAGAGAACAGACGGCAGAGCCCTGGAAGATCTGAGGGACGTACAGATGAAAGTCGGCGTAATCCAGCGCGCAGACGGTTCTGCGGAAGCCAGATTCGGCAACACCGTTGCTGTAGCTTCTGTTTACGGCCCGAGAGAATTGTTCCCGCGGTTTTTGCAGGAATCCGACACCGGAATTTTACGCGCCAGATACAACATGGCCCCCTTCTCCGTTGTCGACAGGAAATCCCCTGGACACGACAGGAGGAGCACGGAAATTTCAAAAGTCATCAGGCTTGCATTCGAGCCGCACTTGTTTTTGGAAGACTTCCCTAAAGCTGTAGTGGATGTTTTTGTCGAAGTCATTCAAGCCGATGGCAGCACGAGAGTCACAGGAATAAATGCTGCCTCACTTGCCTTAGCTTCGGCCGGAGTGCAGATGAAAGATTTGGTTGCCGCCTGCTCCGTCGGAAAAATCGACGGCAAGCTTGTTGCAGACCTGTCTGGACTTGAGGACAACTACGGCGAGGCTGACATGGCAATGGCAATAAGCGGTGACCGGGTGACACTCCTGCAGCTGGACGGCGCACTCACGAAAGAAGAAGTGATGACTCTTTTTGCGCTCGCAAAAAGATCCTGCGAAAAAATTTACGAAATGCAGAAAAAAATTTTGAAGGAGTCGCTGAAGGGATAAACATGCAAGAAAATTACGCGCTGGAACTGATACAAAACGGGAAAAGGATCGATGGCAGGAAGTTCGACGAGTTCAGGAAAATAGAAATTGAAACCGGGATAATTAAGAATGCGGAAGGCTCTGCAAGAGTGAAGCTGGGGGACACAGAAATCATTGTTGGTGTGAAGCTCAACACCGGCACTCCGTTTGCCGACACGCCGAACGAAGGAACGCTGATGGTCAATACCGAATTCAGTCCGATTGCATCGCCGGACTTTGAGGCTGGGCCGCCCAGCGAAGACGCAGTTGAGCTGTCAAGAGTTGTTGACAGGGGAATAAGAGAGGCGCACACGATTGATTTGGAAAAGCTTGTTATAACTGCGGGGGAAAAAGTCTGGACTGTTTTCGTCGACATACATATAATCAATCACGCAGGAAACTTGCTGGATGCTGCGGCTCTGGCTGCAGTGGCTGCTCTGCACAGCGCCCAGATACCGAAATTGGACGGCGACAAAGTTCTCCGCGGCGAATTCAGCGGCAAATTGCCTGTCGAATTCAAACCTATTACAGTTACAGTATGTAAAATTGGAAAAGATTTTATTCTTGACCCGCTTTTGGAGGAGGAGAAAGTTTTAGATTCGAAGCTTTCCGTAGCAGTAAGGGACGATGGTAGGATTTGCGCCTTGCAAAAACAAGGGACCAAAGAAATTTTGTACGGCGAGTTGGAAAAATTTATTGACACCGCCGTGGCAAAATCGAAAGAGCTGAGAAATTCGGTGAAATGATGGGAATAAAAACCCGCGTGAAAAAAATCAAGCTGGCAAGAATTGCAAGAATCAAAGCTGCCCCTCGCTGGGCGGACATCAGAAAATTCGGATTGAAACGGGCGCGGGCAAGAAGAATCAGCATCAGCAAGATAAAAAGATGGAGAAGGACCAGATTAAGAATTTAATTTTCTCAAATTTATTTCATACACGGCTCGCCGGATTTGCAGTCATCGGTTATAGGAATCGTGTCCTGGCATTTTGCCAAAACTGATACTCGGCCTAGGGCATTGCCTGGAAGCCCAGCAGCAACAATGACATCTGTAGTGCTTAGGTTTAGCGCGAAAACCGCTAGCATACCCGGTTTGAGCGGGTTAGTTTTGTTGTAATTTATCCCGATTCGAGGTGTAACAGTAACAGAACTCTTTATGTCGTCTATGAATGTCAGATTGAAAAAGTAAAGATCTTGCTCGCCGTAAATATATTTTATTGTTGTGTTGATGCTGTCGGTCACACCCAAGCTGCTGACCACTTCAACTATGTCAAAAACAGCAGTTGCGCATTTTACCTGCTTTTCGCCGGCTGCTTGCGTAATTCCTGTTGTTGTGGTTGTTAATGTTGTGATCCAAGTAGAAATTATACCTCCTACAGCCACTGTGAATGCAATGAGCAGGATTGCAGCAATTAGCGGAGATACTCCTTTCATAATCCTCAAATTAAATTTTGTTTTACCGCTGCTTAAAAGTCACAGTTTTTAATTATTTTTTATTTCTTCCGTACATTCATTTCATGCACGGATCTCCCTTTGAGCATGCAGCGATAATGGGGACTGTGTCCTGACATTTTCCAGCGACTGTAGCTTTCGATAACGCTGTGCCTGTCAGGTCTCCTCTTACAACTACCGAATAAGTGTCGTTCAAAGTTATGTTAAAGACATGTATCTGGCCTGGGCGGAAGGGTGTGGTTTTGTTGAAATTTCTTCCTAGTCCCGGCGTCACAAGCAAAGAGTTGCCTATGGTGTCTGTCAGGGTCACATTGAAATTATAAATTGGCTCGCTTCCAGACACATACTTTATTGTAACGTTGAATTGATCACCAGCAACAACGGAAGCCGGATCTACAAATGCGCTTGTCACTTCTGTTACTTGAAGCGAACCTGCACACAGGACCTGCTTTTCAGTTGCACTGCCAGCTGTGGCAGTTGTTGTTCCAGAAAGGCCGCTCAACCACAAAGAAAGAATGCCGCCTACAGCTACGGTAAAGGCAATCAGAAGTACAACTGCAATCATTGGGGAGACTGCCTTTGCTTTCATAACTTCACGACGCTTTCAAGCATGGTGAACCAGATTTGCACTCTGCGGAAACCGTAACAGTGTCTTGGCATTTTGCTGTCGCTATAACAGTATCCACTTTGGTGCCGGGCAAGCTTTGTGGAACCAATACTCTTATGCTGTCAGTTATGGTCAAATTGAAAACTCGAACGTTGCCTGGTTTGAACGGCGTGGTCTTATTGTAATTTTCTCCTGCAACTGGCGACGTGGTCACAGAGGATTTTATGTCGTCAATTATAGTGAAGTTGAAAAAGTAAAGATCTTCTGAGCCGTAAATATATTCAACGGTTACGTTCAGCTGGTCAACGCTTGCGCCTAACGCGTATGTTACTTCAGGTATTCGTAGCGAAATAGCGCATTTCGTCTGCTTTTCAGTCGCGGAACCAGCCACGCCTGTGGTTGTAGCAGACAAACCTGTAAGCCAAACAGAAAGAATGCCGCCTACAGCTACGGTAAAGGCAATCAGAAGTACAACTGCAATCATTGGGGAGACTGCTTTCATGCTACCTTTATAAAAATTATGTAGCTGTGTTTAAATAGGTTATTACGAAGAATTAAAAACCTTTGAAGGGTTGCACATATTTTAAACTTAAGAAAATATAATTAGTTGAAATGCTGCAGCTGAATTTTTTAAGTGATAATAACTTGGGCATGTATGCGCGAGCTACAGATAAGGTTCTTTTGGTCGGCAGTTCTGTTTCTGACAGCTTGGTTGAGAAAATCGCTGGCAAAATGAAAACTGCGGCTGCAAAAACGACGGTTGCGAATTCTGAACTGGTCGGAATTTTTTGCTGCTTAAATTCGAACGGTCTCGTTCTCTCCAAAATTGCAACAGACGATGAAATAAAAACTTTCCAGAATTTAACAAAGGAGTTTGGCATGAATTTCTCAATCCTGAAAACAAAATTCACAGCCGTGGGCAACCTTGTTTTGTGCAACGACAAAGGAGCGATAATCAGCAATTATTTTTCGCAAAAAATCCGAAAACCGATTGAGGACTGCCTGGGGGTCGAATCCGTGCAAGCTACCGTAGCTGGCATGCAGATAGTCGGCTCGTCCGGAATTGCAACCAACAAAGGCTGTCTGCTGCACAGGGATGCGAACGAATCCGAAGTCAAAGCTGTCGAAGAAATTTTAAAAGTGAACGTAGACATAGGCACTGCAAATTTCGGCTCGCCCTTTGTGGGCTGCTGCGTTATTGCAAACAGCAATGATTTGGTTGTTGGAGAAAATACAACTGGGCCGGAAATTACTAGAGTTCAGGAAGCACTTGGATTTTTGTAATTATTCGCCGAGAATTCTCACTTTGTCAATGAACAACATTGACTGATTCATTGCGTATAATGTAAATCTGTAATCGGTTTTTGCCGGTGTTAAACTCATTTCGGCTGCTAAACTGTCATTGACATAAGCGGCTTGGTAGCTTTTGCCCAATACAATTCTTAAATTATTCCAATCTTTTTCCTTGATATCAAAACCATTTGAAACTACAATTTTAGACAAACCTTCCCTTTCTTCTCTCAGATTTTTTGGGATTGAGTTGCTAAAACGAAGTTGGTAATCGGGGTGATAATTTGTTTGTTTTCTTGTCAATAATTGCCACATGGTAGTAAGAGAACCCGGAGCTGATTTTTCTCTTGCACCAATGCCAAATGATGGAACATATTTGTCGATTCCATCTTCAGTCACCCTAAAAGAGAACCAAACATCGTCTTGTTCTAAATTGGGTCTTGCAATGTATGCTCTGACTTCTACAGTTAATGTACCGTCAACAAAAGGATTGAAAGTTTGAGCAGTTCTAACACTATAATCATGATCTGTGCCGCCTCCATACAAACTTAAAATTGAATTGCCAATTTCCATTTTTCCAGATTCGAACTTCTTGTTGAGAGGCCAGGGAAGACCACCACGTTCGCCACGAATCCCGCCTTTTGTTACCCACTTGCTTGTGTCTAGCTGATCTTCCATGAAGTCGTCATAAAATAATTCACGGAGCATGATTTCTGTATTGACGTTAAGCGATTTAAGTATTGCCTAAAAATTCTGTAAAGTGACATTTACCGCAGTACAATCTGTCCTTGTGTTTTGCTAGATAAGTTCCGTCACCGCACCGAGGGCAAGTTTTCCTGTCGGGTTTTTTTCGCAGCTCATGCGCTTTGACTGGCTTGTGCTTCAACTTTTTGCACCTCTTGCTTTTGTTCGACTTTTTTCTCGACTTTTGGCTTTTCTTTCAGAATTTTTGCTTTCACCACGGATTCGCCAAGACCTTTCTTGGTGGAAATGTAATCAATAACAACCTGGCTCTCGTCAACGGAGTTGCTGGATGCCAGATTTTTGACAACCTCGCTTTTTGCTGGTGTGGAACTGCCGGAGTGCTTCAGCAAAAATCTTATTTCCTTCCGCTTGAAGAACGGGTTTTCTTTTTCCTCTATCACGACTATGTCCATATCAACCAACATACAAAGCGTATCTGCCGGGCTCGCTCACATTTATAAACTTGGCAACCTCGCTGTTCGCATCCATAATTACAACCAGACCTTTCCAGCTTGCAGAAAGGTTCGTCGACTTGCAAGTCGGGCAAACTTTTTCAGTTGTGAATCTTTTGCAGTTTCTGCATACGTGTGTTTTTTTCGCCATGAAGTCACTTCTTTTTCTTTTTCTCAGCCTCTATCCACTGCAGTGCGCCCAATCCGGCTTGTCTCATTGTGCAGCCGATTTTGTTTTGTTCCCCCCAAGAAATTGAAATCACTCGCGACCTGACTTTGTCCCCCTCCTTCAGAGTCCTTTTTGTTTCCTTGCCGAGGAAAGTTGAGTTTTTGTTGTCGTAAGAAACGAAGTCGTCCATCAGCTGCGAAATGTGTATCAAGCCGTCAATCGGACCGAGCCTTATAAAAGAGCCGAACTCTGCGTTGTCAATTACCTCGCCATAAACCAGATCATGCAACTCCGGCTTGTAAACCAGCATTTTAAAAGTTGTGAAATAATGAACACCAGGATCGTTGGGAACAATTTTGCCTCCGCTGAATTCCTCGTCGCCTATCTTGTACACTTCACCAACTTTGATTACATCAGTGACTGCCAAGACTATTCCGATCTTTGTATCCAAAGTCCCTTCGAATCGGTCTGCTATGGCTTCTTTTACTGCCTGTTTAACATCCGACTTGAATTTTTCTGGCGGAACTCTGATCCATTCTTTGACAGTCAAGATTCTGTACATTTTATATCACAAATAAAATAATTTGCCAACCTTTACTTTAAATACTTTCACAGAAACGAATACGCGACAAACAAGCTTGCAAACAAAAGTGAAATCATGTTCAAAACTTTTATCAGCGGATTGATCGAGGGGCCTGCGGTGTCCTTTGCAGGATCGCCTACTGTGTCGCCGACAACTGCTGCTTTGTGGGCTTCGCTTCCCTTGCCGCCGAAATTTCCTGCTTCTATATACTTTTTGGCATTGTCCCAGGCTGCGCCTGCGTTCGCAAGCATAAGTCCGAGCAGCAAACCTGTAACTATACTGCCAGCGAGCATCCCTCCCAATGCTTGGACTCCTAAAAGAAAACCTACTGCTAGAGGAGCCGCAACCGCGAGTATTCCTGGCACGGCCAATTCTCTTAATGCAGCTTTAGTCGAGATGTCTACAGCTTTTGAATAATCCGGCTTGGCTTTGCCTTGCATCAAGCCTTTTATCGTTTTGAACTGTCTGCGCACTTCCTCGACTACTAACATTGCCGCCCTGCCGACTGCCTGCATCAAAAACGAAGAAAAGAGAAATGGAATCATTCCTCCTATGAACAGCCCCGCTACGACTGAAGGACTTAGCAGATCGATGGAAATTATTTTCGCCTCTTCTGCAAATGCCACGAACAACGACAGTGCTGCCAATGCTGCAGACCCAATCGCAAAACCCTTTGTAACAGCCTTGGTTGTGTTGCCTACCGCATCCAATGCATCGGTAATTTTTCTTACTCTTTCAGGCAGCTTAGCCATCTCGGCAATCCCGCCTGCATTGTCTGTAATCGGGCCATAGGAATCCACAGCAACAATAATCCCTGTCACCGACAGCATACCCAGTGCAGCTATGGCAATTCCATAAACTCCGCCAAAATAGTATGACACAAGGATTGCCGCGACAATCAAAATTGCTGTGGGCGCTGTACTTCTAAATCCAACCGCTAGTCCTGCTATGATATTTGTGCCGGCTCCTGTTGTTGCTGCCTTTGCAATTTCCTGAACTGGTCTTCTTTCTCTAGCTGTGTAGTACTCAGTTATCTGACCGATTACAACAGCAGTAATCAGACCTGTTAGCGCAGCAAAAAAATAATTTATGTTGTTGAAGAAGTACGAAGTTGCAAAATAAAACAGAACAGCTGATATTGCGACAGTTGCAAAAATTCCTTTGTTCAATGCCTGCCATATTTTATTTCCGCTGAGCCTGACAAGAAAAGTTCCGACGACTGATCCGAAAATTGCCAAAGCCCCGATCACAAGTGGGAACATGACACCATTCAAACCCAAAGACATGCCCAGCAGCATTGCAGCAATTAAAGTCACCGCATAAGATTCAAACAAATCTGCGGCCATTCCTGCGCAGTCGCCGACGTTGTCACCCACGTTATCCGCAATTACAGCAGGATTTCTTGGATCGTCTTCAGGAATTCCCTTTTCAACTTTTCCAACCAAATCGGCCCCGACGTCTGCAGCTTTCGTATAAATTCCGCCGCCAACTCGCATGAACAAACTTATCAAACTCGCCCCAAAACCGAAACCTATAATCAGCTTAGGGTCGGCATAGAAATAGTATATACCAGCAACCCCGATCAACCCTAGACCGACAACAACCAACCCTGTCACAGTCCCGCCTTTGAACGCAACTGAGAGCGCTTCTTTCAGCCCTTTTTTTGCTGCGTTCGCGACCCTGCTGTTGGCTCGCACGGAAATATTCATCCCTATGTTTCCAGCAAGCGCGGAAAAAAATACGCCCAGCAAAAATGTAAGACTTGTTGCAGGATTAATCAGAAAATATAAAACCGCCGCAAGCACAACAACTATCGGCAGCAAAGTTTTGTATTGCCTGTTCAAGTAAGCTGTTGACCCCTGCCTGACTGCCGAAGAAATCTCTCTCATCCTAGGGTTGCCAGCGTCCTTCTTTAAGACTTGCCAGATTAAAAAACCTGCAAACATGACTGCGAACAGACCAGAGCCCAAAACAAGTTCAATCATTTTTAATCAGCCTATTTCTAAATGTTTCCTCGAGCGCAAATAAATAGTTTTAATTCCCTTGCCTTTTAAAATTTTCCTCAGCTCGCTGTCGTTTGTTGCAACAAGGCTGTTTTCGTCGGCTCTAGCAATCAGGTCCAGATCCGCATTCACATTCGCCGATTTTTCCACTGCAAACTTTTCGGCAAGGGTTAACGCCAAGATGGCATAACGGCTCTCGGATTTTTTTGTTTGCGAAATTTTTCTTAACTCGCCTGACACGGAACTCAGAACAACAAACTCGTGTGGGCCGACCAAAGAGTTAATTTCATCCAAATCTACCTTGAAACGCACCATGTCTATCAGAAAGTTTGCATCCAAAAATATTTTTTGCATGTAGAATACTTGAACAGGACAAATATATATTGCGACTTTTTTAATTAAGTTATTAGTGGTAATTTGAGCAAAGGAGTTTCAGAAGTAATCGCGACTTTGTTGATGCTGATAATTACTATTGCGCTGGCTGGGTTGGCGTATTCTTACATCAACGGGGTTTTTCTGGCAAGAACCGGGAAAATTGTTGAGATAGACAGCGGCGCGACTTTCTGTTCAAACAATGTCATCACAATGTACGTGAGAAATGTAGGCACGGTTGATTTTGCCAGCAAGGATGTCGGAATACAGAAGCAGGGCGTTGGGGCGTTTGCTGGTTGCGACCCGGCTGCCGCGACAGAAAATGTCGTCGGCGGGGGGATTGTTATAAAATGCGACACGGCAATAACAGGAACGCAGGGGAATAACATAATTGTTGTTGGGGCGTTTGCCTCTGCCGGGCCGACAAACACAGTAAGAGTAAACGTTTTCTGTCCGTAAAAAAGCTTTTTAAATAAGCTTCACCAAATAATTTTTAGGATTCATAATGAAAGGAGTTTCAACAGTTATTGCAACCCTTCTGATGCTGATAATTACTATTGCGCTGGCTGGGTTGGCGTATTCTTACATATCTGGTCTTTTCAGTGCGAAAACTGGAAAAATCATTGAGATAGATGCGGGTGGTACATTTTGCAGCGGCACGACAGTAACTGTTTACGTCAAGAACGAAGGCACGATTGATTTTACAGCAAACAATGTTAACATTCAGAAACAAGGGTCTGCTGCAAAGGCGTGCACAGCTGCAGCGACTAACGTAGTTGCCGGCGGTGCGTCGGTTGCTTGTACGAATACATTGCTTGCAGCTGACGGAATCACTCAAGGCAACAACATAATTGTTGCCAACGCAGGCGCGGCTGGTGGGCCGACAAACACAGTAAGATCAAATATTTTCTGCCCAGGATAAAAACCTAGGACAAATTTAAAATTCACTGAACTGAGCCATATCCTGTCAAGCGCCATCTTCCTGCAATCTGTCTGGAGACAGTTACTCTTTCTCCGCTGGCAACGGCTATCGGCAGCTTCAATTTCATCTCGGTCAAATCTTTTTTGATTGATGTGACTATCCCAACTGTCCTTGCTGTCCCGACGTTCAACAAAATATTCTCATTTATTTTTATCGGAGTGTTTGTAGCACTTTCGGTTCCGACGATTCGCTCCAAAAGTTTCACCTTCAAATTCAAGCTTTCCCGCACAGGAGGTAGTTTTCCTGGCAGGCCGACAACGCTTCCGACCAATGAGTCTGACTTGGTGAGAGACGGGTCCATATCTGTCAAAATTCCAAGCAGACCGCCTGCCTCTGCTTCTTCCAAACCGGTTCCAGCTTTTTGGAGGCCGGTTATTGTTGTGGTCATTTGCTGGTATTTGCCGCCGACGGAAATTCCGGGACGTATTTCTATGCTGTCCCCGATTTTGAGTTTTCCTCTGACTATCGAACCGCCGAGAATTCCCCCGACCAAATTTTCCGGGACAGCTCCTGGCTTGTTTATGTCAAAACTTCTTGCGACAAACATGAGCGGATCCAGAGATTCGTCCCTTGCAGGCGTGGAGACATTTTTTTCTATCGCGTCCAAAAGAGCGTCGACGTTGACCTTTTGCTGCGCGGATACAGGTATGATCGGGGAATTTTCCAGCACGCTTCCTGCCACAAATTTTTTGATCTCCTCGTAATTCTTGACAGCTTGCTCGCGGGAGACCAGATCGATTTTGGTCTGAACTATGACCACATTTTTTATTCCAACCACTTCCAGCGCAGTCAGATGCTCGCGTGTCTGCGGCTGAGGGCATTTTTCGTCTGCGGCAATTATCAGCAGCGCACCGTCCATCAGACTTGCCCCTGTCAGGACTGTGGCCATGAGCGTTTCGTGCCCTGGTGCGTCGATAAAACTTACTGTGCGCACCGCTTCGGTTTCAGAAAAACAATACGGACATTTTTCCTCTGTTGAGAGCTTTCCGCACTTTGTGCAACGGTAGATCGTTGCGTCGGCGTAACCCAGACGGATTGTTATGCCCCGTTTCAGTTCCTCGGAATGGGTGAGGGTGAGCTTGCCTGTAAGGGCTTGCACCAGTGTTGTCTTGCCGTGGGCGACATGACCAACAACGCCTATGTTTGCCTCGGGAATCATTTTAGGGTTTGATTCTTTAGTTTTTTTCGTTAGTTTTTTCACCTTCGCCTTCTTCTTTCTTTTCCTCAGCTTTCTTCGGTTCTTCTGTTTTCGGGTTTTCTTCTTTTGCTGCTGGTTTTTGTTCGACCTTCTCCTCTTTCTTCTCTTCCTTTTTCTCTTCTACTTTCTTTTCCTCTGTTTTCTTTTCCTTTGGTTTTTGCGGCAGCAATTCTTCCAAACTTTTTTCGCCCTTTTTTATAACTTTTGCGTTTATCTGGACAATGTCCTGAGAAATTGTGTCGCCTCTTACGAATTTCCTTTTTCTTTGGCCTTTTATTTTTGGATAAAATCCTGGTGGACCAGATAACAAGACTCTTTTCTTCACGGATCCTCTAACGGACGGGTGCATCGGAAAACCATCCTTGTCAGTGCCACCGGTAATTTGAAGACTGTAGCTCGCAAGACCAAGAATATCACCGGATACCTCGTCGCCGATCTTTTTGCCGATTACTCCGGCTGCCTGACCCTGATCTACTGCTTTCTGGTAAGACTTCTTAGTTTCCGGTTCGCTGATTACAAATTTGAACTCTGCCATAAAGACACTTTAACTGAATTTATTATTAAGGTTTAAATAAATAATTAAATGGATGAGCAATATGGCAGAAAGCAAAAACGTGATTGATCCGTTTGGTTCCAGCATAGTTACTGATTACTCGAAATTATTTACAGATTTGGGAATAAAACCAATTGACGAAAAAGTTCTTCTAAGAGTCGAAAAACCAAACAGGTTGTTAAGAAGGGGTATAGAATTTGCTCACATAGATTTTGACAAATTTCTGGATGCTTATGAAAGAAAAGAGCCAAGAGCGATAATGACTGGCATAAAACCAACTAACGAATTTCACATTGGCACGAAACTTACAGCAGAAAAGATAATTTACATGCAGAAGGAATTCAAGACAAAAGTTTTTTATGCGATTGCTGATTTGGAAGGAATGGTTGACAATGGGTTGCCGTTAGAAAAGCAAACAGAGACTGCCGTGGATAACGTGGCTGATTTGCTTGCTCTGGGGTTGGACCCAAAAAACGCTTACATCTATAGACAATCAAAAGAACAAAGTGTGATGAATTTAGCTTACATGTTTAGCAGAAAAATCACAAACAACCACATGAAAAATCTATACGGAGAAAGACAGCTTGGCTTGTATTTCGCAGCTTTCACCCAAATAGGAGATATATTGTTGCCACAGTTAGAAGAGTTTGGCGGGCCGAAAATTGTTGTTGTGCCGGTAGGGGTTGACCAAGCCCCGCATATTTTCTTGAGCAGAGATGTAGCGGATAAGTTTAGGGAACAGTTTGGTTTTATCCCACCTGCAGCGACATTCCACAAATTTTTCCGCGCATTAAACGGCGAAAGTAAGATGAGCAAGAGAGACCCGCTATCAATGCTGACTTTGAATGACTCCCCTGAACTTGTCAGAAAGAAAGTCATGAACGCGTTAACCGGCGGAAGAAATACTGTTGAGGAACAAAGAAAGCTTGGCGGCGTACCAGAGCAATCGGTCGTTTACGAACTCTACTACTACCACTTTGTTGAAGATGATAAAAAGGTAAAACGAGTTTATGAAGATTACAAATCTGGCAAACTGCTTGACGGTGAGATGAAAGAAAAAATTATTGATATAATCAGCAAATTCTTAGCGAAACATCAAAAAACTAAGAAAAAAATGTTGCCTAAAGCGAAAAAAATAATTTTTGGTGAGTGATTCCTGTGACACTGCCGTTCGTTTCTGTAATCATACCTACTTTAAACGAAGAAAAATTTTTGGAAAATACTTTGAAGTCTGTAAAAAATCAGGATTACAAAGGAAAAATAGAAACTATAGTTGCTGACAGCTACAGCAAAGACAAGACAATCAAGATTGCAAGAAAACATGCGGACAAAGTTGTCCAAGTTGAAAACAAATCTATATGTGCAGGTAGGAATGCTGGACTACATGTTGCAGGGGGTGGCATAATAGTTTTTCTCGATGCAGATACTGTATTGCTACCGAATTCGATTTCATCTTTGGTAAGTGCTTTCAAAAATAATGTAGTAGGCGTGACGTGTCCTGTGTTTCCTTCCGATATGAAGATAACAAACCTAGTGATGTACTCGTTTTACAACCTGAATCTCGCACTTTCTATCAAAGCTGGTTCACCTTTTGTGGCCGGCGTTTGTTGTGCGTATAGAAAAAGTGCTCTGGAAAAAATTGGTGGTTTTAACGAATCGACCCGTATTTTAGAAGATTTCGATCTATCTAAGAGAATTTCGAAATTAGGTAAGATTGTTGTAACAACTAAGACAATTGCTTTGACATCCGTAAGACGGCTGGAACGTTGGGGAAAGCTGAAGAGTACTAAAAATTATCTAAAAATGTATTTGAATTATCTTGTCAATGGCAAATCCTACACTAGAAGAGAGTATCCAGCTATAAGATAAAATTCAATTTTAATTGTTTTACAACCCAATCTTTTGTTATAGGGGAAGCGATGGCGAGTTATCGGCTTACAGTAGAGGGTGGGGAGTATCTAAAGAACGGCCTTCCTGAAAAAAATTTAGTCGAGCTGTTGAACAGATACCCAAGAAAATCTCTGCCGATCAGCAGAGCAATAGCATCAGTAAAGGGCTTTTCTATTGCACTCAAATGGGGGATGGAAAAAGGTTGGGTAAGCAGAAGAGAAGACGAAGTTTTTCTTTTGAAGTATCCAGAAAAAATTCCTGAGCAGGAAGCATTAGAAAAAATTGCTAAACGTAGACAGGTAGATGAAAAAATTTTAGAAATACTAGCTCAGAGAAAACTGGTAGAAAAAGTTGTCGTCGGCGAGGTCGATAAACTAATCGGAAAAGAAGTTACGACTCTCACGCCAGAATTGTTGAAAACTGGGTTGTGGAAAAAAGTAAAACTGACTCCCTACAACGTCAATGTTCCGATAAAAGAAATTTATCCGGCAAAAATCCATCCCTATCGTCAAGTGGTAGAAGAAGTGAGAGAAAGGCTAATTGGTTTGGGTTTTGTAGAGGAGAGGGGTCCTCTTGTCGAACTGAATTTTTGGAATGCTGACACTTTGTTTATGCCTAGTGACCACCCAGCGCGAGGCATACATGATGTATTCATAGTTAAAGGTCCGAAGTTTGGAAAGGTTGGGGACAAGGAGCTGTGGGGGCGTGTTGAGGCAACACACAAAAGCGGTTGGATAACAGGTAGCAAAGGTTGGGGAAGTTGGGATTCTGAGTTGGCGCGGCAAGTGGTCCTCCGAAGTCAGACAACTGCTGTATCGGCTAGGGTGCTCTCCAAATTAAAAAAAGAAAATTTACCGTATAAAATGTTTGTCATTGGTCGGAACTTCAGGCCTGATGTCATTGATGCGAGACATGCCGCTGATTTCGATATGTGTGAGGGTATAGTAGCCGGCGAAGGCTTAACACTAAAACATCTTTTGGGTTACTTGAAGGAAATTGCCGTTGCTGTGACGGGCTCTGAAAAAGTTATGTTCAGACCACATTATTTTCCGTTCACTGAGCCGAGTGTTGAAGGTTATGCGCACCACCCCAAACTAGGCTGGATTGAGTTTGGCGGCGCAGGAATTTTCAGACCCGAAGTCACGTTACCATTGGGGGTGGAAGTCCCAGTTCTAGCTTGGGGTCTCGGCATCGGTAGATTAGCAATGATCAAAATGGGTGTAGATGATATGCGTTATCTGCAGACAGATGACATAAGTTGGTTGAGAAAAAAATCTCTGGTGGTATGAATGCCGACAATAACATACGACAAAAAAGATTTGCTGAGTTTGATTGGAAGAAACTTTTCTGATCAGCAGTTGAAAGAAGTAATTGAACTGATAAAACCGAACGTAGAAAATTTAACGAAGGATGAAATAACGCTTGAACTTACTCCGGACAGGCCGGATTTGTTTGGTATAGAAGGTTTGGCCCGAGCAATTAGGCAGTACGTTGGCCTGCAAAAAGTTGCAAAGTTTTCTGTGGAAAAATACGGAGCTAGCATAAAAATTGAAAGTGTTCCTGACAGGCCGTTTGTCGCGTCAGCGATTGTCAGAAATGTGAGAATGACAAATGAATTCATAAAAAGTTTGATGAACATACAGGAAGTTTTGCATGAAACTATCGGGAGAAAAAGAAAGAAGGTTGCCATAGGCATACATGATTTAGACAAGATAATTTTCCCTGTGACTTATGCCGCAGTTCCTAAAAATTCTAAAATCATTGCGCTAGAGCAGAAAGAAGAAATGACGCTTGAGGAAGTGCTGCAAAAAAATCAAAAAGGAATAGAGTATGGGAATATTTTGGCAGGTTGGAAAAAGTTTCCAGTCTTTATTGACGCCAAGGGGATTTTCAGTTTTCCGCCTATCATAAATTCAGACCGAACCAAGATTACGGAAAAAACAAAGAATCTTTTGGTGGAAGCTACTGCTACTGACAAAGTCGCAGTGAACCAGGTCATAAACATACTTGCAACGAGCTTTGCCGAGCGAAAGGCAAAAATAGAAGCTGTAAAAATTAATTATGGAAATAAGTTTGAAGTAACTCCAGATTTAAACGGGACCATTGTAGAAATTGAAAAGGTGCAGGCTGAAAATTTGGTTGGGGTGCAACTGAAGGACAAAGAAGTGAGTGAACTTTTGGACAGAACGGGTTATGCAACTGCTGTTGACAGGAATAAAATTAAAGTTTGGGTACCGCCTTACAGAAGCGACATACTGCATCCGGTGGATGTTATTGAAGACATAGCTATAGCTTATGGTCTGAATAATCTACAGGCGACACTACCTGAAGTAGCGACAATAGGAAAATCGAACCCGATAGAAAACTTTAGCAACAAAGTTAGACAACTTATGGTTGGTTTTGGTTTTCAAGAAATTATCAGACCTGTACTTACAAATTTGGAAGAGCAGTTCGACAAAATGAATGTACCTCGTGAGGAAGTTGTAGAAATCGAAAATCCTGTTTCAAAAGAATACATTTGTCTTCGAAGTTGGCTTCTACCCAGCTTGATGAAAGTTTTGTCAGCGAACAAACACGTTGAATACCCGCAAGATATTTTCGAAGTTGGCGATGTTGTGTGGTCAGACAAAGACGAAGAAACTCTCAGCAAGACCGTGAGAAAAGCCTCGGGAGCGATGTGCGGCGGCAGAGCGAGTTTCGCAGAGATAAAATCTGTAGTAGACAGCCTGTTGAGAAACTTGAACAAAACTTACATCCTTGAGCAGTGTACCCATGGCGGTTATACGCCTGGAAGAGGAGCGCATGTTCTGATTGACAAAAAAATCGCGGGCAGTTTTGGGGAAACCAACCCAACGGTTTTGGAAAATTGGAAAATAGAAATGCCCACAGCCAGCTTCGAATTGAATTTAGAAGTTTTATTTTCTGCCAAATAATCTTGCAAGCAAACTAGGTTTTTTTGGTTTGAATTTGAAATCCCTGCCTATCAGAGAATGAGCAAACCTGTTCAGCTCTATTGCTGCTGGCGAATGAAAATCGTGCAGACTCAAAGGTAATTTAAGTGCTATGCTTCTATGAACTGCTTCGTCTTCGGGGACTCTAGCCAGTATAGGCAGATTCAGAGCTTGCTGCAGTTCGCTTTCAGTCAATTCGTACCAAGAATTTTTCACTCGGTTCAAGACCACGCCCAAAATTTTTTTGTCGCTGTCTGATGCAAGCTTTGCAGTTTTCATCGCGTCCGCGACGGAAGGCAGATCAGGATTAGTAACCAAAATTATTTCGTCTGCTGCTTGAAGTGCTGACACGGCTTCTCTGCCAAGGCCTGCCGCCGAGTCTAAAATCACAAAGTCTGTTTTGCCGACTAAATTTGACAGAACGCCTTGGAGATTGCTGACATCAACTCCAACCAAATCGGTGACTGACATGCTTGCAGGTATCACCCTGAATCCAAGAGGATGATAATAAGTTGCTTGGTGGACTTTTGCCTTTCCGCGTAAAACATCGTGCAAAGTTTTCGAGGGCAGGTGCAGACCTAAATGCAATCCCAGATTAGGAGTGGTGAGGTTTGCGTCAACAGCAATGACGTCTTGCCCTAGTTGCGCCAAGTTGTATGCCAAATTTGATGCGACTGTAGTTTTCCCGACCCCGCCCTTACCTGAAGTGACTAAAATTGTCCTTGTCATCTATATCGAATTTGTATTTGGCAGTTTAAAGATTTGTGCCCCCGGAGGGATTTGAACCCTCAACC
>CAZYHQ010000007.1:0-35498 GCA_964646855.1 uncultured archaeon
CAACGTTTCCCGCACAAGCCAGGCTTCTGAAAGCTGCACCAACCGCGGAAAAAATCCTGAAGTTGTCGACAAAACAGATTGAAAAATTAATTTATCCCGTGGGGTTTTACCGGCAAAAGGCAAAGAGAATGAAAAAATTAGTAGAAATGCTTTTGGAAAAATTTGGCGGCAAGGTACCAAGAACCAAGGAAGAACTGATGCAATTGCCTGGAATAGGACCCAAATCCGCTTCAATAGTTCTGGCTTACGGATTCGGAATTCCAACTATAGCGGTAGACACCCATGTCAACCGAGTTTCCCAGCGATTGGGTTGGATACAGAAAGGCACGAAGCCGGAAAAGACGCAGCCTGTTATTGAAAAACTAATTCCGAAAAAATACCATCTTCTTGCGAACCACCTGCTCGTGACTTTCGGCCGTGACATCTGCCGCCCGATAGCACCGCATTGTTTTCGCTGTCCGATTTATGACCACTGCAAATACGACAAAAAAGAATATTACAAGAACCGCCATTAAATATTTATTGGTTATAGGTTATAGGCTGAAAAGCAGCACCGAAAGTATTTTTAAATAAGGAAATACAAATTAATATTATGATTTTTGGCAGAAAGGGGTTCTCTATTTCTTTTGTCGTGATGATTATTGTCGTAGTTGCAGCAGTGGCTTTCGTCGCTGGCACCAATTATCAAATTCCTGCCCCTCCGTCAGTTGCCAAGGCGCCTCTTGTTGAAGTTCCGCAGGAAACTGCTACACAGGAAACAACCGCGACCGAACAAGCGCAGACTACTAATGAAACAACCACTCAAACAACAACACAAACTACTACAGAAAGTACTGCTCCAGTTGTTGAGACTAAACCTAAGATAACAACCAACCACGTTGTAATCAGCGAGGTAAAGTTTGGTGGCGATGAGTTCGTCGAACTTTATAATCCAACCGATTCTGATGTTGTTATGACTGGCTGGTGGATTGGATTTTATTTCCCGTTCAGCAATTGGGACTCACCACAGCCGAATGCGTACACTCCAATAAAAATAGGTGCAACAATCAAATCTCACGGTTATTTCCTAATCGGCGGAAGAGGTTATTCGACCACTTCAGATGCTGTACTTTCAACTGACACCAGCAAACTTATTTTAAGCGAAGCAGGCGGGCTGGCGATATTTTCAAAAGACATTCGCGGGATGACCGCTGCAGACGCAAAAGCGCAAAAAGTTGACGCTGTCGGATGGGTCGTTTCGGACAACGTAGTGGAAGGCAGCGCTGTGAAAGTAGCCGATCCTACCAGCTCTTCAATAAGCTTAGAAAGGAAGCCCGGCGAGTCCGAGCCTAAGGGCGGGAATTACGTAGACACAGAAAACAACGAGAATGATTTTGCAGTAAGAAGTTCTTCTGAGCCGCAGTCTTCAGCAAGCGCCGTCGAACCTTAAAACCATTGACCACCACCCGCAGTGGTGAATTAATTTCTCTCCACAACTAAAGGCAGTGCTAAATCTAATTATAGGTTATTCCTGCGTTTCTCAATATGAAAAAAATTTTAGTTGCAATAATATTTTCTGTATCATTGCTGACATTGGTTACTGTTGCCAGCGGGGTTACTGGATTCTTTTCTAAAGTTTCGACAAAAACCCTGCAAGTTGGCGATGTTGTAGAACAAAACTTCACAATTAAGAAATTTTATAACCTGACAGTAAAGTTTCAAAAATATAATTCAACTTCTGATTTGACAATTCGCAACAGCAACACGACAATAATTTTGAAGGATGAAAATCTGACTGAAGTATATAGAATCGTTGGGATGAATGGCAATTCTGTAGCATCAGCTGTAGACAAACTGCAGCTGGACAAAGTGCGGTACGTTTCCGCGTATAATTTAAACAATTCTGCGAACACCTACGAGGATGCGGAAAACCAAGCTGTTAATGTCAGTTATGTAGGATTAAAAACAACAATTGTGATTAAAACAAATCAAGTTGCCACCGGTGACGCAATTGTTTTTGGTTTTGTATTTGATGAACTTACAAACCAAGCTGTCAATGATGTAACCATTTTCGCCAATTACGTGAATGCTAATGCAACAGCCGCACAGAATTCTACAACTGACGGAAAGTACACTTTAGTTTTGCAAACAAATTCTCTTGGAAAAAGTTTTGATTTGTTCGTGAGAGATTATGAAATTGTTTAGATTTGCTCGTAAAAAAGCCAAAAATCATTTCAGCAATGTAAGACTAACCGAAGAAATTCTGCTTTCGCTTGCACCTCATGTAAGAATAAGGTTGCATACGCACAAAGTAAAAGGTCATGGTAGAGTTGTAAAATATGTGTACCAGCTTGAGACTTTTTTTGAAGGTAAATGGAGATTCGTCGTCCGCTATAACAATTTCCATGGAATAATTCATAAAGATAAATTTAATCCCAAGGGTGAAAGAATAAGCAGAGAATATTTTGAAGGAACAACGATAACTCAAGCGATGAAAATAGCTGATAAAGATATAAAGAAAAATTTCGAAATATATGTCAAAGAGTTTACAAATTATGGTGAAGCAAATGAGTAATTTCAAATTTACACCAGATCAAAGAAGAAGGGCACGAATTGCTATAGATGGCAGCTTTAAGTTGCTCGAAAAAATTCTGAAGAATCCGGATTTCACAGACAAATTGCCAAGAAAAATAGTATTGGGCGTTCGCGGAAAAAAGATGATAATAAAATCTACTAGCTCAAAAAGAAAGGCTAAGTTTTTAAGGAAATTACTCGCCTAGAATTTCTTTCGCTATGCTAACAAAATTTTGCAGTTTTTCTTTTGGTAACTCGGTTGCGTACCAGAGTTTGTTGAAGTCTGTATCTACCAACTGTTTGAGTGTTACAATGTTTGCATCTCCGAATACCTCTGCACTTTTTTTATCTAGAGTTCGCATAAAAGTTATTGGATAAATTTTTTTTCCTTCAATCATTGCCTCCAACCCAAAATTTTCCGGGGAGCGCCATGCGAAGTGAGAAATATTTTTGCAGAGGGCATACCGTTTTGCATGGTCTGAAATTTTCGTGTTGCAAACAACCAGAACTTTGTTGAAGTTGAAATTGTTTTTCTTCGTCTGAAAGCCGTCAACCAAGTCTTCGAATTCTGCCTGCGTCTCTAGGAAAACAGAGACGCCCGTGTACGTATGGAATTGGTAGTGGTGTTTCACCTCGACTAAAACTGTCTCGTTGCTTTTAGTAGCTGTAGCATCGATTTCGTGTTCAACGCACTTGCCTGCAACGATCTGGTTCATCTTCACTTCGTAGCCGTATTCCTTCAGCAGCAGTCCGACAAAATGTTCGAAGTCCGGCTTTGGTCTAAGTATGCTGATAGCTTCCCGAAGGTCTATTTTGTTTTTTATTTCTGGCTGGAATTCCTCCGCATACCTGAAAATCATTTGTAAAATTTTTTTCGTCGGTATGCCGCTGTAGATTTTCTTTTCCACTTTTGCTGCGATAGCTTTAGCAGCCTCCGGAGGAAGGCGCATCCTCGTAGCTGTTCTCATTACTTTTTCTTTTTCGAACCTTTGCCTGCCGCCGTCAGCCTTTGTTACGTATACCATTCAATAAATTTTTGATTTTTCTTGGTAATAATCGTTTTTTTGATTGCTTTTTCCCCTTCTGCAAGCAGTAATAATCTAAAATCTGCCGAGGATTAGCTTTATTTACCTCCAACTCGAAAAGAATTTAAGGTAATCATGGGTAAGGCTTATAACTTTATGAGTGTTGTTGCTATAATTTTGCTTTTTTCCGCTTTCTCTATTGCATTATTATCTACCCCGGTTTTTGCTACAGTAACTCTCAACATCAGCGCCAACGGCATCGCGTTGCCATCTGCAGGAATCATTGTCACAGGAATCATAACCAACACAACCACATCGGACGTGATATCACCAATCAACGTAACAGCCAACACATCCACAACCGGCAGCTATTCCATAACCCCAGCAAACGGTACATTCTACTTCAACTTGACAGCGCCTTCTGTCACTGGTCATTACAACATAACAGTTTTCACAAACCACTCAACTGTTCTGAGAAAAGACATACCACTTTTTGTCACCAACGCCTCGCGAGCAACTGTGACATTTGTCAGCAGTTTCCCGCCGTTTTCCGCGGGTTCGACATTTACAATTAATGTGTCGCTCTTCAACGGGCCAGTTCCTGTAAACAATCTTACAGTTAACGGGAGCGCAACTTTTGTTTATAGCCCGAACGTTTCTATTTTTTCCGCAAACGGAGCGCAAGTGAGTTGGACTATTGTGAACAACTCGCTCGGCACCGACAATTCTGGTAATGCTGGCTTCAATGTAACAATACCCAGCTCAACGGCGCCAGGCAGTTATGTAGTTGTCGTTGACAAAGGTGTTGCCACTTCCGTATTCCAAGTAGGAACAGCAGTGAGAATTGCTGTGAACACGCTGACAACTTCAGATGAAGTTGTCTCCAATTTAGCGCCGAGTTCTACGGTAAACATACTTGCAAAGGTTAGGACAAAAGCCGGCGACTCGATCTCCGGCTTGGGTGTGCACGCGCTCGTCACGCTGCCGGACGGCAGGATAGACAACGTAACTTTGTCCGCACACCCGTCTTCAGCCGGATTTTACAACAACACTTATACAAACACGAGCATGAAGGGAACCTATTCTGTAAAAGTCGTGACGAACTATCAAAGCAGCCAATTAGAATCCTCGACAACTTTCAGCACGCGCATTTTTTCAACCAGGATACAAACTGTCTCGTCCTTCTTCCTGGAATGGGGAGGCAAGGGGTCTTTCAAGCCTGGGCAGACAGTCGGGCTGAGCATAGTGTCAACGAACCTTACTGACGGCACCACAGTAAGTTGGTCTTCGTGCACTGGCGCAAATTATACTGCCTTTGATTTGAAACTCATCAACGGTACTTCGATAAACAGCAGTCTGACGGGCTCAAACGCGCCAGCATATTCGACAGAAACCATGTTCGGTGGCACTACTGTTTGCAAAGTAACCTTTTCGAATATCAATATGTCTGGAGTTTACAACGTGAAAGTCAATGTCACTGTTGCAGATTCGACCGAGACGGCAGAAGGATTCTTCACAATACAGAATTACTTTTTGAAAGTCACGCCTGAGAAGTCAATTGGCTCTGGCGAATTTTTCTCCGTGTTTGCTCCGGGCGACAACGTCTCGTTGAGTTTGAAGGTGTTAAATGTCACCGGGAACGTGCAGTTGCTCCCGCAGAATATTTCTGATTTCAATGTCACGAAAATTACGCCGCTGGAGTTTACAGGGGGAAGCAGCGAGATTACGACACTGAACCAGTCCACAGGAACCTCCCCATCAAATCCGAGCACCGACCCCATAATTAATCTGCAAATTCCATCAAACGTTTTCGGTCCGGTTTCGGTTGAAACTCAGGCTTACGTCAACGGCGAAACAGTAAAAGGAACTGCATTTTTCATTGCAAACTATCTCATGGGATTTGCTTCGCCAAAAATCGGGTTTAGTACGGAATCGGGAGGCGGGCCAGGCGAGGGTGCGGGCGGTTTCGGTTTCGGCGCCAGGTGTTCTGGAGTCGTGAAGTTTTCCGGAACAGTGCAGGATGCTAAGACTGGTTCTTCTGCGCAGGGCGCTTCGGTCATCGGAATAATCCAGGCAAGGCAAGAGGAGACTGGCAAGGACATCTCGTCGGATCTAACCATCTCCTCATCAACAGCGAGCGATGCAAACGGGGCATTTGATGTCAACGTCTCGTTCAGCACAAGCGCAACATTCTCCGGTTTCCACTTCGTAGTTTTCAACATGAGTTTCAAAGGCAACACGGCAGGTCTCCCGGCTTTCTTTGAGTGCAAGAACCTGAATCTCGGAGCCCCGACTATCAAGGCAGTCGGCACCACGGAATCCTTCAGCTGGCAGCTGGCTCCGTCTTCCGGCATCAGCGTTTCGTTTACCAATGTCACTAACATGTCTGGCACTTTCATCAATTCTTCAATCACACCGAATATAACTGCAAGCACTCTAAAAATTCCGAAAATTTTCAATTTCAACCCGTCAAGCGGCGGCATGCAAGTACTCATTCCAAACACACCCCAGCTTTCGGTCAACTTTTCATCTACCCACAGCAACGGCGCTCCAACATCAAACAACGCAACACTAACAATATACCCGGCTAATTTTACTTTGTCTGGCAAAAACCTAACTAAGTGGCCAAACGGATTCTTTGACATGCGACCGCAGGTAGTTTCCAACCTCGGGACTGATTCCACATTCGGCGGGTTCATGGTGGTCTCGTTCACGGCATTCCCAGAGCAGTTCGGCTTCGGGCAAGTGAGGGCCGGATCTCAGCAGTCTGTAATTATTGATGCTCAGACAAATGTCAGTTGCGGCACAAATGACGCGACGCTTAAAATGGTGTGCAATACAACGAGCAGCCAGGGCGCAAACCTTGGTGCATTCCAAATTTCCTTGGGCAAGCCGTGGGAGGGCGATTTGTTAAACATCACTCCTGACAACGCAACAATGATTTCCGACGGCTGGAATCACACTGCGAACACAAGCTTCGAACGATGGAACGTAACATACACGATTCCTGCGACTGCAAGCAAGGGCGGGTCAATGTTGACAGTGACAGTTTTCAGCAACGGCAGCAGCACGGCCGGCGAATCTGTCGATGTCCCTCTCTTCGTTTCTGTTACCAAGTACAGCGTGTTTGTGCCGATCCGCGAGGATATCGGTCAGCAGGGCACTTCTGATTTTGATTTAACGTTCAGGCCCAACTCGACTATAGACAACAATACGATCAACATGACTTATTTGCAGAGAGACTTGGGAGTCTATCCGAAGAACTCGGGAGGTTTGGTCTGCGTCAAGGACAGGCTTAATGTCTCAAGAAACAGCCAGATACAGGCTTACGACAACGACACGCAACCGGTAAGTCTCGCTGTTATTGACAATGCAAATTCATTTACATACGACACAGTTGTAATCAACAGAAGCAGCAATTACACAGTACATAATCTTACAAAATCGACAGCAATGAACATCACGCCCATAACATCCAGCGGTGCGCTGTATCTGTGGAAGATTGAAGCCTGCAGTTTCGTTACGATTTTCAACTCATCTGCTTCCGTATACTCAAGCGGCGTGGGCGGGAACGTTGCCCCGGTACAGACGAACAGCCTGCTACAGCTGCCGTACATAGTGCTGCTCGGCACGACTCCGCAAAACGGAGTTACTGCTGACATAAATGCCATAGCAAAGCAGGACGACAGGGGATTCGGGTTCGAGAAAAAATTGATAGGCGGCGCAGGTGATCTCATTGGTAGCAATAATAACTACAGCAGGGTCTTGAATGTTACTGGTGCGGACGGAGTTGCAATTTTACGGCTGAATGTAAGCGCTAGCGGCAGGTTTATGGCGTTCTGGAAAATTAACACATCCAACGACGTCGATACTGCAGCTACAAGCACAGGCACCAGCCTGCAGATACAGTCGTTCAGGACGTTTGCCAACCCGATAAACGTGTTCCCGCAGGGTTTGGTCACGCTATATTATAACACTTCAGCACCTTGGCCGGTAAACAGCACTTTCCACTACAACCAAACTGTGACAGAAACCGCAGCATCAAACTTCATTAGCAGCGGCAGCTTGGATACGTGGTTCATTACGTACAACATATCGACAAACGAGACCAGGCTTGCCACCAGCATCGCTGCCTTGGCTAGTGCAACCAAGAATACGATAAACACAAGCTTTACAGTTTCCGGCCAGAGCGTTGCAATTGCAATGATTACAAGAAACACGACCAACATAAGCGACAGCATAACAGACAACACGAACCTGCGGAACAACGTCACAATGCTTTTCTATCCAGACACCGCAACGTCTTCGATTGTGAATCCAGCATCAGGACTCTCCAATATAACTGTAAGAGTGTGTGCAGTAGGATTTGAGAATCCGCAACCGGTGCCTAGGGAAGGCGCGGTAGTGAACTTGTCCGTTGCAGACTGGTCTTCATTCCCGTCCACTACTAAGTATCTGGGCTTGTTCAGTGTTGCCGACAACTCAAGCTACTCTCCGGCAAGACCTCTGCTCACAGGGCCGGGAGGCTGTGCGATTGCGCACGTGGGTCCAGGGCAATTGGGTTCATGGCCGACAAGCGGTACTGGCAGGCCGCCGGTGTTCGTCGAAGGCACAGTGACTCACAGCGGAACAATAGAGAATGTGTACGTGATGGACGTATTCAGATATTGAGGTCCGAAAAATGAAAAACGAAAATTTAAGATTAAAATTTAGCAGCATTGCAGCAAATCCAATTTTCATAGCACTTTTGCTTGTGTTTCTCCTTTCAGCTTATTCAGTCGCCGCATCAGTTTCGAGCGTCGAAATATCTCTTTCCTCGACCAGGGCGACCACCGGCACGAGCATTACGGCAAGCGTTACCGTGACAGCCACAGGATCGGAAAGCGGCTCGATAACTCTCGTTGTCCCGAGCGGAGTGACAATTGTCGACCCTTCCACAGGCCAGTACCAAGGGGTTTCGTTGTCTTCAACACCTACAACTAAATCTTTTACAATTCAAGGTTCGACATCAGGCACTTATGAAATTTCTGCGAATTCCGGCGGCACAACGCCGAACTCGCCGCAAACTTTGGTGGTTGTCGACCCGTCCACGTTGACAGTGTCCGGCAGCCCGAGCTCGACAGAGAAAAGTTCCGGCGACACATTTAGCTTGAGCATAACTGTGAACAATCCGACGTCGTCGGCAGTGACAACGTCCTACAAGCTGAGCTGTCCGTCTGGATATTCTGTGTCCGGAGACTCAAGCTGCGACTCGACTACGACAAGTTCGATCGGCGCGTCGTCCGCGACAACTCTGAGCTGGACTGTGACCACTGGCGGCTCTACAGGAACTTTGACGTTCCAGCTCGGCAGCAACACAAACGCATTTTCAACAAGCGTGACAGTGCCGTCTTCGGCGGGAACAACCACGACAACAACTGCAGCGGGAGCAGGCACGTCAGGCAGTTCGGTTGCTACAGCGGTCAAGGTAACTAAAAAGTATAGTTCAATTATCCCTGAAGTCGCAAAAGCAGTCACGTCATTCGATTTGGATCAGACTGACACGCAGCTCACAGAAATTTTAATTTCGGTGAAAAACAGAGTGCTGGATGCAGAAATCTCGATAGAGAGGCTGACCTCCCTGCCGACAAACGTGCCGTCCCCAGCTGCAAGCACGTACAGGATAATCAGCATCGAGCAGAAAAACCTGCCAGAGGAAAACATCTCAAGTTCAAAAATGAAATTCAAAATCGAAAAATCTTGGATAACGGCGAACGGCATTGATGAGAAAACTGTTGCATTGTACAGGCTCGCTGGCGGTAAGTGGAACAAATTGGACACCGTAAAAGTTGACGAGGACACGAAGTTTGTCCACTTCCAAGCAACCACACCAGGATTCTCCTACTTTGTAATCGGCGGAGAAAAACTAGCGGCAGCAGCACCCGCACCCTCGGGCGAACCAACTACAGCACCAACACAACCCGCGCCAACTGAACAAGCACCTACTGCTCCCCAGAAATTACCAGAGTTACCGCCTTATGCGTACGCAATAATCGTGATTATCATCGCAGTTATAGTCGTAGTAGTCTTAGCAAAGAAAAAAATAATCAACATACCATTTTTACAAAAATTGTAAGTGTTACAATTATGGTAAAGCAAAAATTTATGTTCAAAGTTTTGTTTTTTTTGCCGAAAATTTTCCGGGGAAAAGCTTTATTTAGGGGTAAAACAAAAAAATATTAACTGATAGTGAAAAAATTTAAAAACTTGGTAGTCATTTGGTGGGGAAAAAGTGGGGATAAGCCGAAAAGGTTTAATTAAATTAGGAAAATGGAGCGCAGCAGTTCTTTTTGTTACTTTGGTTAGTTTTTTCCTTGGTCAGTATGTAATGCAAGTTCTCGCCGCGCACACAGCTACAGTATTCTGGCACGACGGAAGCGGGGCGTCTCCTGGAAACAGAGTGGTGGGTGTAAGCACTTCGACTACTTTCAACATCTCAGTCGTGCGAGCGAGCGGTGGCGATACGATTTCTAGTTTTGAGATTTCGGTTCCGGTCGGCTGGAACATAACTGATGTCGACGAGCCGAGTCTTGTTGGTTTTTCATCATGTTCGTGCGCAAACGGTTTCTACTCCGGTCAGGTTGGCGGATGCAATGCCGACGGCGGGACAGGTAAGGGGCTTGTATGCACCGGCGCGTCAATAGGCGCAACACCTGGGCTGGTGAGGTTCACTGTCAGGGCACCCTCCTCATCGACAAACGCTTCATGGGGCTGGACAACGACAGACAGTGCTGCCGCAAACCAGAGCGGACTGCTTTATTCCATTTCTCTTGACAACGGTGACATAGGCTTCGACGTCAGGCAGGCTTCCAACAACGAACTGCCGCAGACAGCCGCACAGGTCTCGCTGATAGTCAGCAACAACAGCAATTCCACTACTGTGCCGAACAACACGGAGTGGGGAGACGGTTTGTACTTGTTCGAATCTGGATTTTTCAACACAAGGTTGACAGGCAGCGTTACGAATTACAGCTTTACAGTAACTCGCGCAAGCGACTTCATGAGGGCGCCGAACAAGATTGTATCATATTCTGCTGGGGCTGCAAACGAGCAGAGAGTTACCATGAACAACACAGCAGAGCACGGATTGAACATAACTGTTTCAGACGAGCTGAATACGACAAGAACTTGGGGCGACATAACAATTTCATTATACAATCTCACAACCGGAACAGGTGCGTGTTCCGACTCAGAGTTGCTGTTCAGGAACACGACGCCGCCAGGAGTCAACTCCCTTTATATATCGCTGAGCCCGATCGGTGCGACAACCGGAGTGTACGCCCAGGCGAACAAAACAGGCTACGTGAAGACTCCGTGCGTCCAGCTCAATGTCAGCAGCATAAACTCGACCAACGTCACATTCATAGGACAGTTCAACTTGGATTTGAAAAATTACGGCACCACTGGTCGTGCGGCTAACTGTACCACTCCTGTCATAGTCGGAGCAAACTCCACATGCGGCGGGCTCAACTTCACAACAAGATTTGACAACGTGCAGAACCAGCTCGGCGGCGTGCTGTCGCTCGGCGCAGAGAACACGAGCTTCATCGGTTTTTCAACTTTCTCAACAGCGTTGACGCCAGCGTTCTTGAGCGGCGATGCCTACATCAACTCCACAGGTTCGGGCAGGATTGCAATAAACAGGACAGGATACGTAATACAAAATACTTCCGGCACGATAACGACAAACGCAGACAGGCAGCAGATTGTGAACTTCCTTGATACTGCAAGCACTGCAGAGAACTACGTTGCTGGACTTGCACTAAACTACACAATAAAAGTTTTCGCTTTTGACGAGGCATCCAGATTTATCCTGCTTGCAGGCGCAGCAAAGCCTGGATCTGTCAGCAACGGCACGCTGCGCAATTCCACCGGCGGGCCGGCTGACTGGACTCCCGAAATCAGTTTTGCAACAGAAGGTGTTGCGTATGTAGCAGCACTTACCAACGGCACAGTAGGATACAACTTGTCTGTCTCCAAGGACGGTTTTGTCAACAGGACATTCGTCGTGACGCCGAGTCCATGGAACATGACTGCAGTTTATTTCGGAAACGGCACTGACACAACATGCAGCGGGGCGGCGGAAGGAAATACACCAAGGTTCCCGAACTGTACGAGCTCGATTCTTTTCACAGTCAAGATAACAGGTCAGAACGTGCACGAGCAGAAGATTTACGGATTCACTGTGAGATTGAACGACTCGGCCGACAACGGGACTGTTGCGAACGCAACAGATGGCAGCACTATTGAAGCTGGTACAATAGTTCCGGGTGACGTCAACGGCACTGCAGAAGGTATTCTTTATTGGGCTGTCAACACATCGAACATAACGAACCCGGTCGTAATTAACGTGACAACAGCATTAACCGTTGGTTACATGGAATGGAACAGAACTGGATTGTACATCAATAACAGCCAGCAACTGGCGCTTACTTCTTACAACAACTTCAGCTATTTCATACGCGTGCAGAGCGAATTCATGCACCCCATCACCGGCAACTTGGTGAACAATGTTACTTATAACGCATCAGGAATCAACCAGTTCCTATGTTCGCAGAATTCAACGAACGGAAACGTCTGGGGATGTAACGTAACTATCAACGTGCCCAACAGCTACAAGGCAGATGTAAACATGACTGCGGCAAGCGGATATTCCAATGCCTCCAACAACACGCAGCCGACTGCCGTGCCGCAGCGCTGGGGAATCGCGCCCATGGACAATTACACTGCAAACTTCTCGCTGATAGTATACACGAGAAGCGATTTCGGTTATGCGTTGCTGGGCACTAACATAACTTCTGTGAACTTCACAGGCACGCCGGCAACAAACTGCAGGCAGAACTCGACAAACACGTCTGCATGGGGCTGCAACATCTCGTTCAGTGTAAACACCAATACCGGATTTATCACTGCAAACGCAACTGCCGGGAGCGGATATCTCAATGCGCTCAATGCAACTAACTTCAGCATACCGTCAGGGCCGAATGCGCAGTATCCGGGAAACATGAACAACATCACAACGATCAATCCTGTTTCGCTGCTGGTCACAACGAGGGACGAATTCGGAAATGCTGTTTTGAATCCCAGCAGCAGCAATGTCACCAATGTCAGCTCCTCTGCGCAGATCTGTTTCGAGAACGTAACTGACACGACAAAATGGGGCTGCCCGTTCAGCCTTTCCACCGGAGCTGTAGTTTTGCGTGTAAACATAACTGGCAACCAGAGCGGCTACATCAACAGCACGAACAGCACTCCGTATAGTCTGGCAAGCGCAACAGTGGGCTCGCAAACTAACGTCAACACAAGTATGCTCTTCGCAATTTTGGTTAGAGTTGCAGACGAATTCGGACTTCCGATATACAGCCCGTCGGCTGGTGTTAACGTCTCGGATGTAATCTTTACTGCGAACACTGAGGGGGATGTCACGTGCCTGAAGAATGCAACCAACACTTCAATCTGGGGCTGCAGGGTCGATGCAGGAAACGCTACAGGCAAGCTTACTGTTAATTTCACTCAGAATGCAGGCTTCTTCAACTTTACATTTTTCAACCAGCCGCCAACAGACAGCGCGACAGTGGCGCAGAACGTGAACACGACTACAGCTGTGTACACAATAAACGTGACAACACTAAGCGAGTTCAATGTCAGCCTTACCGGGAATACTAACGTCACATACCAGAACACAAGCGGGGTTCTGATATGCACGCAGAGTCCAGTCAACCAGACAAGATGGGGATGCCCGGCCAACAGGGGTGCTGCTGCGTTCGCGGTAAGTGTTGTCAAGCCCGGCTACCTTAACTACACAACAGCAGCGTTGTCGCCTAACGCTAGAACCATCACGTTCAGCAATTACACTGTTTTGCTGAAAACTATAGACGAGTTCAACAATCCGATTTATTCAATAGGTCTCAACTTGAACGTGACCAATGTCACTTATAGGAACTCCAGCAGCACTATCGCGTGCGATCTCAACACTACAAACACCACGATGTGGGGCTGCCCGATCCCGGTGACCTTCAACCTCGGAGTGATCAGCGTGAACTTGAGCCAGGCAAGCGGCTACATGAACGGGACCAATGCAACAACCTACGCGCTCCCGTATGACATAAACACGAACACGCAGAACCTTACAATCACGAGGAACAACTACACTGTTTTGGTCAGGACGATGAACGAGTTCGGGCACAGCCTGAACAACTCGAACACCATCTTCAACGTCACAGACGTCAGGAACGCAACCTCGTCCGACCCGTGCGTGAAGAACGCTACAAACAATTCGGTCTTCGGCTGCAGGCTGTTCGTTGGCGGGCCGAGCACTATGATCAACGTGAACGTGAGCAACAGCAGCGGCTACCTTAACTACACATTCAATATCACTCCTCCTGCAGATTCGTCCAGCATGCAGATTGCCAACATATCGCTAAATCCGTTTGCGATTAATGTCACGACAGCAACTGAGCTGAACAACGGATTCACAGCAGACTATGTATTTTTCGAGAACAGCACAGGCAGCGCCACAGAGTTCAGGACAATGTGCATACAGAACCAGACTAACGCATCAATCTGGGGCTGCCCGGCGAACATAACTGTTGGTTATGTGAACGTAACTGCAGACGACTATGCCAACTGGTCATCCTCTGCGCAGGCGAAGGCGAACGCGACTGCGACCAAGGTCACTTCGGCAAATCTCTTCACGCTGAGGGTTAGCGCCAACGGTTCCGCAGCAGGAGTCGGCTTGACAAATGCAAATGTCACTGTCTACAACTCAACTAGAGTGTACTCGTACACAGCCGCAAACGTCACAACCAGCGACAACGGGCTTTACTACTTCAATGTATCTTCAATCACGAACCCAATTGTCACGGTTTTGGCATCGTTGTTTGGCTACGAATCAGCCGATTCAGGGAGAGGTTTGAGTATAAGCAACACCAGCCAGAGGCAGACAGCAATTTCAATTACGAAAACTTGCGCCGCAGACTCGGCAGTACCAGCTATACAGATGGTCACGCCGCTGAACCAGACAAACGTGTCTGTGACAAGGCCGAACATCACATTCACTATCACTGACTCGGGCTCGCAAGATTGCGGAGTCAACATAAACAACATCTCAGTCACTGGCATAACTACGTTCAATGCTGCAAACAACTGCACTGGAAGTGTAGCTAAGTATACCTGTAGCTTCCTTGCAGACACTCAGACTGACGCGACAAACGTGTCATTCAACATCGACGCTAGCGACAAGGCCGGCAACTCTGCAAGCAGATTGATAACGCAGATCGGAGTCGACACGACATTCTCGATCACGTCCTCGCTGATTGAAATTATCCGGGACACTGCTGTGGTCAACAACTCGTTCGACGGCGGGTGGGCATTCAGGTTCAACATTTCCACCGGCTCTGGCGGCAACGCGACTAGAATGAAAATGGCAAACTGGACTCTAGCCAGCGACTCGTCGGCTGTAATACCGATACACACAAACGTGAGGATGAATTACACAGACACGCAGGGCAACAAGAGGATATACAACGTGACGAACAGCTACAACGAAACTGAAAGCGTGTTCGGCATACAGGACATTGACAGCGGCAAGAGCGGCAACCAGGGCAATGTGACAGTTTTCATAAAGATACCTCTCGGCACTACATCCGGAAGCTACAGTACAACATTCCAGTTTGCCTTGTACAAGGGCGCGTAGCGTCATAATTTATTTATCGGTGGAACGTGTGAAGCATGACAAAAATTTAATTTTCTCCTTTTTCTTAATTGTTTCTATTTCTCTTGCGATCACAGCCGCGGCGACAGTGGTAATGGTCTACGCCGCTCCGCTCGGAGAAACCGAGCAGTGTACTCTTACAACTTCTGGCAGCACATGCACGATTAATGTTCCAGGAGTAAACGCAACCACAGGAGTCAGCGGCAAAGTTGTCTTGCGCGAGACAGGCACGTCATGCAGCACAGACGCGCAATGCCAGAGCGGCTATTGCTGCAGCAGCATATGCTCTGCTTCGGCGTGCACGACTACTACTACAACAACATCAACATCAGGAGGAGGGACAACTGTCGGAGGCGGCGGAGCTGGTACGACTACAATCACCCCGGCCGCGCCAACACCAACACCACCAGTCCAAGTTCCAGTGACACCTGTAAGCGTTCCTGTGACTGACACATCTGTAATCCAGGAAATAATCACCGCAATCACACCGCAGCAACTCGGCGTGACAGAAATAGATGCAGGAAAAATTGAAGTTGTCAAGACCGGCGTTGCCGAAGCTGCCGTTACTGCCACACCGTCAATAATTGATGCGGTACTTCCTGTTGCAACCGAACAGGCCAAAGATGTACTGCAGGAGATAAAGAACGAGATTTCTTCGGGCGGTGCAACAGGAGTTCAGGTTTCAGCGACGCTGGAAGTTTTCGAAGTCAAGTCCAAAGAAACAGGCAAGACGACATTTGTTTCTAAAATAAGTCTCGAGTTCAAGGCAGCAAAGGACGAGAAAAATGTAAAGATTGTTGAAGTAATTCCCAAATCTGTGGCGGCAAGCATAGCGGAAGTGATTTTCATCGGCGAGCAGCCGACTGTTCTGCAGGCAGATCCGATTGTCCAGTGGCAGTTTAGCGAAGTGAAGCAAGGCGAAACAAAAGATCTTTCTTACACCATCAACAAAAAACTGGACACTCTGAACACGACAACAATAGCAGTTGCTCAAGCTGCAGCCGTTCCAGCCAAACCGCTCGACATGACAATTGTTTACATAATTGTCGCGATACTGGTTGTCGTGCTTGTAGTCTGGAAATTGGGATTGTTGAAAATGCCTGCCAAGCCTCTGCAAAAACGCGATTGGCGTAGATAAAAATTTATTCTATTATTTATTTTTATTTATTTTATTGCGGAAATTTCACTATCTCTACATTCGCTTCTTTCAAAAGTTTCACTCCCAGCTCGTCAGGGTAATCCCCGCCCAAAATTATTTTCGTCACCCCTGCGTTTATCAGCATCTTTGCGCAGATCGTGCACGGGCTGTTTGTTGTATATAATATAGAGCCCCCGGAGCTGATTCCGTGCAGAGCAGCCTGGACGATTGCGTTTTCCTCGGCATGCGAGCACGCGCATTTGTCCAAGTTCGTCCCACGCGGGTTGTTTTCCTCTGTTGAACGGCACCGCTCGCATCCGCCCTCCCCGCAATTTTTCACGCCGCGCGGAGTGTCGTTGTATCCAGTGGAAACTATCTGTTTGCCTTTTACAAGAATCGCACCGACCTGCCTGCGGATGCATGTCGACCTGTCTTTGACAGAATGTGAAATCTTCATGAAATATTCGTCCCAGGTCGGCCGCATACAAAACAGATAGCTTTACAATTATTTATTTCTTTTACCGCTCCAAATTAATTCCATGTGCTATAGATTGTGCAAGCCTCAGAATGTCAATTTGGGCGGGAAGGAAATTTTATTGAGAGTGCCTAAAGCAAGTGATTTGAGGGGTCTTTTGAAATTCATAAATTCCTTGGTCAGAGAAGATGCACCAATTTTGATAAACAGAATTTCCACAATGAAAGACGAAATTAACTGGTTAAAAGACAAAACAAATTTGATAAACAAAAATAAACTGCATTTGTTTGTTGCCATTTGTGACGGTGGGATTGTTGGCAGCTTAGAATTAAGAAAGGGAAATTGGAGACAGTCTCATATAGCTACTCTAGGAATTTCTGTTAGCAAAAATTTTCGTGGAATCGGACTTGGCAAATTATTGATGAAAAAAGCTGTTGAATTGTCAAAAAAGGATTTGGAGATTAAAGTATTGACTCTGACTGTGTACGAGCCAAACGTTGTTGCGAGAAAGCTTTATGAGAAAATCGGATTTAAGGCGGTATCAAAGCTTCATAAGCGCAGTTTGTTAAAAGGAAAATATGTTGACGAATTAGTTATGGACTATCCGCTTAAGAAAATTTAATTTATTTCTTTTTTTGCGTCTCCTGCATTTCCTCCCACATCTGCTGCAGCTCTTTTGTCTTCAATCCCCACGTCTTCTCCCATTTTCTATAGCTTACCCGGAAGACGAAAGCATCCTCGAACATGTCCCACGCCATGTGGGCCACCGGTCCAAAAAGAAGTATTGCCAACGGCTTTATGCCTACCAAAGCTGTGAAAGCCGAGACAGAAGCAAACAGGCACAAAATGAAAAAATTGTGCAGCGTCAGAGAAATTCTTTTTGCCCCGAAAAAGAAAATTCCCCTCACACCGAATTTCCTGAATATGGGCAGATGGTCCAGGTCAACTATCGAAACCGCCACATAAAATATTAAATGATCGATTATGTTCGCGTAAAATGTGTAACCCAAAACCGTTACAGGTATGATAAAATTGACAAGATGGAAGTCAAACAACCAAACCAGAGCATACGCAATTGCATAGTGGATGAGCCAATGAAAAATTCCATAACGCCAAGTGTATATCATCAAATAATTAATTGTGATATGTAGAATAAATTTCTGATCTGCCAGCAGTTCACTGCTTCTTTTCACCGGTCTTTTGTTCCAGAGCTTTCCTTATCTGCTCGCTGCTCATTCCGAAATATTTCTCGAAGTCTGCAGTGGTCGTGACAATTTTTGTCCTGCTGAATTTTTCTGTCTTGAGCAGACCTTTTGCCTCCAACCCAGAAATGTAGCCGTATGCCTTGTTTCCCTGGTAGCGGACGATCACGGACTGCTTGACAGGCTGGTTGGAAACTACTATTGCCAGCGTGCGCAGCATTCCTTCTGTCAAATCTGAAAACGGCGCGAGCGCAGAGACGTTCTGCCTGTACTCCGGCTTTATCCTCAGTTCGTATCCTTCAGGGGTTTCCACCAGCTCTATTCCCCTTTCGGATTTTTGAAAATCGTTTTTCAACTCTTCAATCAGGTTTTTGATTTCCGTGTCAGGAATCTTCGTAAGCTCGGACAACTTTCTCACGCTGAGAGGCTTGTCGGAGACAAACAAAGCAGATTCAACCAAAGCTTTCTTACCCATAAAGATATTTTGTTTTACAAAATTAAATTACCGATTTTAATCAAAGGTTGAATTTTAGCAGTTAAATTTAAAAAATCGGTGAAAAGTCTTCGTATATATTTAAAGCTGTTTTGTCTAAACTATAACTATGAAGTTTAAGGCCAGCTGGCTTCTGTCTATTCTGTTAGTTGCAATCATTTTTTTAACTGGTCACTTAGGACAGCAGACCATCCAAACTAACCAGACAGCCACACCTCCAACCACTCAAGCGGTTGTTCAAACCCTCCCAAAAACTGACAGTGAATTATTTCTAGAAAGTTTAGAAAATGCGAGCAAAATAAAATCAGCAGCTCTTTTCTATGATTTGGAATCTTCCGTCCAATCCGGTGGCATAATTATGTACTTCGTAGGCTCTGATTCAACCTACGGGTATAATGACAGATCTAAAAGCATTACAACGATAAGTACGCCAGACAAGAAATTCACCAACACAACTGAAATTTATTTTTTGCCCCAGGGACGCGTGCAATGTGAAAAGTCCTTAGTAAAGGGCTATTCATGCTGGGAATATACATCAAAAGATCCATTGACCGACTCATTAATAATAAATCCTGTAAAGCAAAAAGATTCTATCAAAGATTGGATTCGCGAAGGCATTATAAGTATTGAGTTTCTAGGCAAAGATAAAATTTTCGACATAGAATGTAACAACTTTCTGTTGGATATTGATTTACCCAGGTTAGCTAAAAATGTCACAGAGTCCTTCTCTTTCCTGAAAGAAAATACGAATTATTCCTTGGTCTATTGTTTAGATGCGAACGGTGTAGAAATTGGTTATGATTTAAATCTGACTGTAAAAGATTTTCCCAGCAAGGGAGACTTCAACTTGAAACTCAAGTACAAAATTAAAGACTTTCATTTCAACGCAACAGAAAAAGACGTTTCACTTCCAGTGACTGTTGATGAAGTGCAATGGCTACCAAACTTTCAGATAACAAGTGCGGAATGTTTGGACAACAAGGTAGGTTTGAAGCTCAAGGCCACTAAGAAAGATTTGTCAACAACCACGGCAAACTTGAACGTTACTTATTTTACGTACAACGATATAGTATTCAGATATGAAACAAAAAATATTCTTGACAAGGCGAGTTTCAGCGGCCTTAAAAAAGGAGACAGCACAGAAATTTTATTCGTGCTAAGCAGTGACTTAAACCAAATAACTCGTAACCAAACAGTGTACGAAAATCTTTATTTAATATCATTAAAAATCGACGACTCGGAATCTTTTTCTTATTGTTACGTGTAAGTAAGCAGAATACTATATACTAAATTTTTCACGTTTTTTTACTGATTAAAATTTCCTTGAAGAAATCTTCCTGCTCGGTGTTGACTTTTTCACCTTGTTCCAGATGCAGCAGAGGTACGAAATTGTCCACAACCTTATCCCGTTTCCACTCCTTCACTAGCTCTTTGAACTCAACCTTGTCCTTGTGCAGTTTTCCCATGAGTTCGTCAATGTTCTTCATCAGCTTTTCTATCCTGACTGTTATGTCCTCTTCCACTGCGATGTTTGCCTGTATCTGTGTTCGCCACAACTTTCTGCGAATTTCTTTTTTCTCCTGCACGACCAACGCCTTGCGCAACGCTGTCATCAACTCGTCTAGAGTAACTTGCCGCTTTGGAATTCTCTTCATCGGGTATCCGAGCTTCACCAAATTCGGATCTATGCCCAGCTGCTCGAATGGCCTCTGCTCGCGCAAAACTTCCTCTACCGCAGATTCTTTTTCAACAAAGATAGAAAGATTGTCCGCCTTCAATCTGAGCAAGACAGCCACGACAAAAACAATCTTTGCCGGAATCCTGAAATCAATATCTTTCGCACTGTTTATGAAATTTAGAAACCTGTCAGTCAGCTTTACCAAATCAACGTTCCACGGGTCCAAATTTTCTACGTTAACTATATAATATATTATTTCTTCCCAGCTTTCTTTTTCGATTATCATTTTCAGGATGTTTTCTTCTTCTGTCATCTCAAATTAAATTTTATTTTTTGCAAAGATATAACCAGTTTATTTGAACTTGGACAATTGGCGTTTCGTGTTCACATGGAATAAAAGAGAACGTTACCGAGCCTGCCCCCTCGTCTAACTTTTTTTGAAACATCTGCAAGTTTCGAACCAATTTCAACAAGAAGTTCTTCAAACTTTTTGGAATATTCGCCGTGGACAATAACTTCTTCTGGATTTGCAGAAAATGTGAATTCTTTTTTCCCGTATTCAATAACCAGTTCATTATTGCCGTCCAATCTAGTTTCTTGTTCAGAGATACAACTTAAGACATCCGTTAAACACTTTTGAAATTCCTCTCGAGTATCAGAATCTGCTGAGTAACCGGCTGGGACACGAAATTTTGCATATACCAGTTCCCCTTTAGTCAGTAAACTAGAAGTTGGACCTATTTCATTTCTGATTTCTTTTAATTCGTATAATCCAGAAATGTGCCCGACATTCAATTTAGGCTTTGTTCTCCAAAACATAACAAAATAATTTAAACTGCATAAGGATTTAAGTTTTCTGAAATTTTCCTAACTAAAAACAACTCATGTCTTAGGCAATTCCAACCCAAGTATTTTAGACTCCCCTCTTTCCATTGTAACGCCGTAAACTCTGTCACCAGCTTTTATCGTTTGGTCGTTGTGCGTAATCACAATGAACTGCTCGTTTTTTGAAAGATCTTTTACCAGCTGAGCAAGCTTCAAACTGTTTTCCTTGTCCAGTGCGGCATCAACTTCATCGAAAATGTAGAACGGCGCAGGCTTGTACTTCTGCACGGCAAACAAAAACGCCAGAGCAGTCAGAGTCTTCTCGCCGCCTGACATAGAGTCTATGTTAAGTAGCATCTTCCCCTTCGGGCTCGCCTCGACAACCAGGCCGGATTCCAAGTCATCGGGATTTTCCAACTCCAGCCTAGAAGTGCCGCCGGCCATCTTTGAAAATATCGAACTGAAGTTGCTGCTGATTTCTTCCAGGCACTTTCTGAAAATTTCCTTCCTCTTTTGCTCAATCTGTTCAATCATGCCAAGAACAGCCTTTTTCTCCTCCAGAATCTTTTCATATTTTTGTTTGTAGCTGTCAAATTCGTTCTTGAATTTCTCGTATTCTTCTATCGCCTTCAGATTTACCAAACCAATGGACTGCAGCTCGGATTCTGTTTTCTTCATGAAATTTTCCAGGATTGAAATCTTTTCGTCGACGTACTGCATTTCTCCGTAACCCTGCACTTCTGTCTGCAGATTTTCCAACTCAGCGTCAACTCTGGCCTTCTCTATTCGCGACCTGTTCAGTTCGATTTCCAAATTCACCCTCCTCTCCTGGTTCTTTCTCCTCCTGTCCCTTAGCTCATCGACTTCCTTTTCGGAAGTTATCCTGATTTTTTCCAAGCCGATGAACTCCTTTGCGGATTCCGACCCGGCATACTGTTTTAGTTTATTTTCCAGCTCGACCGCTTCGCTTTTCAGCAAGTTCACTTCCTGCTCGATCTCTTTTCGCAAACTCCTGTATCTCTCGATATCTTTTCCAGTGGACTCCTCGACAAATTTCGGATGAGTTTTTACGTAATGCCCGCCAATCATAGCTCCGGATCTTTCCATCAGATCCCCGTCAAGAGTAACCATTCTGGCCCTGCCGACGCCGACCGCCAGCGCCGAATCAAGGTTTTCTGTTATGACGGTGTTGCCGAAAACGAATTCTATCGCCGCGGAAAATTTGCTGTCGTACTTGAGCAGCTTGCTTGCAACTCCGATTACTCCATGTCTGTTCAGCAGCTCGTTGTCCTTGAAAATTATCGGCCTTATCTTGTTCAACGGCAGGAATGTGGCCCGCCCGATTTTTTCCCGCTTCAAATATTCTATCGCATACTTTGCAGTGCTGTCGTCATCAACAATTATGTCATGCAGGTGCGGGCCGGCTGCAACTTCTATCGCGGTCTGGTACTTTTCGGAAATGGAAATTAATTTTGCAACAGTTCCATGAATGCCCTTCAAATCTAGTCGCAAAATCGCTTGCACAGCCCTTGGCACCTGCCCGGCAAGCTCGACTTTCCTCGACTCAAAGGTTTCAAGCTTGTCGACCAAACTGTCCAGTCTTTCTATCTCCCGCAGATCGGAGGAAATTTTATCCTTGTTTATCAGCAGCTTTGAGCGTATTTCAGAAATTTCCTTTTCGATTTCGACTTTTTTCGACATGTCAATAATTTTGTCCGCCACCTCTCTGATTTCGCCTTCCCTCTGCTCTAGCTTGGCTTCTATGTCCTCCTGCTCGGCAGTCAGTTTTTTGTTCAGGTCTTCCTTCTTTGCGATTTCCTCTTCCAATTTTTTTGACTGCGAATCCGAAGTTACGAATTTCTTGTGGGCATACGAGCCCTTCAGCGTTTTCAGCTGTTGCTGCAAATTTTGGTAGCGTATTGCTGCGTTCCTCTCGTCCTCGAGTTTTTTGTATATGTCATAACGCTGCGTGATTACGATTTCAGCCTCCTTCAGCTTCTGATCGACGGAATCCAGATCTTTCTGGGCTTTTTCCTTTTTGTCGTTGTACTCGGCAATACCTGAAACCTCGTCGATGACAAACCTGCGTTCAACGGGATTCATGTCTATTATCTGGGTTACGTCTCCTTGCAGAATTATGTTGTGCCCTTCCGCAAAAATTCTTGCTGCAGACAAAGTCTCCAAAATTTTTTCTCGGGTAACTGTCCTGCCGTTGAGCTTGAATGCCGAAACCCCTGAGCGGCTTACCTTGCGGGTGACAGAAACCTCCTCGTCCTCGAATGGAAACTGCTTTTGCGAATTGTCAAGGTACAATGTAACGGAGGCGTAGTCAGCCGGGGACTTGCCGTCGCCGCCGTGGAAAATCAGTTCATGAAGCCTGTCAGCGCGCAGAGACTTCGCAGAAGTTCTTCCCAAGACAAAGGATATGGCATCCGTTATGTTCGACTTGCCCACGCCGTTGGGACCGCAAATTATATTGAAGCCGCCGAGCAGCGGTATGGAAATTCGCTTGTTGAAACTCTTGAAACCCTGCACAGTAATTCTTGTTATCGTAGTCTTCATACTTCAAGCAACACCGAAACATTATATAGATTATTTTCTGTTAGAAATAGAAATAGTTTAGACTGTGAACATTTCCAAAAATTTTTCAGGCACAGAGAAAACTTTCGTGTGCAGTCCGGCATCAATGTAGGCCCAGCAGATTACAGCCGCTTCAAATGCCTGCAAGTGCTGCTCCTTGCTGTAAAAATATTTCGCGTCATTAAAGTAGGATTTCGTGAGCTGCAAAAGTTTTTCGCCGTTGCCATCAACCAACTTTAACTCTTTAATTACATTCTCAATTTTTTCAATTTCTTTTCTCGCAGAACTTTCCAAATCCATAAAATCATTTTTTATGGGCTCGGAGGGATTTGAACCCTCGACCAACTGGTTGCTATCATCTCGCATCAAAGCTTTTTCGCACAAAATGCTAAAAGCCAGCTGCTCTAACCATGCTGAGCTACGAGCCCCCAATAAATTATATTCGCAGAATAGGAATTAAATTGCTAGTAATTTAAACTCGCGTCAGACAAAAGTTTAAGTAGCTGCTGGGTTTTAATGAAACTATGGTTTATGAGTTGATCGGACTAAGCATATTGTGTGGAGTAATTTCTGCTACCGTCTACACCATCTACACAGTCGATAAAAAAATTGTAAAAATAACGGGTGAAAAAGTTTCTATTAAATTGTCTGACGAACAGTTGAGAACTGTGGTGCAATTTTTACGAAGTTACAAGTCACGGAATCCTATAGCAAGATTACATGTTGATAATTACTTAAGGAATTATAATCTTGAAGCCAAAAACAGACAACTAGAAATTTAACAATGCTAACAATTTAAATTTGTTTAAACAAAGCATGAGTAGATATGAGGTAAGAAATATGGTGTACGAAGTTGCTATAATTGGGTCGATAGTTGTAATTGCAGATATTGTGTATTCTGCTGGTAAGCTTGATAGAGAAATTCGACGTCGTACTGGTACTACCAATTTATTCTCTATGTCTGCTGACGAATTGAAAAGTTGTATAAAATTTTTTCGCGAATACAAAACTCGCAATCCGATAATGAAAATAGTTGCAAAAAGTTATTTAAGCGATTACATTCAAACAGCAAAAGAAAGAAATTGTCAGCTTTAGACTCTTCTCGTTCCCTGCAGAGTGTGCGTCTGCCAGGAATAAGTTCTTAACTTTGCCGACCTGCCGTAGCCGCAAGCCGCGCAATACTTTCTGTCTTTCCTGTATGCGGTCCTCCCGCAGCGCCTGCAGCGCATGTGGGTAAGTTTGTTCTTTTTACCCATCGACGGAGTTCCTTTTGTCATATAATCAGCTTATAATTCAACAGAACAATTAATAAACCTTTTTATTATCTACTTATTATCTGCTGGAAAATCTTTGTCATTCTGGAGCTCTTTAACGCTACCCCTTCTTCTCACGTACTCCACTCCTTTCGGAGTTACACAATAAATTTTCATTCCCCTTTCTGCTTCAGTCTCCGTAAGCATTTTCCAGTCTTTTAATGTCTGAATACGTTCCTTGCGTTTAACAGTGCTGACGTTTGCCCTTAACGAAATATAACTTTTCATAGAGCCACCATTTCTAGAATCTGGATAGTCTAATACGGCAAGTAAAATATCGCACAGTTGATCATCTTGGTTACGATATTCAGTTCCCATAGATTTCTAATTGAAAATAAACTTTTTAAACTTGCACAGGACTTGCGTAAACTATCGTATCCCCGCGAATTAGAATTGTCCCAATTTTTATTTTGTTGGCGCCGTTCTTCTGTATCTCAGCTTCGTCAATCCACAAATTCAAGTGCAGGTCCAAAGCCTTAAGAATTCCCATAACTTCTTCACCGTTTTTGAGTTTGACAATAATTTTTTTGCCTTTGGCTTTGTCTATGGCATCAATCGGTCTGTCTGTCATTTTTCACTTCTTTTAATTATGTGACAGCAACAATTTAAGTATTTACTAATCTATGTTTTTATTTTTGCTAACGCAAAGGGCATTTCATCATTCGATACCAGCAATTTTCTCAGTTGTTTGCGACCTTCAATGGTATCCTTCAACTCTCTGTAGCTAGTAAGAAATACGAGTCCACCACTACTTGTCACATAATCTCTGTTTCTTTTTTCGATGAGCTTACCATCAGCAATTTCGTAATTACTATCAAAACAGTCTGTTAACAGACCGTACTGTACGAGCTGTTCAAATCTCAAATTGAAAAGCTCTGGAAACATGTTTGCCCCTTTTCGCAACTGATTCTTTGCTATAGGAAAGAGCGCCCTTCCCAATATTGTTTGGTATTCGTCAAGTCTATCTCTCGGAGTCAGCAAATACAGCGCACGATCAATGTAAGCTATTGCCTCTTCACCATTGGCCATAGTCTGGTAGCCATAACCTCTTTTCAATTTCACACGCTTCAATGCTCTTGTTTTTAGCAACTGCCGAAGATAATTGTTTATTCTAAACCCACTTACATTCGCGCGTTGTAAAATTTTACTTATTCCTAATGGTTCTGGCTCATTGCATGCCGATAGTATGTCCTGTAAAATTTCCAGCCTTCCCCTGTAACCTTTCATAATTTAAATAAAGGGGTTACAAAAACTTAAATACTATACACAATTTAATTATTGCATGGCAATTTGGCACGGGGAAAGGGGCAAGAAATTAACAGGCGGAAAGATAATTCCCCATCGAAAAAAGCGCAAGTACGAGTTAGGCGGTTTTCCTGTGCATGCAACCATCGGGAAGGACTCTAAAAAATTCGTTGAAACCAAGAGCAACAGATTTAAAGTGAAATCCACTTCCGTCGAGTTCGCTAACGTTCTGGACAAGAAAACGAATGCTGTGAAAAAAGTAAAAATTCTTGATGTGATCCAGAATCCTGCAAATCCGCACTACGTCAGACAAAAAATAGTCACCAAAGGAACAATAGTAAAAACAGAAATCGGCAACGCAAGGATTACTTCCAGACCTTCCCAGCACGGAATTGTCAACGCCATCCTTGTAGAAGGAAAATAATTTTCAAGTCCGCTACTTTCCCAAAAGCAATTTTCTATAAATAAATCCTGCAACTACAGCGCCGATAATCGGTCCGATCCAATAAACCAGCTGGTTGCTCCAATAAAACGAGGCTAGCGCAGGGCCGAATGCGCGGGCGGGATTGAGCGCAGCTCCGGTGAACGCACCGCCGATCAAAACGCTGAATGTCAGCACAGCGCCGATTGCAAGCGCTGCATGCTGGGAACTTGCTCTCCTGTCAACTGCCAGAGCAAACACGGTGAAAACTAAAAAGAAAGTCAGCACGGCTTCAATCAAAATCCCCTTTGCAACGCCCAGCCCGACTGCAAGATCCGTGACTCCCAAATGCCAGCCAGCAGCAGCTTGCGGGAAAATTGTCAACAGCAGCAACCCGGCAACAGCAGATCCAAAGAGTTGAGAAACAATATACGAAACTGCATTTCTGCCGTCAATCCTCTTTGCCAAAAACATCGCAATTGTCACAGCAGGATTTATGTGCGCACCGGAAATGTGGGAGGTTGCATAAACCATGCTCATCAGCGCCAGCCCGTGCGCGAGCGCGATGCCAAGAATTCCTATTTCTGCTCCAAGACCGTTTACAACAACACTACCAGCACCGACAAAAACCAGAACGAAAGTTGCAACAACTTCGGCAATGTATTTGTCCAAATTGCTTTTTGCCATCCAACTCTAGATAAAATTTGGTTTTTATAACTTAAAGCTTTCTTATTTATTTTTATGATTGATGCCCACTGCCATCTGGAACAGAAGGATTACGAAAAAGACCGCGACGAAGTCATTGATCGCTGCAGGCAGCAGATGAAAGCAGTAGTCACTTCCTGCGCCCATCCAAGGGATTTTGATTTGACTCTGCAGTTGACAGAAAAGTACAAAGGTTTTGTTTTTGCAGCTGTCGGTTTGCATCCGGAGTACGTAAAGGAAATCAGCGAAAAAGAAAAAGACGAGTTTTTAGAACTGGTAAAGCAGAACAAGGATAAAATCGTTGCTCTCGGCGAAGTAGGTTTGGATTTCCATTGGATCAAAGAAAGCGAATGGCAAGAAAAACAGAAAGAATGGTTTGTTCAGTTTATCGAATTCTCAAATGAAATCAAGAAACCCCTAGTTGTCCACTCGCGAGAAGCTTACGAGGAAGTTGTAAAAATTTTGGAGCAGCAGGATGCAAAGCAGGTCCACCTTCATTTGTTCGGCGACAACAACCTTGTCAAAAGAATTGCTGACAACGGCTGGTATGTTTCAATCGGTCCGATAGTTTTACGAAGCAAAAAACATTTTCAAATTACACGCGACATGCCGATTGAACAACTGCTCCTAGAAACAGATGCGCCTTGGAATGCTCCGGAAGTTTTTCTCGAAGGCAAAAAAGTTAGAAATGAACCGACAGCAGTAAAAATTGTTGCTGAAAAGATCGCGGAAATAAAGAAAATGAGTTTTGAAGAAGTTTGGAAAACCTGCGGAGAAAATGCAATAAAATTTTTCAATCTGTTTTAAATTTTGTATCTCAGTAAAGCTCCGACTCCACCGAGCTCTTTAAACTGCTTGCCTTCTCGTGTGTCGGAAGAAATTAATTCAACTTTCGTGCCGAAACTTTCTGCCTTTTCAGTCAGAGATTCTGTAAGTTCTTTCGTGCCTTCTACCTGCAGTGGTTTTTCGCACTTCGGGCAATCTTGTTGTTCTACTTTGGTTTTTGGCAAATCCATTTCGATTTCGTGCCCGCTCTGGCAAACAAATTCGGCATGCACCCAGTCAAAGTCCTCGGAAACCAGCAAAATTTCAACAGCGCCCGTATCGAGCGCCTTCAAAGTTTTCACCAGGCCGTAAACAACATTTCCACCCTTCTGCAGCTCGGCGAAAAATTTCTCCATCAACTCCCGTTCTTTGACAACTGCCGACTGCTCTATCAAGTCCTGGCCGCGCTTTACAAGTTCTTCCAGTCCGTACTCGTCAGTGTAACTTATGTCCTTCACGCCGAGGACTTTTTTCTGCAGCTCGTAGTGCAGGTATTTGTTTTTGAAAAAGTCGTCCTTCGTCGGCCCTGGCCCGCCGATAATAACTCCCTGCAGGTTTTCCTGCTGCATGAGCACTTTCGAAGCTTCAGCTGCAATCTCTTTCATAAAATCGTTAAGCAACATTTCCCTTACGTGCTCGTATCGCGACTGGGACCATCCGCCTTTTGTTGTCTTGCCAGGAACTGCAGAGTCCAAATGCCTCAACACTTTTATCTGCTTCCCGCTGAGCAGACCTATGTTGGCCTCCTTCGCATCCAGCACAATCAAACCGTAGACTTCTTTTTCCTTTACCAGCTCTTTCAGCGGCTCGAGCACGAAAACCTGGTCGCACCAGTAAATTTTATTCTCCATTTTCTCGTAGGGCTCGAACGACCACAACTTCAAATCAGTCTTTCCCTCCACAGGAGAAACGTTTCCGCAGAAAACTACCAATCCTTTCGGCGGGGTCTGCCTGAAAGTTCGCAGATGCTGCACAATTTTTTCCAGCGCATCAACAACGTTCTTGCGGGTGGACTTGCTTTTGATGTTGCTGGCGGTGGACTGCTCGTTTTTTATTTGGGAAATAGTGTCGTTCAGATTCGATCCGGCAGGAACGTAGACAGAAACCAATTCCGTGTGCCGCCCTCGGATTTCTTCTAGCTCTTTGATTGTTTTTTTCAGTTTCAGCTGCTCTTCGTTAAATACACTTCACCAGAGTTTATTTTTAGGCAAACAATATTAAATATATGCACAAAGCAATCAAAATCCTTATTGCCTCCAGCATTTTCTACAATTTTTCCGCCGGTCTGTTCGGGCCGATATACGCAATATTCGTGCAAAAAATCGGCGGCACGATAATTACTGCTAGCATCGCCTGGGCGGTATACACTCTATTCATTGGTTTCATGCTGCTGGCATTTGGAAGCCTGGGCGATAGGTTCAATAAAAGGAAGCTTTTCATAGTCGGCAGGGCTGTCAACACAATAGGGATCGCAGGTTACATCCTTGTCAGCGACCCGATGCAGCTGTTTTTCGTGCAGGGAATTCTGGGAATAGCGGTAGCAATAATGAACCCCACTTTTGAAGCGATATTCTCCAGAGGCTTGGACAAAGGTAAGGAAAGCAAGGAATGGTCCCAATGGGAAGGCTCGATCAACATAGTGTATGCTGGCGCTGCGCTGATAGGCGGGACTGTTGCAGAAATCCACGGATTCAGAATCTTGTTTTTGATTATGACTTTGGGTTCTGCGCTATCAACCCTTGTTGCGACACTCCTGCTAAAAAGAAAAGTGTGGGAATACTTCGTCAGGGTTTAATGTTGTGCATCGCTCTCAGATTTTTCTCGAAAATTTGTTTAATTATTTTGAATTTGTATTACTTCATACTCTGTGAATAATTTTCAATCTCTTCTAAATATAACATTGCTTCTAATGTTTGTCGATTTATGTCAAGTCTACCGTTGACATTGTAGATACAATTTCTTTTTAGAGGATTTTCGGACGCAACAATTAGTTGTGATTTGGAATAAGAATCTAAACACGTAGCCGAGTAATTTGAACCTGAAATATGTTTCGAAATCTTTATAGTACCAATTACACGGTCGTCTGGTTTCAACATGATACTCGTTTCAGGAGAACGCATCCTATCCAACACATCTGCAAGTACCTTGAATCTTCTCATAAAAAATAAATGTTTATTGAGTTTTTATTCTTTACGTATTATCTAATGTTGTGCATTGCCCGCAAATCTTTCTCGAACTTTTTTAACTCTTTAGGAATTTTAATTTTTATCTCGTCTTTCAGTGACAATCCTTTTTTCTTTTTCTCGTTCCAAACTTTTGAATTGAACCCGACAATTTTTTTCGTTAGTTTCGACGAAGCTGTGTTCCATTTTGCCTTTGGAAATTCCTCAGCATGTATGCTGTAATTGTGGTAAAGCTTTGTAGCGATGTAGTCTGTTGAAAACGGCGATATAGGTGCCAGCAATTGCAAAATTGTCTCCAAGCAAGTATGCAGCGTGGACCAAGCTGCCTGCTTTTCCGATTTAGTGAATCCCCCCCCGTACGCCCTGGTCTTTACCATTTCTATGTAATGGTCGGCAAAAACCTTCCATAGGAAATCTCTGAGTTCATTTGCTGGTACGAAGAAATTAAAATCCTCATAGCCTTTCAAGCATTTTTTAACCAGCAAGTTTAGTTCTGCCAAAATCCATTTGTCTGTTTCAGTGAGTTTCGCTTTTTTGGGGATAGGAAACATCGAAATGAATCTTGAAACATTCCAAAGTTTTGTGATGAATTTGCTGGCGCTTTGTATCTTTTGTTCAGAAACCCGAAAATCAGAACCCAAACTCGACTCGCTTGCGCTCCAGAACCTGAAATTGTCTGCCCCGTATTGCTCTAAAATCGGAATGGGATCGATAACGTTTCCTTTGCTCTTGCTCATCTTCTCTCCTTTTTCGTCAACCCCGTAGCCCATTATCCATGCGTGCGAAAACGGAGATTTGCCAGTTATCTGAAAGCATCTGAGCAGCGTGTAGTAAAGCCAGGTTCGAACTATATCCTTTGCCTGCGGTCTCAGGGTGTTCGGATAAGTTTTTGCAAAAAACTTTTTGTCTTTCTGGTATTTGGAAATAAACAGAGGCGAGACGCTCGAATCCATCCAAGTGTCGAAAGTTCTCGTTTCTCCTACGAATTCGCCACACCCGCAACCTTCGCATTTTTTAAACGGAGCCTTGTCCTTCCACGGTTGGTAGTACTTTCCTGCTTCAGGCACATGCGCTCCCCCACAATCTTTGCAATACCACACCGGAATTTCCGTTGCGTAAAATCTTCTCCTGCTTATCGGCCAGTCAATGGTCACAGAATCTATCCAGTCAGACAAGAGCTGTTTGTGCGCTTGCGGATGGAAAATCAGCTTCTTTGAAATTTGCCTCAGCTGCGGCAGGAAATCCAACTGCTTCAAGTAAAATTCCTTCATTGGAATGATTTCAATGGCATTTTTGCTCCGCTCGCAAGTCGGCGTTCTGTGAGAGATTTTTTCAATTTTGGTTATAAGCCCAAACTCTTCCAAGTCCTGGATAACTTTTTCTCTCGACTCCTTTATTGCCATCCCAGCATACTTCCCGCAGGCGTGCGTCATTTTTCCTTCTTCGTTTATCGCAACAATTTCATCCAACTGCAGCTCGCGAAACAGCCTCACGTCCGTATAGTCACCGTAGCTGCAAACCATTTCGATTCCTGTCCCAAACTTCTGATCCACAACGTTGTTGGAAGTTATTTTTACCTCTCTGTTTGAAAGCGGAATTGCAGCGTGCATACCTTCGTATTTTTTGTAACGTTCGTCTTCAGGATTAAACAAAATTGCTTGGCAAGCAAAGATAAGTTCGGGTCTCGTGGTGGCAATAATTATTTCTTCACTCGTCTCCGCAACCCTGAATTTTATATGAACTAACCGCGATGGCAATTCTTTGTAAACCACTTCCGCGTCCGCGATAGTCGTTTTGCATACAGGGCAATAGTTGTTCGGTCTTGTGTCTTCGTAAATCATTCCTTTGCTCCAAAGTTCGATGAATGTAGCTTGCGTAAGTTTTCTGTATTCTTCCGAGTCAGTACGGTAGTAATTTTTGAAGTCTCCAGACAAACCCATCTGTTTCATTATTTCAATCATCTCAGCTTCCAAATCATCCAACGCAGTTTTACAATATCCAATAAATTTTTCCCTTGGCGTGTTATGTATGCTAATGCCGAATTTTTTTTCGGTGTAAATTTCCACAGGCAGACCATTTCTGTCTATGCCGATGGGAAATAAAACTTCATGCCCAAGCATGCGGGCGGTTCTAGCAATCATGTCGATTTGCGAATAGTGCGCAGCAGCTCCGATGTGCCATGGCCTACCCGAAGGATAAGGTGGCGGAGTGTCGACAACAAAAATTTTTTTCTTGCTCTTGATATTGAATTTATATAGTTTATTTTTTTTCCAGCCTGAAAGAACTTTTTTCTCAAGTTTATGGTCCCATCTTTTCTCTCTTATTTTTGGCTGCATATAGACACCATTAATGAAATTTGGGTATTTAGAATTTAAATTAAGAAAACAAATTAATTATTGCCTTGCTTCCAAAGCCTGTGCCGAACGATGAGTCAAGCAAGTTATGAATCACAAGAACGGAGCAAGGCTACACAATTTTACCTTAAAATTCAAACAGCTTTTAAAATTATCTTCACATAATATTCTCCATGGTTGAAAGCAGCGCAGGAAAATACAAGGCCCAATTCGAAAGTTTGACAGAAGAAGGACGTCGCGAGATGCAAATATTATTGTATAATTTGACGGAACTCGCTGCTTTCTTCCAACGCTCACAAGCAGGAGTTACGCATTATCGCAGTTGTAGTCTAAGGTTGCAAGCTTTTGAAAAGCTCATTGGATGGGGTTATTTGGAAGAATGGAATATATCCAGTAAAAAAACGTTGTACCACAAGAAGGATGAAAAAGGTCTAGATGGCTTCAGAAAATTTCTCGTCAGTTACTCGCAGTAAATATTTATTTGGCAAAGCAAAAATTTAATATATTATAAAGACAAGATCTTAGTTTATGAAGGATCATGTGGACGAGGAAAATTTTGAAGATGAAAAACATATTAAAGGCCTGCCAACTTTGATTGCGGTGAAGATGCACACAAAAGTGGACCTGCACCAAGTTATTTCCAGCATGTTGCAGATTCCCAATGTTGAAAACGTGTACGAAATCACCGGGGATTTCGACGTGATGGTTGTTGCTCGAGCATTTACTTCTTTCTCCTTGAACAATGTCATCAAAACTATCCGCTCTTTGCCAGGAGTTATGGAAACAAACTCGTATCTGGTCTTGCAGGAGTACAAAAAGGGAGTTCCAGTTTCTAAGGAAAAATCTTAAACAAACTTCGCCAACCCAGGTTTCAATTTTTCGGTATCGATAATTACAATTCCCCTGTTGAGCGGCAGTGCGACATTGAACACAGGTGTAGTATCAATCCAAACTTGTTTAGTTCCGCGATGGCTGTGGCCATGAATTACCAGATTTGGTTTCTGCGAATTGATCACGTTTTCGTACAATTGATTGCCCATGCTGCTGAAAAATCTCGGGTTTTCCCCCTGCAGAGTCTTGTACGTAGGGCTGTAGTGCATTATCAAAATTCTGAACTTCCTTGGCAGCCTGTTCAGGTGCTTTTCCGCGAGCATTATCCTATCCTCGTAGATTTTTTCTATGTTCGGTATGTTTGTTTTTTGCCACGGAGTGGGAGTCTCCAAGCTGCCTGTAGTGCCGAAAATTCCCACGTCAATCCCCCCGGCAGGGACGATTATGCTCTGGTCGTCTAGGAATCTTATTTCCTTGAATTTTTCTTTCACTTGGTCTCTCAGCTGCGGGTATTCGTTGTTGCCAAAGCACGCAACAATCGGACAAAAGATTTTTCCGAACAGGACGTTGTAAACCTTCTGGTATTCGTCCAAGTCTCCCCGGTGAATCATGTCCCCGGAAATGAGGAACAAGTCCGGCTTTACTTTCAGGTTTTCCACGGCCCTGACAAATTCTTCGTAGTACAGCGGAACGTGCGCGTCAGAAGTCGCCGCAATTATCATTTTCTCTAAAATATATATTGATTACAATTGTTTAATCCTTTTGATTCAACAACTTGCTAATTCTTTTTGAACCTGTTTACAATTTCTTCTTTGACAACGTCTCCGACATGCTGCTTGTACAAATATTCTCTGAACTGATCTTCGACTGGCACAGTCCGTTTCTTTCCCTTATCTTTCACGACAAAAGGGTCAGTTACGACAATTCTGCTGAAAATTTCCGAAGAATAGGGCACATATCCTGCATCAAGCTCCCGATGAATTGCCTGACGATCGAACAGCTTGCATACAACAATTGCTGCGATGTCATCACGAAGGTCAGAATATGCTTCAGACAACTGAGCGGCCAAACTGCCATTCGCCTTCTTGAAACTGTCCACGAACGACCATCTGAGATTTTTCCTTATCGAGCCGTTCGGAATCCGGTAGGACTCAAACTCGTTCACAGTAACGTAAGACAATCCTATTGCGTAATGCATTTTGTACCCGTCGCTGGCTTTCGCATCGTCCGCAAACAGAATTTTCGAGTCCGCATCAGGATAGTATCTAAATACAACATCGGAAAGAGGTTTAGAGACGTCATGTTGCGGCCAGCCCTTTCGCAATGCTCTGTCCACGGCGTTCACAAGAAAATATATGCAGAAATTTCAAAAAGCAACTTCTCCGGTGCGATTGTTAAATCACACCACACAAAAACTTAAATTAATCAAAAGAGAAGTTTTAATTTACCAGCACGGAACTTTTTCTGGAAAACTTATTGTGGGCCCGAAGAGATTTGAACTCTTGACCTCCCGATTATCAGTCGGATGCTCCAACCAGGCTAAGCTACGGGCCCGTGAATAAACTATACTTATTTTAGGTTTTTATAATTTTACTGCCTATTTTGTATTGTGAAAGACAAGAATTATACGCTTGACGAAATGCGCAGGGAACATGTAGATTCAATAGAATTTGGCTTCAGAGTTTACGAATTTATAAGGGGGATGCCATATCAAGATTTGTTGAAACTGCAAATCGCAATTTCGGCGAATCCGGAATCATTCGATCCGAATTTTGAAAGAATGGTTTACGACATGCAGAAACTAAGGCTAACTTTGGGCCGGTAGATCAACGGTAGAAGGTTGCCGAAATCGCTTGCTCCGCAAGCAAGAGGCTACGGGTTCAAATCCCGTCCGGTCCAC
>CAZYHQ010000008.1:0-32817 GCA_964646855.1 uncultured archaeon
ACAACTCGTATGCCAGCGTGGGAAATTCGACCAATTTCAATTTCGGAACCGGGGACTTTGCCATCGTGTTCTGGATGAGAACGTCTGCAATCAACAATTTTAACATCATTTCTAAAACCACATCGGCCGCTTCAACAGGCTGGTATACGTATATGGATGGTGGGACTGGGCAAATTAGATTCTATGCAAACAACCCGGTAATTGTTGACAGTGGTTCAAAAGCAGTAAACGACAACGTATGGCACAACATTATAGTTACCAGAAGCGGAGTGACCACTTATATGTACATTGATGGCGTACAAATTGACAGCGGTGCGCACACCTCCAATGACGACATCATAGATCCATTAGTATTTTCAGACGACCCAGCCTCAGCAAACTTCTATAACGGGACATTGGATAATGTAAAAATCTATCGCCGAGCTTTATCAGCTGACGAAGTTCTATCAGACTATCTTGCAACAGCAGACAGCTATCCGAACTGGGCTAAAGCTGGCGGCAACACTACTCATACAGTTACTACCGCATTCAACTACGACGGCGGTGCTGCTGGCATATGGCATTTCGACGAAGGTGCTAGAGCAAACGTTACTGATGCGAGTGAGAATAGGAATAATGGTTATGCAAATGGTACATTTTGGATAGCTAATTCTTCTTGTAAGTTAGGGAATTGTTTAAGTTTTGATGGAAGTCTTAGTTTCGTAGAAGTTCCAGATTCGAATTCACTTGATGTAACACAGATGACCGTAGAGGCTTGGGTGAATTCAAGAAGTTTTGCTGCGCAACAGACAATGGTAATGAAAACTCCCGTAACAGGATTATGCGGAGATAATACTCCTTATCAACTTTACATCGATACAACACCACAATTTATCTTTACAGCTTCAGTCGGTACGCAAATTGCAGGTGGCACGCCTCTTGCAAATACTTGGTATCATGTTGTAGCTATCCACGACGGAATTAACAGAAAGTTATACGTAAATGGTATTTTTACTGCTGCACACACAAGCGGAGGAGGAGACTTGTGTTCTAACACTGGAACTTTGAGCATAGGTGCACAAAAGAGTGCGGCCGGAGCTTGGTCGAGTAGCGTTAACGGCTTAATGGATGAGGTACGCATCTATCCGCGAGCATTAGCGGACTGGGAAATAAAAGAGCATTACGCAAGAGAAGTTTCTAAATACTACGATGACTTCAACACTATAGGCGCAGCAGGCAGCGGCAGATACAGATACTTTGGAGTGGAGGATTCGAACACAACTTTGCAGCCGATTACTCCGAAGGATACTGTTTTGCATCTGAGGTTCAATGATAATTCTACTGTGAATGTTACTGACAGTAGCGGATTTGGGAATAATGGACAGGTGGTTGGGGGAGCAACTTGGTTTACAAATTCTTCTTGCCAGATGAACTTTGGTTCATGCATAAATCTCGATGGTTCAACGGGTTATGTTAATGTAAGCAATGCGCAGAACTTCAATCTTGGAACAACAGACTATACGATAGTTGCGTGGACTAAAAGAATTTCTACTGGAAGATGGCAAGACGCTCTTGCCAAAGCCAACAGCGGAACATGGAGTACTGGAATGAAACGATTTGGTATAAGTGATAATAATAAAGTTACTTTCGATTCTTCGGGAATTGCGGGAGTCGAAGGATCGACAATAATTCCTGCCAATGTTTGGTCTTTCATAGCTATGACTTATACTAGGAGTACAAATGCCGTAACACTATACTTGAACGGTACGCAAGATGCTTCTGGAAATATGGCTTTGACTGCAGACAACTCTGGTGATTGGGTTATGGCAGGAAGATCTGCGACGGCAAACAACGACTGGTTCAACGGTACGCTTGACGAAGTTCTTCTAATCAATCGCTCTCTATCAGCAAATGAAATCTACCAGCTCTATCTCGGCGGATACAACAGGACAATCAACGGACATTGGCACAGGGTTGCTGCAGCAGATGGAATTTATACAACTGCTTACAATCTCACGGCAAGACGTGAGCCAGCAGTACAGGGATACTCGCAGTTCAAACTTCTGATTACAGGTGTGCTTGAAACAGCAGGAGCAACTTATACAACCTTAGTAGGCGGACCTCTTAGCTGGATTTGGAAAGTTCCAGGCAGCGGTGATCTTGTTAAGTCAGGAACCCCGTTCGACTGGGCGTGGCAGGCTTCATCGCCAGGCTCAGGCAGACTGACGCCGCAGGGCGCACCATTCGACTGGACATGGGTGGCTGAATAAAAATGAAGTCAAGACGAAATATATTCGGAGGAAAATTTATGAAAAGAGAAAAGATCATGGTACTTGCACTCGCTGTCGCTCTGGTCGTCGCTGTGACTTACATAATCAATGAAAATTTCACAACGCAGAGGCAGGCAGAGTTGAACAACGCATACACGCTCGGGGTCAATGACGGCAGGATTCAGCTGCTGAACAACATACTCACGCAGATACAGAGCAACGGCGTAGCCCGACTGACAATCACGTCAGGCGACCAGACAGCAACATTGCTGCTGGCTCCAGTAACTCAAGCGGTGCAAGCCAACACAACTGTTATACAGCAGTAAAAATTCGGTGAATACAAATGCGGAAAGAAAAGTACATACTTGTAATTTTTTTAGCGTTCTTTATTTTTTTAGTTTTCACTAGCACAGGCTACTCGCCCCTTGTACTCAGCTCGACAAACTACAAAATACTTCTGCCAACAGTTTACTCTGGAGGCATGAACACAACGTCGACAAATTACATAATCACTTCTACAGTCGCGCAGGCAGGTGCAGGCAATGCATCCAGCGCAAACTATATAATTTGTTTGGGAAGGCAGTGCACGGTTGACGTGCCCACGCTCGTGCTTAATGTGACAATCTCGCCTGCAGAATCGTGGTGGGACGAACCCACAAACGCAAGCGGCAGGGTCACTGCACTCGACACGTCGCCTGTAAACGGCAGCATAGTAACACTTTCAGTGTCAGGAAGAAGCTGCTACGGTACGAGCAACCCGTCAGGTTACTGGTCGTGCAACTTCTCCGCGCCTTCATCCCTAGGGGATTACACGGCAACCGCCTCGGTCGAAGATTCCGGAGGGTTCACAGTGAGAGCGACAAATACCTTTTCCGTTGTTCTCAACTACGGACCTCAACCAGTGGGCAGCACAGACAGGGCCGTATACGAAACTCCAATCTTGATTCAGGAGCCTTCGGGCAGCATAACAAAAGCAATCATCCGCGTTCTGATTTGGAGAGGATAACACCACACTTAAATTTTCAAAAAGAATTGGCTACACTATGCTAAGTCTAATTAATTTCTATGCAGTGAAAGATTGGGTAAATGTTTTAGGTTTAGTTGTGATTGCTTTCTTCGCCAGCAGTTCTATGATTTTTAATCTAAGTCTTGTTCTTCTGTTAATAGTCTGTTCCTTACTTCTGGCTTTTGCCAGATCTATAAATAATTATTTTGATGCAATACTTGAAAAAGAAAAAAATTATATTCAAACTTCGATTAAAAAATTCGGAAAAAATAAGGCTTTGTTTTTAGTTGGCATGCCTGCATTAATTTCAATTTTATTAATTTCAATTTTTGTTGAATCAACTTTAGCTGTTGCTTTCTCTCTTATTTTCATTTTTTTAGCATATAGCTATTCTTCCCCACCTTTCCGATTCAGAAACAGAACCTTTTTAGATGCACCGATAAACATTTTGGGAGCAGTTAGTATTTTCACTTTTGCTTTTCTTGTCGATGGACAACTAAATTTGATTTTTTATTTCTTTTTAATCTACGTAGCATGGTACTACTTCTTGTCAGAATTTCTGCACCAGTTGTCTGACTACAATTTTGATAAAAAATCAAACAGAATAACCACATGTGTGAAATTAGGGACAAAGAAATTTTTTAAGATTTTGAGATTTTCATTTGTAATCCCATTTTTGGTAAGTTTAATTTTCATTTTCATTTTCTACGGCAATATTTTTGTAATTTTGCCCATCATTTTTTTGGTATTCAATTTGCTTCGATTCAGAAAAATTTTTAGTAGAGATCTGAATCAAAATTTCGAAAACGTGAGGACTTCTATCTACGGAGTACATGAAGGATTACTGTATATTTTAGTTCTTTTGTTCATTTAGGCACTTGTAAACAAACATGCTTGCCATTTCGTTGAATTTACATTCTTTTTGTATGTGCTGCTTTTCGAATTCGTTTAATTGCCAGTGAATTCTTTCTTTGTCACTGACAATCCACACCCTACCAATGTGTTCAATCAGGTCTCTGGTCACGTTGCAATAGACATGTTTTAAGTTGCAATGCAAATCCATTATTTCAGCAGCGGTTGAGTTACCAGAATAGTAAACGTACGGAGAAACAAAGGAAATGTACCATTTATCGTCTGGCTGATTTTCTGAAAGTATTAGTTGAGTGACGGAATCCCATTCAGCAGAATCATCATAGCCAACAGGATGTCTATCCAAACAGAAGACCCGTCCATTAAGAAAACCCTGCAAACTATCGGCAGGATATTCTTGCGGATTACAAACAATTGAATCAGTCTTTACGGTTTTAACAACACCCTGTAATCCTTCTGGATAAAATATCACATCGAATTTAAATTCTCTCAATCCCTCAGGAAAAACTTTAAAAGTAAATCCGTCTCTAAATGACAGATCCATGTAATTGGTTGGTGGTGGAATCCTGAGGTTGTACTGAATTATATTTTCTCTTGGTGGAATATAAATTGAGATGAGATTTTTTTCTAAAATCGCCGGTAATCGCACCAAGTAAACTATCAACAAAATTGACAATAGCAAAATACCTAATAATCTTTTGTTTTCAAGTATTGAGATGATCCTGCCAAATACCAAAAAAATTGGCGGTATGAAGAAAAAATGTGATCGAAAAATTTTTAAGTCGAGGTAAGAGTATACAGCAAAAATTGGAAGTAGAAATGCAACAATGCTTACCAACCAAATTGCAACAAATAAATCCCCTTTATCTTTTCGAAATACTAAATTCACAAAAAAGATCAAGAAAAACACCAGTGGAAGATAAAAGTATGATGGTGAAAAATAGAAGGAGAATAATTCATTCAATGCTTCAGCAAAACCACCAGCACTTGAACTTAACAAGATGTCTACTCCGTTATTGATAGTTGCTAGTACTGGTTGCGGATTTTCTAGAATTGTGGTAAAATTGGTTTCTTGGTATAATTCGTAAGCTGGATTCGAAAAAAGTGGATGTTGCAAGTTTAGAACCATACCAAGAAAAATAGACACAAACACGACAAACAATACCAAATAAAGTGGCAACATAAATTTTAAATTTTTTTTAATTTGATTTTTCTTGCTTCGCACAAGAATCATTAAAGGCAGTATCAAAAGTAATGCGAAATTCATGAAATGTGATACGAAAGCCATTACTCCAGAAACAACTGACAGAATGTAATATTTCAATTTGCTATTTGAAATTTTCAGATAGAAGAATATGAAAAGTATTGCGAAAAACATTCCAAATGTAATTGGTATAGCCTCTCTTGAGACAATCAGAAATTCCGTGCCTACTGACATCAACAGAGTGGCAAAAAAAGCAGTCTTATCAGCAAATAATATTTTACCGATTTTATATACCAAGAAAATTGTCAAAGTTGCAAAGACTACGCTTGGCAATCTAAAAGCAAATTCGCTTGCCCCCAGCAGCAATTGGAAACCAGCCAACAAATAATAGTACAATAGCGATGGCACGACGATCAAATCTTTGCTGCCAGGAAATGTAGGAATTCTAAATGGGTTATCAATAATTTGTTCGGCAGATATGGCATATAACGCCTCGTCTTCCCAAAAACTTCGATCACCAAGATTGTAGACTCGAATCAAAAATGAAAATGCAAGAAGTATGAGTAGCCAAATTGGAATATGATAAAATTCTCTTTTCAAAGTCTTTTTGATTTTTCCAATTTCTTTCTGCAAAATTTGTTTTCACCTTTTCCAAATATATGGTGTGCGACCAACTAGTGTATCAAATACAGCTAAAAAGTTTGCTAACAATTCCAATAAAACAACTAAAATTGTATCCAAAAAATTCTTGCGAGTTTTTAGGTAAGTGAATAAAACTTTAACCAGAATTCGTACCGGTACAGATGAATTGAATCCGAATTCGGTTAATTGATGATATCCTCGAGCTATTCTCCGTCTTCTTTCCAAATACATTCGTAAATTATTTGCATTGTTCATGTAAGCAATAGCTCGAGGCTCATAACCAATCTCATAACCTCTTTTCAACAAAGAGGCAATGATAAAAGCATCATCATTTATCACATTACTTGGAATTTTTTTAATTACCCCGTTTTTTATTGCGCAAAAACTTGCAGAAATTTTTTTGTTATAATTTTGTAGCAGTATATGATGCATGTCCCAAATTATCCCCCGTAGGCTATCTTCCCAATTCTTAATTTTAACTCGTGGTCTACCAGAAACAGCTACCATATTCCCACGGACCCTTTTGGCTAAAAGTGAAGTTCCTCCTGCAATCGGCAGAGTATCGCTATCTATAAAGACTATAACTTTACCCTTAGCATTTTTGAGTATAACATTTACAGCAGATGCTTTCCCTTTCCTCTGTTTTTCTTCAAAAACTCTCAAATTTTTGATACGTTTACGGAAACTTCTAGCGGCACTAATTGTATTGTCTTCACCACAAGCGACTACTAGGATTTCCTTGCTAGATTTTTCTTTTGAAAGAAACTCCAATAACTTTTCCAGATTTTTTTTGTCATTGTAAACCGGTATGCCAATTGTAATTTTCAGTCCATGTTTAATGTTTTATCAACTCCACGAAAACTCTTCTGATTATTCTTAGGCCATCAAAAAACAAGTTGAACTTGCTCTCTCCATACTTTCTTTTTTTTTCATAAGTTGGGATTTCTTTTGTTTTCAATCGTTTTTTTGCAGCCTTTATTGAAATTTCTGTCTCTATTTCAAAACCATTCGACGACAGATCAAGTTTTTTCAATGCACTCTTTTTTGCAACACGGAATCCATAACAAACATCAGTATAATTACTACCCCAAACAAAATTGACAAAATTCGCGAGCAGCATGTTGAGAAATTTTCTGAATTTTGTTAGATCATCGCTATGACCAATTGTTCTAGACGGCATGCAAATTTCATACCCATCATTTATTAACTTTATTGCTTTTCCGATTTCCGATGCTCGGTGAGAAAGATCGCAGTCAAAAAGAACTATCACGTCACCATTTGCAGTATTGATACCTTTTCTTAATGCAGAACCTTTTCCAATGTTGTCGTAAAGAATTTTCGCTCCGAACTCTTTGGCTACTCTAACAGTATTATCCTTAGAATAACCATCCGTGACAATTATTTCGTCAACATATTTTGAAACAGAATTTAAAACTTTTCTGATATTCCCCTCTTCGTTAAGTGTAGGTATTACTGCAGTAATTTTCATGTTATCTAAATACTCTAAGGTATTTCAAAATTTTAATAGCAACTGTATACACCAAGAAGGATAGACTTGCTGTAAAGGCTATTGCAAGAAATAAACTAGAACCAAAATTAAAAATAAACATAGTACTCCTATCGCCATAAAACAATAAGAAATTATCAAGTAAGTAAACCATTAAGCTGCTTAACGCAATTGCTATAGAAACAACTCCAACAAACAACCATTTAAAGATTTTAAACTTCGTCTTAAGTGCTAAAATAAATACTCCTAACAGAAAAACTGAAAACACAAAAGTTATCATGTTCATTAGATTTTTTGCAATTAATGGCTTAAATTGAATCAAAAAGAACAAAAGCGAAATTAAGGACAACACAAAAATTAAAGAACCAATTCGTAGCAATTCTTTTTTCATTGCAAGATGGAAAATACCAAAAACAGCAAAAAAGGATAAGAAAGGTATCAGCGGCGTTAAGTACCGCATGTTTGTAGTCCAACCACCGCCGTAAAACAACCAAGAGGAATAAGCAGCAGTTAATGCAATCATCGATAGCAAAATCAATGCTAAAAGTTTTTTCTGTTTATGTTTTTGCCAAAAGAGAACGAAACCTGGTATCGAAAGAATTAAAAAAGGCGAAGACTGAAACAAAGCTGACTTGTAGTACCTGAAAGAATAATCTGTATCGCCAACTGTAACTGGTGTACTTTCTGGATCAAATCTAAATAACATCAACGGCATTACTTGCGGCATTCGTAGCAAATCAAATTCGTTTGCTATGTTGAACGTCGGATGGGGTGGTAACGCAAAAGCCCGCATGTGATATGGAGTTAGGAAAACGCTGCCAAATGAATAGTAATTGAATAGTAAAGTTGGTAGCATGGTAATGAACACTATGGTTATAGGTAAGATCAGTTCTAGAAATTTTTGTCTTTCAAGCAACCTGTAAACAAGGTACAGGAAAGGAGGAATCACAAAAACTATATCCAAGTGTCTCAAATTGAATACAATTCCAGAGGCAAATGCCATCAAAATGCTCCAATGCATCTTGCGCGTTTTTTCAAATTTTACTAAAGAATAGTATACCAACAAAATGAAGAAGGTCGTAGGGATGTGAGTCCAACCTATGATTGCGTGATTTGCTAGCGGAGTTGCTAACAGTAGAAGTGAAGAGAGCAAAGCTATTGACTTGTTTTTGGTAAGTTCTACAACAAATAAATACAGCAAGTATATGGTGAGCGTAAACATGACTACGTTGAAAAATTTCAAACCAAGTATGTTATGAATTTGTGGAATTTCTCCAGACAACAGCAGAGTCTCGCTGATTTGGAAGTTCACATAAAAAAACAAAAATACAGACAAAAAGATTACAGCAAAAAACAACAATTTCTTGTTTTTGTTATTTATTAGCTCAGCTAGTCTGACCATAGAAAACCTTTGTTAATAATAAATAAAAAGGTACTCTTAATAAGAGTAATTATGGATAACAAAATTCTTCTTGTAGTTGCAATCAGTATAGTGTTGTCACTCTCTTTTATACGAGTTACAGATACGTTCTATTCAACTGACTCACAAAATCATTTTGATGCCGCAATGCTGATACTTAGGGAGGGTAAATTTTCTACAGAAAATTTCACTGATGCTTGGCTCAAAATAAATAATACTTATTATCCAGCCCAGCCCATTGGACTTCCACTAATTTCACTTCCGGTGATCGCTTTTTTTGATTTTGATACCGATACGTCTTTAGATGATAAATTATTCGTTGGTGATAATTTCTACCAGTTGGAATACGATGAAAAAGGTCCTTTCAGGTGGATGGCTGATAACGGAACTTTTCTGATAAGAAGTTCAGATGATGAAAAAGTTTTGAATTTATTTTTTGTCGCAAAACCCTTTTTCAAAAATCGAACATTGGAAATTTTTCACAATGGGAAAAATCTCTTTTCCCGAGAGTTGCAACCAGAGTGGACTAAGTTGAACGTACAAGTTCTGCTTGAGAACGGAAACAATATAATTTTACTTAAATCAAAAGACAAATGCGATAAAGTAAATAAGTTGCTGCCGCCATTCGCTGATGACAGATGCATAACTTTTGCAGTTAGAGCTCTGTGGCACGAATTTAAAGAAATATCTCCAGTTAAAATAGAAAATGCAAGCGAGATTATGCTAATCGGAAATAAAAATGGTACGGTTTTCCTAGTTAATTCTAATAAATTTGAGACACCTGTGCATTTAGGATTTCTAGCGTGGAGTTACAACGATAAATCCAAATTGAGAGTTGAGTTTGATGATGCGAAATTCGATTATGAAGTGTTTGATTCAGGGAATGATATAATTCTGCCATTTGTTAATCTTCAGCCAGGAATAAATAGAATCAATTTTTCGTCACAAAGTAAATGCGTGGAAATTGCTGCCGAAAGTTGTGCGGCTATTGGTGTTGCGTCACTCGGATTATTTTATTCAAAAGACTTCAGAGATGAAAATTTCTTTTATGACGGTAATTGGTTTTTAGAAGAAGGTTTTGCTGAAAAGTGGAGATGGATGTCTATCAACTCCAGTATTGTTTTTTCAGCTGCACAAGACAAAGACGCAATTCTCGTTTTTGGTATAACTAGCTTTAGCAAACCAAGAAATTTGATAGTTGCAATTAACGGAAATTTTGTTACATCAAGAGATGTAGATTTACCAGTTTCTATAGAAGTTCCAATTCATCTTAAATCTGGTAAAAATATTCTAACATTCTACTCTCCTGATGGTTGCGAGACGCCGAAAGAAAATGTAGGACAGGATGATATGCGATGTTTGACTTTTAAAATACAGGAAATAAAAATTGTATGAAATGGTATCGAAAAATTCCACTTACATTATTGACGCCACAGTATTTATGGGTTTTTATGTAGTTCTATTCTTTATCCTGTTTAACTCAACTAATTTAGATGTCACACTCTTTCACATAGCTTTTTTTCTGGTACCAGTATTTTACTTAATAATTCGTGAACTAAAAAAGGTGCCAACCTTATTAAAAGTTTCGATTCCTATCGGAATCATGTTTAGTTTTATAATTATTTTAGGACCGCTGGTAGGTGCATGGTTGATCGATCTCTCCTATCAAATTAACTTTCTCATAGTGCTACGGCAAATAATATTTTCTATAATTTGGGTTTTGTTTGGCATACTGGTGTATGAGCATTTTATACGACGACAGATACGACCAATATATCTTAAACGTAATTTAACTCAAAAATTTTTGATAATTGCTTTGTTGCTTTTAAGTTCAGTAACTTTTGTTAGAATTTTTTTAGACAGTAATCCATTTTTGGCATTCGTTAGAAATGATTTTTCATATTTGAAACTTGTTGCCCCATTTTTGTTATTTCCTATAATAATCGTGGTCTTCAAATTTAGCGAACAAATTAAGTATTTACTATCACTCACTCTTTTTACATTTCCCATAAATCTTGCCCACATACTCTTGGGATTTGTGCACTTCGGAAATTGGCAATATACAGGAAAATATATTTTAATGTTGAATATTTTTGACAACTTTATACCTGTCGAGGATATATTTTTTTGGGCATTGCTAGGTCATGTCTCCGTCGTCTCATGGTATATCATTTTAACAACTAACCGGAAAGGCAAAATTAATAAAAGTAATACCAATTGACGAAAAGCGAAGTGCTGTAAACATTCAGAATTCCAAATAATAAGAATATTACCCAACCCGTCTTTTTGAAACTACCCCAAATTTTAGCCAAATACCAAAAAATTGGCATAAACGCCAACGCGAATCTCGTGAAACTTTCGAGTGGAGAATTCAAATAAAATAAAAACAATACGATAAAGAAAACATAGTACTTAGCCTGTTTATTCGAATACCATTTTCTGTTCTTGAAAAAATCTATCAAAGCTGTAGCCGACAGTCCGACAATAAAAACTAGCATTATTTTTTGAAATAAAGTTAGAAACGTAAACGAGTATAAGGGATTGTTAAAAATCCCAGCATCCCAGTATTTTAGCTTCACATCAAAGAAGACAAAAAGGTTATCAGTAAATAAAAATCCAAGTAGGAAAAAAACAAGTATGGAAGAAAAAATTATCAAACCGGAAAGAATTTGTTTTTTAGAACGTTTTACTATACCGTTAAACAGATGAATCAAACCAGATAAAAATCCAAAAGGTTTTGTCAAACCAGCTAAAAATCCCGCGCCAACCGACTTGGAAGTTTGACGATTTTCAAAAAAATAGAAGGAAAGAACTGTCAGAAAAAGAAACAAACTCTCTGCATAAACTGCTGAGAAGAATATAGATGATGGAAAGAATGAAACCAGTGCAGTTGATAGAAAACTAATTTTTGGGCCAAAAATTTTTGCAGTTAACTTGTAGAAATAAAGCACGAAACCGAAAAATAGAGCGTTACTCAAAATAAATCCTACTAAAGAAATGTCAAATGGTATAAAGAAATTCAGAATACGCATCAGTAACGGATACAGAGGTGGGAACGCCCAGAATATGTCTTCACTATAACCATAATTCGCGATATGTGCGTAGTACGCCGTGTCCCATCTTGCAAAAAGATTAACGAATGGAATTGGTGATTCCCAAGTATCAGCATTAGGATTCGTGCCAATCAAGAAACTAGTGATCAGAGCAACAGTAAAAATAAAAATTCTTGAGACAAACGCAACACACATCGCAGATTTTAAAGAATAAGAAAGTTTTAATTTTAATAAATTTCTCACACATATTTGTTTAAACTGCGGCTAATAAATAATTATGAAATTTTCTCTAAGTCTTATAATAGTATTCGCACTTTCGGCAACATTTTTGATCTGGCGAGCTATTTTTGTTTTCCCAGTTTTTTCGGACGAAACAATTTACATTAACATGGCCCGCGCAGTTTTTTCTGGACTTACACCTTACAAAGATTTCTTCTATGCCCACCCGCCAGTCCAGCTTTACTTGTTGGCACCATTTTCTGCCTTCAGTTTCGAGGTAGCCAAAGCTTACATCGCAGTTATCGGTTTCGCGTGCGCTTTTTTGACGTATCTAATCGCCAAAAAACTTTTTGGCGAGAGAGCCGCAATTCTTACTTTTGTTGCGTTTCTTGTTTATCCGGGGTTCTTGATTTTTGGTTCGCAAGCAATGGGAATGTTTGAAGTGCTCCTGTTTCTGCTCTTGGGGGTTTTGTTTTTGCTGAGAAAGAACATGCTTGTCTCTTCCGTTTTCTTCGCACTTTCCTTCTTCACCCGCTATCTGGCAATTCTGATTTTTCCTTTGATTCTAATTCTCTTTAGGAAAAAGTTAAGCAGAGCCGAGTTCAGGAAATTTCTAGTCTACAATTTTATTTTCTTCGCACTTTCTTTCTTCGCAAATTACTTTTTGTTCGGCGGCAATTATCTGGCGGATACAATATTTTATCATTTCCAAGCCAACATAACCGAAAAAATCGGGCTAGCTAATTGGGTTGACCAATATCTTACTTTGGGATTTTTCACGATTTTCCTGTCAATCTTCGCATCTGTCTACGGAATTCTGTACAAGGACAAAACAGTTATTTTATTTTCTGCTTACTCCATTGTTTACGATCTGATAATTCTTTTGGCTCTGCGCCAAGTGATTTATCATTATTTTTTGCTACCGCTGCCTTTCCTATTCATTGCTGTTGGCAAAGTTTTATCCGATTCAAAGCACCTTTCGTTAAAATTGTTCTTGATAACAATCTTGGCGTTTGCGCTGTTCACTAATTTGAAAAGTTTGGAGTTCTATTTTGTTGAGCAGCACAACGAAGTTTTTTACCAGCTTGCGGAGTACACTTCAGAAAACACAAACACAACTGATACAATTTTCGGCGAACCAAGAAGTTCTAATTATGTCTCCTTTGCCACCGGGCGGAAAATTTTTGGAAATTATTTTGATTCTGATTTGAAATTCATTAACTTTGCCGGAAGGGAAAGAATTCTCAACGAAATTGGAAATTCCAAACCCAAGCTGGTTTTTGCAAATCAGTTCTATACAGAGTTTTTTAAGGACGACTACGAAGTTGTGAGAGAGTGGGACGAGCCTGGGTACTATGACTTGATTCTGATGCGGTCGAAGAACTAAATAATCGTGGTAAATTTATATTTCCAGTAAACCAAACAATCTTTAATGAAAGGCCAGAAAGAATTTAAAATCAAGCCAAATATTCTTTATTTCATTTTTCTGCCAGCTCTTTATCTCTTTTATACTTTCAGTCTTCTGTTCAACTTCCATCCAGTTTTTCAGCAGCCAGCAGTTCTAATTCTGGTTCCGATATGGAGTTCTGCTTTGTTGCTCTCGTCAAGAGCGAAAATAGGAAGTTATCATATATCTAGGCCGGTGAAGGAAAAAATTTTATTCTTTTCAATCTTCATGACATTCGTGATTACTTATTTTACGATATTCTCCATTAACGTACCGATAATTATTGCGCAGACACCTTGCACACCAAGCTGGTCTTGCACATCGTGGCAGCCTGTAGGCTTTACAGACACGTGCACAGAATCTATAAGTCAGACAAGAAGCTGTACAGACACTAATAACTGCGGAACGGGTTCCGGCAAACCAGCTGAAACTGCGACCTTGACCAGAGACACCGACGGTACTTCCTGTACGACATACGGCGGTACTGGGACTTGTCAGAACGGCGGCTGTTCTGCTGTACAAGCATGCAGTCTATCCGATGCGGACAGACAAGGATATTACGAAACTTGCAAGGATTCTACCGGAACTTACAAGGACTACTGCTCCGGGCAGACTAAACAATATTATATTTGCGAGAGTAACAGATGCGCATTGAAATCATCCGGCACATGTTCTAGCGGACAGACTTGCGTAGTTCAGAGCAACGGTCAACCACAATGCCAGTCAAGCTGTTCGTACGCCCTAACCACCACACCAAAAGGCGAAACTCAAACTTCCGGTTCTTACACCTGGACAATTAAAGCAACAGATTCTTCGTCTGGCGCCGGCTGTCCTAATTCAATCGAGTATAAAGTAGTTAGCTCTACCAGTGGAAGTTGCAGTTCTACTGGTGTGCCGTCAAACATAGTTGTAAACAAAGGAGGGACTGCTACAACCACAATATCCGCGACGGCAACAGCAGGCCAGACTTGCAGCGTGACAATCGACATAAAGGGTCCTGACGGAAAAAGCGTCGATCCTGCAACTTACACAGTTGGCAGTGCAGATACGACTCTGCCATCAGTAGGGCAAATTTCTCCAGATAAAGTTGAGGCGAACAAGGATGTTACTTTTTCCGCGCAAGTATCAGATAACATAGGAGTTGCAAGTTGCAATCTTTTTGTCTCTGGTGTCGACCAAGGAGCGATGAGTTTGTCAAGTCCATGTACAAGTTGCACTGCAACTAAAGTATACAAGTTTCCTCAAACAGGAACATACAGAGTTTTAGCGCAGTGCAAAGATGCAGCTGGCAACACAAGGACAGGTGAATTTGTTAATGTGCAAGTTGTAAGCACTTCAGGATTTTGCTCGTTTGGTTTCCGTCCTGATATAACATCAGCATACTACAACGGATTTGTGTGCGATGAATACGAACTGGTATGGCCAAAATCTGACGGTGGTATGTGTGTTGTTGGTTACAATCCAAAGTCTGGGACCCCAAGCGGTGGGACTGAGTGCAAAGGTGTGACTTATCCAAATGTCCCAAACGATCAAGGTGTACAAACTTCTGGAAAATTTGTCGCCTACGGCAAGTTAACTAAATGTCCCACAATATCAGACTCGTCTTTTGATGGAAAAATATGTGTTGTTAAAAAGGATTGTTATGGGACGTGTTGTCTACCTCTTTGCTGGGGAGGGAAGTGCGGCTGCTATTCAGAGAACAGAGAAGGCAAATGGTCGCAAAGCACTCAGGATTGTTTGAAATGCAACGGACCGGTTGCAACCCACAGATACGCGAGCACTGGTGGCGTGGATGTCACATGCGACAGTTCAAGTCAAGGATCTGCTATAACTGATAGATGTGAATCTGGTTGCGATTCTGGAGTGCCCGCAGCTCTGGACGATAGTTATTCGCTAGATTCCAAATTCAATTTTGCTAGAGTGTCTTATGATGCCCAAACTTTGGACTGTCCGAATTCCAACACACTTAAAGTTAGACAAGGGGATTCGTTTACTGTTAGTTATCAAATAAAAGGAGTCGACAACATAGACACTTCACAAACCGAATGGGAATATGTCTGGGTATACAGAGACACAGGCACAGGAAAAGAAACAAAACTTTGCAGTGAGAAAGATGTTTCAGCGTGCAAGTGGTCTTCTACATTCAGCAATTCTATAGCTTCCCCAACTAGTTCAGGTACATACACGTACGATGTTGTTGTACACGCGCAAAAACAGAATCCTGAAAGTTTGCACGTAACAGACTGCAGCATTATACCGACTACTATTTCCGGTTATCCCGATGACAAAAAAACTTGCAAAATAGAAACTGTTGAATGTACTAATAACAACCATTGTGCTGGAAAATTGGTTGGTGGGTTACAGACAACATGTGATTTGAGAGAAGACAGTCTTTTTAGATACCAATGCCGAGCACCACTCGAATGCTTAACCAGTTCACAATGTGGTGAAGGTTTTTGTTGTAAGGCAGAAATCGGTACAACAAGTGGTAATTGCGAACCAACTAAAACAGTGGTTAATCCTTACATTTGCAAATAACTCAGAGTTTGTAAAGCAGACTATCTAATAAATAGTTAGGAGGTGTATCCGAGGCTATCAATTTAATCTTCTCTCCTCTAAGAACCGTGTTCTTTACTAATCCTTCTGTACCTTGCCAAAATCCCCATGTCTGAACTTTGTTATTGTAAAATAAATTAGGCCAATGTAAAGCAGTGTTATCAGAAAACGAAAAAGGTGTGTAACCATCATTTACGATTTGAAATCCACCTTCTCTGTTAACAAAGGGTACCGTAGCAGTTCCGTCGTAGCCAGGACTGCCTAAAGACCACAGTTTAGCCATAGTAGCACTTCGACCTTCATCATGACCTAGTCTGGTTACATCGTAACCTCTCAATGCAATCTGATCTTTTTCATATTTAGTACCATTTTCTTTTATCCAATCAAAAACAGATAGAGCCAAATCACTAAATGGCTGATAAACCCAATTCTCTTTACTTTGAGATTTACCATATCTTACTGCAGTCCATTTTATTGCATAATCATCGAACGATCTTTGATACAAATCATCGTCATCTAAAATTGCTCTGGCACTTTCATTTATTTTCGGCTGTTTGTCAATAACTCTTGCTAAATGATTTCTATATTCAGAGAATTCTGGACTAGGATTACTGAAAGCATATTTCCCAGTTTCAGGATCCTGACTCGATATAGTATTATTCAAAAAACTTTGCATCAAATTTCTTAACTGAACTTCTCGATTCGAGAAAGGCGTTTTTTCTGGTTCAAGAGAAAGCATTCTTTCTCCTTTTTTATTTTGTTCGTAAGCAGTATTCCACAACCTGTTAATAACTTCCTGTCTTGTTTTTTGATCATAAACGCTGTAATCACCTTTTGCAAGAGAGCCGATTAGAAAAACATCTGTTATTCCCATTAAAGCCTCCGTAGCAAATGGATATTGTTTAGCAGTAGGATTATCTCGTAAGAATAATTCTTGCATCTCAGCTTTGTTTCTTGGTCCTGAAACAGTCGTAGTAGTTTTTGTAGTAGTTGTATTAGTTGTAGTAACAGGCGGTTCTATGATTACTCTAGGCGGATATAACGCTCTGTACAGAGCGCCTAACCCGATTGCTGCGCCAGCTACGCCAACAACGCCAATGGCAGCATACTTGAGGAATTTTCTTTTAGCTTCCTGTTCCGGAGTCAACTTTTCGTCTGCCATATTGTCACTATTTACACGTAGCAAAGTTACCCTATTTAAAGATATGTATATTTCAGTATACACATCATGGAAAAAAACAATAAATTATACTTATTACAAAAAATCTTAATAATTATATTAATGCAACTCACAAACAAATTCTTATCAGTTGTCGTATTTACAACAGTTTTGCTAATTCTTGTTAGAATAGCATCGGCAGATGCAACTAACTTTTGGGCCAAGTGCGATATTTCTTCTTCAGAGAGCGGACAATGTTTTCCTACTGTAAGCAGCCCCAGCTGTAAAAAAAACCAGTATGTTGATGGCGGAACGACACACTACTGTTGCTGGTCGTCTTCAGGTGGAAAATGGTTCGATTCCCAGTGCTCTACAATAAATTCAGTTTCCCTGTCAGTAGACAAAAATGTCGGTAAACCAACTGATAATTTTGTATTTACAGTCGACACGACTCCTACTGTAGGCGAGTACGAAGCAGTTCTTCAATACATTAGTGAGGACAGTCTGCTTTTAGACCCATTCAGTCTATTTTGGACTACGTGCGGGACAAAGCAAACTGTAACGAGCGATCCGTGGATTGTAGGGACTGTTCCAAGCAGCGCCTGTCCTGGTATTAGCACAAGCACAAACGGAAGATATGTTTTCAGGGCTTATGTGACAGAGCCAAACACAATAGACAGTGACTGGGAAACAATAACTTTAGATTCGATTCCGCCAACCAGCACCGCGCAGTGCAGTACGGACGGAGGAGTCAGTTATGCATCATGCAAAACCGGCTACTATAATGTTAATGTGAAAGTAAAACCTACGTGCGATGACGGTTCTGGCAGCGGATGTGACAAATCATATTACTGCGGATCTAAGGACTGCAGCTCGTTTACCGAGTGTACTGCAAATTCGTGCAGCGCAACCACGTTCGCTGATGACGGCACAAATTACTACAGCTTCTACTCAACAGACAAAGCGGTCAACAAGGAAAGTGTTAACAAAAATAAGGAAATAAAAATAGACAAGTCAGCCCCGACAATTACCGTAGCTGGTGCTCCTGCAAATTGGCAGAATACCGATGCGGATGCAAACGTCGGCTGTTCTGATGGGTCGTCCGGATGCGATTCGACTTCGTACAAGTTGAAAATTTATGACGCGAATCCCGCAAGTTGTCCAAGCAACTACGCAGATTACACGCTGTCACCGCCGCAAAAAATTTCTGGACAAAAATGGGTTTGTGCTGCAGGAAAAGACTCCGCAGGGAATGCCGGGTTCAGTTCTCCAGTCGAATTCAAAATTGAAAAAGTTCCACCAGCAACTTCGTTCTCAGCCTCGGGAACCTCGGGCCAGAACAGCTGGTACACGACTGATGTTTCAGTTAGCTTGAGTTGCTCAGACACCGGAGGATCCGGCTGCAAGCAGACCCAGTATTGCAGCGGACTGAGCACATGCACACCAAACACAGTTTACAGTTCTGCGTTTTTGCTGAAAACAGAAGGCACAACTTCGGTCAACTATTTTTCAACTGACAATGCAGGCAACAAGGAAAGCCCGACAAAATCAAGTTCTGTGAAAATCGACAAAACACCACCAGCCACAAAAGTCGAATGCGGCATCGATAACGCCAATTACGGAGATTGCAACAAGTGGTTTGGTGGAAGCGTTTACGTAAAACTTTCATGCAGCGATGCAACCAGCGGGTGCAAGGAAACCAGATATTGCACTGGTGCAAGCTGCGAACCTGGCAGCACGTACTCCAGCCCTGTCCAGATAACTGCAGAGGGGACCACTACTGTAAGGTTCGGGTCGACAGACAACGCAGGTCTCGCCGAAACTACAAAAAGCGTGAATGTAAATGTAGATAAGACAAAACCGACGACTTCGATTTTATGCAATGCTGCAGCATGCACCAGCGATTGGTATGCAAATTCGGTGGCATTTACTTTGAATTGTAATGACGTCGGCGGTTCAGGGTGCAAGACCACGCAATATTCTTTTGACGGTGCCAGTTTCAATGCGTACGACGCCAATTCAAAGCCGTCGCGCTCTGGAGACGGCACGCACACAATCTCTTATTACTCAGAAGACAACACCGGGAACAAGGAAGACACGAAAACTGCAACAATAAAAATCGACCAAACGCAGCCCTCGGTAACAGTCTCCTACAACCCAGGCTCCATTTCTGTAGTCGATGAGATTACATTTACTGCCACTGCAAGCGATTCCACCAGCGGCCTGGCAACGGTTACGATTTCACTCGATGACCAGTTGAAAAAAACTTGCAGCTATAATGGCGAGACTTCTTCGCAAAATTGCGTTTATGCGAGCCCGGCATACGGTCCCGGAGGTGCGGGCAAGCATACAGTCTCGTCTACAGCTACTGACAAAGCTGGCCTGAGCAAATCTTACAACGGAGAGTTTACTGTTGAGGTCTGCAATTTCGGTCCGGTTTCCATAACACCCCTCTGCAGCGGAGGCTATTCCGCAAACTGCGAGCCGGGCGAAAAAATCCAAGTGACAGCAACTTATTCAGGCAAATGCCCGAGCACTGCGTACATACAGGTGGATGCGTTTTCCAACGACAATAGCTGCGCGATAATCGACCAAGACAGGACAGGGTGCACGACAGAGAACAACAAACTTACTGGAATAAATGTGCAGTGCAGCAGCAGCGTGTGCGTCGGTCAGTGGACTATCCCTGGCAAGGTGAAGGAATTTCCAAATAACTGCAAGGGTAAAACACTCACTGCGGACGGCTCAACGATCAGGGACAATTATCCGTGCGCCGGCGGCAAATCTTACAACAGCGCAACAGCGACAGGCAGCATAACATTCTGGTCCGAATCGGAATGCAACAACCCCGGCGTGTGCGACTTCCCGTTCGAAAAGCAGACAAACTGTCCGAACGACTGCAAGACAACAGTCGCAATCGACCCGTATTACGTTTATCCGAACGTGGAAGTGGAGCTGACTATAGAATTCCAAGATGCCAGATACGATGTGGGCCACGAAGTGAGTTTCAAATTGGAGATTGTTGACCAGGAAATAATTTGGGACAACGCCAACGGCTGCTTCAGCGGAGAAAGATTTTCCATCGCAGCAACAGGAGCGAATGTCACCCAAGACGGCAAGGCGAAAATTGTCACCAAGTGCAAAGTACCTTCCAACATCGCAATAGGCGTGCACACGCTGCGGGCAACACCAACCTTCTACAGCGAGGAAACAACATTGAATCCCGCAGATACAGAAGTTGCATTTGTCCATGGAGATAGCCAAGAAGAAAGCGAGCAAAACTTTTTCGAATTCCTATTTGGTTACATAACAAGATTTTTAGCAGGAAGTTAAATATTATTTATGAAAAAATACTTTCTTGCATTTTCTTTTTGTGCAGTATTTGTTTTTTTGTTTTCTTTAGTCTTGGCAGCAATCCAGCTCAACCCTGGCACAACGACTTTTGCATACCAGCCAATTTTTCTGTTCAACGTCACAGATGTTACCGGCACAAATCCGCTTGGGGTGGACGCGAGCGTTGACAAGCTGAGAATTTTCTGGGACGCGTACTTCTGCAACAAATTCGAAAAGGGAACTTGCACGCAAACTGTTGACCGTTCAATTGGTGTCAGGTGCTATTTCAATTGTCTTCTTGGGAAGGGGGACAAGATAGATGTGAAGTGCGCAACAAAGCAAAAATGCGAGTTCACCGGATTCGGCCCGGCATCTTGCACGATTTCAAGCCCGCAGTATTTGGGAAAAACCCAGAGCAACAGCAAGCCTGTGAACAACGCAAGCTGCAAATTTTACGATCCGAACTTTCCGCTGATAGAATTCATCCCCTACCCAAACAGAAGCTTTTACTTAGTGTCTTTTGACAGCAAGGTTTCGTCAGCGTCAACCACAGTCGGCGAGGAATTGGTGCTGCCAGTGAAAACAACAAACTTGGGTCTGCTCGAGGACAGTTACAATGTGAAAATGAAAGCCCTGAACAACCCGGAGATGGTTTCCATTTCCACTCCTAGTGTGAACACAGAAAAAATTACTTACGGGAAGACAGCCGTTGTCGACGAAAAATTGCGGATGCTGTACACAGCAACAGTCAGGTTCGAAATAATGTCCAAGTCAGGCATCGAGCCGACCTCGAATTTTGACAACAGTTGCACAGCTGATGCGGACTGCTCGCACCTGACTAACGGAGTTTGCAGGTGTCCAAACTTGGAGGACAGCTGTCCGTCAAAAAGGTGCTGGATAAGAAACGAAGTTGAAATCACTGCCAAGGATGCAAGCCTGCCCGAATTCGGTTTGTTCGGATTTTTGCAGATAATTGCTTTAGCCGCTGTAATTTTATTTTTGAAAAAATTGTAAACTTTTTATAGCTGACAAACAACTTTATTTCACGGGTCCATAGTCTAGTGGTTAGGACGCGGCGCTTACAACGCCAAGACAGGAGTTCAATTCTCCTTGGACCCACCTGACTGATTTTTATTCCCCAAATTCCTCTTTCAAAACTTTTTCAGTTAGATACTATCTGTTTATTTAAGTTTTATAGCGGAGCCTGGATTTGAACCAGGGGCCTTCGGGTTATGAGCCCGACGAGCACTCCAGGCTGCTCTACTCCGCTGTAACCTTAATACGTACCTATCGTTTAAAAACCTTTTTGCCACCACCATCAGTGGTGAATTCAGTCTGTTTTTACAACTTCGAGCGGTGCCAAATCTAAATATAGGATATTTCTGCTTCTTTTCTGCATGAAAGATTTGAAGGAAATTTTGAGTGAACTGTACCCGACTACAACAAAACCTGAGAACGAAAATTTTTTAGAAAGGTGTTACTGCAAGGTAAAAAGCGCTTGCCATCCTGTAAAAGTCGGTATGAGTGTCGGTTCCGGACTGCTAGGCTACATTTTAGGATACACAGGAAGTTTTGAAACGGATTTGGCGAATCTTGCTGTCAGCGAGATACAAAACTTGCCGCACTACGTTTTGAACATACAGCATTATCTGGCTGGTGCTCAGCCGAATTTCAATTATTTCGAGCTGGCATCAAGGCATGCAGACGAGGTTGGCAGAAGAACCGCGGCCATATCCAGCACACTCGGCTACCTGACTGCCGGGAAAATCATGAAATCTTTTTCCAATTTGCGGAATTCGAAACAAAAAGGCGAAAACCATGGGTGAAGAGAAGAAAGAATCCATTTGGAATATCGTTATTCCCATGGCAGTGACAGCGCTAGCAACTTACGGGTATTTTAGGTACAAGGACAACATCAGAGACGCATTTGCCGACATTCTTCCCGAAAGACTGAAAGGATTTTTCGGCTACAAAAAACTTGAAGCACAATCAAAAGGTGAAAATGCTTACACGTTTAGGGATTTTATAGCCGTTCTATACGAAGCAAAAGATTTCGACTTCGCCGATTTCCTGGCATACGTGAAAGACAGAAAATACCGCGAGCAGAACAAGTAACTAATTGCAAAAAATAAAAACATATTTAAACCTTGCTGGTTAATTAGTTCTATAAAAATTTCGGTGAACAAATGCCAACGAAACCACACATCAACTTGATGACAGCAGGGCACGTAGACGCAGGCAAGTCCACTCTTATCGGCAGGCTTCTGTACGACACCGGAGCAATACGCGAAGAGGAAATGAGAAAGCTGAAGGAAGTCGCTACCGAAATGAAGAAGGAAACTTTCGAATTCGCATTCGTGATGGACACAGTCAAGGAAGAAAGGGAGCGAGGAGTAACAATCGACATAATGCACAGACCTTTCGAAACTCCAAAATGGTTCTTTACAATTATTGACGCGCCTGGCCACAGGGATTTTGTAAAAAACATGATCACCGGCGCGAGCCAGGCAGACGCAGCGATCTTTGTTGTTTCTGCAAAGCAAGGTGAAGGCATACAGGAGCAGACAAAAGAGCACGCATGGCTTTTGAAAGTTCTTGGAGTAAACCAAATAATGGTTGCAATCAACAAGATGGATGCGGCTAGCTACGACGAGAAACGATTCAACGAAATAAAAACCGAGGCAACGAACTTGCTTAAGGGAATAGGGTTCAAAGTCGACGAGGTTCCTTTCATTCCGGTTTCCGCTTATGTCGGAGACAATGTGGCAAAGAAATCTGACAAGATGCCTTGGTACAAGGGAGACACCTTGCTGGCAACTCTCGACTCAAAAATCAAAGAGCCAGAGAAACCAACAGAGAAGCCTTTGAGGCTGCCGATACAGGATGTTTACAGCATCACAGGTGTCGGTACGGTTCCTGTAGGCAGGGTTGAGACTGGAGTGCTGAAGGTAAACGATGTTTTAGTTTTCGAGCCTGAAGGCGTGAAGGGCGAGGTGAAGTCGGTGGAAGTCCATCACCAGCAAATCACTGAAGCCAAGCCAGGTGACAACGTAGGATTCAACGTGCGCGGCGTAGAGAAGGGCAGCATCAAGCGCGGTTCAGTCGCCGGGCATTCAAGCAACCCTCCTACTGTAGTGAAAGAATTCACAGCGCAGATAATTGTTTTGCAGCATCCGACTGTAATAACAGCAGGTTACACTCCGGTTTTCCACGCGCACACAGCATCTGTCGCGTGCACGGTCGAAGAGATAATTGCGAAAATCGATCCGCGAACTGGGGCAGTCGCACAAGAGAAGCCGGACTTCATCAAGACTGGTGACGCTGCAAGAATTCGTGTCAAGCCTTTGAGGCCTTTTGTGATTGAAAAGAACTCCGAGTTTCCTGAACTGGCAAGATTCGCAATCCGTGACATGGGCATGACTGTTGCAGCCGGACAAGTCATCGATGTTGTAAAGGCTAAATAACCGCATTAAAAATTAAATTTATACTGATTATTGCGATTGCAACTAATGCAATTTTTCTAAAAATTTTTTGTGGAATTTTTCCAACAATCTTTCTTCCAACAAAAGAGCCGCTTATCGCTATCAAGAAAAGAATTGGTACATAAAAGTAAAATGATTTTTCAAGAAATCCGCTTGCAAGGTAAATTGGAATTCGAGTTATGTCAACAGCTAGAGCAATCGCTGCGGATGTGGCGATATAAGTAAATTTTTTTACACCAAGTGCTATCAAGAACGCTCCGCGTAATGCTCCTCCAGTTCCAATTAAGCCAGCTAGAAATCCCGACAAGCCACCACCAATTATATGTGTTGAAGTTTTTGCTGGAAACTTTAGATTCGGCACAAGTAACGAAACTAATGCAAATACCAATAGAAAAATTCCTAATGCAAATTGGAAATAATCTGTAGTGATTAAAGTAACAAGATAGGCACCAAGTATAGTTAGTAAAACACTCGGTACTCCAAAGACAAGCAGTAATTTCTTATCAATGCCATGCTTGAAGAATGCAATTCTGCCTAAGTTTCCAAAAATGTGAAAAAACGCAACTAATGTTATAGCGGTTTTGAAATCGATAAAAAATAATGACAATGGGAGAAAAATTGTTGACGAACCAAAGCCAACTGTAGTTCCTATGACTTCTGCAAAAAATGCTGAAACGAAAAATAATAATTCACTCATTAATTTTATTTCATAATTCAACTACAAAAGCATTTAAATAGCAGCACTCCAATAAATTTGTAACGTGATTAAATGCAAGTAGCAAGAATAAAACTTTCAGGAAGAAGCCCACAAGAGTTGGAATCAATTACAACGGAGATAAAAGACATCGCCAAAAAATTCGGAGTCAGTTACCGCGGTCCTATTCCTCTTCCGACGAAAAAATTAAGGCTGACTGTTTTGAAAACCCCTTGCGGGGATAGCACAGGGCACGGTAATGCAACCTACGACAAATTCGAAATGAGGATACACAAGCGGGTGGTAGAAGTTCAAGCTGACGACAGAGCATTGAGGCAGATAATGCGGGTAAATATCCCTCAAGGTACGCACGTAGAAATTAAATTAATAGATTGAATAATTATTTATGCGAAAACTTGTTGTCGTCATCTCTGGTCCACCAGGCGCAGGCAGTTCTACTATTTCTAAAGCGGTTGCAAAAAAACTGAAGCTGAAATATTTTTCTCCTGGCATGCAACACAAGGAACTTGGCAAGTCAAAAAAAGAGAGCGAGGCTGCGCTAGAGGCATGGAGATCCGAATACGGAAGCAGCAAAGAATTTCATTCAAACTTGGACGAAAGGCAGGTTGAAGTGGCGAAAAAAGGCAACGTGGTGATTTGCGGCAAGTTGTCGATACATTTTCTGAAGGACATAGCAGACTATAAAATCTGGCTGGACGTGCCGTTGGAAGTGCGGGCAAAGAGGACAGCGGGGCGTGATAAAGTAAGTTTTGATGAAGCGCTTAAAGAAATAAGCACACGCGAGCAAATCGAACGCAAGGAATTCAAAAGAATCTACGGGTTCGACTATCTTGATTTGAAAAATTCTGCTGACTTCGTAATCAACACAAACAGTATGACAGTAGACCAAGCAGTCGAAAAGATTTTAACTTTCATAAAAAGCAGGTGAAGTATGTACCCTTTTGGCCATTTGGGAATAACAATTTTTCTCGGTTCACTTATTGGCCTAAGAATTCTATTTGTAGCGATCGGCGTGCTGCTGCCTGATGTCGTCGACAAGGTGTTTTATGAATTGGGTTTTCTCCCCTGCGGCAGATCTTTAGCGCACAATTTATTTTTCGGTCCTGTTCTGGCCCTGCTGACTTTTCTGTTGACAAGGAGAAAGGATATTTCACTGGCTCTTCTGTTCGGCTCTTATTTGCATTTGATAGAAGATTTGAAAAATTTCATTCCGTGGTTTTATCCGTTCGTACAGTACAACTTTGACTGCCAGCCGCTTAGAGAAATACATCTAGGTCTGTTCGAGCTTGTTACAGAATCAGTTGGTATAGCTTTGCTGCTCGCGACATTCCTGTTTAAAACTAAAATTATTTATTTGCGAAAAATATTAAGTAACAGGTTGAAACACTATGGAATTGGAAGAGCTGGTAAAAAAGTACGAATCAAAAAAAGGCGAAATTAAAAAGCGGATTCAAGAATTCAGAGAAGTCTTGAATCAGCCTGAAGAAAGAATTTTCACCGAACTCGCATTCTGTTTGTGCACACCCCAGTCCAAGGCAACCCAGTGCTGGAGCGCAGTAAGTTCGCTCGCCCAAAACAATTTGCTTTTCTCGGGTACGGAAGAGAAGATTAAACCATTTCTAAATGTCGTTAGATTCGGCGACACGAAAGCCAAGCGCATCGTTGAAGCAAGAAATTTTTTTTCAGATAACGGAAAAATTTCAGTCAAGGAAAAATTGAAGTCGTTTGGAAATTCCTTTGAAGCCAGGCAATGGCTTGTAGAAAACGTGATGGGCCTTGGCATGAAGGAGTCCAGCCACTTCCTGCGCAACATAGGGTTTGCTTCGGATCTGGCAATACTTGACAGGCACATTTTGAAAAATCTGCATAAGCACAACGCATTAGAGGAGCTGCCAAAAACTTTGACAGAGAAAAAATACCTTGAAATTGAAAAGAGGATGAAGGAATTTGCAGACAAAATTGGAGTACCATTTGAAGAGTTAGATTTGTTGTTCTGGTCTGAAGAAACTGGAATGATTTTCAAATAATTCAGTAAATTTGTATAACTTGGCAGTTTTCATTGACTTCAACGAAATGCTTGGCCGAACCTTCTCTGAAAGCTGAACATTGGTTCTCCGGCAAGTCGTCCGCTGCCTGCCTAGGTTTGTGTGCCATATCGCAAACCCAATCTTTTTGAATTTCGTTCGACAAACAAGGCCCGACTGCAGTATTCACACCCTTTATCAAATTTTCCTGGCATTTGGTGACACAAAGCGAGACAGCAACCCCGGAAGACTCTGTGGCAGGGCTGAATAGAAATACAAAATATACAACCGAACCCAAAAGCGCAATCAAACCAACAGGCAGCAGCCAGCCGAGTTTCATGGTAAGTTTCATAATTTAGACTTGTTTTGCCTCAATAAAGTCTTTTGTAAAATATATTTTTCAGACGCAAATTACTTTTATAAACCAAAAGACTAACTCTCTTTGTTATGCTTTCTACTGCAAAATTGAAATGCCCTCACTGCCAGAAGCAAGTTCTGAAAAGAATTCTGTCGGTCACGAAAGGCAAGTGCAACAACTGCGGATACCTGCTTGTAAATTCAATAACTCAGTTCGTCGTTCCAGTAGTGGCGAACGTCAACCAAAAATAGTTTTTATTTTCTTCTGTATTTCTTCCTGCAATCCTTGCAAAGATAAAGATAGCCTTGCTTGAAGAGCTTGCCAACTTTCTTTACAGAACTCTTACACGAATCGCAGGTGATATGCATTAATTCTATTTTGTTTTCCTGAACTTAAATTAAACTATTTTTTATTTTTTAGAATTTTTTACTGTTTCTTCTTTACCATCAGCATTCCGGTCGGACCTTCGATCACAGTCAGATGCTCAGGCAGGTCGATTGCACCGTTCGGGTCTTTGCTGAAGAAGAAAAGCTTTCCTCTATTGTGCAAATAGTAAGTTGTTCCTTTGCTGTTTGCTTGTGAATAAGCCATAATCATCCTCCAATAGCTTTAATTTTCTTCTAAAGGTTTATAAAGATTAATTTTACTTTACAACGATGGTATTTTCTGTCACAGCAACCAGACCATTTGTTTCTTCCTTCAACGGCGGATAGGTGTCGATGGCACCGGCTTCCTCAAGCTGCCGCAGCGCAAGATCGATTTTCAGCGGAGAGACATTTTTTATCCAGCGTTTTGCAAAAGGCAGTCTGTCGAATTCTTTTTTCGATATTTCCAAGACTTGTCTAGCTTCCCACATGCGCACCGGCTTGTCCTCTCTGTATCTGTAGATTGCGTTAGGAGTCGATTCCTTTACCCAGCCTCTTCCATCGGTTGCAAAAACTTCTATTGCCATCGGCTGCACGCCAACCTCGTCTTGGATGTTATTTTTTCCATTCGGAATCGAAGGCTCTGCGTGCTGGTTGTACTGTTCCATTCCATGTCCGGATAAATTTCTAATCGGGTTGAAACCGAAGGAAGTTACAACGTTCTCCATAACCTCAGACAGCTCAAAAACTTTTACACCGGGCTTCAAAATTTTCAAGGTTTCTTCCACAGCTTTCTTGCTAGCCTCGATTAGCGGATGCGTCTTCTTTCCTATGCATACAGTAAACGCCCTGTCAGAAATGCAGCCGTCGATCTGCACGCCGAAATCGACTTTCACCAAATCGTTTTCTTTCAGAACCAGTATGTCATTGGCTTCAGGAGTGTAGTGCGCAGCAATCTCATTTATAGAAATGTTTACAGGCCAAGACGGCTTTGCCCCACGCTTGCGGATTTCATTTTCAATTTTTTCTGCAAGATCGAGCGCTTTAACATTTTCATTTACGAGAGGCTTGGAGAATTCCAGAATTTCATCAGAAAGTTTTATCGCCTGCTCAAATTTTTTGAGCAATTCTTCTTCCATACTCTATATACCACAGTTACAATTTTATACTTTAGACAGCAGCCTTATGTTACGCTCTGCTCTTTTTCGCTCGAATTTTATTAACTTCAATTCTTCCAAATGTTTCAAGTAATTCTCGAACATTCGTATCGTTACAGGGTTGCTGACACTTTCAGAATACTTTCTATACAATTCATCAGACTGCCAAACTTTACCGTCAGATAAAATTTCCATAACAGATTTTTCATTCTCGTTTAAGTTTTCTTTGACAATTTCCGGTTTGACTTCTTTGACTTCTCGCAAAATTTTTTTTACATGCTCAACTTTTACTTTGTTTGCATTTTCCTGTTCTGCAATTCTGCCGGCTTTTAGCAAGCACTGCAAACCAACCCTTACATCGCCACTGTTTTGTATCGCATGGTTTGCTACTAACACAACAACACCATTTTCAACTGATGTCAGCGCATACCTTGCTCTCTCCTGCAAAATATCTTTCATCTCTTCCAAAGTGTAAGGTTTAAATTCAATTTCTTCTGCAGACAAGCTACTGTAAGTTCTAGGCTCCAAGCTTGCTAGCAAATGCTGGTTGTTGGAAATCAAAACTATTGCCACAGGATTCTTTACATATTGATTTATTCGCGACAAGTCGTAAAGGGTTTCTTGATCCTTTCTAATTAACTGATCAGCCTCATCCAAACATACTACCAAACCTTTTTTATTCTTGTCTAACACCTCCTTTAACTTCGAAATGATTTCATCTTTGGCCCAGCCCCTTCTTTGAGCTACAGTGCCTAATGAAATTGTAATTTCCGACAAAACAGCAACAGCAGTGTTGTAATCCCAGCAGTTCAGATAGACGGTTTTCACATTAGGAAATTCCTCAGAAAATTTTCGGAAAACAAATTTTACCGATGCAGTTTTTCCTATGCCTGGAGCGCCGTGGATGAAAATATTCTGTTGCTTTCTACCCTCACCTACTAGAGACAATAAATCAGCCAATAATTTTACTTGATTCTCTCTGTGCGGTAATATTTCTGGCAGGTAATCAAAAGACAATATGTCTTCATTTTTGAAAATTCTTGATTCAGAATAAATCATTTTACTCTACAGTATAGTATAACCTTCGATTATTTTTACCTTTGTTTTGTATTTTCAACAATTGAATTTTCCCAATTTCAGAAATATTTTTAACATGAACTCCTCCATCTGCTTGTGTGTCATAACCAACTATTTCTACAATCCTCCATTCCTGTATGTCAGGCGGAGCAGCTACGGCAAGTTTTACAATTTGTGGAATTTTCAAAGCCTCTTCTCTTGGCAGAAAATAAATTTTAATTTCAGCACCTTTTGTTATTGCATCATTCGCTTCGTCTATGAATTTTTGCATTTCTTCTTTGCTCAGAGGAACACTAAAATCGTCTCGGGCCTTTTCCGAGTCTATGTTCCCTCCTGTCATTAGAGCTCCGGTGTGCTTGAAAAGTATTGAGCTTAACAAATGTGCAGATGTATGCAACTTCATTATTTTATATCTTTTCTCCCAATCAATTCTTCCATGAACTTGTTCACCAACTTGAAAACTGTTATTTTCTACAACATGCGCTACATCCTCGCCATCTCTTACAACTTCCAAAACTTTAACACCATTCACGTCACCAACATCGCTGACTAATCCCCCACCGCGCGGATAGAAAGCAGTTTTATTAAGAATTATTTTATTCCCATCAACTTTTGTGACAGTAGCATCAAATTCTTTTATGTATGCATCTAACCAATAAAGTTTCTCAGTCATAACACAGATTGTAGCTTTGCAATTATTTCTTCTTTTCCAACTTGTATAATATATGGTCCTAGGCGTGGACCCCTTTCGGATTTAAGAATTATTCTGTAAATGAGTCTGAAAAATTCCACAGGTCTGATATTATTCGCTTTTGCTATCTCGAAAATTTTTGTCTGTAATATCTCCCCACCTTTGATTTCGTTTATCGCTTCCACCAAGTTCTTGATTGCGAGTTTCTCTTGTGGTAAAAGTTTTGTAATCTCAATTTCCTCTTCTACAAAATCTTGCACCCAGCTTTTTGCAAACTCTAAATGTCTGACTATTTCATTTTTAATTTTGCTATCAGATTTTTTGATACGTTTAAATTCCTTCAACTTTTCAATTGCAAACTCAGCTTGCTCGTTTTCTGGCAAGACTTTGGCAACTTCCAACATTATGTCATACGGCACATAGAATCCTGAAGCTTTCATAGGCTTTAGAAAGTTCACGTACTCAAACAACCGCTTTAGATTCGCGTCGTCCTTTTTGTCTTTTATTTTTTCTAGCTTGAAATAGATTCTTTCCAATCTTTTCAATTCGTCCATATACTTTGGAATGTCTGTTACGTCCAGCTCCCGCGTTCCAGAAAATCTTTTGAACATCAGTAAAATCAAACTCTGCGGCGATCCGTATTTCAACCAGACTTGTGGGGTGAAGACGTTACCTGCAGATTTTGAAATTTTCTTTCCCCCTTTTTGCAAAAATAATTCGTACATTATATGCAGGGGTGGTTCGAAGCCTAGTATCTCTCTGCAAATTGCATCGTTAACTTTTACTGAATCAGCAATGTCTTTGCCATAGGCTTCAAAAGAAATTTTCAATGCGGCCCAGCGTGCAGCGAATTCTACTTTCCAGCTGAGTTTGCCAGCACCATTCAAGTAGTTTGCAGAGCCTTCGTGGCCGCAACCTTTCACTACAATTTCTTTACCTGTATTGTTGTTTTTACCAGCGAATTCTTGATCGCATTTGTACAAAACTTTTTTGTCTACATGTATCAACTTGTAAGCCCTAGTTGTGTATATTCTGCCGCATTTTTCGCATACCGGGAAGTAAGGCAGCGCATCCGTGAATTTTTCCTGGCCAACAATTCTTTTTACAATCTTCCCAACTTTATCCGCATTCAGCAAAATTTTATCTATCTGCTCGTTCAACAAACCGCTTTTGTACGCTTCTGCGCCAGAAATAAACTTAAAACCCATCCCAAGTTTTTGAAACGCGTCTATGAGCAGCGAACTCATGTGATCTCCGTAGCTTTTATGCCCGTCTTCAAACGGGTCTTGGATGTCTGTCACAGGTTTTCCAATATGCTCCTCTAGCCAGTTCGGTAAGCCAGTAGGAACTTTTCTTAATCCGTCACGAGTATCAGAGAAAGCAATTAATTCCGATTCTTTCCCCAAATCTTCTATACCTACCTTTACTCCGTATGCTCGTGTGCCGTCGCTCACACTGCCAACGTGGGGAATACCGCTTGCGCCGATACCCATTTCAGTTCGAATTATTTCGATGCCGCGATTTAATTTTTTCTCCCGTTCTACGACTTCTCTCGCAGTCTTGTCAATCCAGAATTCGTATTTTTGTCTTTTTCTAACAACCATATACATAATATGAAAGTTATAAAAATTAATCCAATCAGTCCAGAAAAAGAAGTAATAGAAAAGGCAGCAAAAATTTTAGAGCTTGGCGGAGTCGTTATTTATCCAACAGAAACTTTGTATGGTCTTGGCGCTAACGTTTTTGATGTCAACGCTGTACAACGCATCTTCGAAATAAAAGGCAGAGATTTGAGAAAGCCTTCATCTGTTGCATTCAGAAATTTGGAGCAGGCAAAAAAATTTCTATATTTTACACCGCTTGCTGAAAAACTTGCTGAAAAATTTATGCCTGGGCCTTTAACAATTATTTTAAATTCAAAAATTGATTTTGACGAATTTTTGGGAGGAAACAAGGTTAGTGTTAGAATTCCTGATCATCCAGTTGCACAATCTTTACTGAATAGTATTAAGTTTCCAATAACAGCAACATCTGCGAATTTATCTGGTAATAAAGATCCGGCAGAAGCGAACGACGCTGCAGAACAAATCGGTCATCAAGTGGATTTAGTTTTGGATGCAGGTAAATGCAAATATGGAAGACCTTCTACAGTTGTTGATGTTTCGGAAGGGGAGGTTAAGATTTTGAGAGAAGGTGTGATTAAGGAAAGGGAAATATTGGGTTGATCATTTCTTTTGTATATTTCTAGTCACTTAATCTTTTAATCGCTTCTTTTGCTATAAA
>CAZYHQ010000009.1:0-27683 GCA_964646855.1 uncultured archaeon
AGGAGCAGCTCTGCGTATGCAGAGTCCGGCCGATTCTTGGAGCCCGTGAAAAGGGAACTTATCGGATCTTACATGTCCGTACCGAGAACCGTAACAGGTCGGATCGCTGAGAAGGCGAAGGCGTGTTGGGAGAACCCAGCCTAGGGAAATCGGCAATCTAGAGGCGTATGTTTGCTAGAAGCCTTGCCTGTAGCATCGAAAGGTGTAGCAGGCCGCAGTGACTAGGAGGAAGCGACTGTTTAACAAAAACGCAGGAGAGCGCAAATGCGAAAGCACTAGTACGCTCCCTGAAGCCTGCCCAGTACCGGTAGGTCAAAACTTGGTTCAACAGGTCCAAGCCCCGGTAAACGGCGGCAGTAACTCTGACTGTCGTAAAGTAGCGTAATCCCTTGCCGTTTAATTGACGGCCCGTCTGAATGGCTTAACGACTTCCTCGCTGTCCTGGGCCGGGACCCAGCGAAATTGCTGTCTGGTGAATAGGCCAGAGACCTCTAGTGGGAAACGAAGACCCCGTAGAGCTTTACTGCAGCTTGATGTTGTGATGCGGTTGTGGCTGCATAGTGTAGGCAGTACTCGTCATCAGGCTTAGCCTTCGGGCGAAAGCTGAGAGGAAAGTGTAACACTGCCCTTTCGCAAGTGCACCGCTTACTCGTAAGAGGACACCATCAGGTGGGCAGTTCGGCTGGGGTGGTACGGCCTTGATAAGGTATCAAGGCAGCCCAAAGATCATCTCATCCGGGGCATGTGCCGAGTCGTTTCAATTTACACAGTGATTAAACCATTCCAGTATGAAATATATATTCAAAACCATAGACTAAAATCTATAGTTTTGAGTTGATGATTACGGAGGTAGCTGATGAGTGTATTTTGATTCGCGTCGGTTCGGTGCACCTGAAAGAAATCCGGAGTAGAGTGCAAACGCAAAAGATGGTTTGACTGGATTCCGAAAAGCGAGGAATCCAGCTGCGAAAGCATGGGTTAGCGATAGATTGGTTGCTCTTAATGGGTGCCAGTCACATCAGAAAAGCTACCTCGGGGATAATGGGCCCGTGGCCGGTGAAAGCCCACAGTAAATAAAACTCAAATTGGGTTTTCCGTTTCCACAAAATATAGCGGGTATATTGACCCGGCGCGTTGGTGCGTCGCTGTCGGCTCCCCCTCTCCTAGGCGTGCAGCAGCGCCTAAGGGTACAGGTGTCCACTGGTTAAAAGGGGACGCTAGCTGGGTTCAGAACGTTGTGAGACAGTTCGGTCGCTATCTACTAGAGGTGCTGGTTGTCTGACCGGAAGGAGGGACAAGTACGAAAGGAACGTCCCCCCGTGGCCACTAGTCTACCGGTTGTTAACCGCATGCCGGGCAGCCAAGCCATGCATGGATAACTCCTGAAAGCATCTAAGGAGGAAACCATCCGGAAAAATAGACAGCCAATGCTTCTGCTGATACGCAAGTACCGGCAGAGGCGCGAAGGTCCTTGTAGACGACAAGCTTGATAGGGCAGCGGTGTACGCTTCAAGCGTTCGCGCGAGAAGTTCAGCCGGCTGCTACTAACAGCCTGAGGTTGTCCAGACCTTGATAAACAGCTTGATCCTGTGGTAGTGCAAAACTTTTTCTCAGTTTCTTAACAAATTACTTGCATATTCTCCAGCAGAGAAATCTTTATATACTGTTACTGTAGAGTAGTTACAATAGGATATACGGTAGATATCTATGGGAATAAGAAATTACGTCAACAGGAAATTTTCACATGAAGCTTCGCAGGAAGAAAAAATTCAAGTTTTAGAAGCTCTTAGAAAATTATACTCCAGAGTAAATGACGAGAAAGAAAGAACCAAAACCCTAGGAGTTCTCGATGATGTGGAAAAAGTAAGATTATACCCTTGGATGTTTAATCCCCCAAAAATTGCTGTTGCACGTATGTGCTGTGGTTTTGAATATTCTGCTGATTTAAGATATGATGTTAAAACAAAAACGCTTGAAATTGGCGGTGCTTTACAAGAATTACTTTATCTGAGTGGCCAAAAATGACAGCTGAAAAATTTACAGATGTGAATATCATGAATGTTAAAACAGCTAACAGAAAGATGCTTGTTCCAGGTGGGGACTTGTATGTGACGTCTTTTGATGTAGATGTTCCAGCGATAGTAAAAAATTCAATGGTTGGAAAGCTAGACAACCCAATTGTACTGAAAGATGGAATCATTACTGATGCTTTTGATGATGACCTGTATGGCTCTTTTTTAGCCGCAATCAAGAGATATCTTGCCGGCAATGAACCAGTAGGCTATTCTGGGTTGGATTTAGGTTACAATTTCGAAAAGGGTCGTTATGAAGTTACACTTCAATCAAAGAGACCTGTAAATTTGAGCAAGTTGGAAAGTTTAATTGCTGATCATTTTGATAAAGTGCAGAAGGTTATCGAAGCCGAAAAAATAACAAAAGTAAGGTGAATAAAAATGCCAGCAAAAAAAATCTTAATTAACTTAACAGAAGATTTGCAGAAAGAGTTAGATAAAAAAGTAAAGGCAGGCAGATTTGTCAGTAGAAGCGAAGTTATTCGTGAAGCTGTGAGAAAGTTTTTAGGTGAGGAAAAATGACAATAGAAAAAGTCGAAGATTTGCGATATATAGGAAACGCCTGCGGAAAAATGTCTGAAGACATATTTGAATTGCACCCGGACTTAGAGAAAGCTCTTTTTGTTGTGCCTTTGAGAGGTGGTTGGCCGATCTGGAAGGGTACCAGCTACGGCTTGCACAAAATAAGTCGAGAAAAACATGAAGTAGGTTATGAAGCAAATGTAGTTTATCTTCCCGCTTCTTCCATCGTAGAAAAGCGGAACGAATTTATTCAAAAAAGCGTTGCATCTTTGCTTGGAAGGGAGTTCCCAACAAAACATTATGAATCTGTAGTCATTGTCGACGAGGCTGCAAGTGGTTCTTCTTCGAAAATGGTTTTTGATAACGTTAAGAGAGGTGTGAAAGATTACAAAGAAGACAAAGATTGGAAAAGATTTTACTGGAAAAAACTGCCTGTAGAACTTTATTTGGTAGTTGCGGGAAACGGTAGAATTTTGGATCCGAGGATTCAAAAGTTGAGTAATGTCTTCCATTACCCTATTGAAGGAAGAATAATTACAACCGATAACGGAAAAATCTATCCAATCGAGTACATAACTGAAATCAGAAAAGAAGTTAGTACAGACGGAAAAACTTACAGAGTAGTTAAGCCGGACATACTGTTTGGAAGGAATGAACTTTGGAATGAAGTCGTAAAAGAAATAGAATGGGGTGTAGATGAATATTTCGAATCCAGAAAATTTTCGGATGATAGAAAATGAGTTCAAAGGTAATTTTTAATTTTTCCTATTTTTGAGTTCCCTCTGCTTCCAAAATTTTTTTCGGTTTATTTCTCCCAGTCAAAACCCAAAATGCTATTATCCCACCTACCAGAATCAGGATTACAACTGGTATGATAATCAAAATCGAGTTGTCCGAGAGTTTGGGTGTTGTTTCTGTAGGCAATTCTCGTGTCGGTACAACTGGTGTGGGCACAACTGCTGCTGGACACGTCTCAGTTAAATTTCTGCAGGTGTTGTCGCTACTGCACCACTGACAACTGGCAGCACAGGAAGCTTGATCCTTGTAGTCTGTGCACGCCTTCACAACGGCTTTAGTTTTTCCACCAGATATTGTTGTCATAGTGGAGTTGATTGGCAATCCGCTTGTTTTAGACAATAGGCCAGAGTTTTCCCCTACAGAATTGACGGAAATTATCTGCAGCTGATACGTTTCATCATCGTAATTCTCCGCAGACATTACGTAATCTATCAGCAGATAATGCGAAGTGCTTAAGTTCATGATAAATTTTTTATCGCTTGCCACGCGCAGAGTCAAAATCCCGTTATCCGATATGAATTTGTCATAGCCGATCAGCAAATCTTCAGAATCTATTGCACCATTGCTGTTGGAGTCCACGATCAGTTTCACTATGCTGATTCCAGCTTTTTCGTTTCCGATGCCGCTAGCGACTAAATCTATCGAATCGAGTTTGATGCGCTCTGTCGAACCGCCTATGCCGCTGCCAACCAATTTAAGTTGCATTACAATGTTGTCCAAAATTCCGGAACTGACATTGAATTTGTGATCGGAAGGCGAAGCTGAACCTAATGATACAGCAAGCGAAGGGGCCGGCACATCAACAACCTCAAACCCCACAGCGCTTGTGTTATCTACAAAATCACTTGTGTTGTATTTGTCATCCTTGCCTATGTCAACAACTACATCATACTTCCCAGCTTTCAAAGGGGGATTCCATATCGGCGATGTCAGCAAGGATCCTGTGGAATTTGTGGCGAGCAAAATTCTTGCAATCGATATCGAAGTGAGATTTGTCCCCTCGGACCAGCTGTCGCTGTCAGAAGTGATGTAAACCCACACTTCGCTGCTGTTGCTCAAAATGTTTCCAAAACTTGTCACATAAACAGTTTCATTTGTGTAAAAGCTGTTTTTCACGTGGCCTGTAGAATTTGTTGCTGATATTGTCTGGGCACTGGCAGTGCTTACGAAAAACAAAAATAGAATCAGCAAACTAAAAATTAGTTTTTTCACAATCATTAATTGTTTTTTGTAAAGGTAATATTTTCTCATTTCAGTTCTTTCAAAGTTTTCATGTCTAGAACGGTGAAGTAATCAATTTCTGCTCCCTGCTTGATTTCTTCTTTTCTCTCTTCCGGTATGTCCAACTCGAAAACGGAAAAATCAGTCATGTCCATTATCTGCGCCTTGTTGTTGCCAAGTATCGCGAGCACCTGTCCGCGCTTTTTTTCGACGATAGGTACTTCGACTGTCTCGTGCGCAGGCCCGAGTACGCTGTGCCTAACTCCGTCAAACAAACCGACTGCCTCCAACCTGACTTTTGCATGCCCGTGCTTGCCGCTTGTAGAAACCTGGACCTTGTCAACCCTGCACGGTACCCCGTCTATGACAACAAAACCGTTTTCTCGCAACTCTTTTATTATAACCGTAGGCATTTCATCAGCTCAAGTATATTCCTTATAGAATTTTTTCGTATTTATTTTTTAAATTGCAGGGAATTTGGCATTTGTTAATTAAATTAAGAAAACAAAATACTATGTAATGTCGAAAAGAAAAGAAAAAACGGGTTTTGGCGGGTTCCTGAGAGAGATTGTTTTTGGTTTTGAGGATGGGCTGATTTCTGCTCTCGGAGTTATTGCCGGGATAAGTGGTGCGGCACTGGGAAATTATTTCATTATTCTTGCGGTAGTTGTTGGGATGTTTGCCGGCGGGATTTCCATGGGCGCTGGCACTTATCTTTCCATAAAAACTGAAATGGAATATTTTGAGACTGAACTGAAAAAAAGAAAAATCAAAAAAGTTCACAAAAGAGAGTTCGCTCCGTTTGAAGAAGAATTGAGAAACCCTCTCAAAGGAGCCTTCATTATGTTTGTCACATTTATTCTGGCTTCTGTCGTGCCTGTAGTTCCTTACTTGCTTTCATTGCCAAACTCGCTCTATATTTCCGTTGTACTTACGGTTGGCGGACTTTTTGTTTTCGGCGCGTACAAAACTGTGTACACAAAACGCAATCCGATTAGGAGCGGACTAGAAATGGTCATCGTAGGAATGTTTGCTGCTGCAGTCGGTTACCAAATTGGTTTGTTGTTCAAAGTTTGATCAAACTTTAGCTTGCTGTTTTAATTTTTCAAATTCAGGTCTTCTGTAGGTATCCACATCCATCACATTTCTGAAAACCTGCATATGTGTGTCATCTTCAAGAATTGTATACCTGTGGAAAACTTTTGGAGAAAAATAAAATGCAAACTGCCCTTCCGTCAAAGTATATTTTGCTGTATCACCAAGGATATTTTCCAACTCCCACAAAACACTGCCTCTGTGTACATGAACAATTTCTTTTGCTTTGTCGTGATAATCTCCACTGCTCGGAGCGCCTCTTTTTGCACCATACACCTGATAAAATCTAAATCCGTCTCCTCCTTCAAGAAATTCCTCCAACTGACCTCCTGTTAAAAGCAGTGAAACGTCTAAAACTCCACCGGAGCTACTTTGAAATTTTTCCCTTGTATTCAGAACTTCTACTTCGTGTATCAATCTAAGTTTCATATATTCTTAGTCAACAGAAATTTATTTAAACTTGATATGACTTTCAAATGATGACGAACGATGCAAGATAAATTAGGATTGATAAGTTACGAAAGACTACCAAATCCATTGCTAATGAGAGAATTAATAGACTTAGCTAACAGAGATCTATCAGAAAGATTATACGAACCCGTCAAATTCAGACTTGTTGAAAAACTTGATGACAAAACTTTGGAACATCTAGTTGAAATCGACAGAGTATTTAGACCAGAATTAAGGTATGAAAGAACTTATTACAGAGACATGTTAACATTCTCGAAAGACGCAACTTTGTTGTCAGCTTCTATTGCACACGAACCAGTCGCGTTCTTCATGGCATATTATGATGATTACTTGAAAAAATACGATCCTGTTTCTTATCCATCACTGTATTTCAATGACGAAATTGCAGTAAAAGAAAGCCATCAAGGGAATGAATTCGGATCGAGATTAATGCAATTGGGTATTATCTTAGCTCATGAATTGGGTTATAAAAAACTAGCTTTGTTTTGTGAGGAAATTAATGAACAAGGAGTAAACTTACCTGAATGGTATGGAAAACTTGGGTTTGTTCGATGCGCTGAAGACGATCATGACAAAGTAATTATGGTTAGGGATATGACTGATGCCAATATTCAAAGAATAATCCGTAGTTTAAAGCAAAGATAATTGAAACGATATACAAAATAATTTTCATCTTGTGGCCAGAACAATGTCTTCCTTTTTTACAGTAACCCTTTTCGCATGGTTGCAAGCTGCTACAGCATCCGCAGCAATTTTGCCTGCAGTCTCGAGCGCAAACGTTTTCAGCTCGTTCAAGGCAGAAACAGAAACCCTTTCAGCACCGGCTTTCCTTGCTAACCGTTCCAAGGCAAACAACGGAAAGTCTTTCGCCATAATCCTTCTAATAGGAACTTATATACTGTAGTAAATATAATTTTACGTTGTGCAAAAGGCTTAAATACTTAACGATTTATAGTTTTTAAAGACGTACGAAAAAGAGTTTCACTTTGAAGTGATAAAATGGCAAAAAAGCAAAAAAGAGGAAATGTGTGCCCAGAATGTAGAAGTAATCGTTTTATAGAGGACCAGTCTCGTGGTGAGCTGTATTGCGCGAAGTGCGGTTACGTGATGCAGCAGGAAATTATTGACACTGGCCAGGAATGGAGGGCATTCGACAGCGAGCAGATGTCTCGCAGGGCAAGAAGCGGTGCTCCACTTACGTTCACAAAACACGACAAAGGTTTGACTACCGAAATCGGAAAAGGCTTGGGTGAACTTTACAAAGTTCCTGCAAGGAAGAGAGCTCAATACTACAGACTGACAAAGTGGCACAAAAGGCTGATCAAAAGCAAGGACAGAAATCTGAGCTTTGCCTTGAGCGAGTTGCAGAGGATAGTTTCGTTTTTGAATTTGCCAAGGCCAATACATGAAAGGATTGCAAAATATTACGAAGAGGCAGTCAACAAAGGTCTGGTTCGTGGTAGATCCATAGAATCTGTTGTTGCCGCTCTTACATACGCAGTTTCGCGTGAATTCGATTCTCCGAGAACCTTGGACGAAATTTCTGAGGCAAGCGGTGTCGAAAAAAGGGAAATTGGCAGAACTTACAGATACATTGCCCGCGAACTTCACGTAAGAATTTTGCCTGCTGATCCGGTTACATTTATTCCAAGATTTTGCAGCATGCTCGGCCTGTCTGACAAAGTACAAGCAAAAAGCATAGAAATTCTGAGAAAGGCGAAGAAATTCGACATAACCTCTGGTAAAGGCCCGACAGGAGTAGCTGCAGCTGCGATATATGTAGCAACAGTTTTGATTGGTGAAAAAAGAACGCAGAGAGAAGTCGCTGACGTTGTTGGTGTCACAGAAGTTACGATTCGTAACCGATACAAAGAGCTGGTTGAAAAACTCGGAATAGAAGAAGAAGTTGAAAAGAAATCTAAAGAAGAATAAACTTCAGTAATTTCAAACAACAAATATCTCTAATCTTTTTCTGGAATAACTTTGAATCCGGTTTTTCCCGGAACAACTCTAAATCCATTTTTTTCTGGTAGAATTCGGACTTCGTAACCTATTTTCAGTTTTTGTTTTCTAACAATTTCTTTTGGAATTCTAATTGCTAATGCGGAACCCCATTTTGAAATTTTTGCTGTATTTAATTTTCTGAATTCGACTGCTGCATTGTGCAGTTGTTTCATATCTAAAACTTCATCACCACATTTAATGCATTTCCAATAACGATATTTAACGCCATCAGGATCCATGTCAGTTAGTTCTAGCCTTTTGCCGCCGCATTCTATGCAAACTTTTGGATTATACTTTTGCTTCATGTTTATCCCCACTCTATCGTGAGTATTTTTATTAAATTTCCAGATTTTTGTTCCCCTACGCATACAACATCACCACGCTTATAACTGCAAATGAATTTAATTCCATTCTTTCCAAATCTTTCGATTCGACCAGTTTTAACAGTTGCATGCACCATATCAAATGTTATGCCTTTGTACTTAGCTTTCTTTCTTGCATGAAACGAAATTTCAATTATCCATTGGTTCCTATATATCATTTGATATCACAGGATATATTTAAGCTTAATGTCCTTCTTACTTGCAAAATTTTGTTTTCGATTTCCGTTCTATCTGTAGACTTCACCTCAACGCAAGCTCGGAAATTTTGGAAATCATCTGAAAAAATTTTTATTCTGTTCTCAGCAGCAAGATTTCTTATCTCGTTCATCACGGTAAGAATCAAAGTTAGGTCAATTATTCCATCTTCCAAAGTTCTCCATTCCAAATCTTCAATCAGGTGCCGCGGCAGGTTAAGCACGTCAAACTCTACTGTTGCGCTGTTTCTTTTCCTGTTTATGAAAACGTCTGCAGTGAAAGTCCAACTAAATGTGCTAGATTTTTCGTCAAAATATTTTTCTCCGACCAGCCAGCAGTCTACAAATCCGTTGTAGTTTTCCTGCTTCTCCCACTCCATTTTTAGATGATGAATTTAAAGCCGTTATATAAATTTAGCACCGCGGCTGGTGGTGGCAAACTGGTTTTTATACCACCAAAGAAAGAATAAATTATGAAAAAGATTCACGTCGGTGACAACGGGGAAACAGCTTTGATTGGAAAAAAGTCCTCCAAGACCGATCTCAGGGTGGAAGCCTACGGTACTGTCGACGAACTGAATAGTTTTGTTGGATTATCAATATCTTTTTTAAAGGATGCTCGGTTAGAAAAAATTTTAGAAAAAATCCAAAATGACTTGTTCGAACTAGGTTCGGAATTGGCTGACGCATCTAAAAATCCAAAACAAAAAATTTCTGCAGAAAATGTCAAATGGGTAGAAGAAACCATGACTGAATTGGAAAAAGAATTGAAACCGATAAAAAAATTTGTGCTGCCTACCGGGAGCCGGTCTGCATCTTTTCTGCATGTGGCTAGAACTATTTGCAGAAGATGCGAACGGAGGATTGTTACAGTAAATGAAAAAGAAAAAATAAACTCGGAAGTTCTACGTTACATCAATCGTCTGTCAGATTTGCTTTTTGTGTTGGCGAGGGTTGCTAATCAAAGGCTTAATGTAGAAGAAAAAACTTGGGGACCTGAAGGAATTCTGGGAATTTAAGTTGGTTGTAATAATTTTAAAAAGTATTTTTGCGAGTTAACAGCATTTACTTTATCTGTTCCACCATGGAAAGTTTCAAAAGTTATCGTGTCTGAGTATTTTATTTTTCTGAGGGTTTTTGCAATATATTCGAAGTCAACCGAGCCCTTGCCTAGAGGTAGATGCTCATCTCTTTTACCATGATTGTCATGTAAATGAACATGGGTTATTCTATCTTGAAATGCAGACAAAAATTTTTTGACATAATTCATTTTACCGTTTACAAAACAGTGGCCGGAATCGAAATTCAAACTCAACCCTTCCACAGAATCTAAAATTTTCTTGATATTTTGGATTTCATAAATTTGATCTCTGCCAGGCATTATTTCTAAAACTATTTCTATTTCTTTCCTCTTACCGTAGTTAACTAACTTCTTCAAACTGTAGATGCAATTTTTTATAATTAGATCCTTTAATTTTTTATTTTGTAAATTCTGCGAAGAATATAGATGGACATTAAGTTTTTTCATCTTGATTGGCTTCGTAATATAGATTATATTTTTACAAAATTCTAGCCAACCGTCTCTAACTTCTTTGTAGGAATTGCCGAATTCGGTGTTCCATGGTGCATGTACAACAATAAACATTCGACTTTTGTGCAAAATTTTTTTAATTTCAGGTCTTCTGATAACAAGCTGGTTGCTAAAAAAAATTTCTGGCTCGACCGAGATTTCTACAAAATCAAATTTACTTTTAGCTACTAAAGAGATTTCATTTACAATGTCTTTTGTAGGATTTGTTGTAGCTCCAAACTTTGGCAACATAAAGACTATTTTATTTTTCTTCAGAAATTTCTTTATCTTTCAGGACTTTTGCTAAATCGCGTATCAACTTACGAACATGCTCGCGCATATCATAAACTTCCTTGTCAGGCAGTTTCTCCCCCTGCTTTCCGTCAACAAGTTTTTTCATGTCTTCAATTTTCGTCCAGACATCCCAGTAGTAGCTCCCAACCCTTTTCGTTTCTATAAAGTCCTTCTTGAACGCTTCGGTTATAGGCATGCCAAGTTTTGTTTCTATTTCCTTCCTAGTATGCTGCAGGTCTATGTCTGGTTTATCGTCCTCTTCCAATTTAAAATTGTGCAAAGTCTTCAACGCAGTAATCGCAGCCTTCTGCATTACCTCATGCGTTCGTTCCAAGACTTTTTCCCGCTTCCTTATTTCCAATGCGTTGAGGAGCGAAAACATTTTTTCAACAAACTTGTCTGCCTTGTCCAACCACTCGTCAACAAAGGCACCGCTCACGTCCATTAATTCCTTGTGCTCGATTTTTTTCCTGATTTCAATAATCTCTCTAAGCCACTCTGCATATTCATTGGGCAAGATTCCAGGTTCGACCAAAAATTTTTTCACATCATCATAAGCCTTGCTCGGCACGGGCGGCGCCAGACCCATGAACATCAGGACTGCTTGCGCAGTGTTGAGCATGGCATAGTAAGCATCTTCTGCGAGCATCAAAAGTTTGACGGTTTTTGCGCGCATGATTTTTTTCGGTGCCCCTTCCATGTAACTCTCTATTGCTTCCCTGGTTGCTGGCATCCTGCCCATTTCCAAAAGTCTTTTCACCGGCTCAAAAAAGCCAGTGTCGTATACCGAAACACCTTCTTTAATGAAATTGTAAATTATTGGATGGGCGACACGGGCATAGTCCCAAAATTCTGTCAATGTGTAAGAAGGCTGCATAGAAATATTTTTCGAGATTTTTTCAGCGATTTTTTCCAAGTCCTCGTCAATTTTGTCGTGCAGTTCTGGTGTAATCTTGGAATTGGTATCGTCAATTACAACAAAAATATCTATATCGCTAGTTGGCTTGAATTCCTCGCGGGCTACCGAACCCATCATCACTATTGTTTTTATCTGCTTGCCGTATTTCTCCAAAGCTTTTTTTGAAAATTCTTTTACCTCTGATAACCTTTTTTCTCTTGTGTCAGGTTTTTGAGTTCCCTTTTTAGGGGATTTTTTATCTTTTTCAGCCATTTGACTCACTCTTCTTGCGGCAACTCTTCTCCAACAATATCCTTGGGAATTAACTTCTTGAACCTTTCAATAAGCTCTCTTGTCAAATCGATTGCTTTCTGCAAGTGTTGGGGCGTGACGTCCTTTATTTCCTTGTGATCGATAGCTTTCCACAACTTGTCCAGTTGCTCAAACTTGCCTATGTAAATCTTTTCCAGTTTTTTTTCTTTCACAAATCTTTCCAAATAAGGAATTATTGCCTTGAAATCTGGTTGAGATTTGTAGTGATACATGACAGCGGCCTGCATCATGTCCATTGCTGTGTAGCGCAAGTCGAAAATTATCGACTTCAAATCCAATCTTATCCTTCGAAATCTTGCCGAAGATGCTCTGGCTTTCAGTGAAATAGTTTCCTCGCTCGGTGGAATCAACCCAGCATTAAGCATTCTCTGCACAGGCTTGATAAATCCTGAATCGTATATTGCAAGACCGTAACGCAAAAAATTCGCCAACTCGGGAGAGCCCATTCTTACCCACTGCCAAAATTCTGTGAGGGGAGTAACCTGTATGTGCAGATCTTTCAGGTTGTGAGCAATCAGATACAAATGCGATTGGACCTTTTCCAAATCCTCTCCTGACTTTGTAGCTGTGTCGTCAAGTATCACCCAAACGTCAGCATCACTACCTTTCTTTGCATCTCCCCTGACCATAGAACCGAAAATCAAAACAGATTTTACAATTTCTCCGTATTGCTTACGGGCTTCGTTAGTAAATTTTACGAGCTTAGCGTAAATGTCATCAGGAAGTTTTCTTTCCCTTGAAACCTGCTCTTCTTTCCTTGCTAAATGGACTTCCTCTAGCTCTTTTTCAAGTTTTTCTATAGGCATAATTAAAGTTAATTAATCAGTTATTTAATGCTATCTTTTTTCCAGAAATTTTTTAGCTTCCTCAAAATCTTTTTTCGTATTTATGTCAAACCAGTACCCTGAAAACATAAAGCCAGATAACAAATTTTTTTCAATGAGCTTAGGGTAGACGTCAAATGGCAACCACTTACCTGAGTATTCAAGTAATTCCGGTTCTGCAATGAAAATTCCTGAAGCAACTATATGGGATTTGGTTTTTTCCGGTTTTTCGTGGAATTCAACAACTCTTATTCCATCAAGTTTAACATTACCTAAAGTTTTTGCAGGACTACGATGTGAAGTTAATGACATGGTAAACAGGCCGCCGTGTGTAATGTGGAATTTAAAAAATTCGCTAAGATTTATTTCAAATACATTTTCACCGGGGACAATAAGGAAAGTGTTTTTTATTTTGCCATTCAAAAGTTTTAATCGCTCATGATCGCCTTCCGCGTCTTTTTCATCAACATATTCAATGTCCACCCCGAGCATAGAACCATTTCCTAAAAGTTTAAAAATTTCCGAATTGAGATTTTTTTCACCCACTATGTAAATATTTCGAAAATTATATTTCCTAAGTTTTCTAACAGTAGTCTCTATTATTGGCTCATTTTTAATCTTTCCTAGAACTCTAAACCAGTCTTTTTTTGTGACTCGTGTTACTAATCCGTTGGCCAAAATAACTGCAGTCTTACGTTCCGTAATAATTTTGTTGATCAGGTGTTCAATTGCTTGCGATCTGTTTCGAATTACAAGACCGTCAACCAAATGGTCAATACCATGTAAAAGTTTTTCTTCAATAGTTATCGAAATTTTCTTTTTCATGCGATAAAGTATGATAGTTAACTTCTTATGTTTATCGCATAAGGTAGGATAAAGGTAGGATATTAATTCTTGAAATTGTGCAACTTTTCTATGCAAAATAAAATTGTTGCTACTTTGAGACATTTTGCAGGCAATGAACAACAATTGGATGAACTCAGAGTTATGCAAGAAAGAATAGCAAAAGCTCAACAATATCAACTGGACTCTGCCGGGCCAATAGTATACCGATTGGCATTAGGAACTGCTAATTATACAAAAGCTGATCCAAAAGTCTTGACTCCTGAAGTTAGAAAAGGTCTCTCAGAATCTGTAGATTATCTACGCAGCAATGGTGTAGATGTTGATTCTGTGAATGGGGCTGGAATCGGTGAAGCATATTTCAATTCTGTTTTCGATTATCTGAGGGAAAGAGCTGTCTATACTGGAGCAAGACAGGCAACTGCATTGGTCGATGGAAATCAATTTGATGTCTCGAATGACAAAGTCTCTAAGTCAATCCAAAGTATGGCAGAAAATTTGTGGGAAAGAAATTGGCCCTTGGGACTTGCGCTAAGAGATTATGTAAGACTAGCTGATACAGATGATGACGATGAAATAAGGAGAATAGAAGAGCTGTATCATTTATTCGCCACGCCGAGAATAATCGAAGTTCACAATCCACATCAAATTTCAAAAGAGGACATACATCCTGCTTATTGGAAACATGGTGATGAGATACCGGGGTTGTGGGTAATCAACTTAGAAGCATCAGATCCAAGTTTTACTGACGTAATTGAAATTGCTCACAGAGATTCTAATCGAGCAAAGTTGACTGGGTATGCTGCAGATCCTTATGCGTCAATTTTGATACGCGTGTTAAGCAGATGGTATGACAAAGGTGTTTATTCGGAAGTTGTGCCGGCAACGGGAACTGTGAGAGGTTCAAGGTTTAACAGACAAACAATTGTAGATAAAGGCAGGGAACTGGGAAAGACATTCATCGGGCCTCACTACAAAGCCTCTGTTCTGGATCCAAAAAATGAAGAAGAGCTTCTAAAATTTTTCAAGAAAGAAAATGTTGTAAATACCAGACAAATGATTCTTGAAGGTTATGGAGAGGCTCCGCATGCCTCAGTCTGAATCAGAAAAATTTATTAATGTAAAGCATGTAGCATTCGACTGGGGTTTAACGATAGCACCAGATCCTCGGTATAAAATTTTTCCAGAAATATCAGAAGAATTATCAAAAATATTTAAAGAAAGCTACAATAAAATTTTCTCGCCGCAAGAAATCGAGCAGAAGTATTTTGACATTGATAGTCAAACGAAAACAAGTTGGGGAATCGGTGTTACACATTTTAGTCAGGAAGAATTGATCATAGCTGAACTCTTGGAAAATCTAGGAATGCCGTTTTCTGATATCGCAATAAATGCGCCGTTGGTTCTATCAATCTACAGAAAAAAAGTCAAGGAATTTTATTCGAAACTTACTTGGAACGAGCAGGTTAAAAATGTTCTACAATTTTTAAAGTCACAAGGATTTTTCATTTCTATTTTTAGTAACGAAAGAAGGCACACGATACGAGCAATTTTAGAATGGTCTGGAATAAGGAATTTTTTTGATTATATCGCAACAGCTCATGAATACGAATTACAAAAACCAGATACGCGAGCTATGGAAAGATTTCTAAAAGAAACTGGTTTCAAACCCGAAGAAACAGTTTACATCGGTGACGATCCAGTCAGAGACGTAGAATGGGCGAAGTCTTCTGGTGTTAAAACAATTTTATTTGTCCCTCCGGGAGAATTCGCGCCTAAATCAAGAACGACGGCATGGAGAGTTGCAGAACCGGAAGTAGAACCGGATGCAACAATAGAAAATTTTTCTGAATTGAAAAACATTTTAAAAAAACTTGATTAAATTTATCTCAATTCTTCTTTCTTCCACTCTTCTGGACGTTTGCCTTTTGCTATTGCAGAACTGCTAAGGAAACCGAAGCCTTCCTCTGGCACGAGCAGCGTGCCTTTCAACGGCTCGTAGGCGTGCTCGTGGATTGTCACACGCTGCCTGTCCAGTGACATTGGTTGTCCTGTTTCCATACCAAAAAATTCTTTCGGCAGTTTGTCTGGTGGTATGTCTTTCTCCAGATTTTTTACAATCAGCCTCAATGCCAAAATGGATTGCTGCACCGGATCTTCGCCGCCACCCCTCTCAAAAATGAGGTAGACTTCGTTTTCTTTACCCATTCCCTTTTGTCTCATCTTGTAATACATTTCGTACAAATACATGTGTTGCTCGGAGCCGATTGGTATAGGTATGTGTGCCGGACCTAAAGGCGAAGGCCAACCTGTGTGTATGACTCTTACCGCTGCCCCCGACTCTTCCGGCATAACATCAATCGCAGTATCGGGATTGATTCCGTCCATGAGCAGATGTTCCAGATCCACAGCGATCCCAAACCACTCCAAGCCAATTTCTTTCACCAGATAATACATTTGTCCCGGCTGCGGGAAGCGCAACAACTCCTCCATGCCCGCGCCAGCCATCGGCGTCTCGAAAACGAAAAATATTTTATCCTCTTCCAAAATTTTTTTCGGATCCGGGTAGGGACTTTTTCCATCCGGACATTTCTTTTGACTGAAGTGACCCCAGACATATTTTGCTGACACGGCAGGCACCCACAGACGAGTATCATCCCTGAACTTTATATTATCTATTGAGTATCTGTCAATTTCTTTTTCCTTCAACCACTCTTCTTTTGTTTTGCCCTCCCGCCTTGCAAAATATTCTACAGTTACGTCAATGATATTTTTCCACAGAGGATCTTTTTGTGATTCCATCCATTTTCCGATGATGTAGTACGCAGTTCTTTCTGGACCATATCTCAATTCTCCGGATTTGGTGTGTCTTCTGAAGTATTCTTTCAAATAACTCTCTTCGTTTTCTGCAACTTGTTTTTTTGCTTCCTCCTCCTCCTCTTTTGTCAAAATCGGTGCACCTTGCAATTTTCTAGTTTGATTTAGTTCGAGTACTCGTTGTTTCTGGGCTCTTTCTATCAAACCTGCTGGAGAGTCGCCGATAATTTCTATCCAGATGTAATCTTGTTTCCAAACCCAATCCATAATTTTTTCGTCGTTTGCAAGTTTCTGCTCATTAAGAAATATCTCGAAGTCTCTTCCCCACGGGTCTACAATATTAACTGGCTGCAGTTCTCTGCTCAAAAATAGAAACGGTGTCGATTCCGAGGAGTGTATCAGTACGTATTTAGCTTGAATCTTTGCTGACTCGTTCAAAATCTCTATCATCCTCTCGTGTCCTCTCCTGTAATCAATGTCAATCGCAGAATCCAGATGCGGGAATTCTCTGGAACCGAACGCTGGAGTCTCGCTGTGCATTCCATACGTCAGCCCGAGTCTGCGGACGTTTGCCATGCCGTCTTCTAGAAACGGATCGCGGAATTCAGAAAGCGATTCCAAATCGAGCTGGATAAAACTTACTCCTTTGGTTACTGCATACATTGCTTTTCGCGGTAGACCGGCGAACTGTATAGCCTCCTGCGGCCCCCGTTCTTTTGCGATAGAAAAAAGTCCTGCCGAAATCCCTACTGTGAACGGCATTTAGATTTTCACCCCTGGCACACCAAATTTTAATCTGAAAAAATCTGCCACAAGTTTTGCTGCACCGGCTGCTTCTGGCTGGTAGATTTTTGCCAACCTGTGGTTTATGTTCCACTCGTAGGGGCCGCGCGAAGTGAAAAATTGCAATGGTCCTATACCGGTTTTTGCAAAAAATTTTGAAATTGAGTCGAAAATTTTAAAATGCGCGGGTTTTTCTTCTGAACTGACACCTAATTTATTTTTCTCGGGTTTCATTTTCTTTTGTTCTTCTTCCAGAATTTCTGGAGGCTTGAAGACTTGCTCATCGGCGAGCTCCTTCAGGCCGGCTTCTTCGCCAGTGGATAAAACTCCTCTTTCTCCAAGCATTTGATCAATGTAGTTTCCCAGCTCCATGTCGCGGGCAATAAGTTCCAATTCATGCGCAATAATCAAATTCTGCGTCCTTGTCGCAGCAGTTAGCGGTTGTATCCACACGTCTTCGGCCTCTAGGCCGTTTGGAAGTTTCAAAACTGTTCGAGACATTGGGATGTCTACAAAAACAAAGTACGGGCTGTAAACCCATGCTTCTCCTTCGGATGCGCCTCGAGCAGACAGCCTGAACTGCTCCACCAACGCAGACCTTGCTTTGAAAAGTTCGAAAGGAGTAATTTTGACGTTGTACTCGTTTTGAATCAGCTTGACTAACCTTCTTACGACGTTGTCTATCGAGGGTTCAGCAGGCAGGGCTTCTACCCGATCTCTATTCAAAAACATATCATCGGAAACTTCTGTAATATTTTTGTTCTCGTATTTTCCTTTAAGCTTATCCTTGATTTCCTTTATTTCAGATTTTCTGAAGCCAGCTTCCTCTGGTTTTATTTCATCAAAATATTCCCGGGTTACTTTGTATTTTTCAGTAGGGGCAAAAGGTTTCCATGCCCAAATCCTCACGCTGTCCTGAGAAGCAGCTTGTGCTCCCTGCATAAACCAAGGGCTTTGCTGCAGGAATTTCGGATCAGGGGCTTTTTCTTTTATCGTTCTGTGTCTGGCAACGATTGGCCTTAGCATTTTTTTGTACTCTTCCACGGATTTGTTTCTGGCGTGTACCAAACTAACTAAACTCTTGAACCTATCCTCAACGGTTGGTTTGAACAGCCTGTCTCTCCATTCTAAATACAAATTATTTTTTGTTGTTAGAACCACAGCCTCTGCTTCAGAAATTTTAACATTATATTTTTTTTCAAGATTTTCTAGAACTTTGTCTTTGCTCTTGTCCTCGTCCGATAGTTTCATAAAATCTGCGATAATTGTCGGCCAGCGCGGGGCGATCAACTTAATTGCAATTCCTTCTCCGGTGTGCACGTCAACTTGGTCTATGAAAACTGACTTGAGCAATTCTTCTCCCTGTGCCCTCAATTTTTCTCCCGCTTCTTTTTTTCCTCCTTTAATTAATTTTCCACCCCATTCAATCATGGCAAAATAATCCTTGAACTCTTTGTACTTTCTCAAGTCGTGTTTGACCAACTCCAAGTCTGATATGGCATTGGCGATGCTCCCGAGTCCTTGTTTTATCTGCGCTTCCATCGCCTGCTTTTGGCCGATGGTCAAATCAAAATATTGCTTGAAAACTGGCGAGACTTCTATTGACTCATCAATTTTCACTCGTTTGTATCCCCACTTTGGCAGCTGGAAAATTATTCCATAAAAAACTCCTGTACCGCTGCCCAAGGGTACAGTAAAATCTAAAAGGGCTTCCCATTCGAATGGGTGTGCATTGATTGCTTCTCCTGGGTCGAACTCCCCTCCAACACCCTGTGCAAGTAATCTGGGCATAGGGACGATTCCCGCACCTGTCCTAGGATAAGTAACTGGCATAATACTTATTTCGCGAAAATTCCACTTAAACTTTGTCGCGATTCCGATTCAATTCAGAAAATAAGCCATGAGAAATCCTGTGAGCATCAAAAACGCGCCAATCAGAATGCCAGCCTTGCTCATTTTCGGACTTTGAAAACCGGTTGAACCGGATCCAAAGAACGGAAAACCGATTACAATCCACAAACCCAGAATGAAAATCAACCCGCCAAAAATCTTCAATAATACCATGCAATCACTAATCTTATTTTATCCCATAGAAACTTAAAATTAACAACAGTTTTTATCTAAGGATTTATAAATTATTTAGTGATAAGATGCCTGTATTCGCAAGAACAAAGCTAATGATTCATGAAGACTGCCTTGCTCCTCCAGGCGCGCCGTTCATAATTTTAAATTACGCCGGTCCCAATCCCCAAAATATATATCCGCAGGTGAAAAAACTTTTCCAGACAATTTTCAGGGCTACCGAGTCTGAGCTGCAAGAAAGAGACTTCTCTTGGGACAGGAGCGGTGCAAGCGAGAAATTTTCTGTGAGGTTCGACATGATCCGGGACTTGGACATATTCAGCTTTATGCAAATTGTTGTTGACGTGAGCGGCGAGGCGAAACCAAGCAAGGAGTTCGGCAAGGAAGGAAACGCCACGATAAGAATCGACGGCAGGATAAGGACAGAATACCCGCAGGACACTTTCTGGCAGAAAAGCCTGATTTACGAAATGTTCCGCGTTTTTTACCACAGAATTGTTTACGAGGAGGCGAGAAGAAAGTTCAAAGACCACTGCAGGGAATTGATCACACAATTCAGGGACAATCTAAAGCAATTTCTTAACATACTCCCAAAATCTAGTTAGTGGTTGAATGCCAATTGTCCCTTCTACATGGAGACTCGAGGACGACGTCTTCACTCCCGCAGCAAAACTGAGAATCGATTACAGCGGACCAAATCCTTTCAGGGTTGTTGGCCCGACTATGACATTGTTAAGAAATATTTTGGAAATCGGATCCGAGGATGTGTGGGAAAGAGATTTTCGCTGGGACACAACCGCTGACCCGAGACCGTTTTTTGTACGCACTTATGTCAATTTTAAAATGGACGCGCCGAGCATAATTTTGGTTGAAATAATTTTCCAAGGGGAGCAGCCAAGCGATCCCACAAAAAACGGCAAACTTACGATAAATATCAGCGGCAGATTGATAACGAAGTACGAGTTGAACGCTGGCTGGAGGAAGCTTCCAATCTACTGGGCTTTTTTATGGTTGTATCACAAAATATTTTACAACAAAGTGAGGAGAGGCTATTTGAGAATAGGACAGGACAAGTTGCAAACTGTAGCTTCTGCGTACCGAAAATTGCTTGGCATACCGCCGGTCCCGTTTTCAGAGTCGAGGGTGGCGTGATTGGATGGGAATTTTTTCAAAAATAACAGGAATATTTCAGCGCAGGAAAAGGACAGAGGATTTGTTAAAAGATTTGCCGCCTTCTCCGTCTCCTTTGCTGGCTGCGTCTGTCACTGCCGAAACAGCAACAGCTGAAAATGTGAAAGCAAGAATGGACTTGGTCTTGACCCAGATGGACAGTTTACGGGTACAGTACGAGACTATGAACGAGAGGATTTCTAATATCGAAAAAATGCTGAAAGAACTGTACGACATGGCAAAAAGCAGCTAGTCCGTTATCAATTACTAATCTAGTATTCTAGTAATCTGGCGACAGTTGCGAATCAAACCAGTCAAACCACTTGGCAACAACAGCCCCGCATTTGCCGCACATCACGTCTCCCGCTTTCGAAGGGATAAACTGCGAGAACTGGCACTTTGGGCATTCGGTCGGAATGTCGTATTCCTCGACTCTCATTGGAACTCCTCTACACAGTGCTCGCATTTCCAATCTCCGTTGCTTTCCCTCAAATCCAAAACCTCGTTGCAGCTGTCGCAAAAATTAAAATCAGATCTGCCGTCCCCGGAAGTGATTATTACCGGCTGGGGTTTTCGCAGTTGAGTTGAAGAAAGGTAGCCTGAACCCAGAAGATCGTAATCAAAAATTTCCGAAAATCTTTGCGACAGAGCCGTGTCTCTTTCGAACAGCCACCAAAACGTCTCGCGGGCAAAGCAGTAGGCACAAAGGACTGTCTCAACAGTATTCTTGCACTTGATGCAAAACATCTGGTCGTTGCCTACAGAAAATTGTTTCACCAAATTGTTGTAGAAGGGCATGTAATCTGTCGTTAAAGATCTCGCTAGATTCGATTTTTTTGCCTCCACCCAAGAAAGAAACGATATCAACAGGCAGTTTACACATATGTAGTTGTTAATAGGCTCTGTGCACGATTTGCATATAACGGTTTCTTGCATTATTTACACCCAACAAATTGAATGAAAGATTAATGTTGCTTCCACTCATCGCGTTTTAACTGTTTTTTACTATATAAATGCTTTGCCCAAAAAAAATGCATAGAATTAAATAATATGATATAAAAAATATAGAAAAATCACAAATCTTGTAAAAAAAGTATGAATTAAGCTTAAATACTTCAAAAACTTAAAAAAAGTAAGGTTTTCCAGTGAGAAGCAAAGGAATTTTAGACGAAACCGGCCGAGTGATAATTTCTGAGATGATCAAGAACGGGAGGATAAAATATACAGAGCTGGCAAGAAAGCTGAATGTTACTCCTGCTGCCATCAAAGAGAGGGTTGAAAGGTTACAAGCCAAAAACGTGATAAAAGTTTCGGCATTATTGGACAGTAAACAATTTTTCCCTGTTAACGCGACTATCGGCATAGAGGCTGATTCAGACGGAGTAAGCACTCTGACCAGAAGACTCAGAAATTGCCCTCTTGTTTTTCACTTGACTAAAACAGCTGGTCAGCACAGCTTGATTATCAGCATAGTTGCCGAAGATCTTGCACAAATTGAGGAATTTTTGAACAAGCAAGTCAGGTCTGAACCAGGAATTAAGCACGTGGAAGTTAACATCGGCAACCAGCTTGTTGTGCCCGAATTCACAAATATAAGAATGTTTTATCCGCCGGACGAAGAGTACGCTCCCTGTGGTTTGAAGTTTGACGACGAACGACGCTGCCCACGATGTCCTGCTTGGTTAGTCAAAGAAGAAATGAAATCTGGTAAAAGTAAAAAATGAAACTGTGTTAAACTTAAATGTTTTAACTGCAGTGATTTTATGGTGCGAGAATTCCTTTTTGAAAGAAAGAGTAAAGAGGTAGATATCTCTGTTTACTGGAATCTTGACAGACCACGTGGTACCTCGACTCTGTATTGGATTCCAGACCAAAAAATCGCTGATGTTTGCCGTGCAAGTTCCGACAACCATTCCAAGAGATTAACTGCACTAAAACCAGAAGTATCACTCTCGGCAAAATATGCTACAAACCCGTGGTTCGAATATCTGGAACATTGGATCGACCAAATTCCAGTTCATGGCCATACGGATCTTAGAGTTAAAGCAGAAGGTGACAATGAACATCATGTCTACGAAGATGTTCACATTGCTATGGGAAATTGTCTTTACAAAGCCGTGTATGAATCTGAACAAGGCGGGATTGGAATATACAGATGTGGCGATGCGAAGTGGACTTTCGAAGGGACTGTTTCTGAAGTAGTTGTTGACCTCAGTAAAAGACCTAGTTGTGTTATCGATGTTGATTTGGACAGAACCGATCCGAGAGAAAGGAGTTTGTACGAAATGTTTTGGCACTCACTCACCTCGTTTGCGATGAACGGAAGAATTGATCTTTATGCAAAATCAGAAACTGTTGATCCGAAAAAGAGAGATATTCATCACATAGTGGAGGGTGTTTACAAATCATTGGGACGAGCCCTCGATAACGCTACAAAAGTTGATGAAAGAATCAAGACTGTATCAAGCACAAAAGGTATGCTTTAAAATTTTAGAAAAGCTATAAGGTATTGCTATGTTGTTAAAAGACATTTTCGGAAAAGACAAACCAATTATTGGAGACATTCATCTACCGCCTTTGCCCGGTTCCCCTCGTTATTCGCCTTCAACAAATTTAGAAGCAATCACCCAGTTCGCAATAAACGAAGCGAAAGCATACACCGAAGGTGGTATGGATGCAATTATTTTGGAAAACTACGGTGACGTGCCTTTTTATCCAGATAAAGTTGGACCGGAAACTGTTGCGATGATGACGCACATAGCATGCCACCTCGCTGACAAAATTTCAATTCCTTTCGGCATTCAAGTTTTAAGAAACGATCCTTTAGCCGCGTTATCAGTTGCTACAGCCGTCGGTGGAAAATTTATTCGAGTGAACGTATTGTCAGAAGAAACAGTCAGCGAAGAAGGCTTTGTTCAGTCAAAGGCTTACGATGTCCACAGATTTCGTAAAACAATAGTTGCTGATGATGTTAAAATACTCGCTGACATCGATTTGTCTCCTGGTTTTAAACCGAAGCAATTCGACGTAGTTGAATTAGCTGAGGCACTCGCCTACAGAGGTCTAGCCGATGCGATAATTATTTCAGGTGGTTTTTCTGGACGTGAACCTGAGCTAGGCCATATTGAAAGGTTAAAATCCGATAAACTTTTGAGAGGCATACCAATTTTAGTTGGCGGTGGAATAAACAAAAATAATGTGCAAGAATTTTTGAAAGTTTGTGACGGAATAATTGTTGCAACCAGTTTGAAAGCTGATGGTGTAAGCACGAATCCTGTTGATACAGAAAGAGTAAAAGAATTTATGAAAAGGGTAAACGAGGTCAGATAATTTAAGAAGCCTCAGACAAACAAATAACTTATCAGTTCTCTGACATGATCATGATTTGAAGCATCAAAAAGTCTATCATCTTTAGCTTTTTCTAAAATTGTGTATCTGCCTTTTATACCACCATTCTTTGAAAACGGCCTAATTTTGGACATAGCATAAGCTACTCCATCAACTAATACGTCTTCACTAATTCCGTATTCTTGAAGAGTCAAAGGCATCTTGAAAAATTTTCTCATCGCAAAGACATCTTCAGGCCCTTCACCGTGTGGCTTTTCCTTGTACTTGAGGGAGTAAATTTTTGAGGACAACTCTGTTCCAACAGATACAAGATACCCATGGGACAAGCCGTCAGTTAATTTTGCGTTCACGCCATGCGCAATTTTGTGATCGGCGCCGGAGGCTGGGCGGGTAGAATTAACATATATCATTGCTGTGCCAGATTCGATAAGACCGTTAAAAAGTGTATCAATAGAACTTCTATCCCAAATGTTTACCTTTTCCTCAACCATTTTTTTGATTCTTTTAGCTGCGTTGAGTGCCAGTAGTCTGCTGCTCTCGTTAATGGGGACTTCCGAATTGCCCAGCTCGTGCGCAATTTCCCAATCCCGAACTGAAAAAAACTTGGTATAAAGATCGGCTGCGGCTGATGAGAGATACCCGAAGTTCTCAGGGGTTTCTACATATTTGTAGTCTACAAAAACACCCACGGGTGGGTTAGCTTCTTCGGAATTAAGATACCTTCCCTCACCTCGTGTTGCTGCTGGTGATATCAACCCATCATTGGACAATCTTGAAGGTACAGCTATTGAGGGAACATTAAGTTGATCAGCAACAAGCTTTGCACCATCGATGTTCTTTCCACCGCCAGCACCTATGACAGCGTTAAAGTCTCTGTCTCTTACAAGATTGTAGACCGAATCGAGCCTTGTTTTATCTATTCGCGTGAAGTGATCGAAAAGTTTTGTATCTATACCTCCCTGACCCAGAATATTGCGAACATTATCTCCAATAACTCTTCCAGTAGTTTCTCCTGTCAAAATGAGAACTCTATTGTAACCTTTAGCTTTACAAAACTCTGGCAAATCCTTTTCTATGGCGTCGTCAGACAGAACTGCACGAATCTGAATTTTGTTTGCATCAGACATTAGTAATTAGACGTTTATTAATTTTTTAAGCCTTTCCTCGCTTTTGTAAAATGTTATCGTCATCGTAAGCGGTAGCCTGCACTTTTGTCCCTTAGGAATGTCTGTGTAGTTTATGTTGTATTCTGATGTGTATCCGTCTGGCAGTCGTCCCTTCAAAAACTCGTTTACGTCCATAGCTTTTGACATCAGCTTGCCCTGCCCTGTAATACGGACCTCAGGAAAATTTCCGCTCTTTAACATTCTCAAAACTGTTCTTGCATAGACTTCAATCAGATCAGTACCGACGGCTATTTCTTCCCTAACTACTGCCCGATTCCTACTCGCGTACGTTGTTATTGCCATAGTCATTTATTATACACCTATGTTACTTAAATATTTTGAAATTGCAAACCGCAGAAGTAAGTTTTCTTTGAAGATTTTTCAGTAACCTTTTAAACCCGCAAAATAAATTATTTCATATGTGCTGGGACAAGATGAAACTTCTTTTGCTAAATCCCGTTTCTGCCATAGCAAAAAGTAAAAACCCTAAAGAAATGAAAATTACGATTGAAATTTTGCTGATTGCGTGGGCGGTAATTGGGTTATCAATTTTTATTTTGGGCAAAGGATTGTTAATGCAAGCAAGAGTATCAAGTGCTGTGCTCGTTTTCGTCCTAGGCACAATTGCCACCCTTTTCTACGGGTTTTTGCTGCAGCTCGTTATGACCAATCTTGGCGGAAGAGGAAAATTCTATCAGGCTCTAACTGCGTTGACTTTCCCAAAATTCCAAATCGCGGTAGGTTTGCTGACAATAAGCGTACTTATGCAGCTAGGTGTTGTCGGCATTTTTCTATCAGCGGTAGCTGGGATAATTTTCGTTTTAATGGCACTTTCGACTACGTATAGAGCGGTAAAAGATTTTTTTGCTGTAGACACGATTACTGCTTGGTTGGGAATAAGTATACTCATCTTCGGCTCGGTCATTACATTTTACATTCTAATTATAGGATCTGTAGCAAGCAATCCTCAGTTCCTTGCCAGTTTGATGCAATCCAGAATGCTTGGCTACTAGCTTTTATAAATTGATTTTGTATTCTAATTGATTGCAATGATTGTTGGGCTTACTGGGAAAACTAATTCTGGCAAATCTTCCTTTTTCAAAGCAGCTACAGCGATAGACGTAGAAATTGCTGACAGGACTTTTGTCACAATAGAGCCAAATGTCGGTGTTGCTTACGTAACTGTGGACTGCGTATGCAAGGAATTCGATACAAACTGCAATCCAAAGAGCGGAATTTGCAAGAATGGAAAAAGGCATGTTCCAGTAAAGTTGGTCGACGTAGCGGGCTTGGTTCCGGGGGCGCACGAAGGAAGAGGACTTGGAAATAAGTTTTTAGATGACATTAGGCAGGCATCAGTTCTGATAAACGTAGTGGATTTTTCCGGTTTGACGGATCAAGAAGGCAAACCAACATCTGGATACAATCCGGCGAATGACATAGAATTTGTAGGGAAGGAAATTGACCTTTGGTTCGCATCTGTGATAGAGAAAGCTTTGGGAAAGATTTCTAAGGTCCAATCAAAATCAGATCTGATAAACATTTTGTCGGAACAACTAAGTGGTCTGGAGATAACCAGTCAGCATATAGAACAAGTTCTCGATAAATTTTCTTTATCCGATACAAATAAATTCGCAACTGAGGTCAGAAAAATTTCGAAACCGATTTTGATTGCCGCAAACAAAATTGATTTGAAGTCTGCACAGGAAAATTTCGAAAAGCTAAAATCAAATTATGAAAATATTGTACCCACTTCTGCGGAAGCAGAAATTGCTTTGAAAAAGGCTGAGGAAAAAAGTTTTATAGAGTGTTTCCCAGAAGGCAGTTTTGAAACTAAAAAAGAACTGGACGAAAGACAGAAGAAAGCGTTAGAATTCATCAAAAACAATGTTATAGAAAAATACGGCTCAACAGGAGTACAAACTGCGTTGAACAAAGCCGTGTTCGATTTGTTGGATTACATTGCTGTATACCCTGTCGCTGATGCAAACAAGCTGACAGACAAAGATGGAAATGTTTTACCAGATGTTTTCCTTGTTCCCAACGGCACGACTGTAAAAGAACTTGCTTTCAAAGTGCATACAACTTTGGGAGAAAAATTTATTGCTGGCATTGATGCAAGAACGAAGAAAAGATTGGCTGCAGATTACCGACTTAAAAATAGAGATGTAGTTGAAATTGTATTTGCAAAATAACGGTTCTGTCGCAAAGTATATTGATTTAGATAGGAACAGATGGTTAAGCTTATTGAGGCAGAGTTTGAAGAAATAATATGGGTAAAGACAAAGAAAATGTCAAATTAAACAGTTTGATGTTTCTTGCCCTTGACCATGGTGTAGATTCTGTTCGTGCAGGTGGACATCTAATACCATTCGTTATGACCGAATCCAAAGGAAAGCGGTCGCTAAATCGTTTTGCAAGCGAAAGATTGGAAGTTGGACAAGAAGAGGCTCGTAAATTTGTTTCAAAATCAGGTGATAAGACAGAAATGTATGCACTTGCCTACGACGGCTTTGTGACAATAGAAGGAAAGAAATATGATGCTATAATTGTTGAAGCTGGGCAGAGAGGAAATAAGGAAGCGACACTCATTGCACAAAGATACAAGCCGAAGAAACTCTTGCAAAAGTTTGAAGTCATTGGCAATCCAGCATTGATTGGTTCAAATAAAAACTTGCTAAAGTAGAAGCTTATCAATAAAATGCGACAGCTAACCAGTCAATAAGATTTGCGACAGAACCGAAATAACAAAAACTTATAAAAGTTAAAAATTATATAAAGTTGTGTCTGCGTCT
>CAZYHQ010000010.1:0-26991 GCA_964646855.1 uncultured archaeon
ATGGACAAAATGCTGGTAGATTCTGTCGGCGACATCGTCATAACAGGAGACGGAGTTACAATTTTGGAAGAAATGGAAATCGAGCACCCGGCTGCAAAGATGATGGTCGAAGTTGCGAAAACTCAAAACGAGGAAGCCGGTGACGGAACCACATCTGCAGTAGTTCTTGCTGGCGAGCTGTTGAAAAAAGCCGAAGAGCTCACCGACCAGGAAATCCACCCGACTGTTGTAACCAAGGGTTTCAAACTTGCGAAGGAAGAGGCGTTGAAAATTTTGGATCAAATCGGTAAATCGGTTTCTCTCGCCGACGCAGAAAGTTTGAAGAAAGTTGCAATGACTGCAATGTCAGGCAAGGCCGTAGAAAGAAGTTCGGACAAACTTGCTGAGTTAGTTGTGCAAGCGGTAAGGAGAGTTGCGCGCGAGGCAAACGGCAAGACAACGATTGACAAAGACGACATAAAGCGCGAGAAAAAACATGGAGCCGGTACGGAGGAAACTGAATTGATTGACGGAATTGTTATTGACAAAGAAGTTGTGCATCCAGCGATGCCTAAAGTAGTTAAGGATGCAAAGATCGCTCTGCTGGATGTTGCGCTTGAAATAAAAGAAACCGAGACTGACGCAGAAATCAGAATCACCTCCCCCGATCAAATGCAAGCATTCGTAGAACAGGAACAAAAGATGCTGAAGGGCATGGCTGAAAAAATTTTTGCCACAGGAGCAAATGTTGTTATTTGCCAGAAGGGCATAGACGATCTGGCCCAGCATTATTTGGCAAAACAAAAAATCCTTGCGTGCAGGAGAGCAAAGAAATCTGATATGGAAGCTCTAGCCAAGGCGACAGGCGCAAGAATCGTTTCCAATCTTGAGGATTTGTCTGCAGAAGATTTGGGTTATGCGAAGACAGTGGAAGAGAAAAAAGTTGCTGGAGAGGCTATGACATTCATACGCGAATGCAGAGAGCCTAAAGCTGTTACACTTTTGGTCAGAGGAAGCACTGAGCATGTTGTTGACGAAGTCAACCGCAGCATCGAGGACGCGTTGGGTGCCGTAATCTCTGCAGTGGAATCTGGAAAAATCCTTCCTGGTGCGGGCGCGCCCGAGGCAGAAGTTGCAAAACATCTGCGAAAATTCGCCGAGAGTTTTTCAGGAAGAGAACAACTTGCAATAAAGGCTTTTGCCGATGCGTTGGAAGTCATACCGAGAAGCCTTGCAGAAAACGCTGGATTGGATCCGATAGACATTTTAGTTGAACTCAGAGCAGTGCACGAGCAGGGCAGATTCAGTTACGGAGTCGGGGTTTTGAACGGCAACATAATCGATGCTTTTTCCGACGGAATTGTCGAGCCTTTGAAGGTAAAAACTCAAGCAATTAAATCTGCAGCCGAAGCAGCCGAGATGATTTTGAGAATTGACGATGTCATTTCTGCCGGGAAGTTGGGCAGAGGCGGCGGCATGCCCCCTGGCGGAATGCCTCCAGGTATGGAAGGCGAAATGTAATCATATCAAGTGATGCTTTCGCAAATATTTTTCATAATTATCAGGAAAATATTTTATTAACTCCAGTGGTACTATAGATGGTATACCCTCACTCGTAAGTTGATAACCATTTTTCAAAAACCAACTCAAAACTTTATCATTCATAGCTTGGGTCACAATTAAAACTGCATCATGTCTTTCTTTTACCCATTTGTCTCTCAAGTGTAAAGCTTCTGTGCCAAGACCTTTACCTCTATAATGAGGAACTATCCCAAACATTTCTCCGCCAATTGCTGGAAAAAAAATTAGTTCATTAGTCGGGAAATTTTCTGGATCAGGTCTATGTTCTGTAACAAAATAAACTGAACCCCCGACCAGTTCACTGTCTTGTTTAAACGTAATGAATTTCAACTTGGAATTTCCACGAATTTGAGAATAGTTTTCTATTTTAAAAATTTCAGGTACAAAATCACACAATTTCTTATAGTCTCCCTCTGTACCTTCAGACAAAGTTAAAGTTCCCATCAAAAAATTATTTTACTAATAAAGGTTAAATTCGTTTACATTTTCTCTTTTAAAAACTGGTCAGCCTTTTGTAGCATTTTTATGGAATTCTCGCGCAGTTCTTTCACAGCTTCTGCGAATTCGAACCAGCCGTACTCGACATGCTCCCAGGAAATTTTTACTTCGCCGTTTAAGGCCTGCGCAAGAAAGAAAATCACTTCCTTTGAGACAAGATCCCTACCTTTTCTGTAGAAGTAGCTCACCTTTTCCTTGAACTGCGGGAAAAATTGCAGGTTTACCAAGCCGGTTTCCTCTCTTATCTCCCTCTGTGCAGTCCCCAGCGGGTCCTCCTCCTTTTCTATGTTGCCTTTTGGAAAGTCCCAGTAGATGCTCTCCTTTTTCGGCTTTAGCAAAAGGTACTTCAGGCTGTTGTCGCGCTTGAAAATTATCGCGCCCGCGGAGGTTTCTCTGAGCATACAATCAATATTATTTTGAAGCAAGCTTTTATTTGACTACTTCTAAATTATATTTATGGCTGCGGACGAAAAGGAACAGGAGCACGAATACGAATTGATTCCTATTTCTCCCATACGAAAACTGGAAAAAAGAATGGCCCAGCTAGAATCCGGAAGCGGGGTGGATACCAGAGAGTTTTACAGGGAAATGGCAGACATCATCAGGATGAACCAGCAGCTTGTGGATGAATTGGCCAAGGCAAACGACTCCCTGCGAATCGAGCTGTCAAAACTTCCCTCAAAGCTGGAAGACTTGATTAACAGGCTCGACGAGCTGATCTCGTTTATAAAAGCTTCCGCGGCCGAGGAAGCGACAACCACCCAGCAGGCAGGCTTGCAGCCGCTGACGGAAAAAATGGACCAGCTGATAGACGCTACGAAAAAAGTGTACGAAAGCAACCAGTCGGTCATAACTGTTTTGGGCGAGATGGATAAAAAAATGAAAAAGCCCCTTCCGCCGCCGGCGAGAAGACCACCTTTATTTCCTCCCAGACCAATTTAATTTTTAGAGAGAATGAAATTCGATTTTGTTTCTAACAAGGCGCAGTCCGAAATCATCGGCGCGATTATGATTGCCGTAGTTTCAATCGGTCTAGTAGCTGCAGTTTACACATGGGGCTTGCCTCTCATACAAAAAAGGCAGGATACTGCGGTATCAGACAGGGTGGACTCCGGGTTTGACCAAAACAATATAAATTCGCTGCCGAGCAAAATAGAGGCGATTGCAAATAGCAAGGGCGAGGCAACACTCAATCTCGACGTCAACGGCCTCTGGACTTTCAATGAAGCGGAAGATTCTCTATCCTTTACATTTTTCTCGAAAGTGTCTAGGGTCGCGACAAACCTGCCAGCAAATCCTTGGGTTTCGCTGACAGCAAATGCAAACTGCAATTCGTTGCCTATAGCTGCCGGAACGCTGGGAGTCGACAAACCTTCTGTGATTTGCGCGAGAGGGGACACATTTGAAACTGGGTACAACGTAGTCTACAAAGTTTACTTCAGGCAACTAACTCCTGCGACTTCCGGGACTTCTTACAAAATCGACTTGGTGAAGCACGAATCAGGTGCGCTGTCATCCACAGGCAAATCAGTCCGCATAATATTTGTTGACAAGAAAGAGCAGTCAGTCGACCAGCAAACATTAATTATCTCCCAAGTCAAAATTCTTTTTGTATGAAAGGTGTCTCTGCCACATTTCAGTTCCTGCTTTTCTTCGTAATCGGTCTCGCACTGTTCATTTCAATAAGTAGCGTGTTCCGTTTGCAGCTGGACATTTTCCGGGAGGAGGTTGCAGATTCCACGCGGAAAATCGACAGCAGTTTTGTCTCGGCCCTAGCAATTTTGGAAAGAGGCTGCATATCCTGTGACGTCACATCCCTGTCTTTCAAATTCCAAAACAGCACTGCAAATTATTTCTACGTCGTGTCCAGCAGCGCCGACGGCATAAAAATTTCTACCGAGCCCGGCGGCAAAAGTGTTTCTTCATCTGTGCACAACCTTGCCTCTACGCTTTCCATGTCAGGCTCGAAGTCTTCGACAGAGACTATAACCTTAACGCTAACTAAAACACAAAATAAATTAGAGGTAAAGTGATGAAAGTAGGAAGGAAAATATTCAAGCGGCTGGTTAGGGGATACAGGATAAGAGCTTTCCAGGGCAGATACCCGCAACCACAATTCCAACAAACTCCCCAACAAATGCAAGAAGAGCAACAAACAACGCAGCAATTTCCACCACAACCTGCGATGCAACCAGCTTCAATCCCGCCAGCAACTTTTGCTACGCCAGAACAACTGCAAGTTATTCCAACACCTTTCGCAATGCAGGCAAGGATGCAGTCACCGATGGAAGTGAAGGGCGCGCTGGAACTGATACCGCAAAAGAAGGAATACAAATTCGAAGGCATAGAGATACCTGAAATTTCCAGCAAAGTCCAGCCAGGAAAACTTCGGATTACCGAAGAAGTTCCAAGAGTGTCTTTAACTTACCCTCTGATTCCGCGCAAGCCGGCAAAAGGCGAGGCGATTTTCGCTTATACAAAAATTTATTGGGACGACGCAGTGAACAGATATTTTTATCAGGTCTCAGAGCCGCAGCTAACAGATGAGTTGAGAAACTTGATGGTAAAAATAAAAGATTTGCTGGAGCAAAAGCTCGACATAGATTTTTCGCGGCTAAAACTTACAGAGGCTAGCGCGTACCTAACCAAGCAAATCGACGAACTGATCAGTTATTACAAATTCAAAATTTCCGCAACAGAAAGGGAGATTTTGCGTTACTACGTAGAGAGGGATTTCATGGGTTTGGGAAAAATAGAGGCTTTGATGAAAGACACGCAGATAGAGGACATTTCTTGTGATGGAGTTGGCATACCGATTTTCGTTTACCACAGAAACCCAAATCTCGGTTCGGTCATGACAAACGTAGTCTTCGAGGATGCTGATGAGTTGGACTCGTTCATCAACAAACTTTCGCAGATTGTCGGCAAGTCAGTTTCAGTTTCGCAGCCTTTAGTCGAAGGAAGTTTGCCGGACGGAAGCAGACTGCAAGCCACGCTGGCCACTGACATCGCGCGGCGAGGGAGCAATTTCACAATAAGAAAATTCTCCGAGGAGCCGATTACTCCAATCGATTTGCTGAACTACAATACCGTAGACGTGAAGACGCTCGCTTATTTGTGGATGGCTGTTGATTTCGGTAGGAGCATACTCGTGTGCGGAGGGACCGCAAGCGGCAAGACAAGTTTGCTGAACGCGCTGTCGCTGTTCATCAGGCCGGAAAAGAAAATTGTATCCATAGAGGACACGCCGGAATTGAAAATGCCACACCCGCACTGGATACCCACTGTGGCACGGACTACCATCTCTGTCGAGGGCGGGGCGACCGAGGTCGACATGTTCAGGCTGCTGAGGGAAAGTCTGAGACAGCGACCGGATTACATCGTAGTCGGCGAGGTGAGGGGGCAGGAGGCATACATACTTTTCCAGCAAATGGCCACCGGCCACCCGAGTTACGCAACCATCCACGCAGAAAATTTGCCAAAGCTGGTTGACAGGCTGACTACAGCTCCTATCTCGCTGCCGCCAAATCTGCTTGGAAGTTTGGATCTGATAGTTTTTCTTCTGCGAGTAAGATACCGCGACAAATTTGTCAGGAGAGTGAACGAAGTTTTGGAAATGATGGACTTTGACGCCGACACAAAAAAACCAATCGTGAACAAAATTTTTACATGGAGCCCTCTCACGGACAGAATAACCACCGCAAACAAAAGCCTGCTGATGAAAAAAATTTCCGACGCCACCGGAATAAGCGAACAGGAAATCTTGGAGGAGCTGAAGAGAAGGATGGTATTGTTGACTTGGATGAAGGGCAGAAACATCACCGATTACAAGGACATATACAAAATTTTGGCAGCATATTACAGCTCGCCGACAAAACTTTTATCAACCATCATGGGCGAGTGAATGAGCTTTTACACGCGGCTTGCCTTCAGACTTTTCGGCCAGTTTGCAGAAGGCGTGTCGCCATACTTCGCCGAGACAAAAATAAACATCAAGCAGGCGGCAATGAAAACTTCTTTGCAGGAATACCTGAGCTCCGCAATACTAACCTGCTTTATTGCATTTGTAGCACAGCTGCCAATCCTGTCTTTTGCTTTCGGTTTTGTCTTCCAATCCTTTTTGTTCAGCTTCCTCTCCGCTATCACAGTTTCGTTCCTGGTTTCTGTGATTTTATTTGTGAGCTTTGTATATTACCCGAGAATAGAGGCTGACTCAAAGGCCAAGGACATAAACAACGCGCTGCCGTTCGCATCCCTCTACCTTTCCACCGTCGCAGGCTCCAGGCTGCCTCTGTATAAAATTTTCCAAATATTTTCCAAATTTTCCGGCTACGTGGGCGTAGCAAGGGAAATAAATGCAATAAACGAGGACGTGAGAATTTTCGGTTTTGACATAGAGACCGCCCTCGAAAGGGCTGTCGAGAGGACTCCGTCAAAAAATTTTAAGGAACTTTTGTACGGAATACTTTCGATCGAGAGAAGCGGCGGGGATCTTTCAATTTACCTGAAGGAGAAGGCGGTAAGTCTGATGGGCGATTACAGGAGAAAGCTGGTGGAGTTTTCAAGGACCTTGACGGTTTTCATAGAGATTTACCTCACCTCGGTTGTGATGGGAGCAATATTTTTTACGATTCTCACTGCAATAATTTCTGGGATAAGCGGCACCGCGGGCAATCTGATAGTCCTGCAGTTCCTGGTAATTTTCCTGTTCCTGCCTCTGATTTCGGTGATGTTTATAGTTTTGGTCAAGAGTTCGTCGCCCGGTGAAGAATGATGAAATTGTTCGGCATGGAAATGTCAAAGGAAATGAGCATCTTAGTCATAGCAGCTCCAATAGTTCTGTTTCTGATTATTCTCGGGGCGGTCAGCAAGGATGTCGGAGTCTTAGGCAACGCGCTGATCCTGTCGGCATTTATTATAGCAGTCCCACTTTTCATGTTGCGGTATGAAAAATACAAAGAGATCAAAGAGATGGAAGAAAAGTTTCCGCTTTTTTTGCGAGACTTGGTTGAGGCTCTGCGCTCCGGGGTGCCGTTTCACAAGTCGATAATATCTTCGACCCGGCTTGACTACGGAAGGCTAAACTTGGAAACAAGGAAGATGGCGAATCAAATAAGTTGGGGGATGACTCTTGACAAAGTCTTGGACCAGTTTGCTGAAAGGGTCAAGAGGAGCAAAAGAATGTTTTCTTCGATAAGAATAATTCGCGAGTCCTACGTCTCAGGCGGAGAGGTGACTTCCATTTTGGATTCTGTCGCAGACAACGTGACGATTTTGGGGGACGCCGAGAAGGAGAAGCAAAGTTTGCTTAACCAGTATGTATTGATGATGTACGCAATATCGTTTGTCTTTCTGGGAATAGTAGTGGCAATCAACAGGCTGCTCGTGCCGATATTCGATGTTACCGAAACGCAGAACGTGGGCGAGCAGATAGGCCTGATCAATCCGTGCCTGACGTGCTCGGAGTTCACGTGCAACATATGCGACGTGTTCCAAGGTACCTCGAAAAATGTGTTCTCTCTCGATCCTTTCAAAATCAGCTCGTACTACACGTCCCTGTTCTTTTTCATGGCAATAATCCAGTCCTTCTTTTCAGGCTTGGTCGCCGGGCAAATCAGCGAAAATTCAATCACCGCAGGGGTAAAGCACAGCATAATTTTGGTCTCATCGATTTTCGGAGCGTTCAGCATAATGGTTAGACTTGGTGTGTTGGGGGTTTGAGTGGGGAACAGAAAAGTACAATTCAGAAAAGCACAGTTTTCTCTGGAGTATTATATTTCCCTGCTGACATTCGTGATTTTCGTCACTTACTTACTTTTCCAGATACAAGTTTTGACTCCGGCCCATCTGAGGGAGATCAAGACGCAAACACTGCGGCTTGAAGCGTTTCAAGTTTCCGAACTTCTGTTGAATGACGGCGGTGAGCCGAGCGACTGGCACCTGCAGCCGGATGCAAATATAAAACGCATAGGACTCTCGTCTTTGAGTTCTCAAAATCTGCTTTCTGTTGCGAAAGTTGCAGCGCTGGACTCCAAGTGCAAAAATTACGGCTTCACCATCTTATACAACTGGCTCGGCATGCAAAACCAGTTTTATCTGACAATTCGAGACACATCCAGCACGCTACTTGACACGGAAAAAAACTGTCCCCCACCATCTGAGATTGGCACGCAAGCTGTCGTAGTTGCAACCAGGATTGTCACTTTTGATTCTGGAAAAACCGGAAATCTAACTTTAAGTGTGTGGTGAAAATGAAGACTAAAATGAAAGGGATAATATCCGTTGTAGAACTTGTGATTGTAGCCTTGGTTTTGTTTACAGCTTTCGGGATACTTTTTCCCGGCACAAGTTACACGAACAGATGGCAAGAAGCGGAAATGGTTTTGAAGAGCAGGGATTTGCTGATCGCTCTGGACAAAACAGGAGACATGTACAAAAAATCGTTTTCAAGCGAAGAAGTTTCCGAATTCATAGCCTCCGTATTCCCGGAAAGGAGTTTGTTTAGTTGGATTGAGGCAGACGGCGCTGTGAAAGGCAGGATCGTCGTTGCATGCGATTGCACCGATGCCCAGATAAATGATTTGGTCAAATGGGTGGGTAACACAAAAATTAACGGCAGGACCATAGCTCTGGACTTCGTACCGCTGAAAGATTTCAACAGCATCCCGAATTCCGACGTCATGCTCGTCTTTGGTTACAGAGACCTGTCAGCGTACAAACAAAATCTGAAAGATTATTTGGGCAAGGGAAACGGGATTGTGGAAATAGCAGACTTGGATTTACCCACTAAAATTGATTCCGTTCAATCAGAAATTTTTGGTCTGAAATGGGTGGAGACCGCTCCGGACACTTTTGACACAGCAAAATTTTCTCGCAAGCCAACCGACTCTAAAGATGTGATTTACTTTCCTTACAAACACTTTTATCATGCACCTTTGAGGTTGATTGGAGATTTCAGTAACGAACAAATTCCAGGTTGCACCGCCGATCCAATTTTCAAGGGAAAACTTACAGTAAAACAAGCCAGCTATGCGTTTTGGATTTGCAGTCAGTCAACAGTCTGGTTTGATAACGATGCCGACGGCGACAGAGATGTGCTTGTAGCTATTGGAAACGAAGTTACTCTCGGCGGATCAAAGTTTTTCCTGAGTTACATTGATTATAACACAATTGGTTTGTCCTTCAGGCCGGATTACACGTTTCAAGATTTTCTTGGTCCAGGAATAGTTTTTCACATCGAGCCGACTGATACCCCAGACAGAACAGTAATCAATTCTGAATCCGGTACAACAAAATTCCCTGCAGTTATTGTCAATACTGCTACAGGCAGAACAGCATGGATCGCAGACTTTACTGACTCGACTGTAGGGGATGACGAGAGACTTTTGCTCGCATCGCTGCTCCACTGGTCTTCCAACAAAAAAACACAGGCGATTACCGGAAACATAAAGTTCGGTTACTCGACTTCTTACTTGAATGTAAACAACACAGATGTGTTTGAAGTTTACCGCTTGGATTTAGGATTGGGTTTCCCGTTCTGATTACTGATTATTTTAGTCTTATCGCTTCCAAATTTCTGGGCGCAAGACTTTCCACCCTGAATAATTTGTGCACGGCCTTGGCCAGTTCGACTGCCTTGTGCGACTCTCCATGCACACAAATGACTCTGTCCGGCCTCGCTGGCAGACGATCTAGAAATCCAAGCAACTGGTTGCGGTCGCTGTGGGCCGACAAACCTTCTGCAGTATAAATTTCCATTTTCAATTCCAACGTCGATTGTCTTCCGTTGACCTCCATTGGAATTTCCTTCCAGCCTTTTTGTATTCTTCTGCCGAGGCTGCCCTCTGACTGGAAACCTACAAATACCAAAGTGTTGTTCGGATCATCAGCCAGCATCTGCAGATGCTGCAACGCAGGCCCGCCCAGCAGCATGCCCGACGTGGAAACAATTACGCACGGTTTGTCGCTCCAAACCTTTTCTCTGTCCTGCTGCGAGGCAATCCGCTTGAAAATCGGATTCAGAAACGGGTCCTGTCCCTGGAAAATTTTTTTCTGCATCATCCGCCCCATGTATTCTGGATAGGCTGTGAAAATGCCGTTGGCGTCCCATATCATCCCGTCCAAATAAACCGGATACTGCAAACCATTCTCGACCAGCACAGCCATCACCTCTTGCGCACGCTCAACTGAAAATGATGGAATCAAAACAATCCCCCTTCTTTCCATCGTTTTGTTTACGATTTCCATTAGCTGCCGTTCGACTTCTGCGCGGGGCGGCATCACATCATCAGGCCCTCCGTATGTCGATTCTATCAGCAAAGTCTCCACTCTCTGGAAATCCGTAAATGCCGGATCTAGCAGAGTGCTCTTTCCGAATTTTTGGTCGAGGGCGTAAACAATGTTGTGCAGACCCTCTCCTATGTGCAGATGCACCAACGACGAGCCCAGTATGTGCCCGGAATTTTGGAAAGTCAGTCTCACGTCAGGGGCAACATCGGAAACTTCGTCCCATTCAAGCGCTATGGCATGTTTCACGGCTTCCTTCACTCCGGTGGCAGTGAACAGGGGAGTTGTCGTACCTTTCTGCATCACATCAATATAATCCAGCCAGAGCAGAGTTGCAAGATCCAAAGTCGGTGTAGTCAAGTACAAAGGCCCGCTGTATCCGCGCTCGTAAAGTGCAGGCACGAAACCCAAGTGGTCGAGATGCGCGTGCGAAACAATTATTGCATCCAGCTCTGTATAGTCAAACTCCTTTGTGTTGAAAATCGGAAAAACCTCGGCGTTCTGTGCGCCAGCCTTTATCCCGCAATCGATCATGACTTTTGATTTCGGGGTTTCTGCAAGCAGACAGCTCCTTCCAACTTCCCTCCAGCCGCCAAGCCCGATGATTCTTATCCAGTCCCTGCTCGCCTTCTTTTCGCCAAAAATATTTTCCCCGATTTTGTTCAAGAATTCTTTCCTAAACTTTACTTCGGCGTGGACGACTTTGCGTATTCCCTCAACTATGTTAGAATCGATTGCCGGCACACGCTCGATCCTAGGCACCCAAAAAGTCTCGTTGCGTATCTGCCTGAAAGTCTCCCCGCCCCTGCCGATCACCAAGCCCGGCTTTTCTGCAGAGATAATTACCAAACTTCTTTCAGGTTCGAAATAAATATTTCTTACTTTTGCCTCGGCCGGGACAATCTGCAAAATTTTTTCCTTTGTCGCATCCTGATCCAGGCTCAGGTTGTTTTCAGGCCGTATTTCGATCCTTTTTTTCAACTGCGAAACAGCTTCGCGCACGGCGCTCTCGTAATTTGTAAAGAACTCCCTGTCCTTCGTGTAAGCGATAATCTCGCTGCCTTCCAATTCCAGTTTGCTGATTGCATTAGGCAGTAGAGATTTAACCTTTTCTAGAATTTCCATAAACTTCACAGAAAAATGAAATTGAAATATAAAATTTTATTTCGGAATTTTCTCTATATCGTTTCGAGTAATTTTTATTCCGTCTTTGTTAATTACGGCAACGTCAATGGCCCTTCCACCAGAGCCTATGTCACGTTCGATTGCAGATTTAATCGCGCGCAAAGCAAGCTTGCCGCCCTCTTCTGTCGACATGCCTTCCCTGTAGCCGTCTTCCAAAACACCCAAAGCCATTGGCGAACCGGAGCCGGTTGCAAAAAACCTTTTCTCCTCCTCTACAGATCCTATCGCATCAAGCGAAAAAACTGCAGGCTTAGTGTCGAACCCAGCTATTATCAGCTGCACGTAATAAGGATAATACTTGCTTCCCTGCAAGATGTTTGACAGCAAGGATGCCGCACCCTTCACGGAAATTTTTCTCCCGTTTTGTATCGCAAAGAGTTTCAATTCAGCGCGCATGTACCTTGCCAAGGTCTGCGCATCGCCGCTCGCACCTGCAATAGTCATGGCAACATGGTCCTCCACCGGCAAAATCTTTTCACTTTCCTTGCTCGCAATCAGATAGCCCAACGTGGATTTTTTCTCTGCAGCCATCACTACCCCATCCTTGCAAACCATTCCTATGGTAGTAGTGCCAGTTTTTCTTATTTCAGGTTTTTCTTCCAAAAGTTTTTCCAAGAACTCACCAGTAGAAACTGATAATTTTAATTATGAATTGGCTTTTAAATATCTTATGGTTTTGCAGGCTTTGCCTAATCGCTTTTGTAAATCAACGCCTTTATCGGAGGGTGATGATTATGAATAAAAACTTCTATAGCAGATCCATCTTCATCAAAATAATTATAATGTGCGACACCGTCCTCGTTATTTTCATAGGCAGGATGAAATCCAGTTTTCTCTAATTGTTTTTTGACATAATCTATATATCCAGTAGGAAATTCTACCTCAACGGCAGAGTCCTTGTCCAACACCACCCTAGGCCTCAGAGCAATGTCACCGCCGAAAAAACTAGGGCTACAGATTTTGTCCACAGCGTCTTTGAGCATATAACCAAAATATTTTAAGAAAAGTATTTAACTCTTAGTAAGCCTTAGCAAAATAAACAGTTTCTTTTGCAGCTTTGCTGCAGTAAACACATTTGCCAACTTTTTCTTTTTTGAAAGAAATGACTCTAATTGTTGCACCAGTTTCTAATTTTATTTGTTCCTCACAATGCTTCTCTCCACACCAGCCTGTTTTTATAAATCCACCTTCACTTTCCAGAACCTTTTTAAGTTCCTCGTAGCTCTTTACAGAGCCTGTGTTCTTTTCCAGCAATTTTTTTGCTTTACTAAAAAGATTTTTTTGTATCGAATCAAGTAACTTTGGAATCTTTTTGCTTAATTCTTTTTCTTTCAAAATAATTTTTTCTCCAGTGTCTCTACGAACAGCTACAACTTGTTTTTTCTTGATATCTTTTGGCCCAACCTCAATTCTTAGTGGCACACCCTTCAATTCCCACTCGTTAAATTTCCAGCCAGGGGTATACTCTTCACGATCATCAAAAATGGTGTCCACACCAATGCTCATCAGCTCTAGCGAAATATCTTTCGCTTTTCTTATTATATTTTTCTTCTCAGGTGATTTGTAAAAAATCGGGACAACAACAGTTTTGTATGGGGCAATCTTTGGTGGCAAAACCAAACCTTTGTCGTCACCGTGAACCATAATCAAAGCACCCAGCAAGCGGGTGGAAATTCCCCACGAGGTGGTCCAAGCGAACTGCTCGTTTTCTTTCTTGTCCAAAAATTTTATGCCGAACGGTTTGGAAAAATTCTGCCCGAGGTTGTGAGAAGTTCCCATCTGTAGAGACCTACCATCAGGCATCATTCCCTCCAGAGTTGTCGTAGTTAGCGCGCCAGCGAATTTTTCCATCTCACTTTTTCTGCCAACTAAAAGTGGAATCGCAAGATAATTTTCAATCAGGTCTCTATACTCGTTCAAGATATACATCATCTCTTTGTCCGCCTCTTCTCTAGTTGCATGTGCGGTATGCCCTTCCTGCCACAGGAATTCAGAGCCGCGAATGAAAGGTTTGGTGGATTTTATCTCTGCCCGTGCGATGTTGCACCATTGATTTAGTAGCAGGGGCAAATCTCTCCAGCTTCTGATCCATTTTGCAAAAAAATGGTAGATGATTGTTTCCGATGTCGGCCTTACAGCCAACCTCTCACCGAGTTTGGTGTCTCCAGCATGTGTTACCCAAAAAACTTCCGGCACGAACCCGGAAAAATGCTCAGCCTCTTTTTTCAGAAAACTCTCTGGTATCAGCAAAGGGAAGTAGGCGTTCTTGTGACCGCTCGCCTGAATTTTTCTATCAAATATTTTTCTTATGTTTTCCCAGATTGCAAATGCAGTAGGTCTGAAAGAAATCGTTCCTTGTACTGGGCCGTAATCAGCTAGCTCCGCTTTCTGAACAACCTTAGTATACCATTCAGAAAAATTTTCAGATTTTTTTACTGTGATACCTTCTTGCCCAGCCATACTATCATTATAACTAATTGTGTAATTACTATTTTTAACTTTAGCCAATTTGTGGTTTAAATAAATTTAGTGCGATAGATTAATTGTGAAAATATCCGTCTTCTCTGATTTGCATTTTGGGTATGCATACAGGCTAGAAACTGAAAATGACAGCTTTGAAAACGCTGGGGAAGCTATAGAAAAGTCAACGGACTCGGATTTAATTCTACTTGCTGGCGACATCTTTGATGTGCGGGTGCCAACCACAGACACGTGGGCAAAAGCAATGAGCGTACTTTCTAAAATACGATTGCGACAAAATTCAGGCGTTAAATTAGTTTCAAGTACTAAGCAACTCGAAGAAATTTCCAAAAAAAGCTTGGAGCACCAACCTCTGGTAGTGATACACGGGAACCACGAAAGAAGGTCAAGAAGCGAGTTTAATACTGTACAGGCTTTGGAGAATGCAGGTTTGCTGATTCACATTGATAAAGACACAATGATCTTTGAAAGGGACGGGAAGAAGGTCGCAATACACGGCATGTCATCAGTTCCGGAAAGATACGCAAAACAAACCTTGCAAGAATGGAACCCCAGACCTATCCCAGGTTGCGTGAACATACTAATGATGCATCAGAGCATCGACCCTTTTGTCTTCTCTCCGTTGGAACCTCCCAGCTTGAAACTAAACGAGCTGCCGAAAGGATTTGACATAGTAATCAACGGCCACATCCACTCCCACACTGTCGAAAATGTTAACGGGACTACATTTTTCATTCCAGGCAGTACTGTGATAACCCAAATGGAAAAGTCCGAGGCAGAGACGCCGAAAGGCATCATGCAAATCAACATCAATGACAAAGTCGATGTGCAATTTGTTCCTCTTGAAAGCAACAGGAAATTCCTCTACGAGGAAGTCAACCTTGTAAGCAAAACAACTCTGCGCGACCAAGTCGAGGTAAAAGTCAATGGTCTGCTGTTCAAAAAAAATTTCAGTAAACTGCCTTTAATAAAGTTGCGTATAACAGGAAAAGAAACAGAAGTCATAGAGAATGAGCTACGAGAGTTACAAAAAAAATACCACGACAGAGCGATTTTAGTTTTCTCAAAGGATTTGGAATCCCCGGAGATCACTTCAAAGATAGAGTTCCTGAGAAACCTAATCGAACAAAAAAGCTCTGTTGAAGAAATAGGGTTGAATACTCTAAGAAAAAATTTGGAGGAGCTTAAATTCGAGTCAAGTTTTGACTATGAAAATATTTTCGAACTTCTTAGCGAAAATGACACTGACAAGGCTTCGGCAATACTTTTGGGCGAGCAAAAAACATTCTCAAATTTTTTGGGTAGATAAAAATGATAACCAAACTGATTTTAAGAAATTGGAGGTCCCATTCGAATTCCGAATTAAAGTTTGAAAACGGGACCAACGCCCTGCTCGGACACATTGGGGCTGGGAAGACATCCATTTTGCATGCGGTATGTTTTGCTCTTTTCGGCTCTTTTCCAAGTTTGCAGAATCGTAAATTGAAGTTGGATGACATCATAATGCGAAAACCAGTAGCTCAAAATCTTTCCGAGGTTAACTTGGAATTTAATTTTAACGGCAACAACTATTTTGTTAAGCGGGTTATAGAAAAGGGCAAAGGCACGATGCACTCTGAATTGCGTGAGAATGGTAAAGTCATAGAGATGCCTTCTGCGTCAAGAGTCACAGAACAAGTGGAAAAGATTTTGAAAGTTGACTACGATTTATTCAGCAAGGCAATTTATTCCGAGCAGAACGCTCTGGATTATTTTTTGACTATTGCGAAAGGAAGCAGGATGAAAAAAATCGACGAACTTCTCATGATAGACAAGTTCGAAAAAGCGCGTGCAAATTCCGTTTCCTTAGCCAACAAATTTTCTGAAAGAAAACTAGGAAAGCAAAGTATCGTAGATCATGTAAACATCGACTTACTAGAAAAAAACGTGGAAAGCTTGAAAAATTCTTTGTCGGATTTGCTTGCAGAAAAGAAAAGTTTGCAGATAGAATTGAGCAATGCTGTTTCTGCCAAAGCCAAAATAGAATCTGAATTGCGTGAATTGCAAGCCATAAAGGAAAATTTTGAACTCGTGTCGCGACAAGAAGAAGGTGTGATGAGAGCTTTGCAGGAAAATGTTGTCTATATATCAAACCTTGAGAAGGCTGTGCAAAAATTGGATAAAGAAACTGTTGAAAAAAATCTGAAAGAACTCACCAAATTTTTGGCTGACTTGGAAAGAGTTATTGCTGAAAACGAAGAAACTCATGACAAATTGCAGAAACAAGTTGAAAGGTCCAATGCAGAAGTCGAGTTTATACGTAAAGAGAAACTCCAGATTTTAGAAAAACAATTCAACGAAAAGCTCCGGATTAAAAAAGAATTTGAAAATATGAAATCTGAAATTGGAGATAACATCGAGGGGCAATTGGAGGAGCAGAAAAAAGTTCTAGAAAAGTTCGTCGGCGACATGGAAGCTATCAGGATTAAGGTAAACGATTTGCAGGATACTGTAAAACAAATTTCATCTCTAGGCGGGAAATGCCCGATATGTGAATCAAGGCTGACTAAAGAAAAGAAATCGATTCTGATAAAGCAGAAGCAGCAACAAGTAAAGGCCTTGATACAGAGTATGGAGAAAGCCAAGGAAAAAAAACAAATCACCGAAAGGGAATTAAAACAACTCGAGGGGGCGGCGAAAAAACTTGACGAAATGATTTTGGAGATAAGGGATTTGGACGAAATAAAATTCGAATTTGACAACACGCAAGCTATGCATGCGGTGCTCAGCGAGTCGTCGGGCAAACTAGAGAAGGAGCTGCGCTCCCTGAAAAACGAATTGGAAAACATGCATGCAAAAATGAAACAGTTCACAAATGACAAGCAGAAATTTGAAATTCTTTTGGACAAGGTAGCGGATTACGAGGATAGAAGAAAGAGAATCGCAGAACTTGGCAGCCAGCGCGAATCTATAATGAGGCATGTAGACGAACTTAAGAAAAAATTGGCAGATAAGGACATAAAAACTCAGGACGAATTGTTGAAAAAATTAATTGCAAAGGAAAGAGAGATGATTGCGAGGATTGATGGTCTTGAGCAGATGTCTGGAGAAAAGGAAAAAAGGCTGAAGGATTTTTCCAACAGCTTGGACGCAGCAAAAACGGATTTGGAAGAGATAAAAAGGCTGGACAAGCTTGTACAGGAATTGAAAATTTTTGAAAAGGCATTGCAACAAACCCAGCAGGAACTGAGGACCGAGTTCGTCACTTCGGTAAACTATACAATGGCCAAAATCTGGGAGACACTGTATCCGTACCAGGATTTTTCTGGAATCAAGCTTGCAGTAGAAGAAGGAGATTATGTTTTGCAGCTTCAGGACAAGAGTGGAAATTGGAATAACGTAGAAGGTTTTGCGTCTGGCGGCGAGAGGAATATCGCGTGCTTAGCTCTGAGGATAGCGTTTGCACTTGTCCTTGCGCCACATTTGAAAATTCTGATACTCGACGAGCCGACTGCGAACATGGACAAGCAAGCCGTTTTGGAGCTGGCAACAACTCTCAGAGAGAGAATAGGAGAGTTTATTGACCAGACATTTTTGATAACGCACCAGGAAGAGTTGGAAGAGGCTGTTAATGGAAGCGCGTACAAACTTGAGCGGGATAAGGCTAACGATGGGGCCACAAAGGTTTTTCTTTTGTCTTAATTCTATATCAATTGTATGTCCGTAAAATTTGTAGCAAACTACCCAGTTCTATTCATCGGCGAACTGCAAGCTTTGGTAATTGCCGACTTGCATATAGGTTTGGAGTACGACCTTTACAAATCCGGCATAGTGATTCCTTCACAGGTTGAAAAGTTTGCAAAAATTTTGAAGAAAATAATAACGATGACGAAAGCAAAGCAGCTGATAATCCTCGGCGACATAAAATACAAAGTTCCCGGCAGCACGATCAGGGAAGACATTCTTATACCAAGATTTCTGCACATGCTCGAAGAAAAAGTGAAAATAATTTTGTGCAAGGGAAACCATGATGACAGCATAGAGGGAATTTTGCCCGAAGGAGTCAAGCTTTACGGCAGCAAGGGTTTTTCAATCGGCAAGTACGGATTCTTTCACGGCCACGCTTGGCCTGGGAAAAAACTGATGCAGTGCGACTACTTGTTCATGGGTCACCTGCAGCCCACTGTAGAGTTCGTCGACAAGTTCAGGCATCGGAACAGGCAGAGAATTTGGTTGAAAGGAAATTTAGACAGAAACCTCGCCAAAGAAAAATTTGGATTGAAAAAATCCGGTAAACTAAATATAGTTGTCTTCCCAGCATTCAACAACCTGTCAGGAAGCTTTCCCATTAACGTGGAAAAAAATATCGGAGGGCCGCTGATTTCGAGTAAAATTTTCAGCATAAAGGAAGCTAGGGCTTACCTGCTGGACGGGACTTATTTGGGAGATGTAGAATTCCTTATCAAGAAATACAAAAAAGTTTTGCTTGAACCTTTTTAATCACCAGTTAGAAATTTATAAATCCAGAATGCTAAATAATTTTATGATGAAAGGATTAGCGTTCTTATCCGTTCTTATTGTTTCAGCATTTGCTTTTAGCGGCTCAGTTTTCGCGAAAGAAACGACTTCAGCCGGCGTAACACCAGATAATTTTCTATATGGATTAGATGTTGCGATTGACCAATTGCGATTGTTGCTGACATTTGATAACACTGCTAAAGCAAAACTCGGTTTGGAAATAGCAGGAGAAAGGCTACTTGAAGTCAGAGAGATGGTCGTGCAAAATAAAATTGAAGCCGCTACCCGTGCACAGCAAGAGCATCTTAATACCCTAGATGTAACAAAATCATCTGCAGCAGCCATAGCCAAAGCAAATGCAACTGAAGAAGCCGTTGATGTAGTTGAAGTGGAAAAGCAGATTGAAGAGCACGAAGACGAGGTAAGACAAGTTGGAAACGAGCTCAGAGTTAAAATTGAAATTAGAGGAGCCATCGGTGAAGAACAAAGGAAATTAATTGATTCTACCTTAAGCCAAATGGAAAATAAAACAGGCGAAGTAAAAATCAGAATAGACGCAAAGAAAAATGAAACTAAGGTCAGAATCAGGCAGATGACCGGCCTTAATGAGACGGAAGCAGAAAGAGAAATTAAAAGAATAGAAATACATGAGCGGGTTTTTGAACTGAAATCCAAGAAAGCATTGGAGCAGATAGAGGACGCGACTGCTGAAATAAATGCAGTAAAAGAAAAGCTTGCAGGATTAAATGCGACTCAGTTTAATTTTAGCGCAATTAATATTTTGTTGACTCGTGCTGAGCAACATTTGAATAATTCTCAGACAACCTTTGATGAAACCAAGTTTGGCGAATCATTTGGTCAAGCAACTTCAGCAGAAAATCTGGCTAAAAATGCGAAGAGGCTATTGGAAAAATTGCTTGAAAAAGAAGAAAAACGCGAAATTAGAGTAGAGATTGCAGAAGGGATTGCAAGAGTGAAAGTCAAGGCAGAGGATCAAGAACTGAAGCTGAGGCTGAACACAACAGACCGCAATTCAATAATTTCTGCAATTGCTGAAAAGACTGGTCTAACTCCAGCCGAAGTAGAGCGTATTCTGGAAATAAAGGAGGAGAAAGCCCGCTCGAAAGTTGTCGAAAGACTGGAAACGGCCTTGGAGAAAAAAGTGAAGGAGATTGAAAAAAGGGAAGAGCGGAAGACAGAGGATATAAGGGAGACCAGAGAAACAAAACCTGTGCAGAGACAGGAAAAAGCGAGCGAGGTAAAAACGCGTGAGACAGAAAAGTCAAGTGCAACTGAAACAAGCGAAGTTAGAACTTCGAGCGAAACTAGCGGCAAGTCAGGGAGCTCGAGCACCACAAGTTCGTCTGGTGAATCAAAAAGCGGTTCTTCTGAAAACAAGGACTGACTTACAAGCCTTTGAGAATCTCTCTTTCGTCGGCAGTTATGTGTTCGATCAATTCGTTCAAGATTTTTTTGTCCTCGCTGGTCAAAACAGAAATTAAAACATCACCCTCTTCGATTTGTCTTCCAACAGTAGGTTCGTCCATGCTCACTGCAACCTTGTCCCCGGATTTTGCCTCCGAAATTTTCTTGCCTTCCTTTTGAATTTCTTTTATCTTCCCTACAATTTTCCCATCTTCTCGCATGACTTTAGTCCCGGTTTCCAGAAAACCCTTGACTTGTACGCCAAACACAGCGGGCTTGCTTACTCTGAACACCGTGCCTTTCAGGATTTTCAGCCTGCAAGGTCTTGTGACATTTTTTAACTTTTCTTGCAGTTCCCTTTCGGTTTTTTGTGCAGCCCACTTCTTGTATTCCTCCACAATTCTGTAAATCACATTGCCCGAAAAAATTTGTATTCTCAAATCTTTTGCCAAAGTCGAAACATCCTCTGGTATTTTTTGGTTGAAAACTATTACTGCTCTCTGCAATTCGTCTTGGACATTTTGCGCTTCAAGCACGTCTTGCCTTGCCACATTGCCGACTTCAGCGTTCCTAATCGGTATCTGCTCGCCCTCTAGAATTTTGATCATTGCTTCCAAACCACCAAGCGTGTCGGCTTTTATCGCCACACCGTTTTCAGATTTTGTGAACTGGACTTGCTCTATTTCTTTTGTCACAAGTTTTTTTGCACTTTCGATTTCACCCTCGCTCTTTACAGCAACCAATGGCGAGCCGGCCATCACCTCGTCCAGTCCGATTGCAGAGATTTTTATCCCGGCAGCTGCGGAAATTTCGCCGATGTCATCAAACTGTTTTTCCACACGCAATTCTTGGAGGGGTCTTGGCACAAGCAACGCTTTCACTTTTGTCACGACAACTTTGTTCCCGCCTATAATCAGATAATCCCCGCGTTTCATCTTCCCGTCGTAGAGTATCACATCAATAGTTGTCCCCAAGCCCCTGAGGTTTTTCACTTCCAGCACCGAGCCTCTGACTACTTTTGATATCCCCAACCTGTCCTTCAAAAACTGTTGCGACAGCCCGGCAAGCATCAGAAGGACTTCAGCAACGCCCTCCGAAGTCTTTCCCGAACACGGCACTATCGCCACCTGTTTGGTAAAGTCCGTTATCCTGTCCAGCCTTTCCGAATCAAAACCCCTGTCTGCGACTTGTGCGACCAGTCTGTATAATTTGTTTTCCAGATCTTCTTTCACATCATCCCTTTGTTTTTCAAGGGAGTCCATGAAAGACTTTTTTTGATGTGGGAACCAGCCTGGAATTTTGTCTATCTTTGTCGCTGCAACTACAAACGGGACTTTGAATTGTTTGAGCAGGCTTATAGATTCGTCAGTCTGCTGCTGGAAACCTTCTGTTATGTCTACAACTAAAATTGCCAAATCCGCAACAGAACCGCCGCGCTTTCTGAGAGTCGTGAACGCCTCATGACCTGGTGTGTCGATGAAAAGCAAGCCTGGAATGGCGACTTTTATTTTGAATTTTTCCAGAAGGCCGCCCGCCAGTTTTTTTATGACATCCAAGGGCACCGCGCTCGCTCCTATGTGCTGCGTTATCCCGCCGCTCTCGCCAGCAGCGACAACAGTGCCGCGTATAGCATCTAGCAAAGAAGTCTTTCCGTGGTCTACATGACCCAACACCGATACTATTGGTTGCCTTATCATAAAATCATCGATAAATTGTTTTAAAGTTATAAATAAATTAGTGGTGCGATGCCTTTAACGATGAACGAGATTACTCCTGTTGCGCTGTGCATAGCCACTGCAGATTTGTTCGACACGAAAAGATTCCAAGCAAATTTTGCCGACAACATGATTTTGCGAGTGAGAGACAGGAGCATGGAAAGGGAACTGATACCGATAAAAAGGGAATTGAACTCCCCTGTAACTCAAAAAAAATTTTTGGACGGACACAAGACAGCAATTATTAACAACATCGATAAAATCTTGGCTTTATTGGAAAACCGGTATGCACATATAGACTTGAAGCAGGCGCAAACAATAGCAACAGCAGGCAAAGAACTGATGGCAAAAGTTTTGATTGCAGACACGTTCGATTCTGTCGGCAGGCTCGAGTCCACTTTCAGAAACAGGGTAATGCTGCCGACTTACAGCCTTTTTGTGGAGAGCATGAAGCGAGTGGGTGTGACAGTGGTATGAATGATATCGAGGCCGAAATAGAGAAATTAAAATTGAAAAAAATCGAGCTTGTGAACAGGATTAACATTACTTCGGAGTTTGAAGAAAAGGAAGATCTGCAGTCTCAGGTAGACCAGATACAGAAGCAGATTGAAACTTTAGAGAAATTTGCTTGAGAAATTTTAATTTTTAAATATCAAAAAAGTTTTTTCTCCTTTACAATATGGTGTATTACCAAACCGAGCGAGAAAAACAAAAGCGAGATGTTCGCAAGAACCACTGACAGGCCCATCAGCAAAAGTCCGAATCTCGAATGGTGGAAGTTGAAAACCTTCTTCCCCAAGTTTATAATAACTCCAGACGAACCTTTGTTGCCGATTTCCTTGGAAAGTTCAAGAATATTTTTCTGGACCCTGCCGACGCCCCTCTGCAAGGTCAGCACGCCCTTTATGTTTAATTTGTCAAAGGCCTCTGCCATTGCTATGGATGAAACAAACAAACTTAAGTTCTGCAATAGCAGCCCAAGGTTTTGGATTCCCAGCGATTCTAACATACCTATTACTTAATTTCGCTTCAGAAGGTATAAAAATGCATGCAAGACGATAGGCGACTACTCTTTTTTGTACTGGAAATATTGTTTTGGAGCAAGCCTCTTCCTCTTGTTGTAATAATCTTTCCATTTTTCCTTTAACTTTTCCCAAACATCCTCGACTACCTTAGGCTTTTCAATCGTTGGTTTCTGCGCAGCAGGAGCGTATTTCAATTTCGTCGGCCAGAACAGGTACAAAAGAACCGCCCCGCCAACCACAGCGGCTATCGCTATGGCATAGAGAGGATTCAGCAGGAAGCCCAGCGCGCCAAAGATGCCTGCGCCAGGTGCTTTCGTGAGTTCTGCCTTGGCTGATTCGATCTTCGCTTTTATCTGTTCGAAAAGCTGGAACGCAGAGAAGTAATCGCCGTTCTGTATGTGTGTCTCGGCTTCCTGGACCAGCGCCTTTGCTTCGTCGAATATTTTTTCTGCAGAGGAAATGTTCACTCCTCCTTGCTTGCTCGCAGCCAAGTCATTTTGGAGTTTCGTGAAGTTCAGTTTGATTAATGCAAAAGTGTCATTGATTTCCACTTTCTTCGCCTCGCTCGGGAGCACGCGGAGAACGAACGAGGACACAGCGGACCCGAGGGAGCTCGCGGCTTTGAAAGTCCCGGTGTAATCTTTTACGTCTGTTGTGTTAGGAACTGCGAACGTCACAGTGAAGTTTGCATTTGTGGCAGCGAGCACTGTGTCAGCAGTCGTAGGGGATATCGAGGTCACCCAGCTTGTTGTCAGGTCTTCAACAGTAAGAGAAATGTTTTGCGTTTTCGTGTTGTTCACGTTCTTGACAGTAATCTTTGTGGAGTTGCTGCCGCCTTGGATTATAAAAACTGTAGCTGGGCTTACAACCTCAAGATACTTCGGAGCCGCGCCTGCAGCCGTCGTAGTGGAAGTCGATGTGCTCGACCCGCTGCTGCTGGTGCTTGACGAGCTTGAACTGGTGCTGCCGCTGACCGTGACCGAGACTGTAAAGTTGTTGAACCACAGATTGGATGGCGAGGGCGTCAGCGTGCCGCTGCATGCACTTGCCCCAGCGCTTCCTGTAATTTTGAATGTAAGCAGGCAGCTAGAACTGTGGGCGGCAATATCCAAGCTCGTGAAGTTAGCTTCGCTTGTTACTGTGTTGCAGCCGGATGACGCGCTCTCTGCAGTGACGGAATAGCCTGCGCAACTTTCGACAAAAGCCAGACTGGCTGTTTTCGAGACAGGTCCGTAATTGGTCACGTTTACGTAGAGCCTGTCTGTAGAAGTGTTGCTGATGGAATAACTGTTTGTATAGTTCGTCATCTCGAATCCTGCGTCGTATACAACTAACGTACCGTTGTCGGTAGAGCCTGTGTAATTTACCCCGTCCTTTAAGTATTGAGTCAATACATGAACCTTGTACAAACCACCTGGTATGTCTTTCGGAACAGTTGCATTGAGCAACCAAGAACTATAACCTCCTTTTGATGCATACATGTCTACACCAGAAGTCGCATTTGTCATGTTCAGTAACGACCCCTTCACGGGAATACGCGAACTTGCGTTAGTGACGTTGCCTTCGACAATGTGAACAGAAGTAAAGTTTGTAGCATTCAATGCAGGCCTTACACTCCCAGTAATTTCGGTACCATTTTGATAGCTGACTTTAACGCTTAATGTGATGCTGTTATCTATGACTGGATTGATCGAGTTGTTCGCAAAACTCTCGATTCTCGGGATTGTCACAACCAACTCATTTGTCAAGTTCACTCGCAGACTCAGATTGAATCCGTGGTACGGATGGCTGTTGTTGGATGTGTTGAAGAAAACAAAACCGTCGTAAGTTCCTTGAGAATTTGAAGTATTAGTTACGTTTGCAATAAAAGTGAAGTTTGCAACTTCAACCACGCCCGATTTCACGGTCGTCGAACTCACAGAGTAATTGAAGCTGACATTCTTCGTATTGTCAGTTGAAAGCACCAAAAGCAATTCACTAGAGTTTGCAAAGCCCAGTGGCAAATCGTAACTGCCATTGTTGTTGAACGTGAAGCCAAAAGTCCTTGTAACATTATGTCCGATATTTTCTTTGATTGTAATCGTCGAGCTGTTTACAGTTTCGTTTACAACAAGTACACCTGTGTTCACACGCCACAAAATCGGTATCTGAATTGCTCCTTGTATTAGACTTTCGTATTTGACATAACCTTCGTAGGTTCCATTAAGTGTCGTATTAGGCACAGTGAAATTTATTTGGACAGTCCTGTTTGTACTATTCGACCCCTGGTAATGGCTAAGACTTCTGTTGAAACTGAATGTCGTGTAGTTCGACTGTATCCATTCGGAAGAGTTTACATACAAAAACACACTAAGATTGTACGGATTCATTGGTATGCTCGCATTTGTCGTGTTTCTTACTTCCACCTTCCAGAAACCTCTGACTATGTCGGTAGTTTCGTTCCATTCTTCTTGATTCGCACCACTCACGTTCGCTGCATAATAATTACCGTATGTCTGCATGTGGATTGTGTTGTTGGATGGCTTGTAAACTACAAAGGAATAATTTGTGTCACCAGTCCAGTTTACGCTCACACGAATTCTGTTAACAATCTCAGAACCTGGTACCAAGAACGTGAAATTATTTGTTCCGTTGCTGCCGAATCTAGTTACGTGGTACAAAACTTTAGTTTCGTTCATGCTGTTCGCAGTCAAGTTTGCTGTGTTGTTTATGTTGAATATGACTTGCGTTACGTTTGTCGCACTCAATGCCGTCGGAAAGTTGAATGATTGGTTGGTAGAATTAAGTCCTGTAAAAATAACTGTACCAGTATAAGCACTGGTAGTGGAAACATTGGCGTAAACCCTTACTTCCCACATCGCATTTCCTGCGGTAAAGTTTGCATAAGTAAGCACCAGCTCCTCTGCAGTTCCTGTTCTATTTATGGATTTTGCCTTAAGGTTGCCCAAGGCGTCGAACAGGAAAACGTCCAAATCATGCGACGAGTTAGTCCAAGTTACGTTTACAACCACCCCAGTCGAGTTGGCAACTTCGGTAGTGTTAAAGTAGTAAGAATGGTATGTCGGTGCGTAAGCCGGCAAAGTTCCAGAAAATACTCCGTTACCATTCAGTTTGATATTGGAATTCACACTGTTGTTCGACGAAATCGGTATGTCTGCAAACAAGGTGATGTTGACGTTGACACTGGTGTTTATGCTACTGTTCCTGATTGTGAATAGATTTGCAGTATACCTGCCAGGCAGGCACTCACCAGGCGAGGTAAGTGTCAGCCTAATCTCGCTGGCATTTGTGGAGTTAAAGCTGAATAATGTTGCAGAATTGTGCGTCACGTTTGTGACAAACAATCTGTTTAAATCGGAGCAACCTGTAATTGTGTTGCTCTGCGAGTAATTGGCTGCAAATACGCTGGAGTTAAGGACTTCGATTACAATCCTTGATGTGGAAAAGTTGAGCGTAGAATTGACGTAAACAGTAAAGTTAGTTGCAAATGCATTTGTGAAATTTAAGTGAACAACATTTTGCTGGGCATAAAACAGGTTTTGCGGAGCCAATTTGCCTGGTATACTGATGTTGTAAATGTATTCAGGAGTCGCATTTTCAAAAGTCGAATTTCTGGCAACCCATCTGTAAGCAATGACTTCGTAAGGCCCGACACCTGTAAAGTTTATTGTGAAGTTTGCGAAAGAAGCACCTGAGTTGTTCATAACGTAAATTCCACGACCATCAGAAGAATTATGATTTATGGTGTAATTCACCGATGAACCTGTTATATTTGTTATAAACGTGACGTTGGTAACATTACTTAATCCCACATCAGTAGTCCCATTCCAAGTTATGTTAAAAATGTAGCTTCTTGTTGGCACGTATTCAGAACCAGAAACAGGATCTGTAATGTTATGTCTGCCTTGGGAAATGAGTTCCCACTGCGGTGCAAGAACAATGAAACTGCCAACTGAAAAAACTAGCACAAAAGCTATGACTAATAATAACCCTAAGCCGTACCTTTTCATCAGACCAGCTAAACAAGAATTGGTTGGGGTATAAAATAAAGTTTGTTTTTGAGGAAATTCGATATGCCCCATATATGCCCCGTGAAAATATGCGTAATGAGATGGGGCATAAATGAGGCAAAAACCAAAAACTAGATAGAGCTTATTTTTCTTTCATATTCCACTACGCAATCACTTTAACGATCTAACTGAATACTTCCTGCGTGTACAAGGCTTGCATGCAACTATCTCAATGGACATCAAACTAGAAGTCGTGTGCCCCCGGAGGGATTTGAACCCTCAACCCACTGCTCTGCCCGCAGCATAGGA
>CAZYHQ010000011.1:0-11322 GCA_964646855.1 uncultured archaeon
TTTGTATTTGGCAGTTTAAAGATTTGTGCCCCCGGAGGGATTTGAACCCTCAACCAACGGATTAGAAGTATCAGCCTATTGTCCGCTGCTCTATCCGGGTTGAGCTACGAGGGCATATCAAAAGAACATTTATATTGCAACTATAAAAAAGTATTATGGATTTCAAAAAAATCGAGTCCAAGTGGCAAAACAAATGGGCAAAGGCCAAGATTTTTGAAGCTGATGTCGACAGAAAGAGGAAGAAATTTTTTACATCTATTGTAATTCCATATGTTAATGGCAGACCGCATATAGGCCACACGTTTACCTATACAAGAACTGACGTTTATGCACGATTCAAAAGAATGCAGGGGTTCAATACTCTGCTCGCTGTAGGATTTCATGCGACTGGCGAGCCTATCCTCGGTGCAATTGAAAGATTACAAGAGGGAGACAAGTCGCAGAAAGAAACTTTCAAAGCATATGGCGCAACTGACAGAGACATACAAAATTTTGTAAAAAATGGGCCCGAGTTTGTTGCAAGATATTGGACAAAAGGTATTGTTGAAGATTTTAATGCAATCGGCTATTCGATTGACTGGAGAAGGCAATTCATTACTGCGGTCACACCCGCATTCAACAGATTCATAGAGTGGCAATACAACACATTGAGGAAGAAAGGCTATGTGATTCAAGGCACCCATCCTGTTGTCTGGTGTCCCCACTGCCAGAGCCCTACAGGTGACCATGACAGATTAAAGGGTGAGGGAGAAAGTCCAATCGAGTATGTTATTTTGAAATTCAGACTTCCCACAGGCGAAATAATTCCTACAGGCACTTTGCGGCCAGAAACAATTTACGGCGTGACAAACATTTGGATAAATCCTGATGTTTACTATGTGTGGGCCAAAGTTGGCGATGAAACATGGCTACTGAGTGAGAAGGCTGCGGAAAAGCTGAAAGACCAGCTAAAGAAAATCCAGATAATTGGAAAGGTGAAGGGAGAAATTTTTGTAGGCAAGCGCGTGGAAAATCTAATAACGAAGTCTGAAGTTCTGATCCTGCCAGCAAATTTTGTTGACCCGAGTGCAGCCACAGGAGTAGTCATGTCGGTTCCTTCACACGCTCCATATGATTGGATTGCGCTGAGAGACTTGCAGAAAAATCCGGCGGGACTCAAAAAATATAATATGAACCCGAAAGATGTCGAAGACATAAGACCAATTTCAGTTGTTAGGGCAGAGGGGTTTGGTGAGCATCCGGCAGTTGAAATCTGTGACAGGATGCTGATAACCAATCAGAACGAAAAAGATAAACTTGAAGAGGCCACATCGGTTGTTTACAAAAAAGAATACCATACGGGTGTTTTGAAAGACAATACCGATTATGCCGGCTACAAAGTTTCCGAAGTCAAGGAAAAATTGATTAATGATTTTGTTGGGAAGAAACTTGCAGATAAAATGTGGGAACTTACTGGCAACGTGGTATGCCGATGTACAACTCCCAATCACATAAAAGTTCTAGAAAATCAGTGGTTTTTGAAATTTTCAGACCCAAGTTGGAAAAATGTAGTTAAAACTTGCATATCCAAAATGAAACTCTACCCTGAAGAAGTGCGCAATCAATTTTTGGCAACTGTCGACTGGCTCGACGACAAGGCGTGCGCGCGAAAGGCTGGTCTGGGCACCAGACTGCCTTGGGACAAAGAGTGGATAATTGAAACTCTGAGCGATTCCGTGATTTACATGGCATACTACACAATCGCAAAAATAATTAATCAGAAGAAAATACCAGCTGAAAAGTTAATCGACGAAGTGTTTGATTACGTTTTCTTAGGTAAAGGTGGCGTAGCGGCAGTAAGCAAAAAGTCAAAACTGGACACAAAAATACTCAATGAGATGCGAGATGATTTTGAATATTTTTATCCGCTTGATTTTAGAAATTCTGCAAAGGAACTTGTACAAAACCATCTGACTTATGCGTTGTTCCATCATGTCGCAATTTGGACTGACCAGAAATATTGGCCGAAATCTTACGGAGTAAACGGTTTTGTAACTGTCGAAAAAGAAAAAATGGCGAAATCTAAAGGGAATATAATTCCTTTGAAGAACCTGCTTCAAAAATATGGTGCAGATTTGGTTAGGATAAACATCGCAAGCTCAAATGAAAACATGGATGATGCGAATTGGAGGGAGGAAAATGTATCAGCTTTTGAATCGAGACTGGTGTTTTTGCTAGACTTGGTCAAAAAAATTAAAAAGGCGAAGCGCAATACCCTATCGAATGCCGATTTGTATCTTCAGAGCAAAATACAAAAAATCATTACCGATACCACAGAAAATTTCGAGGCGACAAAATTCAGATCTGCCACACAGTCCTCATTATTCAATTTCATTAACGAACTTAGATGGTATTTGGAGAAGTGCGGCAGATTTGAAAACTGCAACAAGAAAATTCTAACCTATGCTTTAAATACGATTACAAAATTAATAGCCCCGTTAGTGCCGCATTTTGCAGAAGAAATTTGGCACGAACTTGGAAACAAGAATTTCATAGCTGTTTCAGATTGGCCAGATAGTGATAAAAAACTTTTAGATGAGGCTAGTGAATTAAAGGAAGAATTGATTAAGCAAACCATCGAAGATATCAGAAACGTACAAAAGATAACAAAGACAAGACCAAAAGAAATTAGAATAATTATTGCGCCCAAATGGAAATTTGAAGCTTATACAATTCTGGCTAGGAACAGAAATTCAGACATGAAAAAGTTGATTAGTTTGATTTCCGCTAAAACCAGAAGCAAGGAATCTGCAGCGAAATATGTCCAATCAAATTTCAAAAAATTAAAAGAGCTGCCAGAAAATATAGTCTCAAAAGAAGATCAATCGAAAATTTTTAAGGAAGCTGATAAATTTATTGAGAAGCAGGTAAATGCTAAAATTGTTGTTGAAGAAGCAGAGGAGTCAAAATTAGAAAAGGCGAAACAAGCGGATGTTCTTAAACCAGCGATATTCGTTACCTAGCGAACTCCACTGCAGAAATTGATTCGATTGAAGCTGCCAAAATTAAAATAACTACTGCTACAACCAAAAGCATAAGACTGTCTTTTAAAATTATTGACAACGGCCTCGTTTTCCTTTTGGTTACGGCTACAGATACTATACCACCAGCTACGGCTCCAATAAAATAAGCGAGTATTTCCAAACTTCCATGAGGAAAGTAAAAAAGAATTGCAAAAGGCAGCCCAGTAATACCGCCGACAGATTTAGCTGTAATACCTATTGCAGTTGACAGAATGGTTGCGTTCCAAGTGAGAATGAAAACTGCTCCTGCGCCGAACAAAAAGGAGAACAGGAATGATATGAACAAAACTCCTATGTTGTTAATCAGAATTTTCTGAAAGTTATCCAAGAATGTAACGCTGCCCCTTATTATTTTTATTGCTTCAACCTGGTCAGAAAAAAGTTTTTCAACTATTGTGTGCGGCAGCATCAGAAAAATTATGGAAAGTGAAAGTATCATGCCGGAAAAGAAAGCTGCATAGACAACCAAAATTTCTTTGTGGCGCTGCAGCAAATTTTGTTTCAAGCCTCTGGAGATGATTTGTTCTTCACGAGCCTCTTCAAGACTGACAAGGTTAACCATGAACGGGGTCATTGCAATCGTTATCAAAAAGGTTGTGTACAAGCCAACGGATTGGGGAAAAATTATGAAGGAGATGAAAAGGCATGTCACGGAAATAACACCTCCAATGACGAAAACCCACCAGGGGTTTTTCAGGGCGTCTCTCAAAGAGACAAGTCTTTCCAAGACCATGGATACCAATAAAATATTTGTCTTTAAAAGATAAAAGATGTTGTAGTAAAAATGAAGTTTAAAATAAAACCTGCTTACATTGGAATTTTCTTAATAGGAACTATGTTCGTCTCGACATTTGCTTTTGTAATACTCCAATCCGTATACTACAACCCTCAACAGCCGAAAATTGAATTGCCGACAACAAACGTGGTGAACAGCAAGATTAGTCTAGACCAGCAAAATTTTTTGCTTTCCCAGGGTAGAACAATAATGACGTACCAGTACAGTGAATCCTGCGGGTATTGCCTCGAACAAAGACAGTTTTTAGAGCAGCTCACGAAAAACAGCAAGCTTAGCAACCAGCTGTTTTTGGAGGTTCTAGATTCAAAAAACGAATTGCCTAGCTTGACTTTGGTGAGCTATTACGGGCAGAGGGACGTGGCGAATGCCACACAAGAAGAGGTAATACCGGCATTGTGCCAAATTTTGGTGAGCAAACCTGTGGAGTGCGCCCTACAGCAAGTACAATAATTATAAAGAGTAAAATTATATTATGGCTAGAATTGCTTCGAAGCCCTCAGCACCCAGTCCTGTTTCCAGGCTGGAAAGTGGTATAGCTGGTCTTGACAAGCTGATTGAAGGCGGATTTGTAAAAAATTCCGTCAACCTGGTTGCCGGCCAAACAGGAACAGGCAAAACAATTTTTTGCATGCAATTTTTGTTGCACGGTCTGAGAAACGGCGAAACTTGCGTTTACCTTACGCTTGAACAGAAAGCTGACGACATACTTGCTGACATGTCCAAATTCGGATGGGATCAAGAATTTAAAAAATACATTGATTCCGGAAGGTTAATTCTGATGTCGCACACACCCACTGACATAAAGGAGTTGGAAAGTGTCTCATTCCAAGGAATCAAAAAGGTAAGCGCCTCACGTTTTGTCCTTGACAGCTTGTCCATTGCAACTATGGGTTGGAAAATTTCCTCGATGGATGTTGGGAAAATTCGTGCCGAAATTTTCAATTTTATATCTATGTTAAAAAACACTGGGGCTACTGCACTTTTGATTGCAGAAATACCTGAAGCGGAGGAAAAAAGATTGAGCAGATTTGGTTTTGAAGAGTTTCTTGCAGATGGAATAATTAAGATGTATTATTTGGGGGTTGGCGAAGCGGCTTACCATAATGTGGAAGTCAGAAAAATGCGAAGAACAAACCACGCAAAAGGAACGTTCCAAATAGAATTTTCCAAAGATGGTTTGTCAGTTGTTGTTGAAAAAAGTAGGCTTCATTTCTAGAGTCTAAGTGTGCTCTTAAAGGCACGGAATTTCAAACTAATTTCTGGATCTAAATCAGCACGCACGAAATCCCAATAACGAAAGTTAAATTTTTGAGCGTTGTAATTGCACAACCTTAGTACTTTTGTAATCCTCTCATAGCGTCGAAGATTATTTTCCAACATAATATTCCATGAATTGTGCAAATTTTTTGCGGTTAAAAGTGGTGATGCTAATGTTTTAAGTTTAGACGCAAAATCTGTTAGCATAAACTCATTAAATCTGGCATATCTCTTGTCTGGTTGCATGACTAATTTTGGTAATTCATGTTTTTTAATATTGTAATTGCTGAGCAAGTCATTTGGAAAATAAACTAAACCTCTATGGGTATCTTCAAACTCATCACGTATGAAATTGAAATGTTGATCTAAAGCGCCTAAAACGCCTATTTCTTTAAAATAATTTTTAGGCGCAAATGGGAATACGTAAAAGAAAGCCCCCAGATCATAAATAGCAGTTTCATATCCTCGCATATTACGAACTGAAACATCTGGGCGCACGTAATTTTCTAAAGCTTCTAAATAAGTGCTACATTTTTTTAGAAATTCTTCGCTTGGCTTTTCTCTAGCAAACCTTTTTTTAAATGAATGCAATAGTGGTGCACACGGTAAATTCTCATTTAGTTCTCTGCCATTTAGCAATTGTTGCCAACCAGATACGAAACTTTTATAAGTATACGAAGGACTATTCTCTTTTTGGCGGAACAATTCACCCTCACGTAAACGATCTGGCTCGCGAGTCCATTGGATAGAAGGTACCCATTGGTCTCTTTCGTATTTTCGTAGTCGCATTATCCACGATGCATTATCTTCGTCTTTAAAAGAATCGTTGGTGCCGCGATAAAATCTTGATGAGTTTGCATAATCTGAAATTGTCTTTCCCGACATGTACTCCAATTCTATTACCTAGCACCAGTTAGGTTTTTGGAAGATATAATTGTTTTTTGACAGTCGGGTCATTTTTGTCAAATTTTTCTGTAGCCTGAGCAATAAACTCGCAGAAAGGGGATCCGTCAGCTATACAATGTACCTCAACTGAGTCGCACTCTTCACCAAAAAGAACTTTGGCGCCGCTAGCATAGCAACCCCTGACAAAGTGGTCTACAGAATATCCTACATTACCAAAAGCCTTCCCCTCAGAACCTCCGTTTAGAACAATTTTGTAAAATTTTTCTTTGAAGTTTATTTCAGGTGTTTTGGTCTCTCCCCAACCAGCCAGACCCAGAATGCGTATTCCCCATCTAATTACATCTTCTGTAGAAATTTTAAAATGGTCGTACATGCTCCTGAACCATCTGACCCCCATATCTTTAGCAGCGTAATAAATCATATTGTCGGTTTTTTTCTTCTCTAACTGTTTTTGCAAAGTTATTACCCAATCGACAGGAACGATAGTCACAATCTGTTCTAGTAAATCTATTTCGCCACTCTTGAATTTTAGCTGACCAGAAGCCAGCATCTTAGCTACATCAATTATTTCAACCATATCTAAATATTAGTCAAACGTAAATTAAAACATTCTTCATAATTCTAAAAATTCTTTTTCTTACTCCAAAATTGCCTTTATTCTTCTTATACCTGCTGCGATATTTTCCTCTTTGATTATTTTAAACTTGCCGAGCTCGCTAGTGTTCTTCACATGCGGCCCGCCGCATATCTCAATGGAAAAATCTCCTACAATGTAAACAGAAACAGTTTCACCATACTTGTGCCCGAACTCGGCTTGCGCCCCTTTCTTTTTCGCTTCTTCGACTGTCATCTCTTCCCGCTTGACGGGCAGAGCCCTCTTGATTTGTTCGTTAACGAGCTTTTCAATACCTTTTATTTCTTTTTCAGTCAATTTTCTGTCAAAATTAAAATCAAATCGCAGCCTCTCTGGCGTAATGTTCGAACCTTTTTGTACAATATCTTTCTTTTTCAAAACTCTTCGGAGCGCTTCATTTAATAGATGCGTTGCTGTATGCAACTTTGTTGTAGGCTCTGAAGCGTCGCTCAAACCACCTTTAAACTTTTTTTCTGCCCCGACTCTGGAAATTTCCTGATGTCTTTTGTATTCTTCCTCGAACCCTTTTCCATCAACTTCAACCCCAGCCTCCTTGCCGAGATCCTTTGTGATTTCAATCGGGAAACCGAAACTCTGGAACAGTAGAAATGCACTTTTCCCGTCGATTTTGTTTGTCTGAGTGGCAATCTGCTCGAATTTTTTCAGCCCGAGTTCAAGTGTTTTTCCGAATTTCAGCTCTTCCTTTTTTAATTGATCCAGAATGAACTTCTTGTTGTTGCCTAGGTGCGGATAATTTTTTTCATAAATGTCGATTACAATTTCTGCCAAATAGTCGAGAAATTCCTTTTCAATTCCAATAAGTTTGCCGTGCCTTATTGCACGTCTTATCAGCCTTCGCAAGACATAACCTTGGTCAACATTACTTGGCTCGACATTTTCGGCCAAAATAAACGTCGAAGCTCTGATGTGGTCTACGATAATTCTTACAGATTTTTCTTCTTTCTCGTCTGGAGTTTTGATCCTTGAAATTTCTTTTATCTTCTTAACAACTGGTTCGAAAGTTTCAATCTCGTAAACACTTTTTTTCCCGTTCAATGCAGCAATCGTTCTCTCTAGACCCATTCCGGTATCGACATTCTTCTGCGCTAACAGCTCGTATTTTCCTTCTGCAGTTTTTTCATACTGCATGAAAACATCGTTCCATATTTCAAAGTATTTTCCGCAAGAACACCCTGGTCTGCAGTCTTTGCTGCATGGTTCTTTACCGCTGTCGTAGAACATTTCTGTATCCGGTCCGCAAGGACCAGTTGTACCTGCGGGTCCCCACCAGTTGTCCTTTTTTGGCAAATAGAAAATTCTTTCCTTCGGAACTCCAATGCTCATCCAAATTCTGGCGCTCTCTTCGTCCCTCGGAGAATCCTTGTCTCCTGCGAAAACGCTAATGTAGAGCCTGTTCTTATCTAAGCCGAGCCATTTTTCGCCGGTGAGAAACTTCCAACTCCATTCAATAGCCTCTTTCTTGAAATAATCTCCCAACGACCAATTACCAAGCATCTCAAAAAATGTTAGATGAAAGTCGTCGCCAATTTCGTCGATATCATCTGTCCTTAGACATTTCTGGATGTCTACAAGCCTTTTCCCGAGCGGATGCGGCTGGCCCGACAGGAAAGGAACAATAGGGTGCATACCTGCAGTCGTGAATAAAACAGTAGGATCGTTCTCTGGAATAAGCGGTGCGTTTGGAATTTCTTTGTGCCCATTCTTCTTGAAAAATTCTATATAAAGTTTTTTTAGCCTGTCCGAATTCAAAATCATAAATTAGATTTGGTTTATAAAAATTATATCCTTGTTTATTCGTTTGGCAATATTACTGTTGTAGCTGGTCGTAAATAGCTTTGTACCCTTTTGTCACGAGAGTCAACTCGTCTTTCAGGAGCTCGACTTGAATTTCCCCTCTTTTGTACAAATCAACAACTTCTTTGCTGAAATCTCCTGCAGCTAACAAAGAAACAAAAGCTTCGCGCGTGGTGTTAATACGTATGTCGGGATTCTTTGCGTTGCCGAATTTTGCCGAAGGCACATTATTCTGTACAACTACTGAAAAGGTTTGCGTAAGACCGAAGTTTCTATCGTAAACTATAATCTCGACTTCGGGGTCCTCGCCAGTCAGACTTTTGCTTAGCTTGTACGTAGACAGCTCGTTTGCAACGTAACTGACATGGTCTGTTGACAGTGTTGCATTTGCGGAAAGCAAAGGCTTTTCGATGACCGGCTTCTTAACAAAGGAAGGCAGGACGAACAAGTAAGCAGCTATGGAACCTATGACAACTAGAATTATTACCAGAGATAAAACTAGCAGCCTGTTCATTATTTGAATTACATCCCCAAAACAGAAATAATCAACGGGTTCAGGTTAGCGAAGAAAAGTATGGAGGGTATAAGCAGGATCCCCATGTTGTTGCTCTTCTTGACACCTGAAAGGTTACAAAGGATACCGATCGAAGTAGCGGTAAACGCGATTAACAGCCCATAAAATCCGGTAATCAAACCAACCATTCCAAGTATGAAAATCATTATTGAAATTGAAAGTTTCTTGTAGTCCAGTCTTGCCAGAATTTTCGGGATTCTTTTGCCAAGAAAAACTGTCAGAATTGCTGCGATACCAGAAACGAAAGAAATAGTTCCTACCAGCAGCAGAACATCGTAAATTGTCAAGTCCGTTAAAACCCTTTCTATAGCCACAGAGGCTCCTGATCTTGGATTACCGACTAAATACAAGCTGATCAACGAGAATATTTCGTTTGCAGTGTTTATGCTGGAAAGAGAAACTAAAAAATTTCTCGCGTCGCCAATCTTGCCAGCTTGGACAATAGTGGCTGCTTGCGACACTCCAACTGCCGGTAGGAACCCGACCAAAATGCCGGCTACCGAGCCGATTGCAACAGATTTCAGAAATGCCAGTTTTGAAATTTTAAGCTGGCTGTCGAATTGTTGGAGAGGTATCTGGGATTTCTGCGAAACGCTGAGAATCAAATTACTCAATCCGAACAGGCCAGCGAACACAGGGAACAGAACATTTTTTGCAGACACGATTGGAGAGTTCAAAGCCAAAATTCCAAACAAACCTGACAGCAAAATTATTGCTGCGGCGAAAAGAATTTTCTTCAAACCCTTTTCGGAAAAAATCATGAACAAAACAATTGTTGAAATCACCAAAGACAAATAAGGTCTGGAAAATTCGTAAAAAATTTTAAAATAATCTGACAAGAAGAAGACCAGAAACAAAGTAATGAACAAGGAGCACAGACCACCTACGGAAGTCAGCAGTATCGCTTCATATCCCCTTCCTTCAAACAGCATCCTGTGGCCTGGCAGGACTGACAGCGATGTGTCCGCCTCGGGTGCGCCCAAAAATATTGACGGAATAAAGCTGACAAAATTTTGAGCGATTGCTATAGATACCACCAGCACAGCGAACAAATACGGATTGCCGGTCAGGAATGTGAGCGAAAGCAAAAGTGGAATAATGGTATTGATGTGCAAGCCGGGCACCAAGCCTGTAACTATTCCGATGGAAACGCCCAGCAGTGCGAAAATTATTAGCTCTATCATGGCACGCCATCGCCCATGACAATGTCACCTGCCTTTCTCGGCACTATCTGCAATTCGCCGTTGTATTCGTCAACTGTCCCTGTAACTGTGATGAAAGTTTTGTACCTGAGCATTTTTTCGGTCAAATCATTTTCTTCCAGAGTTCTTGCCACCCCAGAAAATATCGGGACTTGAATCTTGTTTTCTCCGTCCGACAAAGTAAGGAAGATGTGGCCTGCCGGATGCGTCTTTTTGTAGGCTATGCTCCCGCTCACTGTTGCAATCTTGCCGACGTAGTCGAAACTCAAATCCGAAATTTGGATTTCAATCGGATTGGTATTCACCGAAGCAAAATAAATAAACAATAAACCAGTCACCGACGAGATTGCAGATACCAACAGCAGGTGTTTTCTTGAGAATTCCATGAAAGTAGGATGAACAAATTCCGCTTATGTAGATTTAGCACCGTTCAGAGTGGTGAACAAGCAAATTTACCACAACTTTCAGTGGTAGTGTCAGCCATGCCTTTTTTTTATATTCAAACGAAACAAAAATTTATTATGGATAAAAATTTCTTAACTTCTGTAAGAAGACCAAGTAGATTGTGGTACTTACTACCAATATTTCTTGCAATTGTTGGAGGGGTAATCGGATATTTCATTGTAAAAAGCAGGGACAGAAAATTTGCAGGAAGACTTTTACTTGTAGGACTTGCGATGACAGCAGTTTGGGTTGTGGCTAATTTTGCGCTGGGTGGCTCAGATTATTCGTACACAGGCGGCTTGTTTGCACCAAGAACTGGTAAAATTGTGAAGATAGATGCGGCGGCAACTTTCTGCAACGGAACAGATGCAATAGTTTATGTAAAAAACGTGGGGGCAATTGACTACAGTGCAGATAATGTAACTATACTAAAGCAAGGATACGGTATGAAACTGTGCAGCGTTACACCTGATCTTGTTGTTGCAGGCCGTGATGCTTTCAAGTGTTCGAACACTTTGGGTGCCGCTGACGGGATAACTTCGGGCAGCAACACTATCGTTGTTGGCGGTGTTGGTGAGGGTCCTACAAACGCCGTTAGAATAAACTTACTCTGCCCATAAAAGTTTTTAAAA
>CAZYHQ010000011.1:11422-19285 GCA_964646855.1 uncultured archaeon
AAAAGCAATCTCAATTTTTTTACCGTCGAAATCCAAACTGCCTTTGAATTTCCCAGAAAGTTTGCCGACAGAAACTTTTTTTGCACCGACCTCTTTTGACAAAAGTTTTGTTGACTTGCTTAAAATTTCATTTACTTCCTTGGAAGAATTTAGAGAGAGGGTTATTACCTCTTTAACGTTGAAGCTGTTTTCTTTTCGCATGGACTGGACTTCTCTTATAACTTCCCTGACCAATGCTTCTTCCATAAGCTTTTCATCAAGCTTCTTTTCGATAGACACCAAACCCAAATCAAACTTAACTTCAACCAAATCTTTGCCCCCTTTAGCAAACTCCAGCGACTTGGCGTTGCACATAAACAGAATCGGATCCTTTAGATCTTTTACAGTTGCTTTGACCAGAGCATTATCAGAAGTTACTATGACTCTTGATATTGGCCACCTTAATTTTATGCTTGCCTGCTGTCTTGCAGACTGGCACGCTTCTATAATCTTTTGGGCAACAGAAACTTCTTCCTCTAACTTCCCGTCTATTTGCTTTTTGTTAGCTTTAGGCCAATCAGATTGTAATACAGATTGAGGAGACTTTTTGTCAAGGTTGTAAACTAGATTCTGGTAAATTTCCTCGGCAATGAACGGCGTAATAGGTGCGAACAGCTTTGACAGCAGAACGAGGACTTCGTACAGCACGGATAGTGCAGCTTGCTTGTCCCTGCCCTTCTCAGTAACCCAAACCCTGTCTCTAATAAGTTTGATGTAAAACCTGCTGAGATCGTTCACAACAAAATTCATCAACTTTCTACCTACATAATGCAATTCGAATTTTTCAAAATGTTCTGTAACCTCGGTGATTAAAGAATTAATTTTAGATAATATCCAACGATCTTCAACTTTTAATCTGCCCAGATTTGGATTGAAACCCTTTTCTGCATAGGTTGTGAAAAACGAATAGGAGTTCCACAAAATGTTTAACGCTCTCCTGACTTCTTCTGCTGTCTTGAAGCTGAAATTTTGAATTTCCCATGGAGCAACTTCCCAACAATAATAAAGTCGTAAAATATCTGCGCCAAGTTTTTCAAAAGCTTCGGTTGCCCATACTACGTTGCCCAAAGATTTGCTCATCTTTTCCCCTTTATCATCAAGAACCCAGCCGAGCAAACCAACAGAATCGTAAGGGGACTTGTTGAACGCAGCCACTCCGCAAAACATCAAACTGTAAAACCAGCCGCGAATCTGATCCTGTGCCTCGGAAATAAAATCAGTTGGCCACAAGTTTTCAAAAACTTCCTTATTCCTGTAGGGGTAGCCTAGAGACGCCCATGCTGCAATCCCCGAATCAAACCAAACGTTCATGGTGTCGGGCACCCTTCTCATTGCAGAATTGCAGACATCGCATGCAAGCAGAATCTTATCGACGACGTGCTTGTGCAAATCAAAATCTTTGGGCAGTTTTTTGTTAGATTTTTCTTGAAGTTCTTTTGCGGAGCCGATTACTGAAATCTTCCCGCATTTTTCGCAAATCCAAAGAGGCAGAGGTATTCCCCAATATCGCTGCTGGGAAACACACCAGTCAACGGCATCCACCAGCCAGTTGTGAAATCTTTCCCTGCCAAATTCAGGAAGCCACTTCACTTTCTTGTTTTCCTTAATCATTTTCGATTTGATCGAGTCTATTGACAAAAACCACTGTTTGCTGACTCTGTAAATAAGCGGCGATTTGCATCTCCAGCATAACGGGTACGCATGTGTAACCCAGCCGAAATGCAACAACAAATTTTTCTTTTGCAGTTTTTCTGCAATTATCTTGTCTGCATCTTTTACAAACATTCCGTGGAATTCCCCTGCGTCTGCGGTAAACTTGCCCAACTCGTCAACAGGAGAAACTGTGGGCAGTTTGTAGTGTTGGCCGATATAATGATCCTCCGGACCGTGACCCGGAGCTGTGTGCACAGCACCACTGCCTTCTTCTGCGTTAACAAAATTGAAAAATTCTTCCTTTGATACTTTTGCCTTTTCCAGCAGGCCATGCTTGTAAGACTTTGACTTCAGAACCGGTATTGACAGGTAAATTCTGTGCGCTGTTTCTTCCTTTGACAATTTTTGCTGTGACGGTACATCAAGGACGGGCAGGTATCTCAGACCTTCCAGTTCTTTGCCCAAAAATTTTTCTAGAACTTCGTAATCTGTTTTGACCAAGTCTTTCAAGACAGACTCCACTCTCTTTTCGGCAATCAATAGAGTTTCTTTGCCTGCCTTTACTCTGACATAATACTCGTCAGGATGAACTGCTATTGCAACATTTCCGGCCAGAGTCCAAGGAGTTGTTGTGAAGACTACGATGTACTCATTTTGTTTGCCCTTTATCGGAAACTTTACATAAATGTACGGGTCTTTTACGTCGGCATAGCTGTCAGAAACTTCGTATCCAGCGAGAGCGGTCTCGCAGTGCGGACACCAGAAAATCGGCTTGTCTCCCTGCACCAGCATGCCCTTTGCAGCAAGTTGCTTGACAGTCCACCATGCTGATTCAATGTAATAATTTTCGTATGTCAGGTACGGCTCGAACCATCCGCGAAAATCCCCCAGCAACTTGTACAGACCCAACCATTCCTTTTCGTTTCCCGAAGCAAACTTCTTGCAAGTCTCTATGAATTTGTCGACTCCGTATTTTTCTATGTCTTTTTTTGAAGACAGGTTTAAACTTTTCTCAACCATGTTCTCTATCGGCAAACCGTGCGTGTCAAAACCTGGCTGCATCCAGGCGTTGAAACCTTGCATCGCCCTGAGTTTTACGTAAATGTCTTTCACAGCCCGAGTTTTGATGTGGCCGACGTGCGCTGTTGCGTTTACGTAAGGCGGGCCGTCGAGCAGATAGAATTTTTTCCTGCCTTTCACAAACTGTGAAATTTTGTGAGGAATCCTGTTTTTCTCCCAGAACTGCCTCTGCTTCTCTTCTATTGCCGCAGGATTATACTGACCTTTAACCTCTTGTATCACAACAAACACCAGCTAATTGCAAAATTAGTAAGAGTAGAAGATAAAAGTTTAGAATTGGGTTTTGATCCGACAATCACGCATCATTAATCACTTAAAATTTGTCTGGACATCTATTTAAATTTCAATTTTTTCTTTCCTGCTTCCTCTAAGTTTACTCGCCGTGTAGATAAAAGCGAGTGCATACAGAACGCTTCTTCCTATCTCTTCAGGAATTGCTTCTCTCGGCTCTACTAAATAAGTAAAAACATAGTTTGGATCGAGTTTGTCGATGAAAATATTCTTGTAAGCCAGGAGGGTTCTAGCGCCCTCAACCGCAGCACCCCCAAAGGCTGTAGAAGTTAGTCTTTGTCTGAGCGAGTCTTTTTGTCCGAAAATTCTTTTAGTCAGTTTGTCGAGCCGCGTTCCATAAAAAAGTTTCACAAACTCGTTGCCCATCAAACCCACACTGCCCTGAAAAACTGCTCGACTTAATTCAAAATACGCCAGTACTGGCATGCTTGCTGCACTAACACTTTTGATGTTGTATAAAAAGTCGACGAGAGTTTTGCCTTTTATTCCCAACGATTCGTAAATATTCTCCCGTGCAGGAAAAAGATAATTGTTTAGTTCAGCGAAACCTTTCTACGATGCTGCAGCAGCAAACGTCGCCGCCGCGAAACTTTTGACGCCCATGAAAAAAACATCAATAGTTAAAAATTTAAATTCGATTCAAACTCTTTTAGATAAAGTTTTTTGCAATTGTATCAGTTGGTTTATCCTGTGAAGTTTTCTTTCCAATTTTGGTGCCTCTCGTTCTGCTAAAATTTTTTCAAAAGTTTTTTGTCTTTTCAAAGGCAACTGCTCGACATGCATATTCGGATCTGTAATTAAAATTGCATAAGTTATACCTATGTCTACATTTGGATAACGCTCTGCATATGGGTAGTCATTATCAAATAAAAATTTATGAACTGTCTCTATAACTGGTTTTATTCTGGCGTCTGTATCCCATCTTTCTGGACTAAAAGTTTTGCCAGCCGTTGCGTTAGTTTCTTGATTAAATGGACCGCGTTTTACATTGTAAGAATAAAGGTGCTCCTCTAAAGCTGAACCTAATTTGCCACGACGTACATTATACCAAATGGCTTCATTACCATAATATCCCTTGAAGATACCGTTTGCATATATCCGTGAAAATACAAAATCTATCGTCTGTTTAAACAGTTGATCAGAAGTCCGATTTGCAAGAAAAAGTAAATCAATAATATTTAATGCAGCGGAAAGCGGTTCTTGCCTTGCGTATATCGCTGGCATTTTGGGTTTGCCATTTTCCACCAAATTTCGCAGTTAACTAATGGCTTGAGCGACATACGGATCATTTGGCTCGTATGCAGCAATCACGCTTGCATCCAAAGCTGTTGTTAAGGGGTCTCTGTTTGCTTTGAGATAGGGATTGTATCCTAACTCCGCTGAACTACGTATGGTTGGTAAAAGTTCCCTGCGTGAAGTTTCCTCCAGCGGAGTGCCGTACAAATTTTTTGCTACATGTTTTGCTATATCTGAGGTACCATTGAAGAAGATGCTTGACTTATCTTCGGCTAAAGAACGTATCAACTTATATCCAAACTGCAGCTCTTCGTCTATCTTCTTTAAAACTGCTACTGTTTCCAACATAATTTAGAGGTGAACCTATAGGAATTTAAGCTTTAATCTTTCTGCGAGAAAATTAGTTTATGGACACTTTATTCCATTTCATATTTCCATTTTTTGCGTTGATGATTGCTCGAATCAGATTCAAACATAGGTTACCTATTGCTTTTGCTATGGCTGCTTCTACTGCCTTGTTGGACATAGACCATTTTTTTGGAATGGTTCCGAGAGGTACGCTACACAACATATTCGTTACGCTGTTTCTACCTCTGTCGATATTCGTACTTGCTTTCATTTTTGAGAAAAGAGGAACATATATTAAAAATGTTAGTCTTACTCTAGCACTGTTTTTGTTCAGCCATCCGCTTGCTGATGTGTTTACTGGATCCGCGCCTGTCTTGTTGCTGTACCCATTTTCAAACGCAGAATTTTACCTGAACAGCATTAGGGTTTATTCGCCGATTGCAATGGAAAATGGCTTTGTACCGACAGTTGTAGATTCTGGCGGAGTTGGACTAACAATATTTTTCTTAATGATACTCAGCGTGATTTTTGTTGAGGATTTCATCAGATTCCTAATGCGTTACAGGAAACCTGAAAAGGCGTTCGAAAAAACAATAAGAAAGGAAAGGAATAAAATTGAAAAGGAATTATAGGAAAGCCGAAAGACTCATTCGAAAGCTCCTGCTTATTCAACAAAGTCTTTCCCACCTCAAGGTATTTATACTGTAAATTCATTTTAGTAACAGGTGTAAAAAATGAGAGGCGAACGTCTTCACGAAAGGTGAATCAGTTCACTTTGTCTACTGCTAATTCTATAGTTGACTCCAAAGGAAGAATCTCAATTCCTATTAGTTTCAGAGTAAAATTAAAATTACTTGAAAAATCTTTAGTTAAAGTTCTTCTTCAGAAAGATCGGTTAGTTCTGATTCCAAACAATGTCCAGAGTAGTGTAAAGGTTGGCACGGAAGACTGTGAATCTTCTAGACCGGGTTCGATTCCCGGCTCTGGACCAAAAAATAAAACATTTAAATGTAACTGGAAAAGGTAATAGCTATGACCAAATTAGTTAGAATGGCAGTGCCAACTGGAAGTCTTTTAGAAAGAGCACGTACAGATTTATTGCTGGCTGAGGCCGGTCTTAATATAAAAGGTTATTATCCTGGCATGAAAGACTTCAAACTAAGCACAAAAAGCTATGATGTAGAACCGGTTCCGCAAAGACCCCAAGAGATGCCAGAAGATTTATTTGATGGTAAATATGACTTAGCTATTTGTGCCAGTGATTGTGTAGAAAACTTGAGACTGGCTGGTAAAAAAGTAATAAAATTAGCTGATTTAGACTACGGCGATTCTCGATTGGTTTATTTAGTCAAGGAAGGAACTAATGCAAATTCTATAAATGATTTTCTTAGAAATCGAGAGTGTCAAAGGACTGAATTTTCTGTCGAATTCGTAAACCTTACTTACTACAATCTCTTAAGAAATAAAGTCTACCGTAAACTGTATGGGCGCATGCTTCCAACAAAAATTTGGGAAGGTAAAAGCGTCGATAAGAAGTCTAATCCTGATGTCATAATAAAATATTCATACGGTAGCACAGAGAGCAAAATTGTGAATGGTCTTGTAGATTGTATTGGTGATGTCGTTAGTTCTGGCGAGACAATGGAAAAAAACAGACTAAAAATTATTGGTAATATTTTCAAAAGATCTGTAGCTGGGTTGTATGCTAATGAAAATTCTTTGAAGGATGAGGAACTACGAAGTAAAATAAGAACTATAGAGAAAAGTCTGTGTGGTGTAATCAAAGGTCAAAAAAATTATATTGCTCTAATTAACACACCTCGTGGTAAATTAGAAGAGTTACGTGCTTATTTAAGAAAACGGAAATTTACGGCGAAGGGTCCTGGGGAATTTGATATCCCTGGAACATTCGAAGGTAAACGTTGGATGGATGTAGTAACTGAGGTACCAAAAGACAAGTGGTTTTATTTTCTAGAAGAGATGGGGAAACTTGGAATTGACGATGTAGCCAGAATCGCCACTCAGCAAATTATTACGAGATCGCAGAACGGATAGTGATTCGATATGACAATAGGCAATGTTTGTAATACAGGAAATAGAACATGTTTTTATAATATTTTAAAAAAACAAAGTGAGTAGTATGAAATTCCAACCTCCTAAGGGCACAAGAGATTTATTACCACAGGATGCTGAAAAATTTCAGCAAATGGTAAATGTTATACGCGAAACATTTGAGCGATATGGATTCGTACCATTGTTTACTCCTGTGTTTGAAAGTTTTGGACTACTTTCTTCTAAAGGTGGGTATGGAGAAGCCGTGAAAGACGAAATTTATTATTTCAAAGATAAAGCAGGAAGGGAATTGGGCATGCGTTTTGATCTAACAATGCCTCTTTCACGTTTTGTCAGCTCAAATCCACAACTTCCAAAACCTTTCAAGCGTTATGCAATCGAAAAAGTTTGGAGATACGACAATCCGCAAGCTCTGCGCTGGAGGGAATTTTGGCAAGCCGATATCGATGTGGTTGGCAGTGATTCCGAATTGGCAGATGCGGAATGTCTGGCTGCAGTTTGCGAAATTTTAGACAAACTCGGATTCAAAGATTATTCTATAAGGGTCAGTAGCAGAAAATTGATTGAAAATTTGCTGAGTAAATTCGTGCCTGACGATAAAATGAAAGACGTCTTTCGGACAATCGACAAGTTGGACAAATTGGGCAGTGATGAAATAAAAAAACAGTTGGATAAAATTGGAGTTAATTCTAAAAAAATACTTGATTTACTGAAAAGAAAAGAAACGAATGAAGAAATTTCGAAGCTCTTGGATTACGCGAAAAGTTTTGGAATAGAAGATAGGATAAAGATAGATCTTTCTCTGGTAAGAGGATTGGATTACTACACCGGACTGGTTTTTGAATTAAATCTTGGTGAAAATGTAAGTTGTGGAGCTGGCGGGAGATATGATAATTTAATTGAAATTGTTGGTGGTAAAAGTACGCCTGCCACTGGAATTTCTCTTGGGTTAGACAGAATTTTTGAAGTTATGAAAGAAAAAAACATGTTTGAGAACTTTTCAGACAGCAGACAAGTTTTCGTTGCGAGTGTCGATGAAAAAAGCGGATACAAAGCAATAGAAATTGCGAACGAACTTAGAGAAAATGGTATCACGTGCCAAATAGATTTGATGGGCTGGAAACTAACAAGGCAGCTGGAATA
>CAZYHQ010000011.1:19385-26753 GCA_964646855.1 uncultured archaeon
AATCTCATACGACTGTTCTGCTGCCAGAGAAGTATGTATTCTCAGTAACCAACCCGCATTCTGAGCAGATGCGACCTACGTTCTTCCACGACAACTTTGTGCTTCCGCACTCTGGACAAGAGTTCATAGCCATCTGCATAAGAGGAAGAAAGTTAAATATAAAACCTTTTCGCTACCTCAAAAAATATTTTCCAAAACTGGATTTATAAAGTATAGAAAGGTTTTAATACTTTACAGAATAACTGATTTTATACAAGAAAAGAAAAAACTAAGTTAAGAGACTCCCGCTAATCCTAACTTTGGTTTGGACTAAAAACATAATTGAAATTGAACATTGAGGTGAATTTAATGGTAAATAAAGTAATTACAGATACCTCGATAATTATCGACGGTAAGATTTCTCAGATGATTGAGAAAGGCGAGTTAAAGGATATAGAATTAATTATTCCTTTGGCTGTTTTGGACGAATTGCAGGCTCAGGCCAGCAAAGGCAAGGAATACGGTTTTATCGGTCTTGAAGAAATTAAAAAATTCCGCAGGCTTGCAGACGAAAAGAAATTTAAAATTCGTTTTACAGGCGAGAGGCCGACGATGGACGACATCAAGCTTGCTCGCTCTGGAAGGATGGACGCGATAATTCGTGATGTTGCCAAATCCGAAGGCGGAACCCTGTATACAGCTGACTACGTGCAGGCACTAGTCGCTGAAGCTGAAGGCGTGCCAGTTGTGCACATAGCTGCCGAAATCAAAACTAGCGGGCTGACGTTCGAAAAATTCTTCACTGATGACACGCTGTCCGTGCATTTGAAAGAGGGTGTGCAACCTCTTGCGAAAAGAGGCAAGCCAGGCAAGTTCGACTTGGTAAAAGTAAGCGAGGAAAAATTGACCTACGAAGAAATAAACGGAATAGTCAAGGAAATTTCCGAAGCAACAAGGATTTCCGACGAAGGGTATGTAGAAATAAATCGTGCCGGGGCTCTAGTTTTGCAGTTAGGTAGCTATAGGATTGCGGTAGCTCGCCCTCCATTTTCTGACGGTTTGGAAGTCACTATAGTGAGACCGATTGTCAAGCTTACCCTGCAAGACTACAGACTTTCTGAAAAATTAATGAGAAGGTTGCAGGAAAAGGCGGAAGGTGTTTTGATTGCTGGCCCTCCGGGGTCAGGAAAAACAACTTTAGCTAGCAGCATGGCAGAATTTTACAAAAACTTTGGGAAGATTGTCAAAACTTTAGAGTCGCCAAAAGATCTCCAAGTTGGGCCTGAAATTACCCAGTACGGGCCGCTCGAGGGGGATTTTGAAAAAACTGCAGACATACTTTTGCTTGTAAGACCGGACTACTCGATTTACGACGAAGTTAGAAAAACCAGGGATTTTGAAGTATTTTCTGACATGAGATTGGCAGGAATCGGAATGGTCGGTGTTGTGCACGCGAGCAAGGCTGTCGATGCGGTGCAGAGATTCATGTCAAGAATGGAGCTTGGAATGATTCCGCATGTGATAGACACGGTGATTTTCGTAAAAGATGGTGAAGTGAAAAAAGTGATGGAGCTGTCCCTGATCGTCAAGGTGCCTTCGGGCATGACCGAGGCTGACCTGTCAAGGCCCGTAGTCGAAGTCAGGGATTTCGAAACAGAGAAATTGGAATACGAAATTTACACATTCGGCGAGGAAAACATCATTGTCCCTGTCGGCGAAACGCAGAAAGTTTCTGCATTGAAAAAATTGGCAAGCGAAAGGATTTTGCAGGAGATAAGAAAATTCGATCCGAATGCGGAAGTCGAAATAACATCTGAAGACAGAGCGACAGTACGGGTTGACAACGAGGTTACCGGCAGGCTGATAGGAAAGGAAGGTGTAACAATAACCGAAATAGAGAAAAGATTGGGAATACACATTGATGTCGAACCGAAGATTCCTGCCCTGGGAAAAGAAATAAATTTCGGCGTAAACGAAGCCGGAAACAGTCTTGAATTGATGTTCGACAAAAGGCTGACAGGCAAAATTGCATCGGTCTACACAGAAGACAATTTCTTGTTCTCTGCAACAATCGGCAAGAAAGCAAACATAAAAGTTACAAAAGATTCTGAAATTGGAAAAGATTTGGTGAATGCACTGGTAGGGAAAAAAAAGGTACGCATCTTAATTTAAGCAAAAAAGTTTATCAGATCCATGTCAAGATTATTAAGAATTCTTTTACCTGCTCGCGCGACGGCAAACAGAAAATTCAATACATAATCAGGCGAGGATATTGCCTTGCGCACAAACAACCCGCGCTTAATTGGCGTTGATAATTTCTTTTTCCAAACTTCATCGTAATTTTTTTGGAAAAATCCTTTGGTGAAATTATTTTCGACGAGTGCGGACAGTGCGGCATCAGCGCAAACTTTCGAGGCGATCAGTCCGTATGTTATTCCCCCTCCGCTGTAAGGTTTCATCTGGCATGCTGCATCCCCGACTAGCATTACCCGATCTGCAACTGTAGTTTTCATAAGTCCTGCGCGAATTACTCCGCCGACGTCTGGCTTTACAAATTTTCCGATTCTTGCCTGCAAGAATTTTTCGTAGTATTGCATGGGGGATGGATTTGAGGCCAAACCGATTCTTGCAATGCCTTCGCTTTCAGGAACCACCCATGCGAAAAATTTTGGAGAAAACTTTGAGCCAAACCACAATTCAACAGAGTCAGTTTCGTAGCTGCTTGGAGCAGTAGTCTGCACCCCAACCAAGTATTTTTCTGGCATCTGTATCCCACCTGACCTTGCAACTGAAGAATTCCCGCCATCCGCACCGATCAAGATTTTTGCTTGGTAATTGTTTTTGTCTGTTTGAATTTCTACAGAATCTTCAAGGTGCTTAGAGCCAATGAATTTTTCGGTTGTTCTGGTTACGGCTCCGGCCTTCTTTGCTTTGTCAAATAAAAATTTGTCCAGACCGGGACGGCTGATTACTGACGCAGGTTTCTTCGACTGCAGCTGTAGGTGTTTCCCGTTGGGCGAGAAAAATTTTGCCTTGTTTACAGTGTTTATGACGAGCTTCTCCGGGAAGTCTGGCAAAAGTTCGTGGAATCTCCAGCTAACTAATCCGGTGCACTTGCAAGGAATTCCAATTTCGGGATGCTCCTCGACCAACAGGACACTGTGTCTTTTTTCAGCAATCAATTCCGCAGTCCTGCTTCCAGCTAAAGCCCCGCCAATTACAGCAACATCAAAAATTTCTTCTGACATTTATTTACCAAAATTTCTTTTTACAGATTGGTACCATTTCAATGCCTTGATCAGTTCACGCTTTGAAAAATCCGGCCAGAGTGTATTTGTGACAAACATTTCTGCATAAGCCGCCTGCCACAAAAGAAAATTGCTCAGCCTGCTGAAGCCTCCACTACGAATCACAAGATCCACGGGTTGCTGAACAAGCAGATTTTTCTCTATTGATTTTTGCGTGATTTGTATTCTCCCGGATTTGAAGGCATTAACGACTAGTCGTTTTACTGCCTGAGTCAGCTCATATCTGCCGCTGTAACCAAGCAAAATGTTAAGAGCCTTCTTCCTGTGCCCAGCGGTCTTGCGCATGAGTTTTACCATAAGTCCGACCAAATCCCTAGGCAGCTTATGGAAATCGCCCAAAAATTTTACCCTAACTTCGTACTTGTTCAGTATCTCGCCGTCATCAACATACTTTTGTACGAATTGTTTTATAACTTCAAAAATTTCATTCAGTTCTCCTTTTGAACGGTTGAAGTTTTCCGTGGACAACGCATAGGCAGAAATCTGCGGTATGCCGAGTTCAAGGCACCAGTTCAGGAATTGGTCGAATTTTTTTGCGCCCTCTAAATGTCCAAATCTCGGTAAATCATTCTCCTTGGCCCACCTTCGATTGCCATCGAGAATCACAGCAATGTGATTGGGTACTTGCATTTACTCACTGTTCCTTACTGAGAAAGTAACCTTAAAAGTTTTAATAAAAATATGGACTTATGGTCCAGTAGCTAAACGATGAGCAGTTCTGCATCAGTTAGTCTCACAAGCCTATTTTTCTGCAACAGAAAATCATTTTCAATCCTGCAGCCGAATTTCTTTGTGTATACGCCAGGCTCGATTGTGAACACCATTCCCGGCTTGAAGGTTATTTTTTTAATTCTTTCCCATCTTCTCTTTCGCTTTCCTCGCAATGGTCTGCTAGGTACAACTATTAGCGGGTGGCTGTGGACCTTTTTACCCAGACCGTGACCCAACGCGTGCGCCATTTTGTAGCCGCGCTTACGCAAATACCTGTCTGCTATATGATGAAGTTGCCAGCAAGGCATACCAACTTTTACCGATCTTACTGAAAGTTTGTACGCATCCAACACAAGTTTAACTATTTTCTTTTGTTGCGGGCTCAACTTGCCTTTTACAAAAGGGACTGTGACATCGCTGCAGTAGCCTTTGTATCTGGCTCCAAAATCAATGTAACCCAAACCAGAAATTCTTCTATCGGTGACGTGAGGTTTAGTGTGTACCATTCCGCTCCTGTCGCCGCTCCCAACTAAAGTCTGGAAGGAAAGTGTGGCGCCGTTACGCTTTATCTCTTTTCTCACCCGCCGAGCAAGCTCTCTCTCTGTGATGTTTCCCTTCAGAGATTTTTTTATGACCTTGATGCACGAATTGCTTATTGATGCGGCTTTTTTAAAGAGTCTTATTTCTTTGCCTGTTTTTACCATTCCCATAGAGACCAATAAAAATAGTTAAATTCCGAAATTAAAATAAATTCCAATGGAGTTTGTCAAACCGACGAATTACGAACTGACTTTTGAACCGGACTTGGAGAAATTCAAGTTCATCGGACAGGAAAAAATCCTAGTGTCAGTAGCAAAACCTACAAACAAACTTGTTCTCAATTCGGCAGAACTTGAAATCAAAGAATGTTACATCGACGTAGGAGGGAAAATTTTGAAACCTGAAGTTAGACTTGATGAAAAGGAGGAAGAACTTGTTCTGTCGCTGCCTGAAAAAATTAACGGTAAAATCAAGTTGCTGATTAATTTCGCCGGTGTGTTGAACGATAAACTTGTTGGTTTCTATAGGAGCAAATACGAAGTTAATGGAAAAGAAAAATATCTTGCAACAACACAGTTCGAAGCCGCAGATGCAAGACGTGCTTTTCCTTGTTGGGACAGTCCAGCGCAAAAAGCTACGTTTAGCGTTTCAATGATAATCGACAAAAATCTTACTGCGATTTCCAACATGCCGGTAATCAAAGAAAGAAAAATTACTGAAAAGAAACGACTTGTGAAATTTGCGCAAACACCGGCAATGTCAACATACCTGCTTTACCTGGGGGTTGGCGAGTTTGAATTTATAGAAGACAAACTAGACAAAACAGTAATCCGGGTTGTCACCACACCTGGCAAAAAGAAACAGGGCAGGCTGGCTCTGGAGTTCGCTAAGAAATTTTTAAAATTTTACCAAACTTATTTTGGAATGAAGTATCCGCTGCCAAAACTTGATCTTGTTGCACTGCCGGACTTCGCATCAGGTGCTATGGAAAATTGGGGGGCGATTACTTTCCGGGAAGCCGGACTTCTGTTTGATGAAAAAACTTCGTCCACTGCTACAAAACAGTACATAGCCGAGGTTATTGCACACGAGTTGGCGCACCAGTGGTTTGGTGATCTGGTCACAATGCAGTGGTGGAATGACTTGTGGCTGAATGAGAGCTTTGCAACTTTTATGGCTACCAAAGTTGTCGATCGTTTTTATCCGCAATGGAAATTCTGGGACCAGTTTTTGAATTCGGATACAGCGGTTGCACTGGGCTTGGATGCGCTGAAGACTTCCCACCCAATTGAAGTTAAAGTGAGGACTCCTGATGAAATTGGTGAAATTTTTGATGAGATAAGCTATCAAAAGGGCGGTAGCATTTTGAGGATGCTGGAAAACTATCTGGGTGAGAAAGCTTTCCGCCGAGGGTTGAAACTATACTTGACGAAACACAAGTACAGCAATGCTACCACTGTAGATTTATGGCAATCATTGGAAAAGGCATCCAAAAATCCAGTCAAAGAAATGATGAGCAAGTGGACAAAACAAACTGGTTACCCGCTGGTCGAAGCGGAATTAAAAGATTCTAACTTAATTCTGTCGCAAAGAAGATTTTTGTTCGAGAGAGCCAGTAAAAAAGATAATTCAAAATGGTTTGTCCCAATTTCTGTAAAATTGCAGAAGAAAAATATCTCCGCGCTCATGAGTGGAAAATCGGAAAAAATCAAACTGCCTACTGGCACAAGATGGTTCAAACTGAACCTTGGTCAAACTGGTTTCTACGTGGCAAAATATCCGCAGCATGTATTGGACATCTTGAGGAAGTTGATTGCGAACAAGAAGTTGTCGAACATTGACAGATGGGGGATGCAAAACGAGTTGTTTGCTCTAGCGATTGCTGGCGAGACCTCGATAAAAGATTATCTTAATTTTGTGGAGGCGTACAAAAAAGAGGATGACTACTTGGTGACCATCGGCATCGAGGAAGTCCTCTATACAATTTTCGTGCTGACTGCTAGGGAAAAGTTCTCCCACGAAATCAGAGAATACAACCAGAAAATTTTTAGAAAAATTTTCCAGCGACTTGGATGGCAACCGAAGAAAAACGAAAAGCATACTGATGCTCTGCTGAGAGGACAGACAATAGTTTACTTAGCTAGGCATGACAACGAAAAAATATTGGGTGTTGCTCGGGAAAAATTCGAGAAGTTTTTGCGAAATCCGGACTCGCTGCACCCTGACCTCAGAAGTGCAGTTTACAACTCTGTTGCATGGCATGGAGACGAGAAAACTCATGAGACTTTGATAGAACTTTACAGAAAGGCTCCTACACAAGAAGAAAAGAGAAGGTTTTTGTCTGCACTCGGCGGATTCAGAGATTTGATACTGCTGAAAAAGAGTTTGGATTTTTCCCTTTCCTCGGAAGTGCGTTACCAAGATTTGTTTATCCCCCTGCTGAATGCAAGTGCGAATCCTTACGGCAGAGAAATTCTGTGGCCTTGGATCAAGGACAACTGGGTAGAAATTCGCGACCGGCTAGGCAAGACCAAGTTCCTGCTTGGTAGGGTATTGGAGAGTTTAAACTCAACAACAGACAACTCGGTGGCAGAGGACTTGAAAAGATTTTTTGAGACGCGCCCCGAGCCGAAAATAAAAATGTCGCTTGCGCATACAATGGAAAGAATAAGGATTAATGCCAAGTTTTTGGAAAACATAAGAAAGTCTTATTAGCTTGAGGTGAAATAACTTTTAGCAGGCCTCCGTAGCTCAACTTGGACCAGAGCGACTGCGTCCTATGCTGCGGGCAGAGCAGTGGGTTGAGGGTTCAAATCCCTCCGGGGGCACA
>CAZYHQ010000012.1:0-24407 GCA_964646855.1 uncultured archaeon
AGGGCCCGAACCGGGATTTGAACCCGGACATGGAACTCCACAGGCTCCTGCGCTGACCAGGTTACGCTATTCGGGCCATGAGTAATAAAATACTTTTAATAAATTTATAATTTCTTTCATATAACGAATATACAAATTTAAATAAACACCGAAAATCAATTATCAATAAACATTATGAAATTCATCGATTTGTCGTCTAGTGAGGAGAAAGTTAGAAGCTTGTATCGAGTTATTGGTTACGTTTCCTTGCTAATTTTTATAATTACCGGCATGTACGGTATAGTAGCTTCGATAATTCAAGGGAGCGAAGTGGTCGGCTTTGCTTACGTTGCTACAGAATTTCCTCCACCAGAAGTATTCCCAATATTCTATGCAAAGCCCATTACTTGGCTGTTTGCTTCTGCGCTCCTGCTTTTTTATTCAACTCTGGAATTAAACAAAAAATTAATCATGGGTTTTCCGAAAATATTTCTTGAAGCAACAAAGATATTTGCATTTTTGATTTTTGGAATTTCACTATACGAGATTTACTTCAACTTTACACTTTGGGGTGGCTTTATCGCGGCCGACGCAATTCTTGGAAAGTTGAATCCAGACCTTATAATAAACCCCTTTCCGAATCCCGAGACGCCGTGGAGTGTCGTTTTTGCAACCAAGATTTTTCTCCTACTGGCCATACTTACAATCTATTATATTTATTCCTTGAGTAAGTTTCAAAGCGAATTTAAACGCAAAAATTAATTTCATTCTATGATTAGCATTGTCATACCCACTTACAATGAAAAGGAAAACATCAAACGGTTAATCCCAACAATTTTTAAACAAGTAAGAAATGCGGAAGTAATTGTTGTTGACGACAATTCGCCAGATGGAACAGCAGACGAAGTAAGAAGGCTATCGAAAAAATTCAGAGTTAGGCTAATCTCAAGGAGAGCAAAACTAGGACTGGGATCAGCTTACAAAACCGGTTTCAAAGCTGCTAAAGGCAGCATAGTTTTCCAGATGGATGCGGATTTTTCGCACGACCCAAAATTTCTGAGAAAATTCATTGCAAAAATCAGCAATGGGTATGACATAGTTATCGGTTCTCGTTACATCAAAGGCGGGAAAATTGTTGGTTGGGGAGTTTACAGGAAACTTGTAAGCAGGGTTGCAAATTTGCTAGCAGGCGTTTTGTTGCGCATGCCTGTCAGCGAAGTTACAACTGGTTACCGGGCATATAGCAAAAATATTTTCAGAAAAACCGACCTTAATTCTATAAGCTCTAATGGTTACGCCTTCCAAGTTGAAATTTTGTACAAACTTTACAAACGTGGCGCAAAAATTTCTGAAGTGCCCATAGTTTTCGTTGATAGGAAAGTTGGCAAGTCCAAACTAGGCAGAAGCGAAATTTTTAATTTCATTTCGACAGTAGTTAGGTTAATGTTTTAGCTGATTTACTGCAACACCTGTTCAACTAAATAATAACCCGCTGCCTTTTCCCTCGCAATTCTTTTCACAACTTTCTTGTTTACAAGAGAAACAATCACGTTAGCAACTTTGCCTTTCGGCATCATTGCTGATTTTGCTATAGCATCTACATCTTTTAGTTTGTCTTCCGACTTTGCACCAAAAGATTTGAATACCTCAACGATTCTTTTCTCGTCTTCTGTCAATTCAACCAAAATTTTGCACCTCCGAATTGTAGAATTTTAAATTACTGAAGAATTAGCAACGCCGTATTCTAAAGAACTTGCTAACAGCCATGCAAAACATCCAATAAATTAATTGCTTGTTTAGATTTAAATTTATGCTGGGGGAGAGATTTGAACTCTCGACTTCTGCGTTTCTTATATCATCTTTGAGTCAAGGCTCATAACACTATGAGCGCAGCGTTCTAGCCAGGCTAAACTACCCCAGCTTTATAAGTCTAATTAAAGAATTAAGTGTAAATAATTTAAATCCGTGATTAAATGAACTTGATAATCTTTGGCCCGCCAGGGTCTGGTAAAGGAACTTACGCCAGCCGTTTAGCTCCTATGTTAGGCTTAGTCAAAATTTCTACCGGCGATTTGCTAAGAGAAAATGTAAAAAATGAAACTAATCTTGGAAAAGCGGCAAAAGAATTCATGGATAGAGGAGCGCTTGTTCCAGACAGTATTACCAACCAAATTCTTGTTGAAAGACTGGAAAGACCAGACGCCCGTAAAGGAGTTGTTTTTGATGGTTATCCTCGAACAATTGAACAAGCAGTATTTTTAGATAGTCATGTGAAAATTGATACAGTAATCAAACTGAATGTTTCGAAGGAAATCATTGTCGCTAGATTATCTGCAAGAAGATTTTGTATCAAGTGCGGAGAAATTTACAATACTCTTTTTCTGAAACCTAAAGCCGAAGGCATCTGCGACAAGTGCGGCGGCGAGCTGATTCAGCGTGATGACGACAACCCTGAAGTAATTGCAGAGAGATTTGATGTTTACGAAAAACAGTCAACTCCAGTTTTAGAATATTATAAAAACAAAAAAACTATACCATTCGTGGAAACAACTACTCCTTCTGTTTATACCCCGCCAGAAGAAATGATAGAAAAAGTTTTGGAAGGACTCAAAAAATTAAACTTAAAGTAGCGCAGAAAAAATTATCGGTAATGCAACAGTTGCGTCTTCTTCTATCGCCACAAATTTCGCCTTTTCATTGATCTTTCCCCAGCTAACTGCTTCCCTCGGTCTAGCTCCGGATAAACTACCATCATACTCAACTGCAGTTGAAATGTACACTGCATAATCCAAACCCTTCTTGAATTGATTCCACCAAATCGTATGATGTTTAGAAATTCCGCCGCCCACAATCAGGGCTCCAGATTTCTTCGCATTCCAAACCAAATCGCTCAAGAGCTGTTCATCTTTTAAAACGTCAATTTTTATTTTTCGTTTTTGCGAAAACTGCCAAAGTTGATAGCCAACTGCCCCGTCAGTAATCCCAGGAATAACCATAGGAATTTTATTCCTCCAACACCAGTACAAAATGGAATTTTTGTTGTTCAATCTTTTTCCAATTTCCCAAACAAGCTCATGAGTTGAAAGTTCTTTCCTATCGGCAAAAATGTCTTTAAGAAATACCAGCATTTTATCTTCGAGTATCGTTCCGTACGAATCGTTTGGGATGAAAATATTCCCCAGCCTGTTAATTCCTTTTTTGTAAAGTTCCCTGTCATCAGCGTCAAAAGTCCCGTGATAGTAATCTTTGTAACATCTGGCAATGTCGTGGTCTAAAGTGCCGCATGTAGTTATCAGCACGTCAAACCATTTTCTTTTTACAAATTCTCTTATTATTCCTCTTGTCCCGGTTGCTACTATGTCAGCAGGGAAAGACAAAAAGTTCAAAGAGCTCTTGTCAGATAGCATTTGTTTTATTATGCCTGTGCCTACTGCGAGTTTTTTTGCTGTAAAGCCACCGCTGGCCAACATTTGTCCTGCTAAATTTTTTACGGAATTTATTTTTGTAATATCGAAATCTTTAATTGGTTTCAACGGCATACGATATCACTGAATTTACTACTATTAATTAATTTCTGAAAAACTAAATTGTGATTATATGCTTAAAGCCGAAGTTGTGAAAACGTTAGCTGATATCGACATAAGCGCAAATGATTCAATTCTTGAAATTCCACCAAAGGAAGAATATGGTGACGTTTCTTTCCCGTGTTTTGAACTGGCTAAAGCTGAGAAAAGGTCACCTCAGGAAATCGCCGAGGATATTGCAAGAAAAATAAAAATTTCCAAACATCCTTTGCTATTCAAAGTCGAAGTTCGCGGAGGTTATGTGAACTTTTTCTTTTACTGGGAAAAAGTTTCTGAGGTAATTTTAAGAAAAATTTTCATTGAGAAGGAAAATTTTGGTAAGCCGTTAATACAAAAACAAAAAATAATGGTTGAACACACCAGCACAAACCCCAACAAAGCCTTGCATATCGGGCATGCTAGAAACGCTTGCTTGGGTGATTCTTTATACCGACTGCTAAAATTTTCCGGCAATGACATGATTGTTGCAAACTATATTGACGACAGCGGTGCACAGCTGGCAGACATAATAGTCGGGCTCAAGTTTTTGAGGATGTCATCCCGTACAAAGAAAAAATTTGATCATTATGTAGGGAACGAGGTTTATGTAAAAGTCAACAAAATGTACGAAAATAATTCTGAGCTTCAGGAGAAGAAGAGTTTCGTTTTGCAGGAAATAGAGCGTGGCAACAACCCGATTGCAGAATTCGCAGAAAAAATTGTTGACAGGGTTCTGACAGAGCAACTGAAGACAGCATGGAGGCTAAAAATATTCTACAATTTGCTGAACAAAGAGACAGACATCTTAAAATTAAAACTTTGGGAAAATGCATTTGAAACTCTGAAAAATAAGGATTTGGTTTACTTGTGCCAAGAAGAGGATAGAAGAAACTGCTGGCTTCTGAGGCTGTCAAATTTGCCGGAGTTTGCCAACTTGACAAACCCTGACATAACTTTAGTCAGATCAGATGGGACAACCCTGTATGTTGCGAAAGACATCGCTTATGCAATGTGGAAGCATGGCTTACTGGCTACAGATTTCAATTACGCAAAGTTTACACTCCAACCCAACAAAGAAGTTGTTTGGTCTACCACCAGCAAGAAAGCTGCAAAAAAACATCCGAATTTCAGAAATGTAAACAAATCGATAAACGTCATCGATGTCAGGCAGTCATATGAGCAAGATGCTGTTTCGGCTGCTCTAAAACTGATTTCCAAGAAATCAAAACAATATATCCATTATGACTATGAATTAGTTTCATTAAGTTCGAAGACAGCAAAGCAGCTTGGTCTGGATATCGAGAAGGATTTTATCCACATGAGTGGCAGATCAGGTCTGTTTGTAAACACGGATGTTGTTTTGGATGCTCTACATAAAAAAGCGTTTGATGAGGCGAAAAAGCGGAATACCAAAGTGAACAAAAGGATTCTAAAAAAAATTGCAGAATCTATTGCTACATCTGCCTTACGTTACCAACTCTTAAAAGTTTCCCCAGAGAAGATGATTGTCTTTGACATTGATGAGGCGATAAAGCTTCAGGGAGACACGTCTGCTTATTTGCAGTATGCTTACACTCGCGCGACAAGTATATTGCGTAAAGCAAAAAGAAAATTGTTTTCATATAAGATTCAAAAAATAAATCAACATGAAAAGAATTTAGTTCGAAAGTTGTTGATTTTTCCAGAAGTGTTGCAAAATTCGGTAAACGACTTTAAGATTAATTATATTTGCAACTATGCCTATGAACTGGCAGCTATATTTGATAAGTTCTACGAATTTTGTCCAGTTGTGAAAGCTGAAAATGCTGCCACTAGAAACTTTCGTTTAGCTTTAGTTGAATCAACAAGAAATGTTTTGAAAATTTGTTTTGATTTTATTGGAATTGAACCTTTGGAAAAAATGTAATTTACATTTTCAAATAAATCTTCTCAACAAAATAAAACGCCGCCAAAATCAGAAAAATAATTGCAAGAATCGTGGCCAAGTTTGAAATTTCTTTTCCAGAAATTAGTTGGCGAATTATTTCTGCAGATAGAACTATTCCGACAATAAATCTTGCCCAACTACCGATGACCATTCTAAAAACCAATCAATATTTTGACTTTGGGAGTTTTTAGATTTATGGTTCAACTGTCTATAAATAGTTTATTTTTTTTAATTAGTTGAGTATGGCAACGGATGAGATAGCAAGATATCTAACTCTTAATGACTTAGATAGAATTGTACAAATTGAAAATGACACATGGATTCCACCGTTGCGAGCTTCTAGAGAAAAAATTAAATATAGACTTGAGAATGGACACAGATATTTGGGTTACGATGTAAATGGTATTTTGACTGCGATGGTGGGATGGAGTTACCAGTTTATAAGATCCCCTCAAGAATTGCCTGCTGATTTTGCAACGTTTTCAAGCGGCAAAAGTGTTTTAGAAGAAAGCAACGTGGCTTTTATCTACAACGTCGGCGTTGGGAGACAATTTAGGAAACAAGGAATTGGTTCAAAAGTAGTTCAAGAAGCCTTTAAGAAAATTTTTGAAGACGGGGTAAAAGAAATTTATCTTGATGGCAGATGTTCATCTTATAACGGTAGCACGGAATATCCAGATATAGAGTATGTTGAACAACAATCTGAATATAAAAAAAGAATTGACGCATGCATGAAAGAAGATAAGGTGCCTACTGTAGATGATGTAATGTTTGACCCTACTTTGAGATTTTATGCAAGGCTAGGCTTCACACCAGTTCGTTTAAGTGCAAACTTTTTATCCGCTGACAAGCCAAGCGGTGGTTTCAGAGTAATTATGTACAAAAAATTTGACTAGCATCAAATTACTTCAAACTTAATCTCATTTCAACTTCGTGTTTTTTAAACCCTAGCTTTTCGTAAAAAGGAACATTTTTTTCACTGCAATCCAAAATTACTTTGTAACAACCTGCTTCTTTTGCAGCTTCGACTGCCCTCTTCATTAATGCCGTGCCAACTCCTTTACGCTGGTAAGTACCGTGCACGACAACATCTTCTATATGCCCAGCCAAACCACCCTCATGTGTAAATTTCTGTTCAATTAGCAAAGTTGTGCTACCAACAATTTTGTCTTCGCTGTTAGTCGCAACAAAAATTTTATAATTTGAATCACTTTTTATTTTCTTTAAAATTTCTTTCGCCTTCTCGGTAGGCAAATCACCAACCTCACGCAAGAAATTTAGTGTTTCTAAGAAGCCATTTCCCAAATCTCTTTCTTCAATTTCTCTTATTCTATATTCAATCATTTATAGTCACCTATCTTTTTCTTTGCTTCTTCAATTTCTTGAGCATTCCTCGGGTCAGACCAAAACTCTTCTGCGACTACGCAACCTATAGCAAATCCTTTATTTATCAAAATCTGGATCGAATCAGTAAGATAGTATTCGCCTGTAGGGGACAAAGCAGTTTGTTCTATCGCTGAAAAAATTTCTTTTGGTAGAACAAACAAACCGGTATTTGCTATGTTTGAAGGCGGGTTCTCTGGTTTTTCGTGGATTTTCTCTACTTTGCCATTTTGAATTTCCAGAATCCCGTAGTTGGAAGGATTTTCAACTTCCTTCCCGCACATGACTCCATCAAAATTCTTACTTGCTTCTAATAAGCGTTCTAAAGTGTTAGGATGGAAAATATTGTCACCGTATATCAGCAAGAATTTTTCATTGCCGATTTTTTCTTTCGCGTAACTTACCGCGTCAGCAGTTCCGCCCTTGGGATGCTTCTGAAAAACATATTCAATGTTGGCCCCAAACTTGCTGCCGTTACCGAAGTATTCCATGATTTTTTCCTTGTGATAACTTACGACTAACACAATGTCCTTGATACCTTTTTCTTTCAGAATTTCTATCGTTCTCTGCAATAGAGGTTTGTCAGAGTACTCTAACATGACTTTAAGATTGTTGTTGCCGATAATAGGTTGCAATCTCGTGCCCACTCCTCCGGCAAGTATTACAGCTTTCATATTTTGCTTATCTCCTCTTTGACAAGTTGCTTCCCGTATTCGAATAATTGTTGCATATCTTTTTCAGTCTTTCCCTCTACCAGCACACGTATCATCGGCGCTGTGTTGGATGCACGAATCAAAATCCACCCTTTGTCAAAATAAGCTTTCATTCCATCCACATCGATTAACTTTTTTGCTTGCGGGGAAATTTCCTGCTTGATTTTTTCAACAACTTCAAATTTTGTTTTATCGTCGCAGGTTATTTCCTCCATTTTTGATGTGTGGTAGCTCGGTACTTTCGAAATGATTTCAGAAAATTTTTGATTACCATTCGAAACAATTTCAACCAACTTCAGCGCTGCGTAAATTGCGTCGTCTGTGCAACCCATTTCGGGAAAAGCATAATGCCCGCTAAACTGTCCTCCGAACAGCGCATTTTCTTTCAAAACAGTATGTGAACAATAACTGTGACCAACTCTAATTACAACCGGAATCCCACCTTTTGATTTTACAAAATCCTCTACAGCTTCGGAGCATGTAACATCAAACACAATTTTTCTCCCCGAACCGTTTTCCAAAAGATAACTTGCAAAAATCGGAATTACAATATTGCCTGAGAAAATTATTTTTCCTTTTTCGTCGACAAAACCAACTCTATCTCCGTCGCCGTCGAATCCCAAACCCAAGTCAGCTTTAACTTCAAGCACTTTCTTTTTTAACTTTTGCAGAGATTCTTCTGTTGGTTCTGATGCCCTATTTGGAAAATTTCCATCGAGGGTATCGTGCATTTTGTAAACTTCAAAACCCAGGTCTTCTAGCATATTCGGCACTACGAGACTTGTAACGCTGTTCGCCGGATCAACCACAATTTTTAGTTTTCTTTTGGCAGAAATTTTAGACTTGATAAAATTTTTGTAATCATCTAAAATTTTTTTGTCTTCTGCAATATTACCCTGCTTACCAGTGAAGAATTTTTCTTTTTCAAAAATTTCTTTGATGTGTTCTAGACCAGTCCCATCTGAGTAAACTATTCCCTGCAAGTCGCACATTTTAAAACCATTCCATTCTGGAGGAAGATGAGAAGCAGTAATCATTATTCCTGCATCCAGATTGCGGTGAATTACAGAGAAGTACAACACAGGAGTGGGAATTATTCCAAAGTCTGCAACATTGCATCCCGCAGAGAGTAAACCTTTAATCAAAGCATTTCGCAAATTGTTTCCGCTTAGTCTAACGTCACGACCGACTGCAATAGATTTTCCATACCCTACAAAAGTGCCGAAAGCTTTGCCAATTTTTTCCGCTATCTCGTCTGTCAAATCTTTTCCATAGATTCCTCTAACGTCATAAGCTCTGAATACTGCTGTCATTTCACCGTCACGCTCTTTGCAAGATTTCTGGGGCGGTCTGGATCAAGGCCTCTCAACAAAGCGAGTTGGTAAGCCAAAATTTGAATTGGAATTATTTGTACAACAGGATTTAGGCTGTTCGCTTCCGGAACTTTTATCCAATAATCGAACACCTCATTGTTTTGCGGTGAAACGCCGATAATTAAACCGCCACGGCTTTTTACTTCTGTGGCATTCGACAAAATTTCTTTTTCGGTTTCTTTCGAAACAAAAACAATACAAGGCGTGCCTTTTTCAATCAAAGCAATCGTTCCGTGCTTCAACTCACCGCCAGCGAAAGCTTCTGCGTGTATGTAAGAAACTTCTTTTATTTTAAGCGCTGCTTCCAATGCTGTAGAATACTGCAAGCCCCTGCCGATTGTAAAAATATGATGCACGTTTTTCAAACAATCTGCCAGCTCTTTGATTTTGGTTCTCGTATTAGCAGAAGTGAGAAAGTAAATTACATTCCAAAGGTATTCCAAATTTTTCTTTTCCTCGTCGATCTTACCGGCAATTTCGTACGCGAGCATCGCCAACAGCGCAACTTGAGAGGTGTAAGTTTTTGTCGACAGCACGCACACCTCGGGTCCAGCGTTTAGCATCAAAAATTTGTCGGAGCTTCTTGTGAGCGAGGAGCCCATAACGTTGACTATTGAAATTATCTTGCTCTCGCGTTTTTTCGCCGTCGAAACAGCATCAAGAACATCCGCGGTCTCTCCACTTTGCGAAACTGCGATCACCAGACTTTTGTCGTTAAGAAAATGTTCGTAATTCGGAAATTCGGAGGCAAGTATAACATTCACGTGCATTTTCGCAACTTTTGAAAAAATGTAACTCGCAGATAGGCAAGCATGATACGAACTGCCCGCAGCAATTAAAAATACACCCTTCGCTTCTTTAATTTCGTTTGAAATTTTTGTCAGCAATTCCCTGTCAGGTTGTGTCGCACGTTTTACAGTTTCAACCTGTTCAGAAATTTCTTTTAGCATGAAATGATCAAAATTACCTTTTTTCGCCTGCTCAATGTCCCAATCAATGCCGTCTACAGGCCTCTCTACGAATCTGTCTTCTTTCAAGTTGAATACCCGAATTTCTTTGTCAAGAAAAACAGCGTCATAATCATGGAGATACATAACTTTTTTCGTATGCTCCAGAAATGCCGGTATGTCGCTTGCTGCAAAAAAACCATTTTCTTTCACTCCAATTACTAGCGGCGATCCTTTTCTAGCAGCGATTAATTTATTTTCGCTTTCGTTCAAAACGACTACCGCATAGTTACCTTCCAATTTTTTTAAAGTATCCAACACAGCTCCTTCAAAATCCTTTCCATTTTTCATCTCAAACTCGATTAAATTAGGTATCACCTCTGTATCGGTTTCGCTGGAAAAAACGAAGCCGTTCTCTTTCAAACTTTTTTTCAGGTCTTGATAGTTCTCTATAATGCCATTATGTGCCACAGCTATCTTGCCGCTATTGGAAAAATGCGGGTGGGCGTTTTCTTTTGTCACACCGCCGTGTGTTGCCCATCTCGTGTGCGCGATGCCAACATTCCCACTCAAGTCCAAGAAATTCAGTTTTGCATGTATGTCGTCAACTTTTCCAATATCTTTTTTGAATTGCAAACCGCTGCCTATGGTAGCGATACCGGCAGAATCATACCCCCTGTATTCCAGTCTTTTCAGGCCATTGAGCAAGATGGGCGCGGCTAATTCGTTACCAATGTAACCGATTATACCGCACACTTGCAATCACTCGTCTATAAGAGCTGGTTTGCTCTCAACAAACATTTGTCCGCATGCCTTGCATGCAAATTCTTTTGGATAATTTGCTGACACCAAATTAATTTGCGGTGAGTTACATTTTGGACAAGCTGCCTTTGACATAAATTCTTGATGAATTCGCATTTAAAAAGATTTTCTGGACTAAGAGTTCACTTCAGATTTTTAAAGCTTAAATTCACAGCACGCATTTTTATTATCATGCCCACCAAAACTGTTCTCGAACAACCTATGGGTTATATCAAGTTTGATGGCTGGGAGTTTTTGTCTTATAAGGGCAAAGCGAAAGGCAGCCTGTCAATCGAAATCAGAGAGCAAGGAACTACTATGACAACAGTAAATCTGGATGTGAATAAGCACGATCCAATAACCAGATTTTATTCCGAGTTGTCGTCAAGGCGCATGAGTCCGAGGCCGGATATCAGATACAAGCTAGATAAGTGGATGAGCGACCAAGTTGCCAGCTGCTAGAAATTTTAGATTTCTCCCTTGTGGTCAACCAGCCAGTTCTCTGTTGCCTTCTTTACTTCCACGACTACGTACTCGTTGTTCGGCATTTTTCTCTTTATTGTAATCGGGATTAACTTTTCTTTGAACTCGGCTTTTGCAACTTCGGCTGGTTGTGTAAAATCCGTTTTTACCAAAATCGGCGCGCCTAGAGAAACTTGTAAAGCTCTCGCTCCGATAAGACGAGCAGTTTCAAATCTTGTTAATCTGTCAGTTGGCCAATTCAAGTTTTCACCGAGTAATCAAGCAGTGAACGCATTAAGTTTTGCTTGAGCGTATATTTCATTACGTAGTTAAGAATAAAATGCTTTACGGTTTGAACTGGCTTATATCTTTCAGCAAATCAACATGTCCCAAGAACAGCTGTCTGCAGCAGTATCTTTTCAACCCCAATTCGTTCAGGACTTTTTCAGTGTCCTCTCCGGATTCTGTCCGCTTTTTGAAATCTTCCCAAAGTTGGCCAACAACTTTTCCACATGAAAAACAGCGTACTGGTATAATCATTTTCTTTACCTCTTGCTCCTTTGTTTGTGCCTACGACTGCCGCGCTTGCTTGCCCCGCCTGCGTGATGCGGCTCGTTTCTTCGCGGATCGTATACTAACATATTTCTATCATACTCTAAATACTTTTGCCTTAACTCGCGGTTCTTTGAAAACTCAACTATACCCTTTGCAATTGCCATCCTAGTTGCTTCTGCTTGTCCAGAAATTCCCCCACCTCTCGCTTTAACAGAAATGTCGACAGACTTCGCAAAGTCCCCTGCAATTAACAAAGGTTCTTTCACCCACAGACGCAACGGCTCGTTTCCCCAAATTTCTATCGGCTTAGAATCAACAAAAACCCTGCCGGTACCGGCAACAACTTTTGCCCTTGCCACTGCGTTTTTTCTTTTCCCAGTCGTAAAAATTATTTTTGGTTTGTTCTTGTCCTTTTTCATCTTTTACCGCCCACTGCTTTTGAAATTTCCTGCACAGGAATGAACTTCGTTTTTAATTTCTCCGCATCAGCGTTTTTAATTTTTTCAAAACTTTTATTTTTCAACTCTTCCGGTACGCCGACAAAAACTTTCAGTCTTCCATAAGCTTCCCTGCCCTTTGTTTTATCCCAAGGCAGCATCCCCCTCACTGTCCTGCGAAAAATTTCGTCTGACTGCTTGGGATAGAACGGACCATGAATAGGGTCGCCCCTGTGAACTCTTTCCATATAACTTTCTATTTTTGCTTTTGGGTTTCCAGCCAAAACCGCTTTTTCTGCGTTCACGACAAAAATATTTTCCCCTTTCAGCAGCTCTTTTGCTATAACTGAACAAAGTCTTCCCAGAATTTGATTTTCAGCGTCGTAGATTTTCATTTTAATCTGCCTCAATGTCTACAGTAAATTTGTTTTTTGATTCTAGTAGGTCATCGATGTAAATACCAGCAAATTCGTAACGTCCTGCAAATCTATATTTACTGCGAATTATGGAACCATCTGGTGATAAATAATATAACATGTCAAATGCGAAATTCAGGCCAAGTTTCTTATCCATTTCGGGCAATCCGCTATCACCCCATACTAGATCAAGATCGACCTCCTTTCGTTTTATACCATTTTTTTTCATAGAGTCAAAATCTTCTTCACTTTTTGGTACATCTCTTATGTGAGAAAACAAATACTTGCCATCACCAGCATAGCCTTGAAATAATCTGAAAGGAGTGTCTTCATTTATAAAATCTTCGTATTTCATTTCAAATCACACCAAAATTTTTACGTCAGTTCCCTTTGGCTTTTCTCTTACCAGCTCGTCAATAGTCAATATTTTGCCTTTTGATTTGTTTATTTTTTCGATTGCTGCTCTGGAGAACCGCCATGCAGAAACATTTACAGCTTTGTTTATCTCCCCGCTTCCTAGGACAATGCCAGGTACAACAACAAAACTATCTTCAGTAGCATGCTTGCTAATTTTATTCAGATTTACCTCGACTTTCTGCCGTGTGGATTTTTCCAATTTTTCCGCTACAGTTTTCCATATAGGAGCATCCAGTTCCCTAGACCTCTTTTTCAAATTTTCCACTAGCTGTTTGAGGTAGACATTAGTCGGCCCTGTTCTTTTTGCCATAGTAACTGTTATGAAAGTAGTATTTTTATGCTTTTAAAAATGAGTAATTTGATTATGGCTTTGAAGGGGATACTGTACAGGAAGATTCGAGAAAGGAAACTGACGAAACTGAAGACTGAAAAACAAAAATTCTCTAAAGGCACCCAGCAACTTTTGGGTAAATTAAACAAAACAATTGAAAAAGAGTTGCTGAGATCAGAACATTCGAGCGATACAAAAATAAATTCCGCTATCAAAACTTTGGAAAAACTGATTAGTGTCAACAACAAAATTGCTAGGCAAAACCAAAAAATTATCAGTTTGCTGCAAAAGAAAAAGCAGATAAGGTTCAGCGTCTGATGCGCCGTACGGGATTTGAACCCGTGCTCCGAGCTTGGGAAGCTCGTATCCTACCAGACTAGATTAACGGCGCTTTGAGTTAATTTTCTAATCAATAGTATAAAATAAAAATAGAAATTTCAAGCTGTTACCGCAGACTCAGCGGTTGGTCTGGCTAAAAAATATCCGAACACTGCCAATGCGAATCCCGTAAAGATTACCGGCAGCTGGAAAGAAGTTTCTGGCGAAGGCAGATAGGACGTAAACCCTGCGGCAAAGTATCCGGTAAATCCGTAAATGAAAGGCGAAATAAGCATCAAAGTTCCAAACACAATAAAAACCCAACCAAGTCTTCTCCTGAAACTCATTATTTTTTATTCGTTTTCTGAAAATTAATTCTTTTCCAAAATTCAAAATTGGCGCTGAGGAGGGGATTTGAACCCCCATGGGCTTGCGCCCGCTGGTTTTCAAGACCAGTGCCCCACCTAATTAGGCGACCTCAGCATCCATTTAAAAATCTGATGCCATTCAACAATCTTAATTTCAACTATTTAAAATTTATTTGTTAAAGAAATAATTGTGGGTAGAAATAACAAGCGAAGCGTCACTCCTGACGTAGCATACAAAAGGATGATCGCACGATACGAACTTGACTTCTTGCCGCCGAATTTTGTTGATTTTCCTATAAAAAACTTGAAAATGTATGTTAAGCCCCGAGATTCATTCCAAGAAATTTTTGCTACGACTGCCTCAACATTCTATACACTTATTGAAACTAGAATACAAGGTGCACTTTATCCAGACCTCGAAAATCATGACCAAGTGAGCTACTCTTCAATGCTTGCGAGAAATCCGGCGTTAAAAAGTGAAGCATTGTCTGTGTGGCAAAAATTAGAAAAACTTGACAAAAAGTTGAGTTGGAGGATCATCAAGGATAGCGATATAGAAGCAAAGAAAGCTGTGCTGAAACTTTATTATGATGCTGTAACAGAAGAAATATTACCATTTCTTAGAAAACTGGATGAAGAGCGCAACAAAGTTATTGGAAGATTAACAACTGACGATTTAAGACCTGTAGGAGTACGCTGATTTTTTATTTAATTATTTTGTTACTTCCAATTTCCCTGTTCTTGGAATGTTCAGTTGCAATTTGTCTCTGAATGCCGTGACGAACCCGCCGTTGAGGCTGACAGTGTCCCCGACTGACACAGAACTGATTTTGTCTTCCCACAGCGTCAACGAAATCTGCCCGGTTTCATCTTCCAGAGTAGCATCAGCAACAGAGCGCATTCCGTATCTTGTCTGCACCTGTCTGGCTTCGGAAACATCTACAACTTTCGCCTGCAGTTCTATGTTGTTCATCCCGCGTTTTATATCAGCGATTTTCATGAATTCACTATAGTTTTAATGAATGCTTAAAGTTAACTTTTTTTGCCCTTGCCAAACTCCAAGCGTCGTCAATAAGCATGTCAGGAACGTCTCCAAGGACAGGATAAGCCAAACCGCAACTCTTACATACCAAAAACATTTTATTTTCTTTTATGCTGTCTTTGCACTGTGGACATGCAAGAATTTTTATCAACTCTCTGTTAACAGGCATAAAATTAATTGTTGTATAGAATTTAAAAGTTTCTGTAATATGCAGCTTAGCCTGATTGCGGATAAATACCCTTTTCGATAAAAACTCTGTCAGTACGAACTGCGCTACCTTTTTTTCTGTTGTACATTTCTTCGCTTGTCATTTTTGAAATGCCTAGAGCAACAAGCTCGTTTTTCAAGGAAAGCACTGAAACCGTTTCACCGCGTTCTATTCCCTCTTGTATCTGTGTGATGCCGTTTGGATAGACCGGCGCGCCGTTTGCAATTGAGGCAATTGCAGAATCTTTCACAAAAATTTTTTTCACGTGATCTATCGCTAGCTCGATAGGAATTAAAATTTTTTTCATATCCGAGTCACTCCCACCTTTCCAATTCTCATAAGCATCTTTTACTGCAACCAAGCTGAAAGAATTTTTTTCTACGAAATTTCCTACCTTTGTCCTTCGCAGTTCAGTCATGTGGGCGCCGACTCCAATTTTTTGTCCAATGTCGTGCACGAGCTTCCTAATGTAAGTTCCAGCTTCGCAGCCCACTTTGAACAAAACATCTTTGCCTTCTATCTCAACAACATCAAAAAAATAAATTTCTCTCTCCCTTTCTCGCCTAGCTACGGCAGACTTGACAGGAGGAGTTTGTTTTATTTTTCCGATAAAATTTGTTATGACGTTATTTAACACGTCGTTCGGCACTTCTTTGTGCAAATGCATTACTCCGACATATTCTTTGTCCAATCCGCTTAGAACTGGCATGGCTTTCACAGCATTTCCAAGCGCTACAGGCAACACACCAGTCACCGCTGGGTCCAATGTCCCGCTGTGCCCAGTTTTATTTACTCCAAAAATTTCCTTGACCCACAAGGAAACCTGATGCGAAGTGGGACCAGAATGCTTGTCAACAATTATCACGGCGTTATTAATTTGCTCTTGTACACTTCTGTCTTCTGGACTCTTGCCGAATTTTTCGTCTGTTTCTTCTTCATACTTGATTAACCACATGTTTTCACTTACTAAATCTTCTTCGAAGAGTTTTTATCCTTTTCACTCAAGCTTAAATAAGTTTCTGCAAATTTTACGATAAATTAAAAAGATTTTCGTCGATTAGCATAAAAGCTTGCGCTCCGTTTATTCATTAAGATACTATGCGTTTTAGGTCGGCTGCTTTTGTAGCGTATTTTGCATTTGCATTGTTAATTCTTTCTACATTTGCACTCGCACCTTTCCACCCGCAAAAATACCGAAATTTTATTTTGGATGTATCCGATGTTGATGCGTATCCCGGAGACAATGTAACAATCGTAGGAAATATAACGAACACTGGCATATGGACTGTAAGGCAAATTAACTTGAGTTTGCAGGACCTTCCTTACAAGTTTGAAGTAAATCCAAGTCTTTTTGAAGAACTCCGAATATTGCGCGATTGGAATCCAGAGCAGGGAGTATTCAAATTACCTTATCATTTCGTGATAACAATCTTCGTGCCACAAAATGCAGCAGGCGCACATTTGGTTACATTAAACGCGCAGGAGATGTGGTCTCCTCATCAAGTTTCCAATTCAACGCAGTTTATTTTGAAAGTTTTGGGAGTACCAAAAATTTCTGCTTCAGAACTCTCGGTTTCTTCAAAAATTACACGCTTCGAGCCTTTCACAGTCAGTTTTGATCTGAAGAACGAAGGAATTGCACCGGCGATAGTGAACACAACCCTGACTGTCCCAGGCGACTGGCAAGTTCCAGAAAAAGACAAGCAAATTACAATCGGCGGCAATTCCAGCGAGAAAGTCTCATTCACCGTCACCCCATCGGGCTCGCCAGGAACAGTTTCAGTCAAAACAGCTTACGAATTCCGGGGCAGTGTTACAAACATTACCAAGACGAGCTCGCTGATAACTCCCATTGCGCCAATTGTTATAGAAGAGCCAAAACCAGCTGAGAAACCCAAACCAACAGGATTTGCAGCACTTGTAGAATTTGTAAAAGGTTTGAGCCCAATAATAATTGGAATACTTGTTTTGATTTTGATAATCATAATCTGGAATTTCTACAAAGTTATTAGCGTCCTTTCCAAAAGGAAGAAGAAGCCCGAGTAAACCAAGTAAATTTATTTCAAGGGAAATTCTTTTAGTATCTTCCAATCTTTAATCGGGTCTCTTGATGAAGCCAAGTACAAATGAATGCTTTTCACGTCAAACTGACTATTGAAAGGATTTCCCATTTTAGCAACAATTTGTCTCTTCTCTTCGGTTGGAAAATCACCGTACATCAGACTCAAGTGCGGCATGAATTTTGGATCTCGCTGACGGTTAAAAATTTCTCTTGCATACAAATTTGCTCTTGACAACTCGTCAGTTTCTTCTGCTCTGACAAATAAACATCTGAAGTATTCGTTTAGGTAATCTACTTTTTTGAGCTTTACGGTAAACGGTTTGACAAGTCTGGTCAATTGGGATGCTCTTGACAAAACTTCTTCTTCAGTAAGAAAAATATCTCCGAGCAATGTAACGTGCGGTTCAAATCTTGGTGTTGAATATGTTTTGCTCAAGGTTGTAATCAAACCAGAAAGATGTTTGTAAATTTCTCCTGATGGCATCAGCCAAAATGAATATCCTTCTGTCATAGCGATTAAGTTCACTCTTTGGGTTTTTCTGCTTTACTGTTTTCTACTTTTTCCTTATTTTCTGCTTTTTTAGATTCTTTTGTGGCTTCGGATTTCATCTGTGCAGCAGAAGGCCTTTTCAATTTCAGTTTCGTTACGAGACTTTGCTTTTCCATTGCTGCAATAATTTCCTCGTCGGTCGAGTCTTCCTTGATTTCGATCTTGTATTCCGTTGAATTTAGGTGGTCGACATTGCACCTTCTTCTTTTGATGCCTGTCAGCAATCTCGGTCCTGTCACGGAAACGAAACTTTCGTTGACTTTCTTTAAAACCACGCAATATTTGCCAGCTTCCCTGCCGGTGTTCTTGAGACAAACCCTGCCAACTTCTATCATCATTCAAAACCAAACAATTTTCTTATTACCCAGCCTACTGAAAAAGAAATCAAAGCATACCAATAAATCCAACTCAAACTTGAGCCGAGAAAAGGAACTGTGAACGGTAGTGCTGCCACAATCTGACCTTCATATGTGTGAGAAGCCCAAGGCAACAAGAATACAAAAAAAATAACGAAAGAGACCATCATTATTTTGAAGTTGTGTTTCATGTGTTGGCTGTTTACCTTCATAAATTCACCCATAAGTTGTTTTACGGTGTCCTTGTTACCTTCTTTTTGCGCTTGAGCGAGTTTTACTCTCAAATCTTCCAGCTTTGTTCTAATTTCTGCAATAATGCTTTTTCTAGTTATAAGTCTGCCAATAATTACAATAAGCAATGTTAGGACTACCGATAAAATTGCAAGCGATATGTGAGGCTGAAAAATTTTTAGTGGTCCGAAAATTAAGTCGAGTACTGAAATGACCATTGCAGTAATTTGTTCAAATACCATTACAACTCACCGACGACCCTTCTTATTATCGGGTGTGCCTCCTGCAAATTCTGCTGGCGCAATTCCTCATAATAGTTATACAGAATAGTAACGGTTAAAAGGATTCCTGTTCCAGTGCCCAAAGCTCCTGTGAAATCTGCAAACGCCGCAAGTATTCCTATTGTCAAACCGCCCAAAACCGCTAGCGGCGGTATGTACCTGTTCAGAACCGATTCAACGATTCTCGGGTCTCTCCTGTAGCCGGGTATCTGCATGCCTGCACTTTCTATCTGCCTTGCGACAGATTTCGAGTCCATGCCTGCTGTGTTTACCCAGAAAACAGAAAACATTGTTGCTGCCGCAGCCATAAATATTAAATAAGTAAACGCCCTTATGACTTCCGAGGGAATCAAGTTAAAAGTAAAAATATCTATCAGCAAATTTCTTGGTGACGACAGGTAGTAGATAAGTCCGTCTGCCGGGTTGCCCTGAGGGTCAAAACAGCCCAGCATACTGCACGACAGCCCTGCTTCGTTCGGCGTTACACCAAAGTGTCCCATCAACTGCAGATTCGCAATCAATGCTGCTGTAAGTATGACAGGAACGTTGCTTGTGTAGAACAGCTTCAACGACCATGTCCTGCCGAAACCGCGGATGGCAGAGAACGCAAGCGGGACATCGACCTTTATGTGCATCGCATAAACAACAATCAAAAACACTACTACAGTAGAAATCAGGGGCGCGAGTTCTGCCAAAGCGAACGTTGTGTTTCCAGAAAGGCTGTTAAGCAAAAACGACCACACCAATCCTGCAGGCGGATTAGTTGCGCTTGGTATGCAGGTTGGCAGATTACCTGTCACGCAAGTTGCGGCCAGCGGAGACAAGGCCCTTATCAAAATCTGCGAGCCCACTCCGGCTGCTATGAAAAGGCTGACACCAGAACCAAAACCCCACTTGCTTACCAATTCGTCCAAGAAGATTACAAGTATTCCTCCAGCTGCCAGTTGCAGGATTACAAACAGCATTGTACCCAACCCGCCGCTTACTGGCACAGCGCCGGCCAAAACGTATGCCGCCCCCTCTACAAATGCAAGAACTACTGCCAGCAGTTTGTTTGTCGATTGGAATTTTTTCCTGTACTCTGGCTTCGTTGTGTCCCAATTCAGGATTTTCGATCCGACCAAAAGTTGCAGGACGATTCCCGCAGTAACTATCGGGCCGATGCCCAAAGTCATCAGGCTGCCGAATTTGGAGCCCAGTACGATTTCAAAAAATCTGAACTGCTCGTAGCTCGACGGGGAAACGCCATAGACAGTGATGTAAGACATTACAAGATAAGCAAGCAATGCAATACCAGTCCATTTTAGTCTGGCATTCAGACTTTGCTTGTACGCCGGCTTTTGAACCGACGGGAAAAATTTAGAAATTTTTTCTATTGAAAATTTTGAAAAAAATTTTTCCTTTTTTTCTTCAGTCTGTGTTACAGTTTGATTTTCTGCAGGTGGCTGCTGTTCTCCTTCCATAATTATCCACAATTAATTATCCACAAATAACATTTTCAAACTTTTACGGCTTTGCCGCCGGCTTCTTCAAGTCTTTTTATTGCGGATTTGGAAAATGATTTCGCTTTGACAACCAGAGGAGATGAAATCTTTCCTGCGCCCAAGACCTTTTCAAAACCCAAATCTTTCACATCAATTTCCTTTTTGTTTTGTTGCAGCGCGATTCTTTCCAAGCTACCTAAGTTTATCGCTTTCACCCTTTCTGAAATTTTTGCTGGACGCTTGAAGCCCCTTTTACCAAAACGTTCTGGATCATATTTTACGACATAAGAATACATGTGTTTGTGCCCGCCAGCCTTGCCCCTGCCCCCGCGCGAACCTCCACCCCTCCATTTTTTATGCGAACCGTGATAACTTCTTTCCCCGCGCCTGCGCTTTTGTCTTCTTCTAACTACCATTCATATCATCCTGTTCAACAGTTCGTTAATTTCTTTTCCTCTGTAACCTAAATCGCCTTTTGGGTAATGCTCCTTTGTAGATTTGAATCCCTTGCTCGGCGGTGTCAATCTGAATGTTTGTTGGAGCCGTTCGAAGTTTTTTATTTTTGTTTTTCCTTCGATCAGCGCAGTAGCAAAATTTTCAAACGAGTCAAAGCTTGCAACTTCTTTCAAAGTTTTGTCGTCTACTCTCTTGTTGCCCGCAAGCCTCAATCTTTTTTTAAGCAACGCAGCTAAGGTTTCCTTGTCCACCTCGCCATAAGTAATATGATTCCTGCATTTTTCGATCATTCCTTTTATTTCAGGTTTTTCTTCCAGCAGTACACAGTTGTTCACATAATTCAACCTCAGCATTTTCAAAGTATCCTCTACTTTTCTTCTTGCCCCAACGCTGCCGGCAATTCTTATCACAACCAACATCATTCAGACCTCTCGTAAATGTAAAGTTTTTTCAGCGCGTCAAAAATTGCGGAAATCAAATTTATCCTCATGCCGGTGTTGCCAAAGGTCTTCACCCAAACATCTTTTATCCCTGCAAGTCTCAAAATCTTTTTGCTTTCGTCATCCGCAACCAAACCAACACCCTTCGGCGCTGTAAGCAACTCTACTCTCACAGACCCCGACTTGCCGCGAACCTTGTAAGGCACGCTGTGAGCAGTCTTACAACCACATTCCCAACTACCGCAACCTCGCATTATGCTAATCAAATTTAATTTCGCTTTTTTCATTGCTTTTGCCATCGCATCCCTCGTTTCCGGGGCCGATCCCTTCGCTATACCAACCAAGCCGTTTTCGTTCCCAACGACAACAAAAGCAGACATAGAAAATCTTCTTCCGGATTTGTGCATCGCAGCTGTTATTCTGACGGGTATCCTCTGCACACCCCCGCCTTTTCCTGCCCTGCCGCCGACAAGCACCAATTCATTTTTTAAGTCTGGAACCAGCTTGTCTACAATTTCCGGCTCAATAATTCTTTTACCAGATTTTAGAACTTCATTTATGTCAGTGATTTTTCCTGCAAATACATCCTTGCCCAGCTGAGTTTTTGGCACCCAGTTTCCTATAGTGCTCTCGGGCTTTGCAGCAGGAATTTCTGCAGGAACTTCCACAATCTTTTCTTCAGGCACAACGACTGGAGTTTTTTCTATTGCTTTGATCTCCTCGACTTCGTTCTCTTTTTTATTTTCTTTATTCTCTTCGTTTTTTTCCGCCATTCATCCACCTAAAATTTGTGATTTTATTTTCTCAAAGGCTTCGGGAAGATCCTTGAATTTATTTTGGTATGCAGCAATATGAGAACCCTTGATCCTCTCTTCAGTCGGCAGGACTTCTTCCCCGACGTTTAATTTCAATCCTCCGTCAATGGCGCCTTTTGCCACGGAATAAATTTTATTTCCTTTGCTTGAACTGTGCAGACCTATGTCCAAAATAGCTTCAGTAATTTTATTTTTTACAGCCTGTTTTCCCAACGCCAGTCCAGTCAGATAAGCCGCAGGCAGGTTGTCGCAAGCAAAACCCCATCCGATTTTTTTCAGCTGCCTGCTGTTCGCAGAGAGCAAAGTCTTGTCTCCCTTTTTATCGAAATCTACAATTTGCGCAGTTATGTAATTCAAACTTTTTCTCACAACCAATCTGGGCTTGCCAGATTTCAACAACTCTAATCTTTTTTTGTAATTCGTTTTTCCCAATCTTCTTCTCTTGAATTGCATTTTGTATGTCGGTGAAAGTTTCATGAAATCACTTTTTCTTCAGCAAATTGTGCTGCTGCAAATAAAGTTTCAAGTGCGCTCGACTGCGGAACATACCACCCTTTACCAACGCGCGCATTTTTCTGTAAGTTGGATTGTCAATATCTTGCGAGCCCTTCAATTCTTTTAGCATTTTCCTCAGTGGCCTGACAGTGGCAATCCACCTGTCTTTCTTGGAAAGAGCCGCGAATTTAGAACCTTTCTTGCTGCCCGGGCCCTTTCTTCTTTTCTTGACAAAACCTCTTTTGTGTATTTTTTCAGGCAAAACCTTTATAGAGCTCTGCTTGACTAGTTTTCTAACATCGATTCTTGTAATAGCTTTTTGAATGTCCTTCATTTTTTTCGGATCCAACCAAACTCTGCTCTGCCCAACCTTCAAAATCTTTGCTGCGAGTTTCTTTTGCAAACTTACCATCTTATCACTTGTTTAAAATTTTTATTTTCAATTCCTCGGCTTTCTTTAAAATTTCCTGCCTCTTTTTCTTGCCCACGGTGTGGGAAATTTTTATTGCCGTGTTTTGGACATTGACTTTTTCCAAATCGTTTAAACTGCTGACCAAAAATTCCTTGAAGCCCGAGGGGTGCAGGTAGCGCAAATTCCTTGGAGCGCGATAACCAACATTCGGCCAGCTTCCGTGACTCGCCTCTTTTTCCCTGAGCTTGCTCTGCTTGCCTCTCGGCTTCCTCCATTTTTTCCCTAACCTTTTGTATGCAGTTGCAGACTGTCTGATAAATTTCGGCAATTTCCTCGGGTTCATTTCATTCACCTTTGCTTGTTATATAGATACCATCTTGGAAGACTTTCTTGTCGTAGCCGGATCTGCGGGTTGCTATTTCGATCCTGGCCGCTGTCTGGCTTACCGAATCCAAGTCTAGCCCGCTGACAGTTATATCAGCACCTTCTACTTTAACTTCCGTCCCAGGAATAATTTTTGCAACTCTAGGCACACGCTCGCCCAAAAAATTTTGAATCAAAAGCTTACCACCTTCAACCTTCACTGTGATTGGAAAATGCGAATAAACAACCTTCAGCCTGTAGATAAAACCCTTTGTCACTCCTTCAATGGCATTTCTGATGTGGGCGATAGTTGTCCCGACTATAGCTTTGTTTTCCCTTTCGTCCAACTCTGCAAATACTTTGACTTTATTTTCCTTTTTTTCCAGCCCAACTTCCTTCGGCGTCTTCAAATCTTTTTCCATCGAGCCCTTCGGTCCAGAAACTTTTAGTTTTCTGCCAACGATTTCCAGGGAAACCTCGGGTGGGATTGAAATTTCTTTTTCGTACATAAAATCACGGCAAATATTTAAAATGTTGAGCAAGTAGATTTTCAGCTGCGTCCCAATGGATTTTTGCTTCCTTTTTTTTGTTCTTCCTTTCTAATGACTCGGCTACGTCATGCTCTTTGGCGGCAAGTATACGTAGGTTAACAGCTTGTTCTGCAACCGTTTTTAATAAATCATACTGTAAAACATACAGATTGACCATATCATTAAAAACACCACGGTAATTTTTTCTTCCATGGTCTTCCCACCAACCAATCTCATATTCCGCACACATTTTTGCTTTTTCTGAATCCATAAATATCAACTCAGTAGACAAATGCAATCAGTTTTCCCCCGACGTTGAGCTCTTTCGCTTTTCTGTGGTCGACAACGCCTTTAGGCGTAGTGAGAATAAGCAAGCCGAACTCCCTTGCTGGCAGATAGCGCTTTTCCCATTTCTCGAACTCGTCAGTTTTCACTGAAAACCTCGGCTTCACCACATTGCAATCTATAATCTTCCCCTTCAGTTCTATCTTTAATCTTCCGCCTCTGCCGTTGTCGACAAACTCGAAACTGCCAATAAAATTATGATTCTGCAAAACACTCAGCACCGATTTAACAACCTTGCTGGCTCTGGTTACGCATTCGGGCTTGCCAACCCTCTCTGCATTCTTTATTATAGACAGCGCATCTGCCAAAACATCCTGCTTCATACAAATCAATAAACGATTATTTTG
>CAZYHQ010000013.1:0-20321 GCA_964646855.1 uncultured archaeon
AATTCTCTGGGAATGAGAGTTACTTGCTACGAATGAAGAATTCTAAAAATCTTTTAACCAGCTGAAACAGCAAAGGTTCTGCAGTTGCATTTATCGCGGTTTTGTCAGTAGTTTCATTTGCAGATGCATTTTTTTCTGGAACGGGAATCACTACAGTTTTCACAGTTTGATTTGGCGATGCTTGTGGAGCTGATTTTACTTCAGCAGCTGAAGTGATTGTTGCGCTCGGAATCTGGGAAGGAGTTTGTTGGATAGCTTTGCTTACTACAGGCAGCAGATACCTTGCGGAATCCGCGGCGTTGTTGCCTGTGTCTTCAGCCGTGCAGATGAAAGAATAATTTCCAACTTCAGTAACGCGGAAAGAAAAATTATTGGAGGAAGATTCCGAGACAAAATTTGAAACAGAACCTCTCGGCGAAGTTATTTTTATCGTGGTGAATCTCACTTTAGTGTCGTCAGCAGCCTGACAATCCAAAGGAACCAGCTCGTCCAAATCCAGATATTTCACAGGAGCAGTCAGATTGACGGTTGGTGGATTGGAATCCTTAGGAACTTGTGTGGTAGTAGTTATTGCTTGAGCTGGTGTCAGCACCGTGCCGCTAAGAGTTGGTTGGGAAGTCTCGGTAGGGAGAACAGTTGCAACTATGACTTCGAACCCAGTCAGTTTGAAAAATTTTGCAAAAGAAACAACTAAAAGAATTGAAACGAGCACGACTATCAAAAGTTCAATCTTCCTCGTCTTCATCTTCCTTTTCTGGCTTGTCCTCATGCTCCAACTCTTTTTCGATTTCAGGATAAGGTTCTTCTCCTGCCTTTTCTTCCTTTTCTATGCCCATTCCTTCGCTGCTTTCCCTGGGATCCTCGGAAACTTCATGTTCAAGTTCTTCGAATTCTTCGGTAGACCCTTCAACGTTTTGCTTGACAATTTTTTCTTCAAGTTTTTTCAGTGCTCTGTTTTTGTTTGGAATAAAACCACCTAACATTATTTGCCGAAAATAAACTTTAAAAGCTTTGTTCCGCTGTAATTTTTCAGCTTGCCTTTTTTAACTGAAAACTCGTCGAAAGTTTTTACTTTGTCCTTGCCCCTGCCGTAGACCAAAACTGGGACAGAGCCAGGCATGTGCTTCCTTTCCGCGGTGGAAGTAATGTGATCAGTAGTCAGCACAACTACCCCGTCGAAATTTTTGAACGTTTCCATTTTCCTGTCGACAGCTTCTATGGCCTTCATTTTTGCCTTGAAATTTCCGTCGTGACCTGCTTCATCAATCGGCCCCTTGACGTGCGCATAAACAAAATTATAGTCGGCAAGCAGGTCTTCGATATTTTCAAAAATGAAATTCAAAGTTTCTTCGAACGTCAGCTCCGGGACTGGTACCGAGTCGAATCCTGCAAGCATGCAAGTCGCGCGCACTGCCCCAGGTTCGCAAACAGCCACAGGTTTCGACTTCCATTTTTTGCTGAAGTGAGGCAGCAAATCGAGAAGTTTGTTGCCGGCTTCCCTTACTAAAATATAGTTGGCCGGAGGCAGACCTTCGTCAATTCGCTCGGAATTTATCGGATGGTATTCGATTACTTCATGCGCTTGGTCGACGAAATTTTGCACCAGTTTGGCTGCAAGCATACCGTCGGCTGACAAGCCGGTGATTTTTTTAATTTTTTCTCCTGCCGCAAAAGGATCGTTACCGGTGAGCTCGTCGCTCAAGTTCATTTTTATAATCAAAACCGCACGGTGCTCGAAAGTGCGCATAAAAGTGAACGGAACCCCGACATCGACATGCTGGTTTATGTAGCGCGCTAATTCCGATAGGCCGTAACTTCTTCTTCCAGCCCTCCTGTCCAAAACTTTCAAGTCTTTGTCAACAGTGGCGAAATTGCAGCGCAGGGCAAGGTTTCCTTCTTTGTACGGTATGTCGGTTCCGACGGCTTCCAACGGCCCGCGTTTCAGCGGAAATCTTTTTATGTTGTACCCAAGTAATGCGATATTTGCAGTATGACTTACACTTGCGTGCTGCTGGGCGGTCCAGAAATTTTTTGGCACAAGTGTAAGTTCACCTGTAGATCCATTGGCAGCAAGCCAATCTATGTTAGGTTTTTTCGCTGCAGAAAGGGGAGTATTTTCGTCAATCGGCAAATCGGCTAAACCATCGACAATAATGAAAACTATTTTTTTGCGCATACAATAATTTTGTTTTTCAAGGAAATTAATTATCGGTTTTTAGAATTGTGTTTGAATTTTAGGGGGATTTTCAATTTTTCGAATAAGCGACTCAAAAAGCTCTCTGCCTGGTAGTTTTTCATCTTCGTCCTCTGCACGAATTCCAAATTGTCTAGCATTGCTCAACACTTGCTGATCGTCATCAAACAGAACAATTTCTTCGCCTTTTATACCTGAAATTCTTAGACCTGTTTTTTCGATTATCAAACCTATAAATTCCGGATCATTTTTCTTTTTCCTTATTTCATAAGAATAAACTTCTACGTCAAAATCTTTCCCAAAACCAAATTTTTCGCCTATGTAAGCAACTCTTTCTGGCCATGTGTTCGTTGCAGCTCCAAGCGCAATTCTCTGTTCCCTTAAATAATCATGAAATCCGTCAACTCCATCCCTTAATTCGTAGTCGCTATAAAATGTTTTCCTCATTGCGTCAAAGTTAAACCCCCTCAAATCAAGAATATCAAACAAATTTGCAAAAGCTTGATGCTCATTAACTTTCCCTGTTTGAAGACCGTTATAAAACTGCTGTTTCGCTTGCCAATAATTTTCTTTCGTTACGCCATTTTGGGAAAGTATTGCTTTATCAAAACTCGGCGTATCGGCAACAACTTCAACTCCAATGACGGGTGTAAAAACGATTTTCGGTTTGTACATTTTTCTCACTTCAAATCGTTCAATATTTGTTCAGCGTAATCGACGAGTTTTCGTGAGAGATTTGCTTTTGCTACAATAAGTTTTTTCCTTGTTTCAGGATCTTTGCCTTTGACCTGCTCTATAGCATGCAAAACAACGAATGCAGACTGCAGCTCCAACCAGAAGAAAGCCCTTTCTATCGCCTTTCTAGATTCGAAAGTATCTTTAGCCACCAGCGCTTGGTCCTTCCAGTTCTGGTAGTGCTCGCTGCAAAGTGCGATTTGTTGTCCCAAATCCATAGTAACAATTAAATACCTCTGGCATATTTAAATGTTACTATTTTATAGTTAATAAAACGATGGGTAAAAGCGGGAATCGCTTTAAAGGAGTTTGTGACTATGCAAAAAAGGCCGAAAATTGGCTATGCTTGGATAATGAAGAGTGTCAATGATCTCCTTACTGATATGGAATCGAATGGTCATTTGACTTACAAAGAAAGACATTATCTGGAAGTTCAAACTCAAAGATTTTTAGAAGATGCGGAATATCGAGGTGGTTACCCGTACAGGACTGCTGCTATGGCCGCAATAGCATTGGTTAGTGAAAATTTGGGAGAGCGTTTTGTTAAAAAGGTCGGTCCTTTCAGACTCGGCGAGCCAGCCTACTTTAAAGATTTTTACGAAGTCCCAACCAGACAAATAAACAGACTCCTGAATGAATTTAGGCACAATTACCTTGCTGCAAAACAAAAGAAAGTTATTGCAAGTTGAAGATTCTATCGCTAACAACAGGTGCTACAGCGTCAAATCCCTTTTCCTTCAGTTCACCGGCAAATTTTTCAGTCTCGTCTCCGTGTACGCAAAAAATTTTTTCGGGATTCACTTTTTCGATGAAGCCGAGCAGTTCCTTCCTGCCCAGATGAGCCGAAAAGTCGAATCTTTTGAAGGACATCGCAAGTTCCAGATCAGAATCTTCGTTAACGAACCTTCCGGTGTTCAGCAGCTTGTGCCCGGGAGTCTCAGGCACCTGGAAGCCGGTCATGATCAAGCTTGATTTTCTGTCGTCGTACAATTTTCTCAAATACCAGACAACCGGCCCTCCGCTGAGCATACCGCCTGTAGTAAGGATCGCGCAGGGCTCTCGTATAGCTTTAGCCCGCTCCTTGTCCTTGTTCAGGTATTTCACCTCTGACAAAGCTTTCTCAAAATCTTTCGGGTTTTTCAATAGATTTTTATTTTGATTGATTATTGTTGTTGCCTTTTTCGCCATGCCGTCCATGTAAATCGGGTAGCTGATGCCGTGTTCGTGCAAAATAAGCAAAATCTCCTGCAGCCTGCCTATGGCAAAACCGGAGATTATAGCAATTCCGTTGTTCGCAACGGTTTCCCTTATCAAATCGACTAGGTTTTTTTCCTCCTGCTTTCTGTCCGGATGGTCTTTTTCCGCGTAAGTAGACTCGGTGATCAGGTAATCGATTTTTGGCAAATTCTTGTCGCAGCCCTCCAGCAAGCGCGTGTCAACGGTGTTGTAATTTCCTGTGTAAAGCAAATTCTTTCCCTGACTTCTAATTAGAATCATCGCGCTGCCTGGGATGTGGCCTGCGTCGAAATAAGTAATTTCCGCGGTGTGCATCCTGAACGGCTTCCTGTATTTAACATCAACGAATTTCTTCATCGTGTTTTTTACATCGTCCTTGTCGAACGGGAGCTTTGCTTCTTCTATGTCGCCTATTTCCTGCATATTGATCTTCACGGAATCCATCAGCAGCAGTTCGGTCAAATCCTTCGTGCAGCCGTTGGCGTAAACGTCGGTCCCATTTTTCACAGTAGCAAGAATAGGTATTGAGCCGCAGTGGTCCAAATGCGCATGCGACAAAAGCACGGCGTCCACTTTGCCCGAAACTGGAAGGGGAGGCCTTGGCGGCGTAGTCTCGGAATCAGCCCCGTAGTCCAAAACGAATTTTTCCGCGCCTGTGTCGACAAGAATCCCAGACGCTCCGATTTCTCCAAAAGCTCCCAAAAAATCAAGTTGGATCATTTTACCAGATTAAAATTTGTTTTTAATTAATTTAAGATAAAATTTTCTTTACGATTTCATCGACCTTGGTGTTCAATTCTTGAACAGTGCCATTGTTTGTGATTACAAAATCGAATTTTTCTTTCTTCAAAATTTCTCCCAAATCATTTACTTCCATGTCCATCTTGTCCACCTCGGATAGGTCGCTGATATCGGACACGCCTTTGTCTATCCCCCTTCCTCGTTTGACCCATCTTTCATACCTTGTGCCCAAATCCGCTTCTACTTTTATGAGGTAAAATTTGTACCCGCTCTTTTTCCAAAAGTTTATGCCGGATTTCATGCGAATATTCGGAATGCCGACTCTCTCTGAGTTTTCCTCTTGCACACGTGAAAACAGTATTCTGTCTGCCTCTGTCCCTAAACCAGTCAAAAGCTTGCGATAAGAATCGCGGGTGTGCGGAAGGTTTCTTTCGTCAGAAACTGGTCTCAAAACCAAATCCGTGTAACTGTATTTTTTGAAGCCATAACCTGCAAGAATCTCTATGACAGTATCCTTGCCAGAGCAAGTCAACCCGCAAACTCCAATAGCAACTTTCATGAGAATTATACGGACAGGAAATTATAAAAATGTATTAATTCACTAGTCCAATAATAATTTATGGATTTGGAAAAAAGAATAGGGTTAATTAAGAGACCTCCTACAGAAGAGATTATTACCGAAGAAGATTTGCGAAAACTTCTGGAAACAAAGCAGAAGCCTGTCGCATATGATGGATTTGAGCCGTCTGGTCTCCTTCATCTGGGCAGCGGGATTTTGAGAGCAATTAAAATAAACGATATGTTAGAAGCAAAAGTTGATTTCATTCTCTGGGTAGCAGATTGGTTTGGCTACATCAACTTCCAGATGGGTGGAAATTTGGAAACGATAAAAAAGGTCGGGGAGTACATGATCGAAGGCTGGAACGCATGCGGGGTGAATACAAAAAAAGTGAAAGTGCTTTGGACGAGTGATGCTGTAAAAGATCCCGCATACTGGAAAGGTGTAATTGATGTTGCAAAAAAAATTACTGTTCAACGCGCAGTTCGTGCAAGCCCGATAATGGGGAGAAGCGAAGCGGAAATGCAATATACTTCACAACTTCTTTATCCAATGATGCAAGTATGGGATCCGTTTTATTTTGGTGCTGATATTCTACAGTTAGGTATGGATCAAAGACATGCGACAATTTTGTCCAGAGAGTTGGCAACAAAACTAGGACAGACACCTAGAGTTTGTGTACATCACCATCTTCTTGTCGGACTTCAGGGAATAAAAGGCAGGATGGGCCAGGAAACTGCAACACTGGAAATAGAGGAAAAGATGAGCAAATCAAAACCACATACTGCAATATTCATACACGATAGTGAAAATGAGATTAAAGAAAAAATCGCAAAAGCATTTTGCCCAGAAAAAGTTGTTGAAGGCAATCCTGTGTTAGAAATTTGCAAGTACATAATTTTCAGAAAAATGAAAGGTTTGAAAATTGAAAGAGAAAAAAAGTTTGGTGGTAATCTTGAAGTGCATTCTTATGAAGAACTCGGAAAAAATTTCAGAGAAGGAAAAATTCATCCCATAGATTTAAAAAATGCAACTGCTGCTGCACTAGATAAGATTGTAAAGCCTGTAAGAGAACATTTTGAAAAAAATAAAAAGGCAAGAGAACTTTACGAGGCCGTAAAGAAGTTTGAGATAACTAGGTAATTAGCTAACTTTTTTCTATGTCAACTCCAGTGGTGCCCTTTACAATTTCGCCGATGTAGCCTTTCTTATGCAGGATGTAAACCGCTGTTCCAATTGCAAGAACAATTAAAGTCAGTCCTATAAGACTCAACTGAAATTGAAATATCATAAAAAGTGTGGAGAAAATCCCGAGAAAAGCGATTATAGGATACCTACCTATGTTTAAAGGTGTCTTGAAAGGTCGCTCAATTTTTGGCATTGTGAATCTCAGCCAGATCAATGAAAGGTTGATTGCTGTGAAAGTCGCGAGCGCGCCCAAGCTAGTAATTTCTGCAACTTCTCTTACACTGCCGTAAAACAAAAATGCAACGGAAAAAATGGCGATAAAAACAATTGCAACATAGGGTGTCTTGGTCTTTCTGTGCAATCGTGCCAGGATTTTTGGCAAAGATTTTTCGTTGGACATGCCGTAAACCATTCGCGAAGTTACCACGAGTATGCCCAAAATGGTGCCTGCAGTTGCAAACAGTGCAATTACGGATAGCAGTAATTGTGCATTTTGGCCAAGGAAAGAGTTTGATACTGCAAGTGCAAGTGGTGCAGGCGTCTTGCTTAAGTCTTTCCAGTCTGCCAGACTCACCACGGAAATAGAAGTTAAAACGTACAGAATTGTTGAAATCGCCACAGCAAGCATAAGCGCGCGCGGGATCATTTTTCTAGCTTTTTTTGTCTCTTCGGAGACATTGACTATATCTTCAAAACCGATATACGCAAAGAAGATTAGCGCTGCAGCAGCAAAAATTCCTGAGAAGTTGCCCGTATGTTGAAAGTAATTGACACTTCCAAACTTCCCTACCCCCAGTGCAATTACAAGAAGTAATCCCAAAATTGTGAGTACAACGAATGTGATATTTATTTTTGAAGATTTTTTTATTCCAGAAAAATTTACAAAGGAAAGCGCAGCGATCAAAGTTGCGGCGACTAGAATTAAAAATTTTGATCCTTCTAAACCTACCAGCGAATTAAAATAACCAGCAAAACCCAGACTGACTGTCGGCACTGATACAATTCCAGTAAAAATTATCAGCCATCCGAGAAGAAATGCAAGATATTCGCTGCCGTATGCGCGTTTCACATAAATATATTCTGCTGCAGCCTTAGGAAACATAGAGGAAAGTTCTGCATAGCTTAGACCAGTAAACACGCTTGTGATTGCGCCGATAACAAATGCGAGCCAAAGCATGTTGCCTGCTAGCCCAGCAGCCGGACCAATAAGGGCATAAATCCCAGCACCGATGATTATGCCTACGCCATACATTGTGGCTTCAAACAAACCTAGCTCTCTCTTCAAACGAAGTTTCATAATAATTATTTCGCGTTGATTTAATTTAGAATATCTTAGCTGCGTAAGCTATTGCCAGTATCCCAAAGAAGTTCGATATGTAAGAAAAGAGTGCGAATTTTTTAGGGTCGTATTTCACAACTGCAAACAAAGCTGCAGCAAGCTCATCCGGCAAAGGAGAAGCTATAATCAGACCTGCCACAGTTGGAATAATCCATTTGAATAGTTTTGATCTTTTTACGCGCAACTGCAAATGAGGTATTCTCAATTTCAATTCCTCTGACGCTGTCTTCAATTCTTCTAGAAGCCTGTCTCTAACAAATCTGAAAATAATGTAATCACTTATAAGCGCACCTGCAGCACCGGTAGCAGCTACGATAAACGGATTTAATTTTTCACTTAGCAAGAAGAGCGCAACGACGGCTGGCGGCGTAGTTATACCGTAAGAGAAAAACAAACCGCCAATAAAACTGCCTAAATAACCGATAGTACCTAACCCGCTGATGACTGCTGTAACAAACTTCGCTCGCAAAATGAAATAAGAAAGTGTGATGCTTGCTGCTAACAGAATTAAATTCCTGTATTTCCACTCAAACTTCTGGACTTTTTTTACTGTTTTATTGAATTTCGTATTGAGCGTAGATTTCTTATAGTCATATTTCAATTTTTCCACTATATTTAATTTAGTAAGAATCAAATTTCAACTTATGGTGGACCATGCTTGACATAAAAATCGTCAGAGAAAGCCCTGAATTGGTAAGAAAAAACCTGAAAAAGCGCAACGACAAGGAAAAAGTAAAACTTTTCGACGAGCTGGTTAAAGAGGATAAAAAATGGAGAGCAGCAGTTGCACAAATAAACCAGCTGAGGTATGAAAGGAACAAAGTCAGCCAAGAAATTTCTGAGCTAAAGAAGAATGGCAAGGGAATCAGTAAACTTCTGGAGAAAGCTAAAAAAATTCCAGAAAAAATAAAGAAACTTGAAACTCAGGCGGAAAAGCACGAAGAACAATCAAAAGAAAATTTAACGAGAATACCTAACCTGCTCCACGAGTCTGTTCCTGTAGGAAAGGACGACAGCGACAATGTCGAAGTTAGGCGATGGGGAAAGCCGCCGAAATTCGATTTCCAACCGCAGGATCACGTGACAATTTTAAAAAATTTGGGGTTGCTTGACTTGGAGGCTGCTGCAAAAGTTTCCGGGGCCGGGTTTTACTATCTGAAAAACGAGCTGGTTTTGCTCGACTTGGCGCTGCAGAGATTTGCAATTGACTTTTTGATGAAGAAAGGTTTTGTTCTGGTAGAACCGCCGTACATGGTCAACAAGAGAATTTACGAGGGAATGATAGGGGACCCGACGGATTTCAGCGAGGCAAGCTACAAAATCGACGGGGAAGAATTTTATCTGATACCAACTTCGGAATATTCGGCAGGAGCAATTTTTACTGATGCTGTATTCGACAAAAGAGATTTGCCAATGAAAATTTGCGGAGTTAGTCCGTGCTTCAGAAAGGAAGTTGGCACTCACGGCAAGTACACCAAAGGATTGTTCCGCGTGCATCAGTTCAACAAAATCGAGCAATTTGTTTTTTGCCTACCGGAAGATTCGTGGAAAATGCATGAAGAAATACAAAAAAATTCCGAGGAGCTCTATCATCAGTTGGGTCTGCACTACAGGGTTGTTAATGTCTGCACTGGTGACATCGGCACTAAAGCTGCGAAAAAGTACGACATAGAGGTTTGGATGGCTGACGGAAAGTTCCGTGAGAGTGGAAGCAACTCAAATGTTACAGACTACCAGTCGCGCAGGCTGAACATAAAATTCCGCGAAGGCTCTGGCAAGCCGACGACGGGTTTTGTGCATGCATTGAACAACACCGCACTCGCAACAAGCAGAATTATGATCGCAATTGTCGAGCAGTTCCAGCAAAAAAATGGAAGCGTTTTGATACCGAAAGTGTTACAGCCGTTCATGAACAGAATTGAAAGATTGGGAAAGAAGTAATTTTATATAAAAAATCTAATCATCAGAATTAAATCCCCGAAATATAGCGACGCAACAAGCGCAAGCGGGAACGCCGGAGCGAATCTGACTCCCTCCTTTATCTGAACAAATCTTTTCCCAGACCTTTTTATCCTTCCCAACTGATTTTTCGTTATTCCGTCCCATACTTTGCTTTCGAACAGGACATCGCCGACCCTCAATTTTGAAATAGGAATTTTTCTAGTGAAACCGACTTTTTCGACAGCCTTGGCAAATTTCCAGATAAAAAATATACCCACGGTCAGCAAAAGCGGAATAAGAGAATTGTACAAAAGTGAATTCAAACCATAGCCGATTCCAAAATAACTTGACAGGAAGAAATTAAGCCCAATAAAAACAGAAAACAAAAGAAGCGAGCCCAAGCCGAATAATTTCGAACTGGATTTCAGATCGTTCGCAAACGAGGAAATTATTTTCCTGTTCATGAGCGCCAGAACCAGAGCATAGAAAAGCATGTACACCGCCCCCACAAGAAAAACATTTATCAAGTAGCTAACCGGGAACGGGAAAAAAGTTTGGGCGAATCCTGTCGGCTGAGGAAGCAAAAATCCCACGGCTGCAAGAATCTTTGCATCGCCTCCTCCCCACTGGCCGGTCTTGTACATCAGAAAGCCCAATGCAAACAACGCAGTGCCAGTAACAAGCGAAAATCCAATCGGCCAAAAATTATTTTCTACAAAAGATTGGACAGAATAAAGTATTAATGCAATAACTATCATTGCATGCGGTATGTGGTCCGGTATTTCTGTTGTTTTTAAGTCCCAGGCTGCTGCAATAGAACTGCCGACGAAAGCTGTGATTAAAGAAATTATCTGGAAGACCATAACTATATTTAAAGTTTCCGATTATATGTTTCTTCATGGATTGCCCACACAGAGATCCGGTAGTCATAGACTACTCAAAAGAAAATTTAGTAGTTGCAGTTCTCGGGATTTCACCTGATTATGACCACGAAATAGGAATTTATACTGAAAGAGAACTTGAAAAATGTGAATTGGACGTATTGGAAAGATATTCTGCGCACTCTAAACATGAAGCAGTTCAAATATTTTGGCAAACTTCATTGCGATATGGAGCAAAATTTTCCCATACAAAGTACTTACCGCGTACTCATGAAGAAAGACAAAAATTAGCTAACAATTTTATAGGCAAGATTAAAAATTTACCGCACGTAGCTTCACTTCAATTGGTAGGTTCTGTTGCAAGGAAAACTGATGGAAAGTTTTCTGACGTGGACATTGTTATGAAAAGGGGATTCTGTCCGGGCTATGAAAACTGTTTAGCGGCTAAGTTAGCAAAAGAAAATATTGACCTGTACTGCCACGAAAAGACTTAAGCGTACTTCTTGAACCCGATCTCGCGCGCGACTTCACGTATGCATCTCCTGCAGTAGAACAAGTTGTATTTACTGATTACTCCCTTGTAGTTGCCGCACCGTCTGCACTTTCGCGTGGCCTTGCCAAACTTCTTCATTCAGCCACCGGTTTCGCCGAGAACAGTGAGAAAGTCTTCTCCGCCGTGCAGGTGGGCAATTTTTTCAAAAACCAGAGAGTAAACCTTGTCGAAGTCGTTTTCGAACTCAGCCTTGCGAAGAATTGCTCCGCTTAATTTGGTAATTACGTCAAAAACATTTTCATGATGCAGCTCGTGCTCGTCAAATTCTTCTTCAAAATCTTGATACAAGGGCTCCTGAACAATTTCTTCCTGGATTATATCTTCATTCAACTGTCACACCAAACTTTTCCTTAAGCCAATTTACAACTTCGTCTTTATTAATTTTGTGTTTTTTGGGTATTATTCTTTTCTGTATCCTTCTTTTCTTAATTCTGTAGCCTACCCTCTCCAAAGTCACTGAAGTTCCCAAACCCATCATGCCTATTTCGTGCTTGTACTTGATTCCCGGCAGATCTATGTACTCCGGGATGCCGATATTTATGTTTCCGTCATTGTCAATCTGGGAATTTTTAATTTTATTTTCCGAAAATTGCAAAAGCGTCTTAAAAAAATCTTCTGCATGCTTTTTCCTCAATGTAACTTTCACTCCGAGGGGCTTGTCTTTTGGAACGCCGAAAGTTGATCTGCGTCTGGACAAAGTTATTATAGGTTTTCTTCCGGTGAGCATTTCCAAAAGTTTTTGCGCTCTCTCGATCTTCTGCTTGTCGTCGCCGCATCCGACGTTCAAAGTAACTTTTTCCAGTTTTATTTCGCGCATAGGATTTGTCTGCATCTTATTCATTCACTCACCGTTATTGCCGGCTTGTCCTTGCCGATGACAAAAAACCTGTCCTGCAAAACATCTTCTACCGTCCCTTCCAAATCTACGGAAACTTTTCTGGCTTCTCTGGATTTTGTCTGGACAACTTCCTTTACTGCGCCGACTTTTCCGGAATCGACACCCTTGCTGACAATCCCTAGGCTTCCCTTTTCCAGTTTTATATGCTCCAAGATTTTCAGCTCAGGAACTTGCAGCAAAAGAGAATCTCCGGTTTTGTATTCGGATTTGTCAACCAAAATATTTTTTCCGTCGTGAAGATTCAGCTGCAGCTTTCCCTTTTTCAAAACAGTCTTGTCCACAACTTTTGAAATTTTTTTGTCTGCCTCGGACTCAGGAATTTTTATCAGTTCGAGTCCTTTTGTAGTAGGTACAACCCTGTAGCTTTGATTCAGCTTTGGAATAGAAACAGCATCGAACAAGCCAACCGGAAAACCATGATCCTTTCTTTTCCTGCCGTCTACCAAAATCTCGCCGGCTTTGATTATTTTTCTAGCCTCGTCCCCGGTAGAAGCCACGTGCAACACATCTCGCAGCACAACTGCAAGCGGTATCGATTCAAACTTTTTGTGCGGCCCTGGGCTTGGCGCTACTACCCACTTTTTTACCTTTTTTGGGACTTTCCAAAACTTCGGTACCACCAGTCTCTTTAATCTCACTTTTCTCCTCCTTTTTTTCTTTTATTGTTTCTTTTGTCTCTTCCTTCGGTTTTTCTTCGATCTTTTCCCCAGGTTTTTTCGGTTCTTCAACTTTTTCCGGCTCCTGAACTTTTTCCTCTTTTTTCTCTTCAATTTTCTTTTCAGGAACCTTTACTTCCTTGACTTTTCGTAAAAGTATGTCTCTTCTTTTTTGGTCATCAAGATTTAAATTGGTTATCTGCAGGTTGCTCGGATTAAAAGGAATTTGAACTTCGGTCCCGACCGTCCTTTTTTGTGCGATGCCTTCGATGTAAACTTTATAATCCTTCGAATCGACTCGCGAAACTTTTCCGGTCTTGCCAACGTTGTCGCCGCGCATGATCTTTATTTCGTCTCCTTTTCTCACCGGAAGTGCCCTGCGTTTGTACTGATTGCGCAATTCTTTCGAGAGGTGCGCCGACAACTTTTTCCTGCGTACATGTAGCGGGGCAGTGTACAAAAATTTTCTTTGCTTGCGAGGTTGCATTGATTTCGTCTTCATTCATACCACTATGCTTGCAATTTTTCCGAGGGAGGAAAATCTTTCCACTGCCTCTTTCGCAACAGGGCCCTTTATTTCGGTCCCCTTCGGCTCGCCCTTTTCGTCTGTGATTACCGCGGCGTTGTCTTCGAACGTAACCCGCAGTCCGTCTTTCCTTCTGTACTCGGCTTTCTGCCTGATAACTACAGCGTTCACAACCTGATGGCGGATCTTCACGTCACCAGCTTTCACTGCTGCTTTGATCATGTCGGCCACTCCTGAAGCAGGCTGTCTTCGCTTCACGCCTTTGTATCCCATTACAGAAATAATTTCTATAATCTTTGCCCCGCTGTTGTCCGCGCAGGTGAGCCTGCTGCCCACGTTCAATGCCCTGGTAACTCTTGCCTTTACCGCTTTCATTTGACCACTTCCACAACTACAAACGCTTTGGTTTTGCTCAACGGCCTGCATTCGGCTATCGTAACGGTATCCCCCTCTTTTGCAGAAATGCATTCGGGGTTGTACGCGGCTATCCTGCTGTGCCTGCGCTCGTAACTCTCGTATTTCGGAATGTAGTGCTGGTACTGTTTTTCAACAACCACTGTTTTCTGTGCACGCGAAGACACGACTTTTCCTGTGATGACGCTGCCTCTCACCGGGAGCTTGCCGTGGAACGGGCACTGGTCATCGCTGCACTCCTTTTCAGGTTTTTTTATTTCGATTCCTATATTTCGAACTTTTTGTTTAGCCATTTTACCACTTTGGAAATTTTTTCTTTATCCTATCTTCAGACCTACTCACCAAAAGCGAGCCATCTACCTGCACTTTAACAGCATTAGGCAGAGTAAATATAAATACTGTATTTTTTTTAGGTATAGTTTTTTCTCCTTTTCTTGTTTCAATTTTAAGAGTATTGTAAGTTTCGTCGATAACTATTCCGCGCAAATTTTTTTGAGTAGTGTCTGCGGACTTTGCGACTTTCACCGGTAGGGAAATCAGTTCGTGCCTTACAAGATTGTGCGGGGTGATTGGCATAGATAATTATTGTAGAAACGCCGTTAAAAGTTTAAATAACAATTACAGCGATAGCCTTTCTCTGATCAAAGAATCCGATAATATTTTTCCAAATAATTTGAGTCTGGTTTCTTTTTTTAGTTGCTCACTATTCAAATATGATATCGGGGTTTCGGTAAGGTTCATGAGCTCAAGCGGATTTTCTGGAATAATTTTCATTCGCATCACATATATTTCTCCATTCAAAGTCAGTCCGTCATGAGCAGTTATACTGTCTTCTTCCATGTACATCTTAGAAATATCAGGCGTCACTTCAGCATGTGTACCCAATTCTTCTTTCACTTCCCTTTTTAACGCAGAAACTAAAATTTCGTTTCGAATTCTTGTATCGGCGTTTTGGTACTGAAGGTTTTCCTCTTGGTTCAATCTTCCACCTGGCAATAATGCACCAAAAAGCCCTTGATGTTCGTATTCAACTAAAATTCTTTCTTGCAAGAATGGCTTGCCTTTTGGGCAATACACAACGCCAAATACAGCCCGTGAAACCATAATTATTAATGAATGACAAGAGATTTAAGATTCAGCCGACTTCAATCTGATTTTCATTGTAACCAAGCTTGACCAAAACGTCTTTAATCCTGATTCTGTGATCGCCCTGCAGCTCGATGTGGTTTCCTTTGAATGTCCCGCCGCAGGCAAGCATCGATTTCAATTGTTTAGATACTTCTTTCGCATTGTCGGTTATTCCCTCGATTAGTGTAGTCGGCTTGCCGAATTTCCTTTTTTCGGTGAAAACTTTGATTTTCTGCTCTTCCCTTTCGATTGTTGCGCAAACGCACAAATCAACTGGCAGACCGCAGAGTCCGCAGTTGTTTCCAATCAGCTGGTTCCCGCACTTAGGACAAATGTCAGCCATGATTATTTCTTCACTCCACCCTCTTTTTGAATGGTAAGAATTCTTGCTATTGCCCTGCGCAGTTCACGGATTTTTCCATGATTTTTTATGGGCCTGCCCATTTTAACGTTTGCCTGCTCTTTCAGAAGTTCGAACCTTAGTTCAGAAAGTTTCTGTTGGGACTCTTCTTTTTTCAGCCCGCGAATTTGCTTAACTTTTAGTATTGCCAAACCAGTTCTCCTTGTTTGTTTTACTGATTTCAAATATAAGAATTTAACGGAATCAATCAGTCGATCAGTCGAATCGAAAGTTCATTGCTTTGCTGGTTCCTTGAGCATTTCAAATTCTTTGGGGGCTTCTTTCATTATCCTTACTTCTACCCCGACTACTCCTGGTTTGAGCGTGGCCTGCGCAGATCCCCTGTCCACCAGCTTTTCGGCATAGTCCCCGGAAAATGCAACAAAACCTCTCCTGAACTTTTGGAACCTGCTGCGTTCGCTGCCTGCAAGCTTGCCAGCAACTCTTATCGCAATTCCTATTGCACCGGATTCCATCACCCTGTCCAGATAGTAGTTTGCGACTTTTTTGAAGTTGATGCCGTTCTGGAGCGCGTTGGCAATCCTGTGCGCAACAATGTTGGCGTCGAGAAACGGTTCCTCGATTTCCTTGACGTCGATCAGCGGATTTTCAAAACCGAACTTCTGCTTAATTTCTTCGGTGAGATCGTTAATCCTTCTTCCCGATCTGCCGATGACGAGCCCAGGTTTGTTGGCGTAAACAATTATTCGCGTGCCGAGGGGCGTGCGCTCAATTTCTGTGTGGCTGTAACCTGCCCTCTCGAATTTCTTTCTCAGGTAATCCTCTACCTCGGATTCCTTGATTCCTTCCTTGACAAAAATTTTTTCTATCGCCATCATCTTTCCTCAACAGTTATCTGCAGGTTAGTCATTTTAGCTTGCCTGCCGCGGAACTTTGCAAGTGATTTTGGTCGGACGAACTTATAACCCTTGTCTGCCTTTAGGATTTTCACGAAAAGCTTGTTTGCATCCAGATTTTTTTGCTTTGCGTTCGCTTCCGCGCTATTCAGAAGGGTCAGGAATTCTTTTGCGGTGTCGGTGTAGTACTTGCCGTCAAGCGACTCCCTTTTGTCGATCAGATTTTGCAGCAGGTTTTTTGCGGACGAGAGTTTTTTGCCGCGCAACTCGTCGCAAATTTCGATAGATTTTTTAAACGAAATTTTTGCACCAGAAGCCTTGGCAGAAACTTGCATAAAATCAGCTTACGTCTTTGTGGCGATGTGCTTGCTGCCGCGGCTAGCGCCGATACCTGGAGCGGAGTGCTTCACCCTTTTAATTGGAATGGAAAATTCTCCAAGCCTTCTGCCTATCATTTCAGGCTGAACAACAACGTTAATCCACTCTTTGCCGTTATGAACGCCGAGCTTTGCCCCAATCATCTGTGGCAAAATAACTATGTCGCGGACATGAGTCTTGTGGAATTTGTCCGGACTTTTTCTGATGCTCTCCAGCAGTTCTTTCTGTTGCTCTGTAAAACCGCGCTTCAAGCTTCGCCTCTCGCGAGAAGAAATGATTTTAGCAAATTCGTCAATAGACATTTTCTTCAGTTCCTCGGTTGTGAGGCCCCTGTAGTGAAATTCTTTAGGCATAATTAATCACTGCACCGCGTTCTATAAAAATCTATCTTCCCTTTCTCTTTCCTACTCGCTTTGGAGAAATGCTACCGACCTTCGCCCCAGGCGGCGCGTGCCTGCTGACTGTCCTGCTCGGCCTTGGCCTGTGCTGCCTACCGCCATAAGGATGATCGGCAGGAGTCATCTTTACTCCAGCTGTCCTTGGGAAAATTTTTCCGCGAGCGTGTCGAGCATACCATTCCTTGCCGACTTTCAACCACGGTTTTTCCACTCTGCCGCCAGCTGCCGGCACACCTATGGTTGCCCTACAGCGAACGTCGATTTCTTTTATCTGTCCTGAAGAAAATTGTACCGCGATTTTGTTTCCAGATTTGCCGACGACCTGAGCGAAAACACCGGAGCTTCTGCAAAGTTTTGGCCCTGAACCGGGAAAAGTTTCTACTCCAAAAATTTTCGTGCCTTCAGGTATTTTTCCAAGTTCGACTATGTTGCCTGCAGAAATTTCTCCGCCATAATTAATTGAGTCTCCCGCCTTCAACCCTTCCGAAGCAATATGCAAAATTTCTTTTCCGTCGTCAGTTTTCACTATTGCTACGGGCGCAGACCTGCCCGGATCGTGCATTATGTCAACCACTTTGCCCGTGGCGTTGGCGAAGGGAAAATACTTAACTTTACCCAAATACCTGTGCGAAGGAGCCCTGTACCTCGGGCCTCCTGCACCCCTTGCTCGCGGAATTATTCGTTTACCCATTATTCAACACCAATATCAATATGAAATTCCTGTTTCAGATGCATTTTTATTTTTTCGTCTATATACTTCCATTGTTTTACATTAAATCTGTTACCATTAAATGTCAATAATAAAGGAAATATCAAACCACCTTGCTCTGCCGGCAGTTTGATAACGCCATCCATATAGTCATCGGAAAAATCTGAAACTATTCTTCGCACCTTTTTGATTTCTTCGTCATGACGCATCAGATAACATTGCGCCCGCGCAAGCATTTCGTAAGCACTATCCAGAATTTTGCTCTCTGGTATATTGTTGAGCCCATGTATCGATTGAATAAAGAACTGTCCATGCCCGAGTTCTATATAACCTCGATCAAGACCTGATGTTTCTGTCTTATTCACATTCATACTATCCCCAACTTTACTGCGACATCTATAGCCTTGTATTCAGGTTTAAGTTTGACAAAAGCTTTTTTCTCTCCTTTCGGTGTGTTGATTACATTTACCTTGTCAACTTTGACTTCGAAAGCCTGCTCTACTGCTTGCTGTATTTTTTCCTTTGTGGCTTTCCTATCAACAACAAAAACAATTTTGTTTTCTTTCTCAACAAGCCCGACAGATTTTTCTGTCATGTGCGCATACTTAAGCACCGACCACGGATCCGTCATCGCAGGGCCCTCGCATTTTTATAATATGGTGAACTTTTAGCCCTTTTTCGGGGATTTACAAGCTCACTTATTTCTTGAAATGTTTCGTGAATTTTTGCAAAATCTAGATACAAATTAGCATCAAATACTTTTTCCATTTTTGTAAAGACTTTGGAAAGTTCTGCGAAGGTATACGTCAAAATTTTTTCTCTTTTATCCCATTCATCACTTGGTTTGTGGTAGCTTCTCATGTTTATCCACCAAATTTTTCAATTGCAGATTTTGTGAAAATTGTAAGTCTACCAGCTACGGCACCTGGAGCTAGAATCTCTGTCGAAAGATTTTTTGCATGACAAACAGTACAGCCGGTAAGATTTTTTACTGCCTTGCCTATTCCTTTGTCTTCTGCGACGACAAAAAGCGGACCGACTTTTGTTCGGTATTTGCGACCGCGGAGTTTGCCCTTGCCCGCGCGGACTTTTCTTTCCTGTATTCTTTCCAGCTCTTTGCCCAAACCAAGCTTGATCAAAAACGACAACAGTTCTTTTGTCTTTTTAATTTCCTGCAGCTTGTCGTCAACAACAATTGGCAATTGATTTATCTTACCAAGTTTGTGCCCGCGCTTTTCAACAAATTCTTTTATAGCGGTAGCGGCTATAGCTGCGCGCAGAGCCTTTTGTTTTTCCTTTTTGTTGATCTTTTGAGTCCAGATTCTTTCGGCCAGTGGTGGGTGGGCCTCCCTGCCTCCCTTTGCTTGTGGTACAAACCTAGGTTGAAAATTCAGAAAAGGAACTGTTTTGCCGTGCAAACGTGGCATGCGTGCCATTTCCCTGCCCATCATCGTATACCTGTGCCTGCGGTAGCCGTGATAATGAGCTGAAGTCCTTTTTCCGGCCATCGGATCAACGCCGTAAGCCTGCCTGCGGTTGGCTTGCGCCGCCAAAACTGCCCGGTGTATCAAGTCTTCCCTTACTGGCTCAGAAAAAACTTTCGGCAATTCAATTTTTTCTACCGACTTCGCATCTAAATCAAAAACATCAACTTTCATTTCACCACTTCCCTAATTTCTGGAATTTGTAATTTAACTTTTTGCGGACGAATAGGCGATCTCAAAAATATCAATCGTTTTTTTGGACCTGGAACAGAGCCGGCCAGCAGAACATAACTGCCCTTTACCAATCCATATCTCTTAATCCCGCTGCTCGGAGAGATTTCTGCACCGTCCCCGATTTTTAAAACCCGTTTGTTCAATTCTGTTCTGGTTTGGAAACCCAATTGGCCTGCCAAGGGTGCGGTGAACAAAACTCTTCTTGGCACCTGTGCGGCTATTGCGCCCACGTGCCTGCGTTTTTGCTTTGCATGGCGGTTTTGTATCCGAATCCCGAATCTTTTTACGGGACCGGCGGTGCCTTTGCCTATGGTGACCCCTATTGCGTCGACCAGCTCTCCTTCTTTGACAACATCCTTGACGGGAATTTCCTTCCCTAAAAATTGCTTCGCGAATTCAATTTTTTCTTTTGCCTCTTTTCCAGAAATTTCTATCTCAAAAACCTCTGGGGTTTTTTTCTTCAGCCCAGATATTCTCGGTTGTGTTGCCACTATCAGCCTCAAATTTGAGATTTTTTCCAAATTGCCATCAATCTGAGAAATTTTTTCCTCGAGCCTCATTTTTCCGATTTTTATTTTTCTGCCCAATTCCTTTTGCAAATCCTTTGTCCAAGCTTCTGTGAAAACTTTCAATCCCTTAACGGTTTTTTGGTATGCGCGCAGTCCGACAACTTTTATCGGCGGGCAATCGAGAATTGTAGCAGGTATGACAACTTGCTGGCCAAAAGTCGGAGAGCCTTTCTTGTTGTCTACAGCAATCACGTGCGTCATGCCGGCTTTGTAGCCAGCGAACGCAAGGACTTTCGGCTTTTCCTCGGACGGGTAGGTAGAAATATTCGGATAGATCCTTTTGGCCCTCTTTCGCGGATAAAA
>CAZYHQ010000013.1:20421-21491 GCA_964646855.1 uncultured archaeon
ATAAAAAGGTTTAAAAGTCATTATAATTTGATTGCATGCAACAAGACTGTCTGTTCTGCAAAATCGTGAGCAAGCAATTGCCGGCGAATACGGTTTACGAAGACGAAAAAGTTATTGCTTTTTTGGATATAAACCCGCTGACAGAAGGTCACACGCTTGTGATACCAAAAGCGCATGTGGAAAGTGTTTTTGACATTTCTGCCGAAGACTTGAAACACATTTCGGCCGTCGCCCAGAAAATTTCAAATAAGATGAAGGAAACTGGGCAAACTGAAGGAGTTGACCTCGTTAATGCGAGCGGACAAGCCGCAGACCAGTCTGTTTTTCATTTTCATCTCCACGTCATTCCGAGAAAAAGCGGTGACGGGCTGCAGTTCAGAGAATGGTGGATAAGCAGGGTGCAAAAAGTTGAGCCGCAGAAATTAGCGGAGCTTGCAAACAAATTGAAAACTGAAAAAGTTGAAGAACCGCAGAAACTTGAGGAAAAGGTGGAAGAACCGAAGCCGCAGGAAAGAAGCAAGGAAGAAGTTGAACGGATAAGAAGGGAATTAGATATAGCTTAATGGTATTTTGACGAGACATTAAGTGATCTCAAAACACACCATGTTTTAATTCTGTTTAAATATTCACTAAGGTCTTTGTAAATGTAATGAAGAATTTCGTGTGCTTCAACCTCTTTTTCACCGTACTCGTCTAATCCCGTAGTTAAGTGGAATTCTCTTTCTTGAGGGTAAATGTATCCTAGAGTGTGATCACCAATAAAGTGTTTTATTTTTCTTAGATTATGGCCGATGTACATACTTTTAAATTTATTCTCAAATTTATAAAAGTACATTAATTATAAAGTATGCGCTAGTGGTCCAGCCTGGTCTAAGAGCCTTGAGCTAGAATACACGAGCCTTCCAAGAGGGTCGAAGTTAGCTTGTAACGGGGGTTCAAATCCCCCCTGGCGCACAATTATTCCAGTTTTTATAGCAGAAAAATGAAATTTTCTAAACCTTTTAAGCTTTTTAAACAAAATAATCGTTTATTGATTTGTATGAAGCAGGATGTTTTGGCAGATGCGCTGT
>CAZYHQ010000014.1:0-11597 GCA_964646855.1 uncultured archaeon
AGACTGTAGTCGCGCAGATCGTAGAATCTCAGAGTCGAGTTTGCAAGCTGTTCTAAAGTTTCGTTGCTATAGCCGATGCTAAGGTTATTCGAAATTGTGTTTCTGGTGCTTGTGTTTCCAGTAACACCTAAAGTAAATAAGAAATTGTTATTCAATGTCGAGTTGAAAACATATTCGTATACAAATTGCTGGGTGCTGTTTGATGCGGTGTCATTTGAGTATAAACCGAAAAGATGCGAGCCGGATTTCCAGTTCTTTGTCGTGAACGGCACCTGCTCGTTAAGCGAGGTGTTGTGGAAGTATGTCCCGGGTTTTTTGGATATTTCCAGATATTCCCGCGAGCTGTTGTATAATGCATTTATCTCTTCTCGCGTCAACACCCTGTCGTATATTGCAAGAGAATCGATTACTGTGTTGGTTTGCAGGGACCAGTCTGGACCAAATAGACTGCCGATACGGAAATTCTCATACGTTCCATCCTCTGGCAAGTCGCCAGCATTTGCTGTGGCTATCAAAGTACCGTTAATATAGTTCTGAATATAGCCGGAGGCATTGAAAGTGCAAACCGCTAAATGCCACGTTCTTAAGCCAGAAGAGTTACCGGCTGCAGCTTGGGCATTAGAGGCAGTGCCTCCAACGGTCAATCTGCAGTTAAGTCTCGAATTAGTAGGAGCGGGTGGGTGATATATCTCCACTTCTATTGCCTCCCTTGAAGGGGTCTCAACATTTCTTTTAGAAATTATACCAGAAAAACCGTCAGCGCTGTTTGAAGTATTGAACCAGTATGCCACCGACAAACCGTTGGGGTATGTGCTTTTCAAGTTATCCCACATTGTTTCATGTTGAAGTGATCCTGAGCCAGTTCCTAACAATGCCCCTTGTCCAAATTTTATATTTCCAGCCACTGAAGTCCTGTCTGGGTCACTTCCTCCGGTGCTTGCGACAGTGATATTTTCCCCTTCAGGTGAATTTAGAAAATCACCTTCGTCTTTACCACGCTCGGCATTGAAACTCCAAAAGTGTACAGGTCTGAGGCTGCTGTAGTTGTATGCCATACCCATGTTGACTGGAATTGTTATGTTGTGTTCAGTTTCCATGAGTAGTGCAATAGAAACCATTGTCCAACTAGCAGACTCGGAAGAAGTTACTGCTGTTGTTGTAGATCCTCCCGTCCAGCTGCTGCTGTATTCTGTTGCAAAACAATGCCCACCTGTTAGTGTTGTTGATGCAGGATTGAATGTGAATCCTGATGTTGCTGTAAACTTTCCTGAACATGCGTTGTTCCCGTTTTGGCTAACATGGCCGATTACAAATGAATTAACCGGCGGTATAAAAGAAGTAACTGACATTGATGTACCACTACCGCTGCCTGTAGATGTCATAATGTTCGAAATTCCAACACCGGTGATTTCATAACAAGTCATGCCTCGGGCTATACCATCCGCCGACCAGGTTGCTGTTACTGTGTCCGACCCGCCTTGGGTCGTCCTCGCAACCCAAATGTCTTTGTAGTGTGTGCCTGCTGACACGACTTTCGTAAAAATGGTGCCGAACGAATCGGTCACTGAAGAAACACTTTGAGCACTAGTATGGCCAACGTTTGCGACAGCTATAATGTTGCCTGCTTTGACACTAGATAAACTGCAACTTATGGTCGTGCCGGCACCGTCGATCGCAGAAGGAACAACAGATTGGACAATGCCAACTGTCAGATTGCCGGGCCTGACAAAATTGTTTGGAATATCGACAAAAGTTCTGACGAACGGGTCGTGTGCAGTCATCAAGTACGTGAAATTTATTGATGGCGTGGTTAGTGATATGTTTCTGAATTCGTATCTCCATTTGAATGTCTGCTTGTTTCTTTGGTCCAGCCAGTCCGGTACGCCGTGAGTGGCGTTGCTTGCATTCTTCATCCACACTTTCCAAGTCTGGTTGTTCCAGTCGAAGAAGTAAACTGTTTTGTTCTGCGTGCCGTAACCATATGTTCCAGTAAGATTCACGTTATCAACTAAAGTTGTATTGAAGGAGATGTTGAACAGCATGCTGTTGCTAGAATTGAAAACCTTGAACTCGTTTTCGGTCAGAGTTGAAGTGATAAAATCATTCGTCACGTTGATCCTGCCGTAGAGAGAGCCGTTCTCGTTCAGCCAGTAGCCCCCGCCCAATGCAGTATCTCGTATGCCGAAATCATATCCGTCTCCTCCAGCAACAGTATAATTCACCACCCAAGTTGCGGGTGAAATGTTAAAAGAGTGCCAAACGCCAAAACCGGTTGAGTTCAATTCCGAAATGTTTCTCCAAATATTGGCAGAAGTGTTGTAGTATATAGCAGTAACCGTAAAGTTGGTGAGGTTGAAAAAGTTTGTAGTCTTTGTATAATTCTCGCTCGATAAAATTATTGTGAAGTTGCAGTTGCTTCCCGAGCAGATGTAATCAGTCAGCGTTTGGTTGCTGATTGAGGCGTTGCTCACGTTTATTGCCCTGATGTCGGTATAGCCTGTTGTCCCGTTGCCCCCGCGGATGTACACAGAAAAGTTTGTCTGGTTTATTGCTACAGAGTAAACTCCTGTTGTAAAGGACAGGAAAACAATCAGCAGGATTGCCAGAACGACTAAAGGAATGTACTTGTACAATTTTTATCCGCCTCTCGCAACAATCACCCAGGTGAAGCTGGCAGAAGAATTTTTCATACAAGAAAACAGCATATCGTCTCCGCCAGAAGTTTCGTTCTTCTCGAACCACAGCAATCCTCTGTTTAACGAACTGCAACTTGGTTTGCTGACAGTTGCATTGAGCCTTAATCCACCGTTTGCTATTTCCAATGATGCGTTGGGTGTGGTTGTGTTGATGCCAATGTTACCTGTAGTCGAGTTAACAAAAAGCGAATTAAATCCTCCACCCAAAACTTGCAAAGATCCCAATGGTGTGGATGTCCCGATACCAAGTCTGTAAAGATAAGCGGAGCCGGTGGCATTGAGAAATCCGGTGATGTTGAAATTGTCGTCTGTTGCTAGATTGTTAGCAGCGGCTCTGTAGAGGTTTGTGTCGCCTGTAGTTCCGAAAGTGATCACAGGAACATCTGTAAGATTTAGTCCTAGATTAACGGTGAGATTTCCAGCTATTGTCATATTGTCGTCTGTAGTTAGAACGTTTACTCGCAAGCGGCGGAGGTTTGTATCTGGTGCAGATGATCCGCCGCTTCCGAAATTTAGGTCAATGCCAGTTAATCTGCTGAGGGGGTTTGAATCGCCTGCTTGATTCCAGAGGCTTACTCCAGCTACTGTATCTAAAAACAACTGCGGCCATCGATTATTGACGGAACCGAGTGCACCACTGTTGTCTGTAGCAGGAGTGATGCTGTTACCTACTACAAGGGCATCGTCGGTTCTTAAAGTGTTGGCAGCTGAGCGGTAGAGGTTTGTATCCGCTGTGAAATACAGTCTTCCAGCTGTCAAATTTATGTCATCATCGGTTGCCAAAACATTCGCAATAGATCTATACAAATTCGTGTCAGCGCCAAAAGTGATGTTGCCAGAAGCAGAGAAATTTAAACGGCCTTCTGCGACAGTAGTTGTATTCAAAAATTCAGTAATGTTGCTTCTAAAGCTGTACCCGCTGCTGCCAACGCGAATCCTTGGCGTCATTTCTGCATCACTACCAACTTGTATACTCATGTAGTACTGCTGGTCGAATGGCGTGCCGGCTAAAGAAGTATTACTGCCCAAGTACGCCTCGAAAATTCCGTTCGTTGCGTTAACATTAAGTTGCTCGGTGTATATCGCGCTTCCTCCTGTCTCAGCGGTATACAGCCTGAAAACCATTGCAAAAGTCCCGTTCTGCAACTGAACATTTTGGTTTGTCAAGCGCCCTTGAACAGAAACTAAATTGCTGATTGCGGCCAAAGCCACTGAAGACAATACAAAGAATACCATTGCAAAAATTACTGCAAATAAAATTTTACTTTCCATTGATTTTCACCCTTAGAAGCGTCTTGATTATGGACTCTATAGCCTCAGAAGTATTGCGGATATCGTGCCGTAAACGGTACTCTTCTATAGCTTCCCAAATCTTCATGTCCAAAGAAACTGATCTGCCTGACCGCATCCCCTATAGCCTCGTACGAGTAACACTACGACGTACTACGTTATAGTACGATATCGTACGAAACGCCAGAAAAGCATTTTCGTAAACAGAAATGTCTTTTTACGCACAGAAAAGGTTTTTACTACAAAAGTCTATTGAAGAAAAAGAAGAAAGTTCCTCTAATCCTTAGCTAACTTTTCCAATAAAAATGCTTTTAAATTAAAGACAAAGACTTATTATTGGTATTATGGCAGACAAACATCTGCAGGAAAGGATAATGACTTATAGAATTCTTGAGTCAAGACTAGACAGCATGCTCAAGCAGAGAGAACTGATTGCAAACAAAATCGTTGAGATACAGACGACTTTGGAAAGCGTGGACGAAATACAAAACAGCAAAGAAGAAATTCTGTTCCCTGTAGGCAGCGAGGCGTATACATTCGGCAAGGCCACTGAAAAAGGAAAGATTATAGTTGAGATCGGAGCGAACGTCGCACTGGAGAAAACGGTTGACGAAGGGAAGCAGATTTTATTGAGGAGGCAAAAGGAACTGGAAAATGTTCTGCAGGAAATGCAAAAAAATATTTCTGGTATTTCTACCACAATGCTTAAGTTGCAGACAGAGATCCAGGATTTGGCTGGCCCGCAGTCAGAAGAACAGGCTGGATAAGGTTGATCGTATGTTTGGGATCCTAAAGAAAAAATTGCAGAAAGTAATCGAATCCGTAACGAGAAAGGTTGAGGAAAAGGAAGAGAAACAAGTAGAACAGGTGTCTGAAGAAGAGGCAGAAGCCGAGGAATTAGTTGAAGCGAAGGCTGAGAAAGAACTTGAAGAAAAGGCAGAAGAATTAATTCCTGTTTTAAAAGATGAGAAACCTTCTGAGAAGAAATCTTGGATTAAAAAAATCACCGAGAAGATTGTCAAGAAGGTAGTAGAGAAAAAGCTTGGTGAGGAGGATCTGCAACCGATCATCTCCGAACTCGAGACGGATTTGATCGAGGCTGACGTGGCTGTAGAAACTGCTACAGCTATAGGCGAAAATTTGAAGAAAAACTTGGCTGGAAAAGAAATCAAGCGGGGCAGGGAGAAGGAAATTGTTTTGAATGCGCTGAAAGAAAGCTTGCTGGAAATTCTAAAAGTGCCTGCAGTGAAACTTGAAGAGTTAGCAAAAAACAAAAAACCAGTTACGATAGTCTTCTTCGGTTTCAACGGCTCTGGGAAAACTACAAGCATTGCAAAAGTTGCAGGCTGGTTGATAAAAAATAATTTTAGTTGCGTGCTAGCTGCTGGCGACACTTGGAGGGCTGCTGCCGAGGAACAGCTGGAAATTCATGCAAAAAATCTTGGCACAGAATTAATCAAACACAAATACGGTGCTGATCCTGCTGCTGTGATCTTCGATGCGATTGCGCATGCAAAAGCAAAAGGTCTGGACTTTGTACTGGCAGACACTGCAGGTCGCGCGCATACAAACAGGAATCTTATGGAACAGATGCAAAAAATTGTCAGGGTGAATAAACTGGATTTGAAAGTTCTGGTTATCGATTCGCTTACTGGCAACGACGCTGTGCTGCAGGCAAGAATGTATAACGAAGTCGGGGTGGATGCTGTGATTTTCACAAAGATTGATGTAAACGAGAAAGGCGGGGCAGTACTTTCTGTCACTAACGAATTGAAAAAACCAATCCTATTTTTGGGAGTGGGACAGAATTACCACAATTTTGAAAAATTTGATGCAGAAAAATTCGTGAACAACCTGCTAAGCTAAGATTTAAAAACTAAGCTTGAGGTAGTTTATAGCATGTTTGACAGCCTGAGTAAAGGATTGAGCAGTTTAATCAGAAAGCTTGTCACTGGCACGACTATTGACAAGAAAGCTGTAGAAGAAATTCTTGTTGACATGAAAAAAATTTTATTGCAATCTGATGTTGATGTAAAACTTGCTGATGAATTGATTGCGAGTATAAGAAAAAAATGCCTTGACGAAAAAATTCCTGCCGGCTTCACTTTGCGTGAGCATGTATTGAAGGTAATCTACGATGAATTGGTAAAATTCTTAGGCGACAAACCGTTTGGTTTAGCCGGCAAAAAAAGAATAATGTTGGTAGGCCTTTTTGGTTCAGGTAAGACCACGACCATAGGAAAACTTGCGAAATATTTTTCGAAACAAGGTTTGAAAACTGCGTTGGTTGCATTGGATTACCACAGACCTGCAGCGCCTGAACAATTACAGCAACTAGGCAAGCAAATCGGGGTGCCGGTACATATCGGGAAAGACCCGTATAGTGCGGCAAAAGAGGCGATGGGAAAATTCGGCAAGTACGACACTCTGATTTTTGACACTGCAGGAAGAAATGCATTGGACAAAGAACTTGCCGACGAATTAAAAAAACTTGCAGAAATAATTCAGCCTGACGAAGTCTTGTTAGCAATTCCAGCTGATTTGGGTAAGGTTGTAAAGGCGCAGACAGAAGAGTTCAACAAACTTGCCGGAATTACTGGAGTGATAATTACAAAAATGGACGGTACTGCCAAAGCCGGAGGCGCGCTTGCGGCCACAGCTGTCACAGGGGCAAAGGTAAAATTCATCGGCGTCGGTGAAAAGATTGAAGATTTGGAAGTATACGATCCACAGAGGTTTGTTTCTCGTTTGCTGGGACTAGGAGATTTGCAAACACTTCTGGAAAAGGCGAAAGAAATCGAAATCAAAACAGAATCCGCAGAAAAAATTGTTGAAGGGAAATTTACTCTGCAAGATTTTCTTGAGCAAATAGAATCGATGCAAAAGCTCGGGCCGCTCCAGCAGGTCGCATCAATGATACCTGGATTTGGAATGATGAAAGTTCCTGAGGGAACTATGGAAAAGCAGGAACAGAAAATGAAAAATTACAAATACATTATCCAGAGCATGACTAAAGACGAACGAACATATCCTGACATAATTACCGCAAGCAGAATAAAACGCATAGCGAAGGGCAGCGGGAAAACGGAAACCGAGGTCAGAGAGTTGCTAAGCCAGTACCAGCAAATGAAAAAATTAATGAGGAGTATGGGTGGACTAAAGGGTTTGCAGAGAGGACAAATGAAAAACTTAGCAAAGCAATTTGGTTTCAAAATTTAATTTTTGAGGGCTCAGGATAAATTTTATATTTTATAGTTTGTGGATGGAATCCTCCATGGGGTTACCCTGAAAACCTTTCTCAAATTTTTGATGATAATGTTGAGTTATTTTAGCTGTGATTTGCTGGTCATCCGTCGATCAGAAGTGGAATCATCCCAAATTAAGCCTTGATAAGCAGGGATGTAAAATTGACTATGCAATTCCATGTATAGGATACGTTTACTCGGTGATCTGCCAGTTGCATAGTCTCAATACATTTTTTGAATTAGTATTTATAAAACATTTTCTTTCCTTGCGTATACATTTTATACTATATATTTTAATTATAGCTAGTGAGTGAATGGTGCTAAAAGAAAAATCCCCAGAAAAGTTTTTAATCGAGATCGAAAGGAAAAATCCACGCGAAAAAATTTTAGAACTTTCTAACTATAGCCTCTGCAGCAATTGCATTGGCAGACATTTTGCAATGATCGGAACTGGCATGAGCAACAAAGAAAGAGGAGACTTGCTGATCAAATTTGCGAAAAACAAATTCGATATCAGTTTCAAAAAAACGGGAGAATGTCATTTGTGCAATAATTTTTTTGATAATGCGATTAAAAAAATTGTGGAAACTACTGTCAAGAAATTGAAGGAAATAGAATTCAAAACATTTCTTGTAGGATCGGTAATTCCGAATGGCATGGCGAAACGCGAGGAAGAAATTTGGGAAAAGACTGGCATACAAGATGTTGAGCGCCTGAAAACTGAAATAAACAGAGAGGTCGGTAAAAAAATAGAAAAGGCTGTTCGTAAAAAATTTGACCGAAAAAATCCGGATGTCTTGGTTCTGGTCAATGCGGAAAGTCATTCGGCACGGCTGCAACTGAAAAGTTTGTATGTGTATGGAAAATATCAAAAGTTAGCAAGAGGCATACCGCAAACAAAATGGATTTGCAGCAGGTGCAGGGGGAAGGGCTGCACGTTCTGCAAGGGCGAGGGAAAACTTTACAAAACTTCGGTCCAAGAAATCATAGAAAAACCGCTGCTGTCAGCAGCAAAAAGTAAAAAATCAAAATTCCACGGCGGCGGACGCGAAGACATTGATGCGAGAAATTTAGATTGGCGTCCTTTTGTAATTGAAATCGACAAGCCTGTGAAGAGAAAAATAGATTTGAAGAAAATTACTGGACGGGTCAACAAATCAAAAAAAGTTAAGGTCAAAGGCTTGAAATTTGCAGATAGGGATTTGATCAGAAAGGTAAAAACTGAAAAAATTGACAAGACCTACTTGGCTGAAGTTGAATTTGAGAACAAAATTGACAAAAGCAAATTGAAATTTTTGAAATCGTTAACAGCGGGGACGATTTTACAAAAAACTCCTTTGCGCGTCGTTCATCGCAGGGCAGACAAATTCAGAAGACGTTTGGTAAAAAAGATTTCCTGGAAACTTTTGGATAACAAAAAAATGCAGTTAAAAGTTGCTGCGGAGTCTGGATTGTACATAAAAGAATTGGTCAGCGGAGACGAAGGAAGGACGAAACCTAGTATCGCAGAAATCTTGGGGAATAAAGTTAAAAAGATAAGTTTAGATGTAATAAAAATACATACGAAGTGATTTGATGGTAAGAAAATCCAGAGGATTCAGGCACAGCACCAGGAAGGCTTTGGCTCAGAAACCTGATTACAGGCCGCCTATAACAAAATTCCTTCAAGAATTTTCTGCCGGTCAAAAGGTTGTTATTGCTCTGGAGCCTTCTTCGCACAAGGGAATGCCGTTTCCAAGGTTCAAAGGAAAAACCGCCACCGTGATTGGCAAAAGAGGAAGCAGCTACATACTGGAAGTCGCTGACGGCGACAGTTTGAAAAAAGTTATTTCTCGTCCGGAGCATTTGAAAGCTGTCTGACTCAAACATTAATTAAGGTTAAATACTCTGCAAGAAGTTATTAAATAAAGGGCTTTTTATGGACGTAATCAGCGAGCAGTTAGTGACAGATGCCGAAGCTAAGGAAATTTTGGAAAGCGTTGAGAAGGGCGCAGAACTCAAATTCGCGCAGAAAAATACTCTGGAAGTTTTGAGGAAATTCATTAGCAGTCCCACAGAGGAAACCAAAAATTTGGTAGCAGAATTGAGAAAAATCGAGAAATTGAGAGAAAGACACATTGTTGCCGTAGCTAATTTTCTACCTGCAGACAAGGATGACTTGCGAGCAGTGCTGCATAAAGAATACACTTCGTTCGGTGAGGACGAAATAAATCTGATCCTTGAAACAGTCAAAAAGTTTGGCTAAAAGCTTGAGGCGAGTCCCATGATAGCAAAAGACGATTACATCATAGTATTGGATTTCCTGCCGCACGGCAAACCCAACGACAGGAGGGCCGAGCCTGTGGCGCAGGGTATAGGGGACAAATTCTTCAACACGCTGGAGGTTGCCATAAAAGACGGAGTGGCAGTAAAGACAAAAGACAAAATTTACATCGGCGAGGACAAAAGAGACCAAGTGAAATACATCCGCGGTAGAATTGGCTACAGCGAACTGACAAACTACGCAAAGAACATGCTGGAGGAAGTGATAAACGAGCTTGTGAATTCAAACGAAAAGAGATTCATAGAATTTTTCAACAAGGCAACTCCTGTTACAACCAGGCTGCACACGCTCGAACTGCTGCCCGGCATAGGGAAGAAGCACATGTGGGAAATCATCCAGGAAAGGAGAAAGAAAAGTTTCGAAGATTTCAAAGAACTGCAGGGGAGGATTGCCATGCTGCCGGATCCCAAAAAAATGGTGATAAGAAGAATAATCGACGAGCTGGAGAACAAAGACAGGTATAGGCTTTTCGTTGCAAGCGCGATGGTATGACACCTGAACATCTGACAAATTTTTCGAAAATGTGCGAGGAAGCAATAGGAATTGCCAATAAAATTGATCTGCCGGAATTTTCTTTTGACAAAATAGCAATCTGCGGTGTTGGCGGGTCTGGTTCGGTTGGTGATTTGGCAGCAGACTTGTTGCGCTACGATTCTGCGATGGAAGTTGTTGTAGTCAAAAGTTATCGCCTGCCTGCGCACATAGATGAAAACACCTTGGTTTTTTGCGTGAGCTACTCTGGAAATACTGAAGAAACTTTGCGTGCTTTCGCTGAAGCGCATAAGAGAAATTGTAAAATAATTTCCGTAACTTCTGGCGGAAAATTAGCAGAGTGGAGCAAGAAATTAAATCTGCCGGTGATTTTGATACCAAGCGGCTATCAACCGCGTGACGCCGTGCCTTACATGTTCTTGCCCATTTTGATTTGTCTGCAAGAATTTGGCTTAAAAAATTTTGAGGAAGATTTGCAAGAATCTGTGGATGTAACAAAAAAAATCGAGTTAAAACCACTGGACGAACTTGCAGAGAAAATAAAAAATTCTGATGTGGCAATTTATGGTTCTGAAGAATTTGCTGGAGTCATCAGGAGGTTCAAAAACGAATTTAACGAGAATGCAAAAATCACTGTAAAGTACGATGCGTTTCCAGAATTAAATCACAACGAAATAAACGGTTATGAGAGGAACGGTAAACAAACCAGTGTAATTCTCTTGCGCGACAAAGATGAGGGTGACGAAATAAAAGTAAGAATTGAAACGACGAAAGAAATTTTCAAGGATTATATACACTCCGTGCATGAAATTTGGCCTGTTGGAAGTTCGAAACTCGCAAAAATTGTTTCTTATGTTTACATGGCTTCCTATCTTACTGCAAAGATTGCCGAGCTGGTTGGAATTAACAGGGAGAGGGTTGTTTTCGTCGACAGACTGAAAGTGGAACTAAAAAACAAATTGAACTCAGTAGGAAAATTGGAAAAGAATTTATTTTAACTTTAAATCGTGCGTGTGATTTCTGTAACGTCAACTTCACCTACGCTCTCGATAGAGCGCAACTTTTTCTCCACGCCATCCAGCTCACCTTCCGCATCTTCCACAAGTTTGGAAATGTTTATTGCAACCAAGCCGAATGCAATAGGCTCCCTGCTGATTTTATCGGGGTTAACAGAATTTTTTATTTTGGTTTCCAGAAGATTCAGATCGGTAGAAGCTTCCTTCGGCATGACCCTGAATGAGACAAGAACTTTTGCCATCAGGGTCCCGTGAATCCGCATTCCTTGCAAATATATTTGTTGCTCAAAATTTTGCAGTTTTTGCAGCGTACGACTTCGGTCTTGCCGCAGTCATGACAATTGAAACTGACGAAATTGTCCTTGGCCAAGATGTTCACCCTGCATGTAATGCACTTCAATTCCATCAAATCACTTAGATTAAATAACTTCAACTCATTAATTTTTATAGATTGCTATAAGCCCCCGTCGTTCAACTTGGATAGGACGTCAGCTTGCGGAGCTGTTAATCAGGGTTCAAATCCCTGCGGGGGCAC
>CAZYHQ010000014.1:11697-19870 GCA_964646855.1 uncultured archaeon
TTCATGAAATCGTATGCGGCCTTGGTGTTTTTGAAAACTTTTTTCGCCTCGTCTTCCAGAGGCTTGATGTCAGTGTACCTTCTGCTGAAATGGGTGAGTACCAGCTGCTTAACTTTTGCGTGCTTTGCGATTTTTGCAGCATCCCCAACAGTTGCATGGAACTTTCCTTTCGATTCGTCGAGCTCGAGAAATGTGCCATCGTGAATCAGCAGGTCAGCGTTCTGCGAGATTTTTGTAACGGTTGCACACGGTCTGGTGTCTCCAGTGTAAACAACTTTCAAACCCGACTTTACGTCGGCTACATCTTCTAGTTTTATAGTTTTACCCTTGTATTCCGCTTTGCCCTCGGCCTTGAGTTTCTTCAGCCAATAACCGCGTCCGAGATTTTTTGTTTTCAGTTTTTGCAGATCTATGTTCCATCTGTCGCTTTCCTGGAAACAGTAGGCCACTGCAGGCACTGTATGCAGAACGGGAATAGAAAAAACGTCGTATTCGTCCGAAGAAAAAATTTTGGTTATTTCATCTCCTTCAAACGGAACGTTTATTGCTTCCACTGGGAACCTCAGACCAAAGTAGCCCAAGTCGATTATGTCTGCAACGAACCTCTCGGCTTCCGGTCCGAAAATTTTCAATTCCTTTTTCCTTTTTTCAAGATTCATTGTCTGAATCAGCGGGATGAGGCCGGCGAAATGGTCTGCGTGCCAGTGGCTGATAAAAATTTTATCTATGTCCATGAAACTTATTCCTGCGTGCATCAGCTGCCGCTGTGTGCCCTCGCCGCAGTCCCAAAGCAGTGTGTCTTTCTGCTCTCCGTAGTGCTCTACAGCTATAGCTGAATGATTTCTGTTTTTTGTTGGTATACCAGAAACTGTGCCGAGGAAAGTTACTTCAATCATATTTCTACTTTTAATTTTACACATTTAAGGCTTAACCAACGGGATAAAGGGAATTAGCGACTTAGCGATAACTGTTCCGTATTTGATTTGAAATGTCGAGTTTAGTTCATTAATGCATTTTTCTTTACACACATAGTTATGCTGTACAAATTGCAAATCAGAATTGTAAACGACAACAGCTTTTAAAGGATTTTGGTTATGTTTACAAGAAAGAAATATTGAGCCTTTAGCCGGTAATTCAGCACATTTTATAAAATATTGAAGTAATGATTTGTGGGTGTTCTGACACTCTGCATAAGTAAGATTATAAAAGTTTTGACACTCTAAACTACCACTAGTGCTAGAAATTGATATGTCTACATTATTTTCTTTAAGACCTATGTTACCGATGGTAAGCAAAACTTCGTTTGTATTAATAGGTGCAAGGTTAATTTCGACTTTATTCGATGCCAAAAACAAGAAATTATAAAAGAAGCCGGCAATATAGACGATCGCAAAAAATAAAATCATACTTTCGTATGCTTTCATACCTCTCAACCTACAATTATTGATCTAAGCTAACTTTTCTTTCTCGAAATATTTTCTGATGAATGTCCCGAAATCCGGGTTGCGGTCGGCTGCTTCCGTGATGCGTTCCGTGTCGGAGAAAACTTCAAAACCTTTTGCCAGCTGGTCGGAGATCAAATTCGGTATGCCTTTTGCTTTCAGAATTTCCGGAGTATCTTTCAAACTATCCTGCAGCTTGTCTTTTGCAGACAAAAATTTTCTGCTTACTTCGACTGTCCATCTGCTGCCTTCTACGTATGGACCTGCAATAGGCTGGTCCTTGTATTTCTTCAGAAACTCTGAAGAGTCTTTTGCATCGAAAATCGGCGGGCCGAATCTTTTTTGCACTGCCGGCAGACGTGCCACTTCCATTTCCAGCAAAACTGTAGCGATGAACTTGCCGTCTGTAAAAACGTCCCTGCCGAAAACGCGGAAATCGTATTGCGTTTCCTCAAGTATCGACTGCAACCGTTCGCCGAATTTCCTCAGCTGTTGCCATAGTATGTCCTCGACAACCCTTGGCGGCAAAAATTTCACGAAAATCAGCTCCGTACCCCTCTTGGTCTGGTACTGCATAAGTTCGTTCTGGGTTACTGGTTGCAGTTTTTTCGCGGAAAATATTTCTGACCTTGGTTTGCCGAGAAATTCCTTTGCAAGCTTCTTGAATTTGTAAAAATTGAACGCTGACAGTGCTGCGGCAGTGTTCCTATTCTTGTCTGTAGGATCGATGAGTATCAGCGGCTGGCTCTTGAAATCCTTTACCAGCTTCTGCGCGTCAGGTTTTTTGTTTACTAAGTCGATTAATTCTGATGGCTTCCATTTTTCTGCAGCTTTCAGAACGTTCAGCACGCTGCCGTAGTGGATAACAAGAAGCTCGCAGACATAGCCGGAGAATCCTTCGGTTTTTGCGTCGGCTCCGTACATATCGTTGGACTTCAAGAACCTTTTCAGTAGCCTGACGTCGCTGGAAAGCCTGAACGGGAGCCTTTTTTCGATGAATCTGACGTGAAACGGCGTGCGGTCAACTGCTGACTTGATCTGCTCGGCCGACTTTACAGCAAAGCAGGGCACTATGTCAATGTCAATGCCGTCGATCAGGCCGGAAACATAAGGGTGCTCAGCATATTCTATGACAACCTCTCCGCCAAGCTTCTCTATGACCTTCTTGCCGATCTCCAGCCCGGACTCTTCCATCTTCTTTTCCTTGGTCGCCTCTGGGAACAGCACAAAAACATCGAATTCCATCTTGTCCGGCAGCCAGGTGTCCCGGGTGATGCTGCCTGCGAGCATTGCCTTGGCCCTATACCTGCGTGCAGTCTTGTTGGCAAGGCTTAGCGCCTTCTTCGCAAGCCTGAACAGCCTCCTTCTTTGCTCGCCGGTGGGCTTGGTCTGCTTGAGCACTTCCCTGAAAATTGAAGAATAAGTCTTGCTCATAGCAATAAATTTATTCTTCAACCGTAAATCTCTTTACTGTTTTTCCGAAAGCTTTATATGATTTAACTACTCTAGAGTAGAAATCTTTATATATAAGTCACTACCATGTAGTGAATATGAATGCTGAACTAAAAGAAGTAGGCAAGGAAATTGCAAGAGAAACTGCAAAATATGGTGCTACTTATGGCATAGGTTTTGGCGTCGGAACTTTGATACCAATAGATGGTATGAGGTATCAAGAGCTGGGACATATAATCGGAGGGGGGCTGACACTTCTTCGCGCATATCTTACTGGAAGGGAAAAGAAATGAACGGTAGAAATCCATTAAGCGATCCGCAGTTTGTTGAAGAGGAATTATTTGACACCAAGCGGGCTTTGTTCAGTGCCACAACTGTCAAGGAAATCAGATTTTTGCAGAGCAAAATTACTTACTTGAACCAACAGGTAAAATCTAATAAGATAAAGAAAAAGAAATGAAAATAGCCAGAATAAAATAAATGTTTGGTGATTAAGTGGCTGCGAAGAAATTAAGGTGCGGAGTACCAAAGGGTAGCTTAAACACTCTTAATAGCAGAGCTAATACACAAAGCCTATGGCAAGATGCTGGTTACGATATCAGAGGTTATACGCCAGGAAGCGAACAAAGTGATAAGTTAAGAATAGCCAACGATTCCGAAATAGAATTGTTTGTATCGAGGCCTCAAAATTTTCCAGGGGATTTAGATGCAGGATTGTTAGACATTGCGATTACAGGTAAGGACTGGGTTAGAGAAGAGTCTAGCGTTACAAGACCGCTGCAAGAGTTGGCCGATTTAGAATACGGACAAGTCAGAATAGTCCTTGCTGTGCAAAAAGATTCCGGAGCCGGAAATTTAACTGAATTCTTTTTATCGAGGCGAGATTCAACAGAACCTATATTGTGTTACTCAGAGTACACCAAACTAGCAAGAGATTGTATCTTACAAAACCCGGGTTATCGGCAAATTTTTGGTAGTTTATCACCGATAGCAAAATCTAGAAGTGGCATAAATGGTGACAACGAAAGAGTCCAAATAATCTACACCGACGGTGGTACAGAAGAGTATATCAAAATGGGTGTCGACATGGTTGTTGACAATACTGATAGCGGAAAAAGTTTAGAAACAGTTGGAGCGAAAATTTTAGAAGAAATAATGACCTCTTCTGCAGGGTTGTATGCGCGACCAGATTTGCAAGACGATGCATGGAAGTGGGGGAAAGCTTCTGAAATAAAAGACAAACTTTTTGGAGTTACTGTTGCAAGAAAATACGACGATGTGAAATTTAACATAGATTCTGATAAACGTGATGCAGTAATAGAATACATCTTGAAAGAAGGACTTGCCAGAAAGGCGCCAACCGCTCCGCCACTTATGGGTCCAGGAGGTTCGTTGTTAGGATATGCTATGAATGTTGTAGTACCAAAGGTAAGATGGCCAGAAGTTAGCACTGTTCTAAAAAGAGATTATGGCGCAACTGCTATTACGAGAAGTGACTTAAAACAATTAATTATGTAGCCCCGGCCAGATTCGAACTGGCGTTTCGAACTCCAGAGGCTCGCGTGCTTGACCGCTACACTACGGGGCTGTTGGTTAAAATAATAATTTCAAATCATATAAACTCTAATTTATTGTAGATATGTATGCGGATACTGCAAACCCACTGCGATTTTATAGAATACGAGCCTGTGCAAAAAGAAATCCAGCAGGCTGAACAGACGGAAAAGAAGAAATACCGATTTGAGGAAATTTTGGTTCTGTTTATTGCAGTAGAAAACGGTGATACCGAGAAAGTTGGAATTGATGCCATTGACGAAGTCAAAGAATTTATGCAAAAAATAAAAGTAAACAGAATTTTAATATACCCCTTTGCACACTTGAGCAGAAATTTGGCGAAGCCTGGCGACGCGCTTTCCGTAATTCTTGCTATGGAAAACCAAGCCAAAGAATTGAAAATTGAAACTTATCGCGCGCCTTTTGGCTGGACCAAAGCGCTTCAAATAAAAGTAAAGGGTCATCCGCTTGCTGAGCAGTCAAAAGTTTTTGTTGCTGGGGAAATCAAAAAGGAAGAAAAGGGGGTCGTCTCGCAGGCGCTGAAGGCCGAAGACAAGCTGAAATCCGAATGGTTCGTCATGCTGCCGAACGGCAATTTGATTGACGCGAAAAAATTCGATTTCAAGCGATACAAAAATCTGGAGAAGTTCAAGAATTACGAAATCGAAAAATCGCGTGCGGTGCAACAGATGCCGCCGCACGTGACGCTGATGAAAAAATTGGAAATCGCGGACAACGAGCCTGGTAGCGACCCGGGGAATTTGCGCTTTTACCCAAAAGGCAGACTGATAAAATCCTTGATTGAAACGTTTGTAACGCAGAAAGTTGTCGAATACGGAGGAATGGAAGTTGAGACTCCAATCATGTACGACATGCAGCATCCTGCTTTTGTAAGCTACTTGAACAGATTTCCTGCCAGACATTACGTGATTCCTTCCGATGACAGGGAATTTTTCCTGCGCTTTTCCGCATGCTTCGGACAATTTTTGATTGCTAAAGACTCCCAGATTTCTTACAAGCATCTGCCGTACAAGATTTACGAACTCACGAGGTACAGTTTCAGGCGGGAGAAAAGCGGAGAGCTAGTCGGACTGAGAAGATTGCGGGCTTTCACAATGCCTGACGTGCACACGCTCGTCAAAGATATGGAACAGGCAAAGGGCGAGGCTGTGGAAAGGATGAGACTGTCGCAGGAAGTTCTGAAAAATATTGGCTTGGAAAAAGACGATTACGAACTAGCAATAAGATTTACAAAGGATTTTTACAGCAAGCACAAAGATTTGATCAAGGCCTTGATAAAGCTCCACGGCAAGCCGTCGCTAGTAGAAATTTGGCCAGAAAAGTTTTTCTACTTCGTGCTGAAATGGGAATTCAATTTTGTAGATAACTTGGATAAAGCCGCGGCGTTGTCGACTGATCAGATTGATGTAGAAAATGCAGAACGCTATGGTATAAAATTCGTAGACGAAAAAGGGAATAAACAGCATCCGCTGATTTTACACTGCTCACCGAGCGGGGCAGTGGAAAGAGTCATGTATGCTCTGCTGGAAAAGGCTGCGCGTGACGAGAAAAATAAAAGAGTTCCGCAACTGCCACTGTGGCTGTCCCCGACGCAGGTCAGACTTGTTCCTTTGTCAGACAAATTTTTGAAGAATGTCAAAAAGATTGCAGAAGAAATCGAATCGGAGAATATCAGAGTTGATATCGACGACAGGATAGAAAGCGTTTCAAAAAAAATTAGAGACGCTGAACTCGATTGGGTGCCGCTGATAGTCGTAATCGGGCCTAAGGAAATCAAATCCAAAAAGCTTGCTGTAAGAATAAGAAAAATTGGGAAGACGAAGCAGTTGAAAGCAGAAAAACTTATTGCAGAAATAAAAAAGAAAATTGCTGGCAAACCGTACAAAAAACTTTCATTGCCAAAACTTTTGTCGCAAAGACCTACATTTGTGGGATAAAATTTGTTTTATTTATTTCAGCTCACTGGCTTTGAATGCTGCCATACCAATTTAAACAAAGGCTCGAGCACGTCTCCGGCTGCATGCTCGCTCTTGCTCCAGAAAGCCATGTCCTGCGTGGAGTGAACTGACTTGTGATCTGTGAGCGAGAACACAATTTCTTTTCCGTCGATAACTGCAAACCTTCCAGCAATGGGAACTTCCTTTGCGTCGATGTTTCTTATCTCTGCGACGCCGCCCAAACTTTTAATAGCATCCGCAGACCTTTCGCTGACAGTAGTGGCGATTTTTATTTCAACTCCCTTGTCCTTTGCCTTTTTCAAGACTTCAAAATGGTTTGAAAAGATTTCGTTGAGGCCTTCGGGGGTCGTGACTATGTTTATTTTTTCTGCCGCATCTCTGAACATCGAATGCATCTGCTGGAAAACGGAGTACTTCCCGCGCAGCGCGCCGGTCATTTCTTCCGGGGAAATAATTTTCAATCCCTTTGTGAAAACTTCTGACAACTCGCGCATCGCTGGCGATTCCTTCAACTCGTCGATTCTTTCCTGCGTCTCGCGGATGTCTTCCTCCATTTTCTTTTTCGCCCTTTCCAGCGCCTCCTCCGGAGCGGTGGCCACATAACGAATCGGCTTGGAAGTCTGTACAACTACGAATCCTTTCTCTGCCAGAGACTGCAAAATGTCGTACGCGCGCGAACGCGGGACGTTGGCGATTTCAGAAAGCTCGCCTGCCGAGCTTGTTCCGCGCGAAAGCAGGGCAACCCAAAGCCTTCTCTCGTACAAATTCAGCCCGATATTCTTTAGCGCGTCCATTGTTTTGTTTGAAACGAGAGCCATTGAGCCACCTGTAATAAATTAGTGATTCTCATTTAAACATTTAAATTTACTTGCTACTGAACGATGGCAATAAAAAGCCAAACAAATAAAAGTTTTGCCGGATGCAGATAAAAACCTATCCCGCCCTGCCTTGAGACTCGAAAAGTTTTTTCACTCTTGACAGAGTATCAACATCGTTCGGACCCTTGTCGTCCCTTATTCTGGACAACGCTGGAAACCTCAGCGCAAAACCCGACTCATAATTGGTGGATTTTTGGATTTCTTGGTACTTCACCTCGACAACAACCTTTGGCCTTACTTTTACAACCCTTCCATTTTCTTCTGTAATCAGCGGCCTTAGAGTTTCTGTCATCAGCCGGTATTCTTCCTCTGTCAATCCTGTGGACATCATCCCGCACTCCAAAAATTTTCCTGAATTCTGATCCCTGCAGGCAAGCACGTAGGATGTCAACCAGTTTGCACGCGCGCCTTCTCCCCATGTAGCACCGATAACAGCCAAATCCAAATTTTCCATTGTAGGTTTTATTTTGTACCATCCGCCTACGTGCCTTCCGAATGTGTAGGGTGAATTTAAAACTTTCAAGAACAAACCTTCCTGTTTCGCAGCCAGAGCTTCTCTGTAAAATTTTTCCAAATCGTCCTCGTTTTTGGAAATGATTTGCTTCGAAAGCTGGAATTTTTGCGGCAATGCCTTGGTTATGCTCTCCAAAACTTTTCTTCTTTCGCTCAGCGGCTCGTCAAGCAGCATTTTGCCGTCAAGACAGATGACATCGAACAAATTCATCTGGATCGGGATTCGTTTCACCATCTCCTCTATGTCGTGCTTCCTATGGATTCTCTGGGACAAAACTTGGAACGGGAGCGGAAGTCTGCTTTTAGGGCTGACTCCAAGAACTTCTCCCTCAACTATGCACTCCCTTGCTTTCAA
>CAZYHQ010000015.1:0-11022 GCA_964646855.1 uncultured archaeon
CGTCCGGTCCACAATTCTCCTATCTCCTATTTCAGCTTTGCCCAATAACCTCCCGCATTAATTCCATTCTAATTTCAAATCCAACTCGAAAATTCCGTTAACAGGAATCCGATAGTTGTGGAAGTTCTAAAATCAAACTTCTAATTATGCCTTTTACCAAAGAGCAGGTATTTTAATTTATATTTCAAATGATTATATAGAATTGGTGATTCGAATCACAACAAAACAATCACAAATGTTAGTCGAACTTGTTCACAAGCAAGAAGAAACAACCCGTAAGATTGAGCTTCTTGATGAAATTTTTGAAAGCAGACATTTGAATAGGATTCGCAGAGGCAAACTCGCTATAGCGACAGAAAGTTATAACATACTTGTCGATCATTATTCTGATGTTCAAAAACTTCTGGAACAGTCAATGACTGAGAGCGAGATTTCACGATTATATGTTAGAGGTTCTCATCTTCTTCAAGATGGAGGATTTCAAGGTCCCCTCAGTCCACTTGGAATCATTGCAAATGGTGCAGATTATGCAATGCTTGACTTAGCGTATACTGCGGTCGCCAAGATAAGACGTAGCGAAGGATATAGTGAAGATGATAAGAATCTCGTAGAATTTGTTGCTAATGGAATTTTATACGGAAAATTGTTGAAAAAATACGACCGTGAATATAAAAAACATAGGATACTTGGTTTCTTGTTCCCTACTGTTCGAAAAGGCAAGAGTGAGTCGCAAGAGGAAAAAATAGACGAGACACTTGAGGAATTCAAGAAAGAAACACAAAAATCTTCAACTACTGACATACAGAATCAGTAAGTTAATTTACGAGGATTTGTCTAATTTTCGGGATATTTAGCCAACAGCAAAATAGTTATTAGGCAGGATTGAAGTTATTGGGCAAAGCTCCCTTTCAAAAAACTTTTATTTACCAAACACCAAAATAATTGCTACACGATTTTCATGATAAACAGAAAACCAACATGGCGCGACCAAAGCAGGAAGATGTCATTAAACCACGAAGTCTTCAGATTCGCCCGGGCATTCAGAGACAATTTTGTCACCCTGATGATTGCCGCTCTAGGTTTTTTGGTGGCCCTGAGCTGGAACAATTTTTGGAATGCGTGGGTGAGCACGCTGACTGTTGAGAACACCCTGCCGTACAAATTCGTGGTCGCACTCGGTATGACAATGCTTGCCGTGATACTGACTTATGTTTTTTCAAAACTCAAGCCCTCCAATCAATAAAATTATAAGCGTGTCTAGCGTTCTATTTCTTATTGGGGGCTCGTAGCTCAGCATGGTTAGAGCAGCTGGCTCTTAACTTGCAGTTAGCTGCAGCGGGAGAAACCAGTTGGTCGAGGGTTCAAATCCCTCCGAGCCCACTAAATTTTTATTTCTTTTTTGGTTTGATTTTCACAAAGTAATACACAGCACCGCCCACTGCGGCAATCGCGACGACCGCGATTATGATTGTCCTAGAATTGTCCTTTTTGAATATTTCTGCAATAACCTGCGGAATTTCTGCTGCAGGCGCTTCTCCTGTTGGCTGCCCGCCTGCCGGCTTTTCACCGGTCTTTGTTCCTGCTATGGCGAAAAATGAAAATCCCGGCGAGACCGCCTGGTAGAAAATGTGTGTCGCGTCCTCCTTCCCTTTCGTCGTTGCAAGTTTGTTCCACTGATCTGTTTTCTCGTATCTGTAGAGCGCGACGGTGTCCGCGCCGACGGCGTTTGCAGTTATCCAGCTCTTCTCGACCTTGAAATCTATCGTAACTTTTTCTATGTCAGATGCAGAAAGGTTGGGCACAGTTATTTTCAAATATTGGTTGACAGCTCCTGGAGCAGCGTCGACGACCTGGCCCGGCATCGCATCGAGTTTTTCTGCAGTGATCTGCAGGTTGCTAACGACGTTCACGGTTTTGATCTGGATCGAGGTTATCGGAACGGTCGGCGAACTTACTGCAACAGTGGAGGTTGATTTTGCAGCAATGCTCGGTATAGTTATCGAAACGTCATTCTTGCCGAGCGTGACTTTTGCCGTGGAATCCGCGGTGGACGTGCCGCTGCCACTACCGCCACCTGTGCTGCCGCCGGTAGAGCTGGTGGACGAACTGCCGCTACTGCCACTGCTGCCGGTGCCTACTGTGATTGATTTTGAAGGCGAAGCGCTCCCTCCGACGTCGGAGACGACATTGACAGTGATGCTGCATGTGCCGTCGCTGGAAGAGGAAGTGAGCTTCCAATTCGTGCCTGTCTTGCTCGTGCCTTTCGTAATGTTTCCGAGGCTCTGCGTTGCAGCCAGATACGATGTGTCAACAGTGCAGGCGCCCGACTCGCTGATTGTTGTGCGCGCGTTTGCAACGTCGTTGGCAGACGGTGCTGTCACAGTGATTCCTGCATAAAAAGTAGTGCTGGTCGCTACGGACGAGTCAGCTGATACGGATGCGGTAAGCGACGAGCTCTGCGCAGCCACGTTTATTCCAGACGTCGATCCTGATCCTGTATTCCCTCCCTGGGATTCCGAGGTCGCACTCAGAGTCAGGTCGCTGCCGGTCGACGTGGGTTTGATTATGCACGTAGACGTTCCGCTTGACCCGCCACTGAGCGTGCTGATGCTCGTGCAGTCCGTGACAACTGAAAACCACGATGTCCCGCTTGACAGCGTCGTGACAACATTGCTTTCCTGGCTTGATCCGGCTGTATTGGACACGGTGATGGTGGCAGTCACTTGCTCGTTTTCTGTCAGAGACTTGGAAGGCAGGGAAACCGAAACAGTGAGCGCTGCGTGCGCAGAACTAACAGCGACAAGGAAAAATATTATTGCCGTTGTGAGCAAAATCGTTTTTCTCATTTTCATTTTGTTTCCCCCGTTTTTGATTCTTCCATATTCATTTTCCATGCTCGTATGCTGACCGGCCTAACCGCCAATCCAGAATCCCATCTGTTTGTTCTGCGTTGAAGTTTCGCCGGTCGAGTTCTCAACAAATCTGACGTTTGTGTAGTGCCAGCCGCCTGACCAGCCGCCGGTCCTGGTCATGTTAAGCATCGCAGTGCCGTCGGACTTCGTCGTTGCAGTCGCGGCTGTCCAGCCTGTGACGTTGCTGTAAGTGCACGGCCAGGATATGCACGACTGCTTTTCAATCGACGTTATCGTTATATTGACACCGGAAGCAGCGGTGTACGGCCACCAATTGTTCACGCTGTTTGTGTTGTATTTGTAGACGTAGACAAGCATTGTCAAGTTCACTGAAGACGTATTGTAGTTGCCGTAGTAGTTTGTCGTTCCTGGCGAGACAGTCCATCCATAGCCGTAAAAGAGGTCCCTTACATCGAAGTAGAACCATCCGGTCTCTTTGATCGCGGAGTTGTTCGAGTCGACAGCATCAAACCTGCCGTTGTGCCAGCCCTTGAAGCTCCAGTTGCCGACAGGAGTGATGTTGAGTGTTGCGTTGCCGCGGAACGCTACCTTGTTGGTCACGTTGCTGTTTGTGAAGTCTTGTGTGATTCTCAGCACATTCGACGACCCGGTCTCATAATTGTAGGTGGTTATGTTTATGTCGCTGATGTTGAACGCCTGGGTCTGATCCGAACTTATTTTCAAAATTACGCTCTCGTTTTTCAGGTAGTAGTACTTTGTCTGGGTCACCTGCAGGGCGAATGCGGTGAGCCTGACGCTGAAATATGCAGACTGGCTTTCATCGCCGCTTCTCAGCGTTACGTATCCGTAACAATAGCCTGATACCCAGTTAGCTCCGCCAGTCGGGTATAACATCAGTCCTGTTGTGCCGGGATTTATCGAAGTGACATTTGGAGAGAGCGAGCTGGCCGAGAAGCTGTAAACTGTCTGGTCTGGCCAATAACCGCATGTCACCTGCCCGTCGCTTATAGTCGCCGCAGCGGTCGTGGTCACGACCAGCGATACGTTGTCGCCCATCTTGGTCTCCCATTTTGGAACACTGACAGACATCTTGAAGGATTCTATCTTGAACCACACGTTCGATGTCACTGGCGTGCCGGAGCCGGATGCATACTTTGACTGGAGCTCGGCGGAGTAGTAACCGCCTGCCAGCGACGAAGTTTGAACAATTGTAAGGTTACCCTTGCCGCTTCCTGCCGAGGTCAGCTGCGTCGTATTCGCAGCCCACCCGCCGACCGCGGTGTACGGATACGTGTTGGTCTTCATCAGCTTGGTGACGGAAACGTTTACAGTCGCACCGGAATAGGTGTTTGTGTTGAAGTCGCACCACCATGTGTCGCCGGTACAGACTGCCACGTTGAGCGTTATGTTTTCAGTGTTGTTGAACTCCCATCTCCAGTTGCTGGTTCTGGCAGCAAAAGTGTAATCCTTTATCTGGAACGAGGTCCATCCTGTCTGGTTGTTGCCGTCGCTGTCGTTCAGGGTGACCTCGAGGTTGTAGTAGTTGCCTGGGGACAGGGTAGAGCTTGGAGTAATGTTCACCGGCGTCTGGCCGTTTATCGCAGACGTTGCCCATGTCACGGGAGTCTCGCGCATCTGGTAAATCGTCGGATCCCAGTAGCTCAATTTCATCGAGGTTATGTTCGCAGCGATATTGCTGATCGTGACGTTGTATGACGACCCGCTCATCCACGAAGGCTTGTTGGTGGCGCTGACATTTATCGTGATGTTATCGCTTGATGCGTACGAATACACTGACGTGTTTGTGCTGTTCGATTTCACCGGCTGAAGGTTCACGAAAAATTTCCTTATCTCAAACCAATAATTGGAGATTTCTTTCCCCTGCGGCCCTTCGGCTGTCACGGCAACGCTGTAATATCCACTTTCCCATGTGCTGCCGTTGGTGCCGCCGCGCGGGATAAGTGTCACGTTCACGCTGCCGCTTGTCGTGTTGACCGATTGCAGGGATGTGGTTTCGGCAGGCTGGTGCGGGGTCGCGTTGTATATCAAAATCAGTCCTGAAAACGTTACGTTTGTCGACGAATTCAGGCTCACATTGAATCCTAGCGTGCAATTGCCGCTCGAATTCACGCACGTCTCCAGCGCAGTTCGCAGCTGGGTTGTAAAGCTGATATTGGCCGCAGTCGCGTTGAAGTTCGTAGTGTTGAATATGGTTCCGAAGTTGGCGGAACTGTTGCCCTGGTCAACCAGCGAGACGTTTCCAGTTAGATTGAGACTGGTGTTAGTCACGTTTGCCGCAACGAATGCGTAATTGACCGTTGCGTTTTTCGGCAGCGTTATCGAAATTGAAGAGTTGGAATTCGCGGTGCTCGCATTTGCGGCAGCAGTGCTGATGTTCACAAACCTTGTCACCAGAGCGTTGGTGCTGGTTGCAGTTGTGACGTTCGTGAACGTCACGTTGTACTTGCTCTTCGCATAGTCCTTGTAGCCCGACTCGTACCTGATGACCTTCACTGTGAAGTTCATGTTGTCTGTCACAAGCTCGCTGGTCGGGCATTTCTGCCAGTAGCATTCCCATCTCGTCGAGTTTGCATAAGTGACGTCGACAGTTAGGCTGATGTTCTCTGCGGCTGTCCGGTACCAGGAGTCGTAGTAGTTCAAGGTTTTTGTCCTGACGTAAACGTTGTACGCCTTCACAGAGTACCAACCTTCCCCGCTGTCCCCAGTGCCGTTCGTGGTGTTGACCTTGACCCTGACCATGTAGTAGCCAGTGTCAAACGCGGAAGTCGGCGTGATGTTCAGATTGAACCTGCCGTTCGTAGGCACGGAACTGTTCGTGCAGCTCCATGAGTACTTGCCTGTAGACACGGTCTTGGGCGGCGAGAACCACTCGGCACCGTTGCCCTGGTAGAACACATCAAGAACGTAGCAGTTGTCTCCGACCCCGGAATTGGTGCCGTAATAATACCATGTGCCTGTTGAGTTGTATGCGTTGACCTCGAAGCTCATGTTCTCGGTCGGCGAAAAGTACCATTTCCACCTGCCGTCAATTTGTTTGGGCCAGATGCTTACCCAGAGACTCCTGACTTGGAACGTGCCGAAACCTTTGTCGGTGTTGTTGTTCTTGTCCTTCAGTTCCATTTCAACTACGTATGTCCCGCTGTCCCACCCGCCCGATGGTCTCGTCATGGTCAGGGTCAGCCTGCCGTTGTCGTCGGTGTTGTTGTTAGGCAGGTTTGCGACTTTCGTCGTAACGTCCTCGCCGTTCAAGGTGTTGATTATTTTCGCCACAGAGACCCGTATGTTTGCCGTATTGTTTCCCGCGCTCGAGCTGCCGCTCGCAGTGGTTGTGTAGGCAGCATAACAGTCGTACATCCCGTACAGACTAGAAAAGTTGCCTGCGGTGTTCGTAGAGTCGCTGGAATTGCCGGACAGGGAATCGACGACGCCAACATCCTTCGCCTCTGCAACCCTGACAGTGAGGTTCACATCCTCGTTGGCACCGACAAACCACTTGTATCCTTCAAGCTGCGCGCACGCAGTATAGAACTTTACAAGAAACTGCGCTTCCGCTGCAAAATTGTTGTTGGTCAGTGTTTTGACGAAATAAGGACCGGCGTCAGTAGGTGCTGAGAACTCCACCAGTCCGGCCTTCGCGTCCCTGTATTCCACTATCGAGGTGTTGAATTTGAGCGACGACGTTATGTCGGCACCCGCCCTGGTCTTCACGGAAACCGCGGAGACGTTCGTCACGTTCACCTGCGAAGTGAAGTTCGACAGGGTTGTCAGCACCCTTATCGTCTGCTGGTTGCCGACGAAATAATTCTTGAAGTTTTTGTTCTGGTCAACGGGGATCGCGGTAGCAACAGTGGCCGCGACCTTCATGTCAAGATCGATTGTCTGGTTGAGCCTTATCCTGACGTAGTACAAGCCAGAAGTGCTGGACGCATTGAAACTGAACGACCTCACGCCTGTCACAGGGTCGAGAGAACTGCTGTTGGATATTGTGCTGAAGTTTGCAAAATTCGCGTCAAGCAAAATCAGGTCGAACACCTCGTCCAGCGCTGCTGTTTTGATCACCTCGCCGCTGCTGACGTTGAAAACTTTCACCCTTATGTTGACCGTCTCGTTGGGAAAGAAAACGTTCGACTGGGTCGTGTTTTTCTCCAACCAGCCGACAAGCTCGTACTTGCCGACTTCTATCGGGAGCGTGAGCGACTTGGAATTGGAAACGACAGTAACTTTTGCGGTGTAGATTCCCTTGTCGGTGACATTGAAAGACGTGTTTATTCTGCTTCCGGAAAATGCGTAGGACACCGAAGCGTTCTGCGTGCCGTTCGGGAGCGTGACTTGGACGGATATGGTTTCCGTTCCCTGGTAGCGGGTTTTGTTGCTGTCAAAAAGATCCATGTAAATGAAGACATTCTCGTTCGCGCCAAATCTTGTTTTCAAGTTGCCTGTAGAGTCGCCGCTGTAAGCAACTAGGTCAAAGGTGCTTATGTCGACAATCTTTGTCGCAATCCAGTCGTTTACGGTCAGCCTGTAGCTGCCGATCGTGCTGGGCGCCGTGAAGGACGACTTCATCTCCCCCGCGGAGTTGGTCAGCCCGGAAGTGATGGCAAGGACAGTGTCGTTGGTTCCGTACAGCAGCCTCACAGTCATGTTCTCGTCAGAAATTCCGATGCTGTTTACGTCAGTCACAAGCACGGTGAAATTTATTTTTTCCCCGGGAGAGTACGCAGGCTTGTTCGTGGAAATCACGGTCGTGTGCGCCTTGGAAATTTTTACGATCGCAGAACTTTCGTAGTACGTGCTGTTGAAAGTGAAATTCGCCTTGATGAAATACTCCCCGCTCCTCGGCACGCTCGCGCTAAGCTGCGTTGTGAAATTCGTGGCGTTCGGTATCAGGGAGGTTGTGTTGAAAACTGTGTGGCTCGTGTTGATCAGCCACAGTGTTATGTTCGACGTTATGTTCTGGTCTGACGAGCCTGTGTAGTTCATCGTGTCGTTGATCTTGTAGTTGAACTTGTCCGTGAAGCCGGTGAACGACAGGGCATATGCAGGTTGGACTAGCAATACCGCGAAAATCAGGAAAAACAGTACTATTTTTAAAGTAATCTCCAAGCCACCTTAAATTATTTTGCCTTTTTCTCACTATAAAGATTTAATTTTCTGTCTCAAACCGAAATGAGCTCCTGCAAAACAACTTTAAGTCTGCAAATGAAATTATTTCAAAGATTGCTATGTCCTGCATTCGCTGTTCTTCAGAAAATGTTGCACACGTAAAGGCAAAAGACATCTGCAGCCACTGCGGATTTGTTCTCGGCTGCTGCGAGGGAGACAAAGAGGACAAAGAATAAAAGTATTTTAATTCAATTCTGCAAAGTTTAATTACTGTTGAAATAAATGCCCAAAAATAAAAAAGCAGAAAAACTTACGACAAAAGAGCAACTGTTACTTTTCATACCTGCGGTAATTACATTTATGCTTCTAAAAAATATTCTTGAACTGTCGTTCGGGATTACAGGTATTTTTGTTTGGGCTGTGACAGGTGCAATTGGTGGAATTGTAGGGTGGTTGGTCCTAAAGTTTTTTAGGAAACTGAAAGAAAAATGAGTCACCTGATCGTTTCTGAGAGTAAGCAATCAATATAAATATCGGTTTGCAAAACAAACTATTGATTAGGCTCCTGTCGTCTAGTCCGGTCAAGGACATCGGGCTTTCGATTGCGCGAAAGCGTTGACAACAGATGAGAGAAGAAATCCGAGAACCCGGGTTCAAATCCCGGCGGGAGCATGAATTTATTTTTGTAAATTAGCAGTCATCTTCCGGATATTCTTTTCTTGTGGATGGAAATATATCTTCGGATGAAATAATTCACGAAACTCTCTTCGCCTCTTTGCAAAGCCCTGTAGTAAAATTTTCTATTTTTGAAATCTATGATAATCATGGGATAACCGTTTTTCCAAAGTATATAGTTCATTATAAGTCTTCCAATTCTTCCGTTGCCGTCGCCGAATGGATGTATTTTTTCAAACCTGTAGTGAGCTCTCGCGGCAAGTTCGACTGCATTAACCCGGGATTCGTTTACAAACTTCACAAATTGTTCCATCAGGTTTTCCACATCCCGCCAATCAGGAGCTATGTAATTACCAACTCTAACAAGATATTTCCTGAAACTACCTGCGATATCTCTTTTTGTCTCTCCAAAAACATCCAAGTGCCATTTTGATAGAAGGTCTTTGGATAGTCTTTCATTTATTTTCAGCATGCCCAAGAAAACTTTTGCGTGAGATTCCGTCTCGCGGATATCCCTCAAAGGTTTGTTTGGGGCAATTTTGTCCTCGATTATTTCCCTAGCTTCTTCCAGCGTTATAGTGGAACCTTCTATTGCATTGGTATTGTATGTGAAAGCTATTGCTATTTCCTGCAGTTCTTTTTCTTTTGCCGACTGCGGATATTTTTTCCATTCCTTTTGGAAATTTTCTTTTATCTTTCCCAGATTGCCGTAAAGAACTTTCCTAGTTTCTGCAAGCAGCCTTTCTTTAATCTCGTCAACGTTTTTCGGCAGAATCTTTCCGAGATAGACTTCTTTGGTGACCACCTTGTTGTTCTGCCTGAAAGAATGTTGTAAGTAGAAGTATTCTGTACCACCCTTCTTTCTTCTTATAACTCTCATAAATTTATTTACCATTACTTTGTATTTAAATATTTGCTTTTAATCGATTTTGTAATGGTAAGACATTATTGGAATTTCAAATTCAAATCCCGGCGGGGCGCACCTTCAAATTTTTATATATGAATCCCAATAGGTAAACAATGGTAGGTGTAAAATTTTACCTCTACGGAACAAACTTGCGTGTTTTGAATCGCGCCGATATTTTGATGAAAAGTCTTTTGCATGGTGTTACACATTTCTATGCGGAGTACGAAAAGAAAGAAAGCAGATTCGTAGTCGCAGCAAAACTTCCAAAAAGCGAGTTGAGAAATTTTCGCGGCACATTAATTAGCGAAGCACAGAAAGAAGGAGCAATCATAACAAAAATAACTGGACCATACAAGCCTTGAAATTACTTCGAAAACTCTGAGTTTGACAATATTCTCCACAAAATTTAACCCACAGCATTTTCTCGCAAGGAGCATGAATTTAAGTTTTTTTATTGCAACACATCTTTCGTACCTAAAGAAACTATTGTTATGTCTGCTAACTTTCCTAACTCAGTCAACCATTCTTCTTCTGTATTTTTTCTTGAAACATGACTGTTTCCCAAAATCGCTAGACCCTTTTGGAGCTTTTTAACAATTTCTTCCTGAATTTTCGTTGAATAGGTTTCTTCCCTTTTTCTTATGTTTTCCTGAAATTTCCCCCTTTCTTCCAGGTAAGACATCCTTCTCCAAATTGTTGCAAGCAAAATTCCAGATTCTTTGTACAAGTCGTAGTCCTCAAGAAAAACCAACCTGCTGGTGTCTGCTAATTCGGAGTAAAAATTTATGCGCTGCTCAAAACCTTTTCTAATTATATCTTTTGCTTCATTTGTAGAAATTTCAGAACCACAACTCCGATAAGAATTCATTAAAACAGTTGTTCTGTAGGTCAATTCTTCTTCCAAACCCCAGTTCTCCGGATATTCAAGAAAAACAACTTGAGGTTTTACTTCTGCGACCAAACCTCTCTCCTTCTCCAAAATTTTTTGAGCGCGTTGTTTCGCGACAGGAATTTTTTCGTTAAACAGATCGTACCACGGATGTTCCTCTGCTATAATGTATAACCGTGGTCTGTTTATTTGCGAATTCATAGTAAGCCTTTTCAAAAGAAAATTTAAATAGATTTATTTTATTTGACGAGTATCTATTTTACAGATTTCATGCCAAAAATTCTCTGGGTGCTGGTAAACTGCAACACTGTAAAGGAAGCGGATTCTATAGGCAAGACAGCATTGAACAAAAGACTCACTTCCTGTTTTGACATTTTTCCGCGGCTGGCTACGTATTATTTCTGGCCGCCCAAATCCGGCAAGATAGAAACAGCAAAAGGCTGTCTGCTGGTAATGGAAACTCTCCAGCAGCACTTCAAAAAATTGGAAAAGTTAACCAGAAAAATTCACAGCGACAGACTGCCGTTTATCGGATCGATAGAGATAGGTAATGT